>JAJFMF010000012.1 GCA_021772315.1 Chlamydiota bacterium
TGCCTCAGGCTTTAACATCGTTGTTGGCAACCAATACAGCTCCCTACTTCGCAGTGAAGCGGGTCTCCGGTTTTATCAATCGCTCGGCTATACATGGGGGAGTGTGATTCTGCAAGAAAAAGGAAGTTGGGTAAACAAAAAGCCCTTTAGTGCTAACAGCGCCAATGTCTTTTTTGTGGGTTCTGCCTCAACATTTGGGATTGAAGTCTTCAGTAATCAGACACAAAATCTGGGCGCTGTGCAATTCAATGCGCAGTTTATCCCATGCAAAAAGAAGTACCCCTATGGATCTCTTAACTATCAAGGTGAGTTTGGATCAGCCTTCCAATCGCATTTGATTTCTGCTGAGATAGGAAAGAATTTTTGATCAATTATAAACTCGAGTTGTAATGACAGTGGGAGAAAAAATCATGCGTAGAATATTTACAAAACTTACATTTGGTTTATTAGCTTTAGGAACCTCATCTAGCATATATGGAGCTATTATTATTGGGGGACAAGATAATATTTTCACCGATTCTTACACTGCATTAGTCTCAGAGGCAGGAGTTACAACGGCATTATCAGGTCCAGGCGTGCTTCTTAGTGATGGGATTATAGACAGTGTTGCAGTCAATGTGTCTGAAGCAGGCATTATTGGGGGGAGAGATGATACCACTGGTGGAGCTTATGCCGCATTGTTCTCTTCCTCGGGGTTTACCACATTACTTACAGGAACCCCAATCCTTCCAGCAGCTGGTAGGATCAAAAGTGTTTCGGTAAATAATTCTGGTCTAGCGGTAATAGGCGGGGAAGATAGTGATTCTCGCGAACCTTATATGGCACTTGTATCAAGTGGAGGAGTGCTATCAGCGCTTTCAGGTGCAATACCTAGTGGGACTGGAAGCATCAATAGTGTAGCAATCAACGATGCAGGAGCATCAATTATTGGAGGAAATGATAATAGTTCCGATGCGTATGCTGCGGTCGTTTCTTCAGGAGGTGTTGCAATAGAGATTTCAGGAGCAGGTATACCATCTGGATCCGGTAGGATCAATAGTGTTGCAATTAACAATTCAGGAGCTGCAATTATTGGAGGGCTTGATGGCGGTAGTTCTGACCCATATGCTGCAGTTATTTCTTCAGCAGGTGTTGCAACAGAGATTTCAGGCGCAGCAGCACCTTCTGGAACAGGATCTATTTTGAGTGTAGATATTAGTGATAATGGAACGAGTATTGTTGGGGGAACAGATGCCGGTTCTGCAGCTCCATATGTCGCATTAGTTTCAAGTTCAGGAGTGACAACAGCGCTTACAGGCGATGCTTTGCCACCAGCTACTGGAAGCATTAACGCCGTTGCAATCAACAGCACCGGAGAGGCAATTATTGGAGGCACATCGGATTTAGCAGTGTCATACGCCGCACTGGTCTCGAGTACAGGAGTGACAACAGCGCTTACAGGCGATGCTTTGCCACCAGCGTCTGGGCAGATTGACACTGTTGCTATTAATGATCTTGGTGCTGCAGTTATTGGAGGAGTGGATTCGGGTGCTTCGCTGCTCTATGCGGCACTTGTATCCCCATCAGGAGTCACGACAGCGCTATCGGGTGCGTCTCTACCTTCAGGAGAAGGTGAAATGCGGAGCGTTGCCATTAGTGATTCAAGCGCTATTCTAGACGCAGTTGTTCCCACAAGTTTTGGTACTGGAAGCGGCTTTGCAAACTCTCTTTTTGCTCTAACATCTCAGGTTGCATCTAGTCAATATTCATATCAACATAAAGCATCATATAATCGAGCAAATAATGGTCCAAACTTTGATCAAGAGGTTGGCCTCTTAGCTGATGCCACAGACACTATTCGATGGAATAAGCCGTGCACAGAAGATGCCAAATACTCCATATGGGCTATAGGTTTTGGCGATTATGTACGCCAGAAAAAATCGGGCAACTTTTCCAAAGCAACAAGCTGGATAGGTGGTGCGATGGTAGGTTTTGATTTTCGTGGCTTTGAAAATGGTGTGATTGGGCTTGGAGCAGCTTATGCCTACAATTACACTGACCTAGCAGGAAATGCAGGAAATGCAAAAACGCATCAAGAGTTTCTAACAGTCTACGGTTCCTGGAATCGAAAATACCTTTTTATCAACGCAGCGCTATGGGGAGGGCTTTATCAATCACGTAATACGCGTCGCACAATGGGGATGACCTCAAGAGCAAATGTTGATGGATGGCTCTTATCACCACACCTAGAAATTAGCACACCCTTCTACGGCAAAGAGCCCTGGTTTGTGATCGAGCCCTTCGTTATGTTTGATTGGGCAAACAACTGGCAAGATAGCTTTAAAGAAAGTGGTGCTTCAGGTTTTAACATCGTTGTCGGCAACCAATACAGCTCCCTACTTCGCAGCGAAGCAGGCCTCCGGTTTTATCAATCGCTCGGCTATACATGGGGGAGTGTGATTCTGCAAGAAAAAGGAAGTTGGGTAAACAAAAAGCCCTTTAGCACAAACCGCGCCAATGTCTTTTTTGTAGGCTCTGCTTCAACATTTGGAATTGAAGTCTTTAGTAACAAAACACAAAACCTGGGAGCTGTTCAGTTCAATGCGCAGTTTATCCCATGCAAAAAGAAATACCCCTATGGATCTCTCAATTATCAAGGTGAGTTTGGATCAATCTTCCAATCGCATTTGATTTCTGCTGAAATAGGCAAGAATTTTTAGGGCATAAGAAGTTATGAACATCCTTTTAACTGGAGCCAATGGGTACATCGGCTCACGGCTTCTTCCAATTTTAGTTGAACATGGGCATCATGTTTTTGCTCTAGTGCGTAATCCTGAACGCTTTTTTATCCCGGAAAATATCAAAGAATCGGTTACTCCAATTCAAGGGGATTTACTTGAGAGTCATTCTCTTGCATCGATTCCAAAAGATATCAATGCTGCCTATTATCTCGTTCATTCTATGTCAAAAGATGCAAAGACTTTTGATGTTAAAGATCGCAAGGCTGCCGAGAATTTCAAAAAGGGCATAGAAGCTACGCAGTGCAAGCAAGTCATCTATCTCACGGGACTTGTCAATGATGAGAAGTTATCTAAACATCTCCAATCGAGATATGAAGTAGAAAAAATCTTAAAAACCTCTTCAATTCCCACCACGGTATTGAGAGCAGGGATCATCATCGGCTCTGGGAGCGCCTCTTATGAAATCATCCGAGATCTTGTGGAAAAGCTCCCCATCATGATCGCCCCAAAATGGGTAAACAGCCAATGTCAGCCTATTGCGATTTTTGATGTGATTGATTATCTCCAAAAAGTACTTGGTCACAAAAATTGTATCGGAAAAACCTTTGATATTGGATCAGACGATGTTCTTACCTATAAAGAGATGTTATATACCTTTGCGCGCTTGAGAGGATTAAAGCGTTTTATTATTTCGGTACCTTTATTCACTCCGAAACTCTCCTCATATTGGCTCTTTTTTGTCACTTCTACAAGTTTTGATCTTGCGAGGACGCTAGTTGCTAGCATGACATCGCGATCCACCTGCAAGAATTTTGAAATCAAAGAGATCTTGGATAAAAAATGTATTTCCTATGAGGAATCTCTCAAGCGATGTTTTTCACGTATCGAAGAACATGCTGTCATTTCAAGTTGGAAAGATTCTTTTTCTGCAAGCCGTCTAGCTCCCAAATATGGAGATTATATTCATATTCCTGAATTTGGATGTCTTCATTCCATAGAAAGATTTTATTTTGAAGGGGATCCTAATCAGGTAATGGATGCTATCTTTTCAATGGGTGGAAAGCAGGGCTATTATATGAATTGGGCCTGGCGTATCAGAGGTTTGGCAGATCGCTTGATTGGGGGCGTCGGTTTAAGAAGGGGAAAGACTTATCGTAAAAGACCTCGGCCAGGTGATGCCCTTGATTTTTGGCGCGTACTTTTTGCTGATGAAGAACATCGAAGATTTCTTCTTTTTGCCGAAATGAAAGTGCCGGGAGAAGCTTGGCTCGAATTTAAAATTGAAAAAATGAACGAGGGCTATGTTCTCATACAAACAGCAACATTTCGTCCCAAAGGCGTTTTTGGACGCATTTATTGGATGGCAATGTATCCCGTGCATCTTTTTCTTTTTGCAGGATTTGGAAAAAAGTTTATTATGAAAGCGAAGGAAGTTAAAAAGGTACATCGCTTAAAGGGTAAAACATGAAAAGTTCATACAAACTATTAATTTCGCTATTTATTTGTTTAGCAGTTGGTGTCGTTGCGGGATATTTTACGCATGATGCAACGATGAACTGGTATCCTACAATTAACAGGCCCAGTTGGACGCCGCCAAGTTTTGTTTTTGGACCTGTGTGGATGTTCCTCTATTTTTGCATGGGAATCGCTTTGTGGCGCGTATGGACCAAAAAACCAAGGAATTCATGGGCCATTCCACTTTTTGGAGTCCAACTTTTCTTAAATTTCATCTGGTCATTCATCTTTTTTAATTTTCAATCTCCATTTATCGCCTTCATCGATCTAACCCTTCTTTGGGTTTTCCTCCTATTGACAATCATCTTTTTCTTCGACGTTGATAAGATTGCGGGAATTCTTCTACTTCCATATATCCTATGGGTTACGTTTGCAGGTTTTTTAAATTTTGCCTTTTGGACTCTCAACCGTTAATAATTTAATAGTAGGGCATGCCAAGAGCACTTGATGAAATAAAAGAGCTCTTTGACAAAAGCCCAAACGCTTATGAAAACCTTTTGAAGTGTTGAAAGCCCCCGGCTCTCCTCGCTATTTTGGAGCCAGAACTCCTTAAGATCATGATCCGCTTGCAGCACTTGCATGCGCGATTCATGAAAAGGTTGAATACGTGTTACACTTCGATATGCGCCGTATTTTTTATCCTCCTCATGTAGTTGATAGAATAGACGGCGGAACAGCGTATCGATTTTATCTGAGAGCTGAGTGGTTTCAAGACGCTTGTTGCCTTTGATCAGACTTGTCCATACGTCAGCGTTCCGTTTTCGTATGTCAACGTGTGTGCCCTTGAAGTTCAGCCGAAGATCAACATCTTTTTCGGGAACAAGTTCATCTAGTTTTGTAAGCAGAGAATTTGGGGGAAAGGTGAGCTGAAAATCTCCCTCTTTCCCACGGATATAAAAATGTGTACTCATAAATATAAACGGTGTGGATGGATGAAAGTATATCCAGCTTGCTTGATTTTTGCATTGGAAATCACCCGATTTCCTCCATGCGCTCTAGGAAGAGATGGGTCAAATGTAGGCATTTCAAGCGATAATTTATCGCAAAGTGCTCGATAATATTCAGAACGGGTCGGATGGTCGTCATCTGAAATGTCGTATACGCCTTGCAGTTGATGCTCAAGTGTAAAAAGGATTACGCTACAAACATCATCGACGTGAACCATATTTGTCGGCAATTGGCCGCTTCCTGGCATGGTTGGCTTGAGATAGTTTGAAATTTCCCTCCCAGGACCATAAATTCCTGAAAGACGCAGGATTGTAACGGGTAAGGTTTTCGTAAGAGAAAGATAAACCTCTTCAGTTTCGGCAAGGATTTTAGACTGAGGGGAGTCTCCATATGAAGAAGTGCTACTTGTGTAGATGAGTTGCTTTAGGCCGCACCCCTTTAGAATGATTTCTTTCAGGTTTTTAGCGGTTTGCAAATAGGTTTTTTCATAGTCGTCTCGATTTTTACTAGCGACTGTGACGATGAGGGCATCTTGATTCTGGAGCGGGGCTTGCTGGTCATCTCGAGACGATGTTGCTGTGACTTCATGCCCTTTGGAGCATAATTGAGAGGCAACTTTGCTTCCAACATACCCCTTTCCAAGGATGAAAACTTTCATAACATGCCAATTTTTTCGAGCGCTGATTTCAGCTCTGCATTTTCTGGCTTATCAAAGGCACCATTCGTATTCAGCCAGCCTATATAGTGCTTAGGCATCTCTTGTAGAGGTGTGCCTTTATGTTTACCGAAGGGCATATTACGAATCGTACTCGTAGCGCTGAGCAGCTCTAATGCCTTTTCGATACTTAAATCATCAATCAGTGAGGAGAAGACTTTATGAAGCACAATCACATCATCGAGAGCGCGGTGCGCTTGGTTTGCAGGAATTTCATGAATCTCTCGCAGATGTTGCAACGTATGCCTTGGAAGATCAGGACGATATTTTCTCGCCCATTTTAATGAATCGAGATAGGTCCATGTTGGAAGATGAACTTCGTGTCTTTGAAATTCATATTCAAGAAATGGACGATCGAACGAATCATTATTGTGCGCGATAAGGACAACATCCCCTTCGCAGAAGGCGACAAAATTTTCAGCGACTTCCTTAAAAGTGGGGGCACTCTTTACCATGTCATCAGTAATATTATGAATGGCCGTCGACTCGGGAGGAATGGGCATATTCGGATTGATCAGTGAGGTGAAATTTTTCTCATTCACCGGGTCATAGGCAGCAAGCTCAATAATACGATCCCTATCGGGTTTAACTCCTGTTGTCTCAGTATCATAATAAATGGGTCGTTTGGCCATGAAAAAATCCTTTCTTGTGTTTGTTAAAATCATAGGGATGCGCTACAATTTACGCAAATGAGAAAAATTCTAGTTATTTTTTCACTTCTTTGTGCCGCTGTATATGGAGAATCAACTCCCATAGAATCTTGCGAAGCTCTTATCGCACCAAAGCAAGAACTGATGGAAAAACTCATTGAGCTGATCAATGCTGAAAAAACATCGGTAAAAATTGCCGTCTATACTCTAACAAATCGCAAAGTTGCACAGGCCCTGCTCGATGCCAAGAAAAGGGGAGTTAGTGTTGAGGTTATCATTGATGGAGCTTCAAGAAAACCGAAATTTACCATTGGTGAATTTATAAAAGCTGATATACCCGTCTTTATCTTCGAAAAAAAAGAAGAAAAAAAAGGAAAAGCTCATATGCATCACAAATTTTGCCTCTTGGGTAATAGAGAGACCCCCCTTATATGGACAGGGTCATTCAGTCCGAGTTATAGCGCAAATCATGATCATCGAGAAAACGTGTTAATTATTTCGCTTGAAAAGGTCTTTTTGGAATATGAAAAAGAATTTGAAAGCCTTAAAAATTTCCACTGCAAACGATTAAAATAAGTATTATGACATTAAAAATAAGTTTACTGCTTCTTTGCCTCTCATCGCTTCTTAGCGGATGTTATCAGGTCTCTTCCGATGATATGCGAAATGTTCCCGTAACGAATAATCCAAATATTGTTCCGCACCCCAATTCTGATATCGGGATGCCGTATTAATGTGGCTATTGATTTTTTGTGAAGATTGAGATAAATTTGATAGAATGAATCCTATCGTACAAAAAAACATTTCCTATAACTTTTTCTCCTCTGATTCATCGAAAATCGCAAAAGAGCTAGGGAAAGATCGCCTCTTAGAAATGCTCAAATGGATGTTATTAATACGCCATTTTGAGACGCGAGCTGAATCGGCTTACCAACATGGCCATATTGGAGGGTTTTTTCATGCCTATATGGGCCAAGAAGCGATTCAAATTGGAGCTGTGGAGGCCTTGGGTCTTGAGAACTGGTGGATTACAACGTACCGCTGTCACGCTCTTGCGCTCCTTATGGGGAATTCTCCTAATGAACTCATGGCAGAATTTTATGGAAAAGCTACTGGAAATGCCATGGGAAGAGGGGGTTCAATGCACCTCTATTCAGATCGAATGCTTGGAGGATTTGGAATTGTCGGTGGCCATCTCCCTATCGCCACTGGCGCTGCGTTTTCCCTCAAATATCAAAATCAAGATGGCGTAGCAGTTTGTTTTTTAGGTGATGGTGCTTTCGTTCAAGGGGCAGTGCATGAATCACTCAACCTCGCGTCACTCTGGGATCTTCCATGCATCTACGTGATTGAAAATAATCAATGGGGCATGGGAACCGCTGTCAGCCGTGCCGTATGTAATCAACCCATTGCAGAGAACTTTGGTCCTGCCTATGGAATCAAAGCCTATACATTTGATGGGATGGATATTTTTAACTGTTATGCAGGATTCAAACACGTCTCCGAGGAAGTGAAAAAGACAAAACGGCCAGTGATCATCGAGGCTGTAACAGAGCGTTTTCGAGGGCATTCCGTTTCAGATCCAGGTTTCTATCGAAGCAAAGAGGCTCTTGAGAAGACAAAAGAAAGAGACCCCATCACACTTTTACAACATCATTTAGAAACAGCAAATATGCTCGATAAGGAAACCTTCGAAAAGATAAGCAAAGAGCAGAAAGAAATTGTTATCGCAGCAATGAAATATGCTGAAGAAAGTCCAGAACCCGATTTACTAACGCTTGAAGAGGATGTGTACGCACCATAACATGCAAGAAGTAGAATTAAGAGAAGCACTCAGGCAAGCCCTTGATGAAGAGATGCAACGAGATGAGAGCGTATTCATCATGGGAGAAGAAGTTGCCGAATATAACGGAGCCTATAAAGTCACCAAAGGGATGCTCGATAAATGGGGCGATAAGCGGATTATCGATACACCCATTGCTGAAAATGGCTTTGCCGGACTTGCCATTGGAGCCGCAGTCACAGGCTTAAGACCCGTTGTTGAATTCATGAGCTTTAATTTCTCATTTGTCGCAGCCGATCAACTCATCTCCAACGCGTGTAAGTTCTACTACATGTCAGGAAATCGCTTTAGCGTCCCCATCGTCTTCCGCGGCCCAAATGGCGCAGCAGCTCAAGTCTCTTGCCAACACTCCCACTGCGTAGAGGCGATCTACGGTAATCTTCCTGGCTTTATTGTCATCGCCCCGAGCAATGCCTATGACGCTAAGGGACTCCTAAAATCAGCCATACGCAATAATAATCCCGTCATCTTTTTAGAAAATGAGATGGAATATGGGAAGAAGATGGAGATTCCAACAGAAGAATATACCGTGCCAATTGGAAAAGCAAAAGTTGTTCGTGAAGGAAAGCACATCACACTTGTTTCATATAGCCGCACCCTCTCCTTTTGCTTAGAAGCAGCCGAGCACTACGCTAAACGAGGAGTCGACGTTGAAGTCATTGATCTGCGCACCATCAAACCTCTCGATATTGCAACTGTGATCGCATCCGTCAAAAAAACGCATTTTTGCCTTCTCGTCGAAGAAGGACACGTTTTTGCAGGAATATCTGCTGAAGTTGGCTTTCAAATCCAAGAACATTGTTTCGATTATTTGGATGCCCCGTTAAAAAGAGTGTGCCAAAAAGAAACGCCTCTGCCATATTCTAAAGCATTAGAAAGAGAATCCATCCCAAATACTGCGCGGGTGATTAAAGCCATAGAAGAAGTCTTATCGTATAAGGAGTAGACAGATGCCATTTACATTAACGATGCCAAAACTCTCACCGACAATGGAAGAAGGAATGATCGTCAAATGGCATAAAAAAGAAGGTGAGGCTGTTAATGAGGGAGATGTGCTCTTCGAAGTGGCAACTGATAAAGCGACTGTAGAACACAGCGCTCTCGATGATGGACACCTCCGTAAAATCCTCGTAAATGAAAATCAATCAGCCAAAGTCAACCAAGCCGTGGCTATTTTTACAGAAACTGCGGATGAAAACATCGAAGGCTACGCGCCCGATGGAATCAAAAAAGAAGAAGCTCCTAAAGCAGAAGTTGAAGGAGCCGTTGCAGAAGAGAAACCCGCTGCAAAGCCCGCTGCCGTCATGGCCCAAGCCGCTTTCACTCCCGAAGAGCCCCTCCACGACTACACCTTTGAATTTCCAATATCACCCCTTGAAGATCGCCTTTTAGCCTCGCCGCTTGCTAGAAAACTTGCCAAAGAGCACGGCATTGACCTCACATCTGTTAAAGGATCAGGCCCTGCAGGCAGAATCATGAGTCGTGACCTGAGCATGGCACAAGGGAAAACAACCGTTGTCTTCGGCAAACGAGAACTTCCACAATATCCTCCAGGATCATATGAGGAAGAGCCGCTCACCCCCATGCGCAAGGCCATAGGAGAAAAGCTCCAAGCCTCTAAAAGCTTTATTCCCCATTTTTATGTCCAACAAGACGTGACTATGGACGCACTCATTGAAACAAGGGAGCAGCTCAAACGCTTCGATGTCAAGGTCACGTTCAACGATTTCATCGTCCGTGCTTGTGCCCTTGCCCTAAAACAACATCCCACAATCAATAGCGGCTACAATTCAGCAAATAACACGATTATCCGTTTCAAGACCATTGATATCGCCATCGCCGTGAGCATCCCAGATGGGCTCATCACCCCCATTGTGCGTCATGCCGACTACAAAAATCTTGGTCAAATCTCTGTCGAAGTTAAAAAACTTGCCCTTGAAGCCAAAGACGGAAAACTCTCTCCCGAGCAGTACCGTGGCGGTTCATTTTCCATCTCAAACCTTGGAATGTATGGCATCCATGACTTCCGCGCAGTGATCAATCCACCCCAAGCCTCCATTCTCGCTATCGGAGGCATACGCGAATGTCCTGTTGTTAAAAATGGACAGGTTGTTCCTGGGAAAAAGATGATGCTTTCCCTATCCAGCGACCACCGCGTCATTGATGGGGCAGACGCTGCACAGTTTATTAAAACAGTGCAAGCTCTCCTAGAAAACCCCTCAACGCTGCTTCTATAATCTAGCTTTTCTTGTTTCTGCAGAAGACTAGAAGTGCTCCGCCGCCAACAATTAAAACAACGCCCCCGACAAAACATAATATAACTGGGACCTTGTACTGATCCACTTTGCCGTGCAGCTCTTTCTTGACAATCCCTGTGATGGGATTGGCTGGGATAATCCCCGTCGCAGAATTGATATCACCCCGCGCTTTTGCCATCTCGCTTTTTCCATAGAAGCCGTAGCCTAATAGCACAACGCCTCCGATGATCACGATAATACCTAAAACTTGTTTCCAATTCATCTTCTATCTCCAATATAAACTTATTTCTTTATATATATACTTATTCATTTAACTTTCCAAATACTTTTCAAATTGATATTATGTACTTGCAAAATTTTTTTTAATAACTCAATAAAAGGAGAAAGAATGATTACAACAGCTTTATATTCAGGAATACCTGCATGCCATTTTCCATGTCAAAAAGCAGGTAAAAATAGTAGGTTTGATTGGGAGAAATCTAAAAATCCAAATACACCACTTAAGCTTTATCATCTGAATTTTAATGAAAATATCGGAGATTGTTATAGAAAAACTCTAACTTTGTCTGATGGTAGAACAGTTGTCACAATGCATCCTTTAGATCTCGTTATGGATGAAAACAATGAAATACTGGGATGTCTCGTTTCACATGGAAAAGAAAAAATAAGCTATCTGAAAAATGATCATGTCTCTCGAATGGTCTTAGAATGTAAAAGTTGTATGCTCTGCAAATAAGCGTTTTTATCGACAAGATTTCAAATACTTGTTATCCATAGAGGATGTCGATAAAAATTCAAGAGACAGGTCACGGTTTTAGCATGGCACATCGCATCGGCACGATCAATGATGTCATCGGGGCGCGTATTTCATCTGAAATATCGAGCAAAAAACTAAAAGCGACAGACTTTTCTTATGGATTTGAATTGGCATCCCCACAAGATGCAGCTTCACTTGGTGAAGCTGTTATAGTTAACGGCAAATGTTATGCGACCTCCACAGATAAGACCACCCCAGAGTATCACCAGGTCATTAGCGGGGAGGAATTTGTCACAGGAGGCTTATTTTGCATCCCACATGCAGCCAAACCAAGCCATCATGTAAGTTTGACACAAGGTGCCTCTTCTCTGAGCTTCAACGATTTTTATCTCGAGGTCAGCCGTCAAATTAACAGCCCATTTGCTTTTGCTGGATTATTTCATTTTGAGGCGCTCCATGCCATCGCCCTTTCAAAACCTCCCATAGGCGGCCAAAATATTTTCGAGAATAAATCGGAATATTATGCCAACCCAGAGATTTATGAAAAAGATGTCGAAGGATTTGTCATTGGGATTGTAACCCAGAACCAGGAAGTTGCAGATAAGGATCTGCAAACAGAATTAGAAACGATTCTTTACCGCAATCCGCTCGATGCTGAATCCAAGCTCATTCATCATGCGCATCTTGTGACGTTAAAAAAACACATACGAAAAATCGAAGAGATCACCCCTGAGATCGTGGACAAATGTCTACATCTATTTATAGATGGTTCTCAAATTGATTCCATGCAGGCGGACATCTATTCAATCAACAGGGTAACAGAGTGGAAATAACTGGAGCAAAACTTTTTGCTGACTGCCTTGTTAAGCAAGGTGTTGAATATATTTTTGGGATTCCAGGGGCTAAAATCGACGCTCTTTTCGATGCACTCATCGATACGCCTATCAAAGTGATCACATGTCACCACGAGCAAAATGCAGCTTTTATTGCAGGTGCTATTGGACGGATTACTGGAAAACCTGGCGTGGTATTAGTTACATCAGGTCCAGGAATCTCGAATTTACTGACGGGTCTACTTACTGCAACAACAGAAGGGGACCCAATCGTTGCAATAGGGGGGAATGTTTCTCGATCTATGAAGCTAAAAGAGTCGCATCAAAGCACCCAAAATGTGCGTTTAACTGAAGCTGCGACAAAAAAAAGTATGGAGATCACATCCGCTGATAATATCCCCGAAGTGGTTGCAAATGCCTTTAGACTGGCAACCCTGCCACGCTCTGGAGCGGTATTTATAAGCATTCCACAAGATCTTTTGACGGATAAGGTTCAAACGCAACCACTCGGCGCCCTTGCTGAGGTCCAGCTGGGTGCTTGCTCAAAAACAAATATTGAAAAAGCAGCAAAACTCATCAACGCTGCAAAAAAACCTGCATTACTCTTAGGACTGGAAGCCAGTCGTCCAAAGGTTACTGCAGCGATCCGAAAATTATTAGAGAAAACAAAAATTTCAACCGTCAGCACATACCAAGCCGCTGGAGTGATCTCAAGAGATCTCCTCGATTGTTTTGTTGGCCGAGTGGGTTTATTTAAAAATCAACCCGGAGATAAGCTATTAGATGATGCAGATCTAGTCATTGCCATTGGATATAGCACTGTAGAATACGATCCTGAGGTGTGGAATGAGGGGAAATCAAAGGTCATCATCCATATAGATTATAAGATGGCAAACATTCACAGCGCATACATTCCAACTGTTGAAAATATCGGCGATATTAAAATGACCCTTAATGAGATTTCATCTCGATTAGATGAGCGAAAAGAAATACTCAACAAGGTAGCCGTTCAGGAGCTTCAAAAGGAACTACTAGAAAAAATTCATATCGGTGCGGACTATAGCGGCCCCTTAATGCATCCCCTCCGGTTTATCCATGATCTCAGAGAGTCGATCGATGACGAAGCGACTGTGATTAGCGATGTGGGAACCCATTATATGTGGCTTGCACGGTATTTTTTTTCATATCAGCCCCATCACCTTTTATTTAGTAATGGTCAACAAACGCTCGGTGTGGCCCTACCTTGGGCGATTGCAGCCTCGATGATGCGACCCAACACAAAAATCGTTTCCATCTCTGGAGATGGAGGGTTTTTCTTCTCGGCTATGGAACTGGAGACAGCCGTGCGGGAAAAACTCAATTTCATCCACTGTATTTGGTGTGATGGATCCTATGACATGGTAAAGCAACAGCAGCTAATGAAATATAAGCGGGAAGCTGCAGTAGAATTTGGCGAGATTGATCACATCAAATTTGCTGAGAGTTTTGGAGCAAAAGGATTTCGCGTCAATCATTCAGATGAGTTCTTACCGATTCTAAACGAAGCATTTTCTACAGAGGGGCCAACAATCATTGAAATCCCCATAGACTATTCAGACAACGCTGAGCTCTTTAAAATCTTCAAAACAGAAACAGGCAACTAAATTAAGGCTGGCGCGCCGCGTAAGTGCCAGTAATTTTGTCCGTAACTATAGGAAAGTTGCGTTCCTCTTGGGATATGCTGATTAGCGATGAGAATGGGGTGGAGGAGTCCGCGAAAGTAAGCATAAGTTGGCTTTAGATTGGGTTTAAAGCTGTGATTGATAAAACGAGTATGATTGCCCCATTCTTCTGCATCAATGCTATGATCTCGCCCAATATAATCGGGCACTGGCAAGCGAAAAGAATAATCTAGCATTTTGGAATAAGGATCGTTTTCAGTAAAAAGTCCGGTATATTCTCCAACATAAGCCCCTTTTTCAAGATCGATGTCCGTAAACAGTCCAAAACCGATCTCTTCACTTACAAATCTGATGCTTGAGGGAGGCATATAGGCATTGATAAGCTCTTGATGATAGTGTTTTCCATATTCAATCCATTCCTCTTCAATAGTGATGTGTTTTACTTTCTCTCCCAAGATCCAGGAATCATTATTGGGAAAGCGCATAAAAGGCGTGTAGTAAAAATGAAACTGCTTCTCTAAGAATGTTGAAGTTGTGAAGGGAATGGGGGAGTTTTCGACTTTTAAGGGCAGATAGAGCATCTGTTAGAGCCATTTCTTTCGTTGAAAGACGATAAATGAGATGAGGGAGAGAATAATGATAAAAATACAGATGATGACAAAGGCAAATGGATTTTTTTCAATAGGCAGGCTGACATTCATGCCGTAAAGAGAGGCAATCATGGTCGGAATACTTAAAATGATCGTTAATCCAGTGAGCAATTTGATTGTCTTGTTCAATTGGTTGGTGAAGATGATCTGATAAGAGTCTCGCAAGCTACGTATACTGCGTACATTGATTTCACAAAGGCTCTCTGACTGCAGCGAGGCATTGAGTAAATCTTCTAGAAGATCTTGATCTTTTTCATGTAGGAGGGTGTATTTTCCAGAGGTGATCCCTTCGAGCACATTTCTAAGTGGAATGAGTGAGGAGTGATATTGATTGAGAATCTCTTCATTGATCGTTAAGCCTGTGATGTCTTTACTATCTACGTAAGACATCTTTTTTTCTTGTTTTAAGACGCTCGTGCGAATTTTCTTGATCTGGAGAGTATACTCTTGAGTGATTTTTAAGAGGATGTAGATTAGGAATTTAGCTTTTTGGTCGGAAGAGATTTTAGGTCGCTGCTTGATGAGAGTTTGAATGAGTTCGCTCTTTTGAGGACAGATGGTGATGAAGTGGTTTTTCGTCAGGATAATGGTAAATGTTGTTGTATAAAGGCCAGATTGTTGGCCATAGGGGTACCGAGTGAAAATCAAGATGTGATCTTTAATTCTCTCAATACGTGGAATTTCGTACCTGTCAAGGCAGTCGTAGATATCTGTATATTCCAAATCAATGAGCTGGCTAATCTGGTTAATGTCATGTGTAGTCGCTTCATCGACATGAATCCAACAGCCTTCTTCAGGTCTTTCAATTTCTTGAAATTCTTCATCTTGCTCTGACTTGGTATAAAAGGTGATCATAGTGACACCTCACTCCCAATTGTGTTGCCTCCCATAAGGCTTATCGTATCGCAGTTATTCTTTTTCTTCGAGTGTTTGGAGCTTTTTTTCTAGTTCTTCAATCTTTTTGACATATCTGCCGAGTTTTCTAGAGTGGACCTGATACCGATTAAAATCGGCCATTGGCATGACTGGACCGCCACCATAGACTCCAGGTTGGGTAATAGATTTACTGACACCACCACGGGTAGCAATCATCACATTATCAGTGATTTCTACATGACCTATGATACCGACTTGGCCGCCTAAAAAGACATTTTTGCCCATTTTTACAGAACCCGCAATCCCTGTTTGGGAGACAATAATATTATTTTCATCTGTGGTGACATTGTGCGCAATTTGGACGAGATTATCGATTTTCGTCCCTTTTCCGATGCGTGTTGATTTAAATCTTGCGCGGTCAATTGTGGTATTTGCCCCGATTTCAACATCATCTTCAATAATTACATTTCCAATCTGATCGAGTTTGTGATGCTGCCCTTTATTATCAGTGACATAGCCAAATCCACATGAACCAATGACCACACCAGGTTGCAGAGAGACGCGGCTGCCGATTTCACACCCTTCACGAACGACGACATTCGGGTAGAGGGTTGAATCTTCACCAATTTTAACACCTGCACCGATACTACACCCGGCAAAGATCCGAGTTCGATCCCCAATGATCACATCTTGATCGACCGTGACATTTGGACCAATCATGATATCTTGACCAAGTTGTACACTTTCATGGATGACAGCTGAAGGGTGGATGCCGGAAAATCCTGTGAGACAAAGGATATCTTTCATGAAGGTTTCAGCGATCAACTGAAAGGTTTTGGAGGGATTGTCACTGACAAGAAAGTTTTTCCCTTCGATGATCGCTGTTTTTTCGTCGATACAGATGACTCCAGCATGAGAGCGTTTCATCATCTCATTATAACGAGGATTAGCGAGGAAAGAAGCGTCATTTTCACCAGCAGAATCTAGTCCATCGACATTTGAAACCAGATAATTCGGGTCTCCAATGAGTTTGGCCTTAGTAAGCTGAGCTAGGTCTGCAAGTGAATACTTCTTACTCATCGTCTATTCTTCCCCTTTTTTCTCTACCTGAGAGGTGTTTTTATGTTCGAGTTCAAACGATTTATTCATTTCTTCGATCACAGCAGAAGTAATATCATATTCAGGATCGTAATAGAAAATTGCATCTTTATGAATCACGAGAGGAATTTTGCTAGTTCTAGCTACTTGTGTTGAAGCTTGATTAACGTATCCAGCAATAGACTGGACAATTTGCATATTTGCCTGGTTCATTACTTGATAATATTGTGATTGATACCGGTTCATTTCTTCACTGAGAGATTGAAATTGAACTTTTAGATCCTGCTCGGCATCGGGAGAAAGAGAGTCCATGTAATCTGGATCGTTAAACTTTTCAGCAATTTCTTTGAGTTGTGTTTCAATATCACCGATCAATTTTGTCATTTGATCTTTGATAGATTCAAGAGATTCTAATTCCTTTTTCCCATATTTTGACTCCATCATGCATGAATTGAAATCAACAATTCCATAAGAATCCGCCGCACACATCGAAGCCATTGGCAACAAACATAGCGTGGAAAGAAGAAGAAAGTTTTTCTTGTTTTTCATGAGTTTTGCTCCTGAGGTTAGTTTGGGTTTAAAACCCGAGTTTAGAATTGGCCTCCCATTGAGAAGAAAAATCTTTTTTCATCTGTTCTAGTTTTGCCATCTTTGTTTTTTCGAGTCTTAGGGTTAATGGGAATACCGTATCCTACCATAAAGGGGAGTCGATTTCCAATATCGACACGTACACCACCACCATAACTCATTTGGAAATCTCCAATATCGAGTTGATCAAATGATACAGCACCACCGTCTACAAACACAAACACATCGAGCATTCGGACAATGCTTTGATTATATTCAACAGAGACAAGAGTGGACGTAATGCCCCCCTTAGGATCGCCAGTTGTCACATCTTCTACGACATCTCCGCTAGGCGTTTGGACAGTTTCTCGCTTGCGGAATTTTGGACCAAGGTGGAATGGTTTATATCCACGTACAGTATTATCACCTCCAAGGAAGAAACGCTCACTTATCGGAAGTAATTTGGCTTTACCTTCTCCGAGAGGAATGATTGATTTGAATTCGACACGACTTTTTAGAGTTCCCTTTCTCCAAATCGGATAGTATTGGGTAAAATAGATTCCGAAACGGGAGAAGGGGAATGTGCGTGGATCAGTCGCATGACGTCTGACACCAGCAATTTCTGCATCAGCAGAGGAGCGAATTCCGCGATGTGGTTTAAAAGGATTATCAGTTGAATCATATCCAATTGAGAGGCTAAATCCAGCAACTAGACCACTGTTCTTAATTTGCTTTCTTGCTTCTTCACCAGCACCTTTGGATACATGTACAATTGGATTGCGAATGCGGAATTTCCACCCAAATGTCCAGTAGCTTGTAATGGGGAATGATCCATATAAAGAGAAGCCAACTGTATCTACATGGTATTGATCAGAAGTTAAGCGGCTCTTTGTGTAACTCGCATCAAATCCAACACGCCATAGAGTGTCATTCCAATAAGGGGTAAGCCATGCAATGCTATATTCTTGCTGTGCAGCTCCAATACTGACCTTTGCCTGAGCATATTCTCCGCCCCCTCTAAGTGCGGACAGCCCTTCTTTCCAAAACTTGGTTAGGCCGCGATAATCGAAGTTACTCTCTGTAAGATTGAGTCCTCCAAAAAGGCTATCATTTGTGCTAAATCCAAAGAAGAGATTTACATTTCCAGTCGTTGTTTCTTCGACTTCGATAATGACATCTCGATAATTTTCACCCAGTGTCTCATCTGCAGATGTACGCACAGCGTAAACATTGACCGATTTAAAATAGCCAATCCCTTCGAGGCGATACTGTGTCATTTTAAGTTTACGTGAATCGAAAACTTCTCCAGGAACCAGCAGAGATTCCCTTAAAACAACTTTAGTTTTTGTAGTCGTATTTCCATAAACACGGATAAGACCAATACGGTATTCCTCTCCCTCTTCAATTTCAAAATGCACATTATAGATCGGCTCATCTTGAGAAAGGTGAAGCGTGTAGTTTACTTGCGCATCGATATGTCCTTTAGAGCCATAAAGATCCTTAATCGATTGAATAGTATCACCTAACATTTCAGGGGAATAAAGCTTATCAGAGTGGATCAAAAGGCGTTGTTCAATTTCCTCATCAGAGAAAAGCGTATTACCTGTGAATGTAATTTCACCGAAATGAAAAAGGGCACCACGATCTGCGATGATCTCAATATGTATTCCTGCAGTTTTTGATTCTTTCACTTCAATGTTGACACGCGCATCGGCGTAGCCTTCATTTTGCAGATAATTAATAATGATCAACTTGTCATGATCTAGCGCTTCTTCATGATAAGTACCCGTACCAGAGAGCCAACTTGTAAAAAAGTTGTATTTCTTAGTATTGATCATGTGAAGGAGAGTACGCTGCTCATTTTTTGTGAAGCCTTGAAATGAAATCTTTTTAATGTACCCAGATCTTCCTTCATCCACAGTGATTTCGATATCGATTTCATTTGAGTTAGATAATGGGATAATACGATAGCGTAGTTCCGATTCAAAATACCCCTTCTTGATGAAAAAGTCTCTCACCTCGTTGAAGGCTTTATTGAATTCTTCACGATTGAAGACGCTGTAAGGCTTAATATCGAGTTCTTTTTGGAGCGTGGCTGTTTTAAATCGCTCATTTCCTTTCCAGATGATCGAGCGGATCATCGGCTTTTGCCAAAGTTTAATCGTGATATAAACCTGACTTCCTTCAACACGCACTTCAGGTTCAGCACGATCAAATTCTTCAGAAAGGTTTTTTAGATCTTGGTCAAGAGTGAGCTGTGAGAAAGGATCGCCAACCTTCGTTCGCATTTTTGAAAGAATCGATTCTTTATTGATCACCTCACCTCTTTGAAGTGTTTGGATCTGAACATCGATTTTCGCAACAGTTTTATGCTCATAAGCCTCGACTGAAGGAGACAGAGTGTAACCCTGTGACGCAGGAGTCATAGCTAGGAAAAGTGAAGCGACGTAGTAGAGGTAAGTTTTATTCATAAGGGCATAAGTGTAATCAAATACGCATCTGAAGTCAATATGATCTTCTGCCGGCAAGTGCTTGTGAGAGCGTACCGCCATCAACAAAATCTAAAGAACTTCCCATAGGAAGACCAAGTGCTAAACGAGAAACATTGATGCCTTCTTTTTGGAAAAGATTTTTCAAATAAAGAGCTGTGGCATCACCTTCTAAGGTCGCATCAAGTCCGATAATCATCTCTTTAACAGCGAGTTTTTTGACGCGTTCCATTAAATGGGGGATATTTAATTGGTCAGGAGAAACGCCATCTAAAGGAGAAAGGAGAGAGCCAATAACATGATAGGCGCCTCGAAAAACATGCGTGTCTTCGATCGCAAAAATATCCTTTGCAGATCCAACAATACAAAGAAGCGAATGATCTCTTGTTTCATCCTCACAGAATTGGCATTTGTTGTTGTTTTGCAGGGCAAAGCAGTCCGGGCAAAACGTTACCTTTTCCTTTAAAAAAGCAATAGATTGTGCAAGATTTTTTAATTCTTTATCAGACCAGTTAAAAAGTGAAAATGTGTACCGTTCAGCTGTTTTTTTCCCAACGCCAGGCAATTTCTTTAAATAGGAGATGATTTCGAGCAGTTCAGAAGGATATTTTGACATTAAAAAATTTACTATGTGATTTGTTAAAGAGCCTCAGCATAGCGGATCGAACCTATTCTTGAAAAGGTCCTTCCTTTTATACTTCTTATGAGGTAAAATATTTTAAGTATTTTTTGCAATAGGGACCAATATGCCTCAAAAAAAAGCTAGAATTATTGGGATGGGATCACACCTCCCAGATAAGATTCTAAGCAACGCTGACCTTGAAAAGATGGTAGAAACCTCAGACGAGTGGATTACATCGCGTACAGGGATGAAAGAGCGGCGTATTGCTGGTGAGCACGAGTACACCTCAGAAATGGGACTGAAAGCCGCACAAAAAGCGATAAAAGCTGCAAATATCACTCCAGAAAAAGTCGACCTCATCCTCTTTGCAACACTTACATCCGATTACATCACGCCTAGTACAGCATGTTTAGTTCAAGCAGAACTTGGGATATCAAATGCCGCTGCAGTAGACATCCAAGCAGCCTGTTCAGGTTATCTCTATGGCCTATCGATGGCAAAAGCATATATCGAATCAGGAATGTACAACAACGTTCTAGTGATTGCCGCTGACAAACTCTCAACGATTGTCAATTACGAAGATCGCAATACATGCGTCTTATTTGGTGACGGAGCCGGAGCTTGTATCGTAAGCGGTGAAGGAGAAGGCTTAAGTATTGAAAGTCTTTCTTTGGGATCAGATGGATGTGAATCAGCACTATTAATGCTTCCTGCAGGAGGGATAAAAAATCCCACCTCCCATAAAACAGTCGATGAAAAATTGCACTACCTCCACATGTCAGGAAAAGAAACCTTTAAGCATGCGGTTAGAAGAATGGGAGCTGCAGCAAAAACCTGCCTCGAGCTATCAGGACTTAAAGAAGATCAAATCAGTTATCTTATTCCTCATCAGGCCAATCTACGCATCATTGAAGCCCTTGCAAGACGTTTTGATTTGCCTATGAACAAAGTATTTCTCACCATTCATAAATATGGAAATACCTCAGCATCATCTATTGCCATTGCACTTGAAGAACTCATGCAAGAGAAAAAGATAGAAAAAGGAAATAACCTTCTCCTCACCGCATTTGGAGCTGGATTGACTTGGGGTGCAGCCATTCTTAAAAAAATATAAGGAACAGAACCATGGCAAAAAAAATCGCTTGTTTATTTCCGGGACAGGGAGCTCAGTATGTTGGAATGGGAAAAGATTTTTATGACCGCTTTCCCACAGCCCGTGAAATTTTTCAACTTGCAGACGACATTCTCTCATGTAATCTTTCTAAAATGATCTTTGAGGGACCTCAAAACGAATTAATCCTCACAAAAAATAGCCAAGTTGCCATTTACGTGGTGAGTTATGCAATATATCAAACACTCGTTGAGCAATTTCCAGCCCTTATACCTAATGTCTGTGCGGGGCTCAGTCTTGGAGAATATACCGCCCTTACCGCATCCAAACGACTCCCATTTGAAGTAGGAGTAAAACTCGTACGCGCTCGCGGCCAAGCGATGCATCAAGCGGCACTTGCACACCCAGGAACCATGGCAGTTGTCCTAGGTTGCTCCGAAGAGACAATTGCAGAAGTACTTAGTTCACACAACTTAACATCATCCGTCTGGATTGCAAACCTCAATTGTCCAGGACAAGTCGTCATCTCTGGAACGCAAGAGGGGATCCAAAAAGCCTCAGTACTGATCAAAGAAGTTGGGGCAAAGCGCATCCTTCCCTTGGATGTATCAGGAGCCTTTCATAGCGGTTTGATGTCCGATGCACAAACTACTTTAAGTGAAATACTTGAAATGGTGTCTATTCATGAAAGTGATATTGGACTTGTCATGAATACACCGGGAGATTTCGTTTCAGACCCGCAGCAAATACGCACCAATCTCGCTGAGCAAGTTGTAAAGCCCGTTAGATGGGAACAGGGAATACGCGCTATCATGGACAAAGAAATCGATATCTATCTCGAAATTGGATGTGGTAAAACCTTGTCAGGCATGAACAGAAAAATTGGCGTCACTGGTGAAATCCTCCACGTAGAAAAAGTTGAAGATCAGGAAAAGCTAGCAAACTTCTTATCCCAAGGTTGTGTACAATGCAGTTAGTCAAAGACAAAAAAGTACTCATTACAGGAGGAACATCTGGTCTAGGAAAAGCCATGGCAATAGCCTTTGCTGAGCAAGGCGCACACGTTGCATTTTGCGGAACCAACGCCGAAAGAGCTAAAAAAGTCCTTCAGATGTTAGAAGAAATCCGCGTCTGTCCTGAACAAAAATTTTGGTTTAAAACCCTAGACGTGTCAAATAAAAAATCCGTTGATCGTTTTATTGAAGATCTCATTAAAGAGTGGGGAGAGATCGATGTCCTCGTCAATAATGCAGGCGTCACACGTGATAAACTTTTCATGAAAATGACAGAGGAAGATTGGGACATAGTACTTGATACTAATTTAAAATCAGTATATAACCTCTCTCATGCTGTAATTCGACCCATGATGAAGGCTCGAAAAGGCAAAATTATTAATATTTGCTCTGTTATCGGCCTGATTGGGAATCCTGGACAAGTCAATTATGCCGCATCAAAGCTAGGTATGGTTGGTTTAACACGCTCTCTAGCAAGAGAAGTTGGATCCCGAAACATCACGATCAATTGCATTGCACCAGGATTTTTCAAGACAAGAATGACGGATATGCTAAATGAACAGCAAAAAGAAAACATTTTACAAAAAATACCAATGGGCAGACTCGGTGATCCAACTGAGATTGCAAACGCGGCCCTATTTCTTGCCAGTGACATGTCCAATTACATTAGTGGACAAGTTTTGGCTGTTGATGGGGGAATGATTGCGTAGTACTGAATGAGTATAAAAAAATCCAAAATAAACCTAAAAAAGATGGGAAGGAATGGAATCTATGTCACTAGATAAAGAAGTGATTGATATTGTCGTCGAACAGCTTGGGGTAGACGCTGCTGATGTAGCTCTCGATAAATCTTTTGTTGAAGATCTCAATGCAGATTCTCTTGATTTAACTGAACTGATCATGACATTCGAAGAAAAATTCGGTTTTGAGATTTCAGAAGAGGACGCTGAAAAGCTCAAAACAGTTGGCGATGTCGTAAAATACATCAAAGCGAAGAAGTCATAAGCAATACAGACAGGTTTTCACCTATTGAGACCTGTCTCGCTTCATCATAGAACACGTAGCAATCAACGCCGTGATAGCAATACCGATGAGAAACCACATCGTCACGGAATATCCATTTTCAAAAGCGTTCTTTACAATCTCAAAAACTGGTCTTGATTTCACTGAATGAGGGTTTGAAAGAACATTCTCTAATGGCACATCTAAACTGAGATGCTGACTCTTTAGACCCATTACAATCTTATTCATCCCAACAGCACGAAATAGTGACCCACCAATCGCAAGCCCCAAAACCGCTCCAATATCCTGGACCGTCATCACAGCCCCCGCAGCCAGTGCAGCCAACTCCTTACTCTCAGCCATCACCCCAACAGTTGTCGCCGGCCCCCAAGTAAAACACCACCCAAGCCCCAGCAAAACCATTCCAATCGCTAAAACAGACAGCATCGAAGAGTTAATAGCCCACATCTGAAAAAGAGCCGATGAAATCAATAAAATAAGCCCCAGACTCACCACACCCTTGCCACTCCATCTCTTGATCGCCTTCCCCGCAGAAGTTGAAAATAGAAACACCGGAACCGTGATCAAAAGCATCATCAGACCCACATTAAAAGACGAAAAGAGGTACATATTTTGCAAAGCAAGAGGGATCAAGAAAAAAGAAGTCCAGATCATCGCCATCATCGCAAACAGAGCAGCAACCGCTGAGATAAAATTACGATTCAGAAAAAAAGAAGGATTTAAAATCGGAGCAGGCATTTTCCGCTCAATTGCAAAAAGCACCAGAGTTGAGACCACAGCAATGCAATAAAACAAGATATTTATCCCTGACAACCAGCCCCAATCGGGGCCCTGCACAATCGCCAAAGAAAGTGATCCAATTAAGATAAAGAGCAAGGCCATACCCAACCAATCGATCTTTTCATGCCGACGCTCTCGCACCGGTTCCCTATAAGCAAACAGCGTAATAATTAGCGATGTGATCACAAACGGGAGCGTCACAAAGAAAATCCAGCGCCACGACGCAAAACTCAAAATGATCCCCCCGAAGACAGGACCACTTGCAAGTGACAATGCATTAAACATCGTCCAAATACCAATCGCTTTTGCCCGCTTTTCACCCGGAAAAGCCCCACTCATAATCCCTTGAGAGACAGGCAGCACAATCGCCGTTCCCACACCCTGAGCGCTTCGACCAATCAGTAACATCGGAACATCAACCGATAGCCCCGCACACAACGTCCCCAAACCAAAAATTAATAAACCAAGGATATAGAGCCTTTTCCGACCAAACGTATCAGCCAGGCGACCCGCTGTTACAAGAAAAGCCGTCAAAAAGATACAGAAGATATTTGGAATCCATTGCAGATTTGTTACAGAGATATCCAAGCTCTTTTGAATCTCAGCCAAAGAGGTAAAAACAATCGAGAAATCAATCCCGACAATCGCTAGACCTACAAGCGCCCCGATCATCGTCCAAATGCGCCTCATCTGACCTCCCTCAGCCTAAAAATGTGAACGTCCCATGATAAAACCATATACTTCACATGGTAGATTAAACGCAAAGAGGGTGTGAAAAGGGAAAAAACTAGCGAGAATCCAAAAATATCAAGAAAACAGAAACAATAAAATTATCCGTTAATTAGCTTTAACCTGGATCCAGAGGTCTCTCATCTTCTCTTCAGACAGAATTCGATCAAAATAGTGATAGTTGACTTCATTCTCTGGATCGAGAATGAAATTGAAATCTTCATGAAGTTCAAGCCGTTTCATCGCAGTCAATGTCGCAGGGAAATCATCCAATTCCTGACACTGATTTCCAAAACGCTCCTGATCATAAATGTAGTTCAGAAATTGATAAACGAGATCCTCTTTTTTCGTCTCTTTCATGATGGCTAGATTTTCAATCGAGATAAACGTTCCCTCTTTTGGCAATACAAATCGAATATTAGAATGCTTCTTTGCCGTTCTCCGAATCGCAGAACTCGGAGACAAAGCAATCGGCGCGTTTTTTGTGCCCAAAAAATAATCCGCTCGGAGATTCACGTATGCTTCCACGAGAGGTTTCTGAGCAATCAGCGTCTGCTTGATTTGCTCGATCCGGCTCTCATTCAGCTCGGCCCCTTCGCCAAATAGAAAATAACTCGTAAAATTAATCGCTTCAATCGGATCATTGACCATGATGATCTTATAATCAATCTCTGATGCATCATAGATCTCATGAAAACTTCCTTTAAAATCCAAATAATCTGAGTCATACCCAAAACCATAAATCTCCCACACAAAGGGGAGCGAATAGGCGTTTTCAGGATCAAAAGGTTGCCCCACTAAATAGGGCAAAAATTCATCCATAAAATCCAATCTCTCATGATCAAGCTTCTTGAGGAGACCCTCTTCTTTAAAAACCTTCACTGCGTAATCAGAGGGCATCACCAAATCAACACCTTGACCCCGTGATCCTTTAAGTTTGACAAGCAGCTCCTCATTCGTTGAGAAATAGCTCACCTTCACCTTAATGCCCGTTTCTTCTTCAAAAGATTTTAATGTTTCAGGTAGAAAGACATTACCCCAAGAAAATACCCGAATGCTCCTGTCATCTTTGGGCTTAAAAATCTCCACCTTTGACCAATAGAGAGAACCCATAATCAGACAAGACCAAAAAACGACCAAAAATACCCTAATCATCAAAACACCTGTGTTTTTACTTTGCGTGAGAAAAACAAGAAAATCAAAATCCCACTAAATAATACCAAGATAGCGGAGAGCGCATTCACAACAGGGGAGATCCCGGCGCGTATCATCGAGACCAAATATATCGATAACGTCTCGACACCCGTTCCTGCGCAGAAATAAGTTAAAATAAAATCATCAAATGAAATCACAAAAACAAGCAGCCCCGTTGCAATCATCGTGGGCTTTAAAAGAGGGAGCGTGACCTTAAAAAACGTTTGCAGGTGACTTGCCCCTAAAGTCAGCGAAGCTTCCTTCAATTTCGGATCGAGGTTCTTAAAGCGCGTATACAGCACAGGAATCACAAACCCAATTCCCAAAACTGTATGCGCGATGATGATCGTTGTTAGCCCTAGCGGCACCTTAAATAGCGTAAAATAACCGAGTAGACTCACAGCAAGAACCGTTTCAGGGATGATCAAGTTCCCATAGAAAAGAGGGAGTACCTTATTAACGCGCCCCCCATCCGATGAGAAAAAAATCAAAATCACTCCCATAAGCAGACTCAAAAACGTCGCAGAGACTGCCACGACTAGCGAGTTGAAAAACGAACGCCACAAATCCAACTCCAAAAAAAGTTGCCGGTACCAATCGAGCGTAAAATGGCCCCATGGAGCAGGAAAAGCAAAATTGTTAAAAGAAAAAGCAATTAAAACAATGATCGGTACGTAAAAGAATAAGTAGGTCATAATGACCAAACCTAAAGAAATTCGTCTCATCCAATCACCCGTTTAAACTGCTTAAATCCCCAAAAAATCAGGAGCGTAGCCGCAAGTAAAATCAAACAACTCATCACAGTAAACGCACTTCCGATAGCACGCGTCGTATCTCCAAGCACATACTGCGACATCACACTACCCACAAAATAGACCTTATCACCGCCCATCAGCTCAGGAATCACAAACTCCCCAAAGGCCGGCAGAAATACCAGAAAAAAGCCCGTTCTTACAGCTGGAAGCGTTAGAGGTAGCATCACATCACGAAACATCCGCCACCACGAAGCCCCTAGATTCATCGACGCCTCAATTAAACGCGCATCAAACCGTTCCAGAGACGCATAAATTGGCAGCGTCATAAAAGGTAGAAAATAATAGACCATCATGAGCATCACAGAGAACATGGAATTTAAAAAAGCCACCGGCTCGCGGATCACACCCATATAAAGTAATATTTGATTTAAAAATCCCTGCTTTTCTAGCACAAAATACCACGCATAAATATGCATCAGAAAATTCGTCCAAAAAGGCAGAATCAATAAAATCAGCAGCATATTTTTATATTTGCCAGCACGAAAAGCGATAAAGTGGGCCAGGGGATATGCGATCACAAAACAAATCACACCAGTTCCCAATGCAAGAAGAAGCGATGCAAAAATAACTTTCAAATAAACCGGTTTTAAAATCGGAATAAAATTCTGCAGTGTCAGTCCTTCCCAAACGCCCACTTCTGAGACCTGCATCACACTCATCAAGATCATGAGAAGAAGAGGGAGGTAGAAAAAAATCACCTGCCAGATCAGCGTTGGAGAACCAATGGCAAAGGGGAGATCACGCCGCATATTCAACTCTCCAACAAAACAATATTATCTTTTTGCCAATAGAGGTACACCTCATCATCATAATCCAACTCATCCTGTGGAAAATGCACCTCATTTTGCTCAAAAACCTGCACCGTCATATTAGCACTGACACGTACATTATACTGTGTGGAGCGGCCATAATAAATGATTGCGCTCACCACACCTTTTAATTGATTCGAAAAATTTTCAGCCGGCTTCTTAGAAATAAAAATCTTTTCAGGACGCACGCTCATTAGCGCACTCTCGCCATCACACATCCAAGGTTTTTTTTGAGCAATCCTCACCTGAAAAGTTCCCAACCCCTCAACCTCAAAACGCGCCTCACCCTTAATATCTCTCAGTTTTCCTTCAAATAAATTCGTTGTTCCAACGAATTTCGCGACAAAAGAAGAATTTGGAAACTCATAAATCTCTTCCGGCGTCCCTACTTGCTCAATATCCCCATCATGATTCATGATCGCCAGATGATCCGCTACCGTCAGAGCTTCGAACTGATCATGCGTCACATAGACAAACGTCATTTTCAACTTAGCCTGCAGCTCAATCAGCTCAAGCAGCATCTTCTCCCGCAACTTGAAATCCAGAGCAGCAAGTGGCTCATCCAGCAGTAGCACCTCAGGTTCATTGATGATCGCACGAGCAACTGCTACCCGCTGCTGCTGACCTCCTGACAATTGCGAAGGGAGTTTTTTTAAATGCTTTTCAATGTGAAACGCTTTTAAAATCTTCAGAACCCTCTCTTCGATCTCATCTGCTCCAAGACCCTTCAATTTTAGACTATACGCCACATTATCGAAGACATTCAGATGAGGGAAAAGCGCATAATTTTGAAAAACAATATTAACATTACGCTTATTCACAGGGAGGTGCGTAATCTCATCATTACCCAGATAAATCGCTCCCCGATCCACCTGCTCAAGGCCAGCAATTAGCCTTAATAGCGTTGTCTTACCGCAACCACTTGGGCCTAAAAGAGCAAAAAACTTCCCACGAGGGATTGTCAAGTTGATCCCATTCAAGATCAGCCCCTCAGCCTGTGATTTGACGATGTTTTTTAACTGGATTCCTTCATTCATGACGTTAATTTTAAACTTAATGCGATTTTTTTCCATCTAGAAAAATGCATAAGTTTGATATTATCAAACCTCGGTTATTAATAAACAAAAGGTTAATATGTCTATATCATTATTGGGGAAAAGGCCTCCCGAACAATTAAGTAATTCTCGTATGTTGAAAAAACAAAAGTTTACACCTCCAGAAAAAGACTTGGCTCATGTAAATTTAGGGTATTCTCATTTAGCATTGGGTTTACACGCTAAAGCAGAAGAGCATTTTATGGAGGCTACTAATAAATTAAAAACTAAACTTGGCAGAGCCTATTTTGGATTATCTGAGGCCTATAAAGAACAAGGACAATTTGATTTTTCAGTTGGCTATGCGATAAAAGCATTTCAACATAATTTTCATAAGAGCGAAGATGCAGATCTTGCGCTAGAGAATCAAAACAAAATCATTGAAAACCTTAATCGTTCACGTGACCATTATGTTGACATCCAACATAGAAAAAATTTCTTGCTATGTCTGAAAGTAAAAGCATATTTTTGTAAAATATTTGGCAATGAAAAAGAAGAAAGATGTGCCCTGGGAAATATTTTATTGAATATTCCTCACGATTTGCAAGCGAATCAGCGCGCGAATTATTTGGCATCATCTCTCAGAGGTATCATTCCTGATTGACATTTTACCCTAATCTAAAAATAATGCTTAGATTATGGAAAAACGCAAACTTGTCATCATTGGCTCAGGGCCAGCAGGCCATACAGCAGCCATATACGCCGCCCGAGCTAATTTAGAGCCACTCTTGTATGAAGGCTTTTTTTCGGGACCAGCAGGTGGTCAGCTCATGACCACCACAGACGTTGAGAACTATCCTGGATTTCCAGAAGGGATCAGCGGACCAGAACTCATGGACAACTTCCGCAAACAATCCCTTCGATTCGGGACCACCATCCTCACCGAAGACGTCCAGAGCGTAGACCTTTCATCAGCCCCTTTTAAGATCAAAGGAGCAAAAACCGAAGCAGAAGCCGACGCGGTCATCATCGCAACAGGCGCCACAGCCAAACGCCTCGACATTCCTGGCACACGCGACGGAGAACTTTGGCAAAAAGGCGTCACAGCCTGCGCCGTCTGTGATGGAGCAGCGCCCATTTTTCGCGATAAAGAACTCTACGTTATCGGGGGAGGCGATACAGCCGTTGAAGAAGCCACTTTTCTTACAAAATACGCCAGTAAAGTCTATATTGTTCACCGCCGTGACACCCTGCGCGCCTCAAAAATCATGGCAGATCACGCCATGAAGCATCCCAAAATAGAAATCCTCTGGGATACCGTCATAATAAAAGTCGAAGGAAGTAATATCGTTGAGTCTGTCACTCTAGAAAATCTAAAGACAAAAAAACAGTCCACACATTCCGCAGGAGGGGTCTTTTTTGCCATTGGACACCAGCCCAATACAGCCTTTCTACAAAATCAGATCAACACCCATCCCTCTGGTTACATTATTATTGAGCCCAACACCACAAAAACCAACATCGAAGGCGTTTTTGCCGCCGGTGACGTCTATGACCACCTTTACCGCCAGGCCGTGACCGCAGCAGGCTCAGGCTGCATGGCAGCCCTTGATGCTGAACGATATCTCACAGCTCAAGGCAAATGATGCTCAAAAAACTCATCCTTCTCGCAGCCCTTCCACTTCAGCTCATTGCCTTTGAAGTGAAGCCCTGGTTTTATGAGTTTTTAGAGTTTCAATTTACCCCCGGATACACCTACCGGTACTATCCCGACGTAGAAGGAGGCTTCAACCCCACAACCTATTCCTCCAACGACCAGCTCATCTCCCTCGAACTTGGAGTTTCTTTTCTCCCCAACTGGGACGCCCAAGTTGAGACCATCTTTGCCGACACCCACAAGCTTTCCTGGGGAACCCAATCCGCCGCTGCTCAATTCCGCTACCTATGGCTTGACGACGTAGCCGGCGATCCCGTCAGTCTTACAACAGGCCTTTCCGTCCGATACGTTCCAACACGCAGCCTACGCGATGTGAGTACACCCTATCATTCCCAGCTCAACTTCGAACTCCATGCAGCCGTCGGTAAAGAGATTGATCAATACGCCGAATGGATTTACCGTTTTTTTCTCTACCTTGGACTTGGACAAGCCAACCGCGGCTCGCCCTACCTCAAGCCCTTACTTTCCGTCTCAGGAAACATCGCTGACAGGCACCGCTGGGAGATCTTTTCAGAAGGGTACTTTGGGTTTGGGTCAAAGACCCAAATAGATATTTCCCGATTTGACGGATACCGCGACACCAAACACCACTCCGTAGATCTTGGAGCAGCCTATCGTTACCATTTTCAAATCTGGGGAACACTCAGTTTTCAATATGCATACCGCGTCTATGCAAAAGCCTTTCCAGAAAGAGCCCATACTGCTACAGTCAAATACCGATTACCCTTTTCCATCCTATGAGGCCCCGTGAAAAAGCTGCTCTTACTATTCCTTCCCATTCAAATCTATACATACCAACTCGATCAATTCGAGCAGATCATTGATTACGTAGGATATGTTTTTGATGTTGCGACAGATTTGACTCTTGATCATGATTACCGTTATTTTAAGATAGTGTCTTGTCAGACCCATTCCAGTACAACGATCAATTTCGAAGCCAGTACAATCGTGGAGTTTGAGAAGGGGAAGCTCATCCAATATTCAGACAGTGACATTGAGCTCACACTCATCTGTTACCACCAACACCCAGGTGATCCAGACGTCCTCGATCTCCTCAACTACAATGCCGCCGACTACCTCCGCGAACGTGGGATGCTAGCTGAGGAGTTTTAATTGCTCTAAGCGTGATCTTATTAGGTTTCTTTTTGTGATTTGAAGTCATGATTTTTTTCCTCTTCCAATCAGGCCAACAGATACGTACTGATCTTTCTTCAAGGTTGTGATAAATTTTTTGCTCGTATATTCTCGCGCTGATTATGTATAGAAAAAATTTAACATAGGATCATTAAAAAATAATTATGGCATTACAAATAACTGATAATCCTGGATTTTATCCATCCAAACTGCATGAGTTTATCGATAGGAGATTAGTACAGGGAGAACCTGTCGAAATAGATTCTCAATTAGCAACTACTAGAAAGATATGCAAAACAGTATCAATTGCTGTAGCAGGTGCTGGTAGAATCCCAACTTTTGTTGTAAATCTCGCTTTGGGTGAACGATGGGGGTCAAGATATGGAATTGGCATCCCTTTAGGAGTGACTCATGGGGCAGGGTTTGGGGCAATAGTGACATGGACTCTTTCATCACTAATTGATGATACCACATATAAACACCCCCCAGAATTGCAAGCTGTTCTAAAAAAAGAACGTTCAATGTTAGGGAAATTAGGTTTGCTTGCTACATCAACTATCTTTGGAGTAACTACGTTGATTCCCATTGCATTTATTGTATATATTTCTAGTAATAGAAACATAGTAATGCCAATTATTATACTTACTTGTGAAGCTGGGTTACCTGTTTATGGTAATTACCTTTTGCAAAATGCAACAATTGAAAAAGCAAAAATGAGTGGGATTAATAAAAAACTACTTAATATTAAAGAAGATCTAGTAAATCATATTAGATCTAGTGGACTAATAATTAGTTCGTTATCTGAAGAGAAAAGAGTTGAATTGATTAATTTGCATGAGAAGCTTAAAGAAAACCCTGATTCAATGACAAGAGTGACAAATTATTTATTTAATACCTTAAAATTAGAACACCGGCAAGCTCGGACCATGACTATGGGAGATTTGTGTGTAACAGTGCTAGGAGGCCTTATAACAGCAGGGCATTTAGGTTTTCAGGCATATATTGCAAAAAGAGGAGGTGAAGCTCTTTTCAAGTCATCAGCAGTGGGTTACTCTCTTGGAGGCATGGTAATCATTGGGAATTCGTTTCTCGATCGACTAGGGATTATCAATAGAGCAAAACAAACATATCATGCACTAAAAGATCTATGTACCGGCGAACGTCGAGTAATGATAGAAGAAGAATTTAGCCCAAAGTTAGCTTATGCTTCTAAAAGTTTAGCCATAGCCATAGCATTTTTTGGTTGGGGTGTGAGCGTAGAAGCAGGTTATACTTTTCTTACTGGACCATTGCGAATTGCCGCTCAAGTCGTCTCATCCATGGCTGACGTATTATTAATATCTACTGGAGCTCTTTTTGTTGCAGAACAAGTGATACGCCGCAATATTTTAAAAATCTCAAGAGATGACGTTACCATTCAAAATATTCTGGAGCTTAGCGATGATATAAAAAAACTAATTCGTGCTATTGAAGATTGCACATATTTGGAATTTTCGAGATTTTTGAGAGCGTTGCCAAATGATAAAATAGAAGCGTTTCTTGCTAAAGCTAAGCTAACTTCTCGAGAATTAGATGAATATATCGATAGGAATTTAGATCAATTACCTATTAGCGCTTCCTCAGGATCCTCTCCCGTTAAGCATCCTGTCATGCTAGGAACCAACTTGGAAGAAGTTGTAACGGTTAATTAATAAATTATGAAAATCGAGCGAAAATGCCTATGATCAATTCTCTCCATTTAAAAGAAGATTTATTCTTAAAGTGCATTAGTTGCGAGTTGATGGCTTTGTTGTAGAGCTAAGTAACCTTCAGAAACTATTTTTTCTAGATCGTGATTCAAATCGATAAAATCTCTTACAAACGACGGAGTTTGAAAAGCTTGAAAAAGAGCTGCGCTGAGTAAAGAAATAGTAAATTGAATTTCAGAAAGAGGAATACTAGAAAATCTATGACCGTAAAAATTTACAGGAAAACCACAATTTAATAGATGAATTCCCTCGATTATTAAATTTTCATGTGGATTGGCGGTCATTTCAATTTTGTTTCTGAGATGAACGGCATCAAATTCACGATCGGAACTAGACCCACTCGCAAGAACTGTTCCAGGGCTTATTTTATGATGTAAACTCGCTGGAATTGAAGTTTTACCCGAACATCCAATAATTAAGTCGAATTTCTCTAAGTTTTGTTCTAAATTTTCCATTTCCGTTTTTTTATTATCAACATCAAATACTTTTGTTGAATAATCGTCTTGTAATAAAACATTCAAGTATTTACCTATTGCGCCATTGCCTAATATTAAAATATTTTGAGGGGTTTTTTTGATTTGGCTATAATAATTACAGATACGCATCCAGATGCCCTTTACAATCATATTTGGCTCAATGGTTAGTTTTGGACGTGATCTTGCAATATTGATGATGGGATAGTTAAGTGTCTCCTCTTTCATAACTTCATATCCAGATGTTGTTTGTTCTATGCCAACAGTAGGTGGTAATTCATGAATATGCTTATTGACTTCAGCAAGGAGATGACCACCATCATCAAGAATAATTAGTTTTTTTATATTTTTTTTTCGGACACGTATTAATGAGTTTTTTAAAAAATTAGCAATCATAATTTTAAAATTACAATCAAATTTTTTATGACTGGAAAAATTTAAACATGATTCATCTACATCGATTCCATCATTTAACATTTCAGATACAACCTTATCAGAAGCAGAATAGCATTTTCCAATTATTGATAGGTTTTCTAAAGGAAATCCCTTTTCAAATAGTTTTGTGAAAATCATATGAGTGTCAGTAAGCAAGTGCTGACATGCAATGATATAGATGTCATCCAGATCCTTCCAAGGAAGTTGATCAAAAATTGATTCTAATAAAGGTGGTGATTTATGTGGTTGCATAATGCATCAGTTTTTTGTAAATCTTTAGATTACACTAACAGAAACAACCAATAATCTTAACAAAAGATCTTTAAAGATAAGACGCGAATAGGCTCAACAGCCTCAACTACAATGCCGCCGACTACCTCTGCGAACGTGGGATGCTAGCTGAGGAGTTTTAACTTGACGTTAAATTAATTCTTTTTCATAAGTGCTATATAAAATTTTTATTTAGCGCTTATGAAGACCTTTTGTTTTTTAGCTCTATTCTTTCTATCATTTTGTTTTGCGAGTGATTACCCCTCAGCGATTTTTGAAGGGGAACCTATGTCACTTGTGGCAGAATGCGCTGACGCTATTTCCGGAAGCTTTTTTGTTGCAGAAGAAGACATCGTTGTTGAGGCTGTAGAGCCTATTCGCGTTATCAGAACCTATGTCAGTGGAAAAGCCAATAGTAAAATATCTGGATGGGAAATTATGCCCCATCTTTATCTAGAAAAAATCAAAGAAAACAAAAAAAAATATCTTATTATTGCAGAACCAAATGGGGCAAAACTCAAATACTCCCACTATCAAGATTATTATCGATTAAGTTTGCATGAACATGGCAAAAATATCACTAACACCTCCAAAGGGATAATCAGTGGACAAACGAATCTAAAAAACACCCGTATTGTCTCCTTTAAAGTTGAAGGAGACGAAGGTTATAAACTCACAACAGGAAATGGCACCGAAAGACACTACCGTATCTGCGCTCGTAAATCCGAGGGACAGTCTAAAAGGTTTTACCTTCGTTTTGAGAAATTACCCAATGGAAACTGGCTTGACTACATCTACGATGAGCAGAACATCATTAAGCGAATCGAAAGTAAAAACCCCTCACGAACAAAACTCTATGCTTGGGTAAATTTTGAATATCAAGGTGATGTTGAAACGATCACGGCAAGTGATGGACAAGTTATCACATACAGACATCATCCCCATCATGGTCGTTACCATCAAATCGATTCAACTAGAAAACCTCATGAGCACAATCAAACCGTCTTAAATAATCGTCTGCATTATCATAAGGGTCCAAACGGAAGATCGCGTGGAGCGTGTTATTATACCCAAGGCGATAATGAAAACATCAAGATAAATAATGCATCAGATGGCCGTATTAATCGTCTTAAATATTTAAAAGCTCCCATATCTCCTGATGGTAAAGAAGAGATTACACATAGATTTTTATATGATCTTAGACCTAATCCTGACAAAGCCACGGAAGTATGGGATGCATATCAGAATAAAACTCTCTATCTCTTCTCTAAACAAGGTCGTCCCAAGAGCATCATTTTTTATGAAAGTAAACAACAATCACAAACACCCCTTTATTCTGAACATTTTAATTGGGAAAAGCACGGTCAGATCAAAGGCAATCTTCAATCAAAGCAATTCAAAAATGCTGATGAGTCACTCTATTCAGAAAGAACCCTCCACTACGATCAAAAAGGCAACGTTCTTACAGAAACTCTAATAGCTGATTTTACCGATACAACTCGCTATACCTATTACAATTCCCATTTCAATCTTATCAAATCGAAAGCCCATACAAATGGCCTTTCATACCAATATGAATACCTTCCAGGCACTAACCTCCCGACAAAAAAACTCACTCTAGATCATGGCAGTACTATCCTTCGAGAGACATACATCTATAACAAAGATAATCTTCTCATCGAAGAAATCATAGACGATGGGGATAATTTTACAGAACGGCACATCAAACGCATTACTCCAAAAGCCACAGCGCCCGCACTTAATTTTCCAGAAATCATCGAAGAACTCTATATTGAGAATAATCGAGAAAAATTACTTCGTAAAACCGTCTGCCACTATTCTGATCAAAATCAACTCATTCAAACCGATATCTACGATAGTACCAATTCACTTCGTTACAGCCTACATATTGCTTATGACGAAAAACGTCGCATCATACAAAAAACCGATCCGCTAGGGCGCGTATCCCACTTCAAATATGATGAAAACAACAACCTTATCTATGAAGATCACTCCGATGATGATTTTATCATTGAAAATACCTATGACCTATGTAATCGCCTCATTGCAAAAGTTAAAAAAGGATCAGATGACATAACCGTATCAGAACACTATCGCTATGACTTAAAAAACCGCCTTGTCAAAACAATTGACGCATTTAGTAATGAAACCAATTTTGACTACGATGGCCTTGATAATCAAACCAGTATTCGCAAACCAAAAATTCATACACTCAATCAACCCAAACATCCAATTGCTAGACGTTCATACGATATCGCAGGCCATATCATTGAAGAAATCGATCCCGAAAAACATACTACGACCAAAGAAGTTTCTTTTCACGGTCATCCCAAAACTATCAAACACCCAAACGGCACTGTAGAACGCTATAACTACAACTCAGATGGCACCTTAAATACAGCCATCGCACCCAATAAGCGCGCTACAACATATACCTATGATGTTCTCGGAAGAAAAACCTCCTCCACGATCACCAGCCCGTCAGGCGAAGTCCTTGAACAAGAAAGCTTCACCTATAATGCCTTTCATCTCCTCACACACAAAGCTCCAAACGGACTCCTCACAACCTATTATTACGACGGTGCTGGGCGAAAAATTGAAGAAACTATCCTAGGCAATAATATCCAAAAAACTACCCAATACAAATACGATTCCCTTGGCAACCTCTCACAAGTCATCACACACCTTCCAGAAGGACAACAGATCACAAGCTATCAATATGATCTACTTGGGCGCATAGTCCAAGAACAAGAACACGACGATGAAGGAAACCTTCACTCACAAATCGCCACCCACTACGATCCCTTTGGCAACAAAATCCGTATTACAACCCTCACAGAAGCAGGGGAGTCATCCAACCTCTACACCTATGATTCCTTTAAACGCATTACCGGTCATATCAATCCGCTCAATCATCAAACCCACACCACTTACAATGATGCTCACATCAATGATCTTCATCAAAAAGTCCTTCAAACAACAATTCTCGATCCTATTGGTACAACTACCATTACTACCTATGATGCCATTGGACAAATCCATTCCATTGAAAAACGCGATAACTTCAATCAATCCCTCATAAAAGAAGTCTTTATCTACAATCAAAACGGAAAACTCATTCAGCAAACTAGCACCCTTCCACAAACCAATAAAACCATCCAGAAACGCTGGGAGTACGACAAACAAAATAATCCCATCACCCTTATCGAAGCCTATAACTCACCAAACCAGCGCATTACCCGCTTTACCTATACCCCCGAAGGCCTAAAAAAAACCCACACCAAACCCGACCAAACAACCCTCAATTATACCTATGACCTTCTTGGCAGACAAACCTCCCTTAGCTCATCTGATCATTCCGTCCACTATACCTACACCTACGATCAATCCCACAACATCACCCAAATACACGATCATCTCACAGATACAACTACAATCCGTACCTATGACCAAGCTAGCAATCTCTTAGAAGAAACCCTTGCTACAAACTACACCACAACCTACCACTACGATTCGCTTGGTAGACGCATTGCTGCCGTCCTTCCAGACTTCTCCCAAATAACCTATGAATACGACACCTACCATCTGCGCCATATCCATCGATTCAACTCACAGGAACAACATCTCTATACCCATTCCTACACAACCTATGGCCTCAACCATCAACTCCTATCCGAGCAATCTATCATTCCCACCAACACCATCCAGTATCAAACAGACCTGCTTGACCGCCGTATTACCGCCTCCTCATCTTTCCATTATGATGAAATTCATTCCTTTGATCCACTAGGGAACGTCACCACTCATAATCACAATATCTATACCTACGATGCCCTTTCACAACTCACATCTGAAAATCACACCACATACACCTACGACGGGCACCATAACCGCATCACCCAAAATGACACCCCAATCGATTATGATCTCCACCATCAACTCCAAGCGCCTAACCACACCTACGATTCCAATGGCAACCTCCTCAAAGACAACACAAATACCTACACCTATGATGCTCTCGATCGCCTTATCCAAGTTCAAACACCTACCCAAACAATAACCTATACCTACGATGGATTTCATCGTCGCCTCACGAAAAATGACACTCATTATCTCTATGATGAGTCCAATGAAATTGGCTCCATTACACCCGATTACAAAGAAACCCGCATTCTTGGCCTTGGACGCGGTGCTGAAATCGGCGCGACCATCGCCATTGAGACCAATGACGAAATCACCCTTCCCATCCATGATCTCTTTGGTAACATCCTTTTCCATATCGATCCCATAACAAAATATCGCACTATTCCGCTCCAATACAGTGCCTTTGGCATCCACGACCAAACCAGCCAATCCTGGACCTATCTTTCCAAGCGCTATGATCCCGAAACCAACCTCATTTTCTTCGGCCGCCGCTACTACAATCCCCAAACAGGCCGCTACCTCACCACCGACCCCAAAAGCTATGATGAAGGCCCCAACCTCTACCAGTTCTGCCTAAATAATCCACTGCTCAATCTTGATTTGTATGGGGAGGCGGTAGAGAGATCTCAGTCTGCCTTTTCAAGAGGGTATGAATTATTAACATCGATCTATGATTTTCTAGATCCAGCATCTTATATTAATGATGTTGCAAAAGGATCATATAAATTAGTTTCTGGAGATTATAAAACAAGTCAAGGTCGTTCGTGTTTTTTCCAGGTAGGAGGTGATTTCGAACATCCTAATTATTCTGTATTTCTCTCCAATGGGGTGGATACTAACATAGAGGAAATAACGCTAAGAGGATTAGATTATTCAAAAAAATTGGGTGGCATTAAAGTAAATATTATTTACAACAATACTCATGGTATATTCATTGATTGCATCGATGCATTGTGCGAAAAATTACATATAGAAACAAGAATCGTTAGAAAAACTCGCCGTTGTTTAACAAAACAATTAGAATATTCAAATAAAAATTTGGTTTTTGTTACGAGTAGTGAAGGAGCTATCATATACTGTAGAGCTGTGGAAAAATTATCTCAATCAATGACAAATAGAATTTGGATAAATACTGTAGGACCAGCTGAGCCAGCTCTAGCAAAACATGGAGGAATAGTTGATAATTATGCTTCATTAGGAGATATTGTAACTCTCAGCAACCTGAGAATGTGGGTCTATAGATTCACTCGACCAAAACATGTGACTTTTCTCGAACCTCAAACAAAATGTGGGTTTGCTGAGCATTTAATGAATGGAAAAACGTACAGTCAGGTACCAGAGATCATAGTTGATAAAATGAATGAGAAATATGTTCCTATTAAATAAATCAATTATTTTTTTCTTAATTTTTATGCATTTGTCTTCTTGTCAAATTCGCAGATCGAAATATGCCGTATTGATCTACAAAATAATAGGCCAACATTCTCATGATATGAATGAAAAGCATTCATTAAAGATTTTGGGAACTGGTGGAGCGATGATGAATCAAGTAGAAGCAATAAGTTTATCTTATACTTTAGACGAAACAAATCCAGATTTATCATTTGCAAGACAGCTCATAGTAGAATGCACATCAGAACTATTAGAGAAAATTAATAATGACAAGATGGTAAGACCATACTTAAAATGTTATCCATTCAATGAATTGCATGTTTATGTGGGTATTTCTTTTGATTATAGAGACAAAGATATCGAAAATACATCTTATCTAGATCATGTTACTGTTGCTCGTGGCAAGATTAGTTATTCGACATATAATCATAAAAATCAACGTTTTGAAAAACTACATCAAGAATTATATTCTGATGGATTAGAAATAGTTAATCATGAGAAAAAATAACATGTCAATTTTAAAGAGAACTCAAAATTACAAGTGCATTTTTTTATTTATTTTATGTGGATTTATTTCATCGTGTGAAAAAAAACACATGGGTCCTAAATATGATGTTGTTACATGGGAAGCGATGGATTCAGTAGGCGAGAATTATGAAAAAAAATACCAATTAAATTTTTTGAATTCAGGGCTTGGAGATCTTGTTGATTGTAAAACAACATTATGGGCTCTGAGTTTAACGTCATTGCAAAAAATAGAACTTGATGAAGGTAAAAAATTAGCCAAATTGATGATGATAGATCTTCTTAAAGAATATAATGAAAATGAAGTCTTTAAGAATTATATAAAAGTTTTTAATGGAGGATATCGCACTCAAAAAGAATTATTTGATAATAGAAAAATAGGTTTTAAATTAGCTTTTTGGGATGAAAATGTAGACCGTCCATCACATCCATACTTAGCCCAGATTCGTTTGGCAGATGAAAAAGTCTACTTCTATTATGCAGATGAAAAGACACAGGCATTGAAAGAACCACCGGTTGCAATCTCTATGTATGACCTGCTAGATAAGAAACTTCACGCCATTCCTAAATAATATTCTTGAAATTACAATATTAAATTGATAATCTGTATGCAAATTTTTGAGGTGGATTATGATTTGGAGATTTTTATTATTCATATTTACGGTGACGCCATTCTTTCTTCTTTCTAAGGAATACAAATTTGATGTGGGAGAGGTTTACTCGGTAAACCTATCTGAGGAGTGGGTTGAAGACGGTCGCAGTTCCAATAAATTAACAACAGGAGCTATTGAACAAACGATTGCATTAAAGAATACAAAAAATGACCGTTTACTTTTGACTTTAACATACACAAATCACCCACAAACAATACCTTTTTCAACTGAAGCATATGCAAATAAATTCCTTAGGGTAAATCTTGAGCCAATGCTTAAGGAATTTGGTAAGGATATTCACAAAGAGAATAAATTCCTTAAAAAAAATGGGATAGATCTTCTGCAATGTATTTGGAGCATTGGAAAAATGAAGGCAATTTCGGAAATTACGACCTCTGATAATGTCTCATTAGTAATTACTTGTCACACATGTGATGTTAAAGAATATCTCTCAATACTAGATTCCATTCAGATATTAAAGAATGAAAAACAATTCATTGAGATTGATGTCACACAAGATCTCAAAATCCTTGAATTAATGCCGCCATCAAAATACACGTATATTCCTGCAGTTGAATTTGCAATTCCTGATGATTTCATAGCATTGGAACCGGATAATTTTCTCTATGGGGGATGGACTTATTGGGGTCCAGAAGAAGTGTTAAAAGCATACTTTAAGGATACAAAATCATTATCAACTCCTATTCTTCGGGCACGCATTTCTACAAATGTTATCCAAAAAACACTTGAAGGACCTAATCGAGAGGCTTCTGAGAATGAACTAAGGGAATTATGTCCAAATGCTGATGTAAAATCCGGATATTGGGGTGTATATCCCTATCAGGCAGTCGAAGGTACATCAAATGGAGAAAAAGCGTGTGTTACCTGGATAGGATTAGACTCCCCTCAAGGATATGTATTACAAATACAAATGGTATTTTCTCATGACAATAAAAAACCTGGAAAAGAGGCTAATGCATTCTGGAAAAAACTAATTTCAGATACAAAAGCACTGCCTGAACCCCTTTATTTTAAAGTAAAGGGGCAGGAAATGCATCCAGGCTATACAATCCTCAATGTTGGTGGACAAAAAGCCAAAGTCATTGCTGAAAAAAGGAAATCAGATAAAAAAACTCAATTTGCCTTCATTCCACTTGATAAAGGAATAACCTTTAATTGCGAAGAAGCTACAGAAGTAATAATGGGCGCAAAATGGCATAAGGGCGAACCGATGCTAAAGCTATATGGAGTTGTTAAAGTCAGAGGAGGAGTCAATGTCAATCAAGACACAGGCATAGCTGTTCTGATTAAAGAGACTGATGAGTTCACAAAAATTCCAGTTCTTAATAAAAATGTCTATTTTGGAGAATTCCATCCATCATTTATGAGGTGAATAGCCTCGCATCTTGTCACCCCATGGATAAATAATTTTAAGTTCTTCATTTTTTCTCTTGATTGTATAAGAAGCAATACCACCTGTTTTACCAATCACTGCAGGTGAACTCGACACAATAAGGGGATCAGAAGCAATCTCAAAACAATGTTCCATTTTCTCATGGCATGAGGTGCCAATCAACTTAACTTTTTCATTTTTTTTAAATCCTTCACACTTCATAACAAATAGATCTAGAGTACTAGATAATAGCATGATTGATATCTTCGCATTATCTTTCCCAATAGCTTCAATAGGTTTTGGTATTACTATTTTTTCAATTTGAGTTTTTCCATCAAATGATTCTAAACAGAAAAAAATGGGCTCACTGAAATGAAGATTTTGTAGGCCAAATATTCTCATATTTATGTCGATTTTATCTTTCGATATTTCGATAGGTTTACCCTTCTCATTTACTTGAAATGCAATTGAGCCTTCTCTCCCTCGCAGGTTTTCCGTAGAAACCCTGTATTTTTGTCCTTTTGGAAAATTTTTAAAACGAATCCTATACTCGAAGCAAGCTTTTCCATTATGTTGGGATACACCAACCTTATACGGTTCAAAAATGACATGGTCTGGATTTTTATCAGAATTTGCAAATAATGAGCTAAATAAAAGTAGAATGAATAACCTTTTCATAATGTACCTATAAATTAAGACGTGCTACTTTTATGCGGATCAGGAAAAATTGTCAAAGAATATTTGATTCGTTTTGCAAATGAAAAGACCCAGGCATTGACAGAACCACCTGTTATTATCCCTATGAATGAGTTATTGGATGCTGGGCTGGAAAATTCACAAAAACTTGAGAAAGGCCCTTAAATCGCGAATTTTAGAAAATGAGAATTTGACTGATGTTTTACTAATGTATCAATTATAAGCTGTTAGCAACTGTATTGTCTTCGTTTTGAAGAAAATAAAAGCCTTCCATGATGTTTTTTTCTAGAGTAGGATCCAATTCGATAAAGTCTTTAATGAATGAAGGCGTTTGTGAGGCTTGGAATAGCGCTGATGAGAGTAGAGAAAGCGTCAGTTGGATTTCAGATAGGGGAATACTAGAAAAACGCTCACCATAGAAATTTACTGGGAATCCACAGTTCAATAAGTGTACTCCCTCAATTACAAGGTTTTCGTGTTGGTTAATGACGTTTTGAGCTCTTTTTCTAAAGTGCACCGCATCAAACTCTCTATCGGAGCTAGAACCACTTGCTAAAATCGTTCCTGGTTTGATTTTATGGTGAATTGAATGAGGTATAGAGGTTCCACCAGTACACCCAATGATCACATCGAAATCACCAAGACTCTCTTCTAGGTTGACTACATCACTGATCTCTTGGTTTACATCATAGATAGATACTTCATAATCATTTTGAAGTTCATACTTTAGATGCTTTCCAATAGCCCCATTACCAATAATAAGGATTTTATGAGGATTTTTTCCAGTTTCTTCACAATAGGCATTTACACGTGACCAGATTCCTTTTGCAATCATTGTCGCTTCGACGTTGAGTTTAGGGAACGAGCGTGCTATATTAACAACTGGAAAATTCAAAGGTTCTTTTTTTAGGAGATGATATCCTGCAGAAGTTTGTTCAATACCAACAACTGGCGGAAGTTCATTAACATGTTTATTGACCTCAGCAAGAAGATGCCCACCATCATCAAGAATAATCAGTTTATCAATATTTCGCCCTTTAATTTTTTTTAGTGTCTTATGAAGAAAATCTGCAATGTTTTGATCATAGTAATTATCAAATTCTTCATCACTGATAAATGAAAGGCATGACAGATCAACATCGATCCCTTCAGCCATCATTTCTGCGACAACATCGCGTGATGCTGAATAACATTTTCCGTTAATTGATAGATTTTCAAGTGGAAAACCTTGTTCAAATAATTTTCTAAAAATCATGTGAGTATCTGCAAGAAGATGCTGACTTGCTATGATATATGTATTTTCCATGTTTCCCCATGGAATTTGATCGTATATTGATTCTAATAGTGGGGGACAGTTTAAATTGTACATAGAGCGACCTAAGTTGAATGATTATTATTAATTGCGCTCAAGTAATATAACAAAAATTATAATTAAAGTCAATAATTAACTATTAACATGTAGATATTAAGACAAAGCTTGCTGCGCAGCTAATAAACACATAACAAGCTCACAATAAGTGGTTTATGGAATTAGTTAAAAAATCGTATAATAATTATTTTAAAGTGGTTCACAGAAATAAGAAGATCTTTTATTAATAAATTAGAAGGTAAATTTATAATGTTTGATGCGTGAAAAAAGCTAAGAAAATAACCGTATATGGGGTTTATACCAAGCGGATAGCTGCGATGATCCACTATGATAGCGTACAAACGTTCTATCGTATCATGACATCAACCGTTATGTTAGCAACCTTCGCTGCAATTGGTTTTTGTTTATCAACAAAAGATCCCGCTGTTTTTTTTGGAAGATTACTTGTCGTCATGTATTTATGCCTTATCTCAATAACAGCTATAACCATTTTATGGAGACTCGATCTTATCTTCACTGAAAGATTGTTTTTAGGAAATTTTTTCAACGCAGTTCTTTTGGAAAAGGAAAATCCCTGGTTACCCAAAGTTCATTTAAATATGATAAAGGGAACATCACATCATGGTGCTCCAGCAAGAAAAGTTTGGTTTTATATAGGAAGTGCAGTCAGTTTATTTATCGTATTTGGTATTGCGACATTTTTTTATCTAAAAACCTGCATGTATATTAATCCATTTATTATCTTCGGGGCTGATTTAATCCTGTTAGTTCTTTACTCTTACATTGTTTTAAAAAAGACTGAGAATTTCGAAATAAGTCGGATTAAAATCAGCAGATTTCATAATGGGGGAACCCATGGATGAACACGAAGAGTTGTCGGGGATTACAGATCCCGATAGCGATTATATTGTTGATCCAATAACAAACGAGGATGAGTCTATCCTCTATGGCATTTACTCTAAAATTGAAGCCTATCGGTTCTATCTAAATGATGTGCAGTTCAAATACAAAAAATTGGCATCTACTTGGTTGTTTGCCACTTTCTTAGGTATCGGCTATATCTTATCAGGTTATGAAGCAGATATTCCATTACACCCACTTCTATGCATCTCTTTTGTGAGTATTTTCTCATCAATAGGTTTGGTTCTGCTCTGGTTTTTAGATGTAGGAATCTACCAAAGAATCATAGATGTTCTCTTCGGTGAAAATCTAAAGCTAGAAAACAAATATAATTTCCTGGGCAATTCGACGCGTTTTATCACAGAACTCTTCGATCATGTTGATGAGCCCTGTGTCCATCACGAGAACTTTTATTCTCTCTTTTTAATTGTGCTTCTATCCATCATAGGAATATCTCTAGCAAAGTATTTCTATCCAAGCCATCAAGTCTATATGTATATTACGATTGGAATCATTTTAGCTCTGATTTTTTGTATAAAAATTTCTTTCAGAAAACTCGTCCTGAGATGGGGACTCACTTCATTTCGTGATCATAAATAAGACAACTGTTTTTTTCTTAAAATAAGCGTCAATACGTATATTAAAAACACAAAGAATAGCAATAAGAAGAATGCAAATTTGATCGTAATAAAATGAGATATCGTAGCGATTAATAATGTCCCTGCGCTAGATGCAATCGTCATAATCGCTACTAAATAAAAAATAATAATTCGATGAGAAAATATCTCAAAACTGTTGATCATTGAAGAAGCCAATGACGGGAAAAATGGACCTAAAAACAATCCAGTCGTAGGCAGTAAAAAGATCAAAATCATGTGTCCCTTAATATCGCCATTAGCAACGCTATTGATGATCAAGCCTCCACCCAAAAAGACAAAAGTCAACAACATCAATACACCAAGTGGCATACCCCACTTCTTGATCTTTTTTGAGATTGCAGCAACAACAATCCTACTTCCAATGAACAGCGTGCTCATATATGCCAATAGATACCCAGAAGTTTTACCTGAGACATTGAACATAATTTTGTTGTATAACGGTAACCAATTGAACAGAATCACCTCGAGCCCAATATAGAAAATGATTATCAATAAGAATATAATAACAGTTTTCTGAGAGAACATTCTATAATTGGATAAATCATTCTTCAGCGATTTGTCATTCTTAACAGACTTAACAACAGGAGTCTTTGTGAAAAATATCCACACGAAGGCTATCGCAGAAAGAAGAAAAACAACCAAATAGTAATCATTCCATACATATTTAGTCATCATTGCTGCGAACACTAATGGGCCAATGATCGCTGCGATCATATAACAACATTCCAATAAATTGAAATAACTGACATATCCGGCATTTTGTTTAGCAATGATGCCTCCAAAAAGATAAAGTGCCATCATTATCGAACCAATTCCCATACCAACACAGGCATAAGTCACTAAGTAAGAGAAAAACCCAAGATTCAAAAAACCCACAACTGTACCCAGAGCAGTAGCCGCCAAACTGAAAAGGACAACAGTTTTTAAAGGGTATCTATGAATACATAGCGACAGCACAAAAGTCGTCAGAATAACAAAAACATCCTTAATCACTTCCAACATACTGATATGTAATAAGGAGACCACATACTCTTGCTGTGTCTTTAAAAAGACCATTCCAAGAGTCGTAGGCAAAAGCGCGCATACGAAGTATCCGAAGAAAAGAGCAATATACTCCCGATTTCTAATATGTATGGGTGGATTTGATCCTTGCATGTTTTGAAGTCATAGCAAAAAAAAAAATATTGTCCTATTGAAATTCATAGATAATCCGATCTCAATAGGTATTGAATTCTACAGGGAATATTCAAGACTTTTACTTATTCGAACTTTTTAGGAAATTCACATCTTCGGCAAATAAAATGGTTGTTTTTGTTAACTTTCCTACAATTAGAGCATTTCCAATATTCTGGTCTTAGCATTTCATAAAGACCGTTACTATAGGATAAATTGTTAATAGGTATAAATTCACCCGAATCACTCTCTAAAAAAATCCCCTTTGAATCAAATACAAGTCGTTGAAAATTAAGACAAAATTTCCTGCGATCTTTTTTTATGATACTAGAATCTCTATTCATATATAATCTATCAAGTCTATGAATAGTCGAAGACCTTTTTCTATTAGTAAAAAGAAGAGCGTTAGGACCCAATAGATAGAAAAGAAATAATTTTCGAATTCTCATACATTTGCACAAGTAGAAGAAATACAGCTGAGAAAGAGAATGAATATCCCTAAACTAGTATGGAATTTTGTCATATCTCCACCTAAAATTAAAATTTTTTTACATCTTAAAAAATTATTTTTTTTAATGATACTTATTTTTTCTAGTTGTTCAAAACCTAGTAGTGATTATGCAACAATGTTTTTAGAGAATGTAATGATTCGAGAATGTGGTTTATATGTTCTGATGGGATCTAAACCAATGAGTACATTCCCCATTGATAATGGATATCCAGAAACAAAAGAAGAGTTTTTAAGCTACTTTGAAACTTACTTAAGAAACACACGCAAAGGGTACGACACGCTTGAAAATGAATATCTTTCAACAGTTTACTTACATATCAAAAGACTATGGAATGAATGGAAAAAAGGGGGGAATAATAAGGTTGGACCTAAGTATCTCTTTGTAGCTAGGAAAAATCCTTTTGGGGAAAAAAGACTAGGAGGGTTGTTTATCAATATTCCAAACACACTGTTTACTTTAGATAAGTATAACGAAACCTTTATCCAGGTTTTTGGCAAAACCTTTGATTCTGCAATCATTTTGGAAGAAATCTCTAACGATGATTCTGAATTTTGGACAAAAGTGATGGCTGATCATCGGACTCAAGGCTTATTGTTTGGATACGGATATAGAAACTCTTATATGTTTTCGTGGCATGAAAAAAATGGATTATTACCCAACTGCAAAAACACTAAGAATCTCTTAAAGGAAAAAATAAAACTTAAGGATTTACCCCTACCATCAATTTCTACCTATTCGATAGGGGAAGAAGTACTCGAAGCCTATAGCAGAGAGAAAAAAGACATCACCAGGCAATTTAAGGGTAAGGATAAGGTTTCATTCATCATGCATTGGCTACAATGCGAACAATGATCACAGGATAGTAGAATAAACTTTAAATGAATTAATTCTAAATCAAATATTTATTGGGAAATTTTTTAAAATTTTTTTTTACATAAACGCAAAATAATTAATGTTAATTTGCTTGAATATATTTCTAACATCTCTTATTTACTTAGAATACTTAAATATATCTTGATTTTTTATTAACAATATCATATAATTTTTCTAAATTGAATGGTCTTTTGCTGTCGCTGAAAATAAAAGCATCGTCGCTCTTATAGGAGGGTATTATAAAATGACTTCAACTTCTATGGGAACATTAGAGGATTGTTTGTATCTAGATGGAAACAATCTATCTACATTGAAAGTTTATGATGCAGTTAGAAATAGTACTAAATTAGCTATTTCAGAATCTGTTGAATTTCGGATAAAATCTTCTCATCAACTCCTTAATAAATTTATCAAAGACAATAGAATTATTTACGGCGTCAACACAAGTATGGGTGGGTTTGTTAACTGGTTGATCCCCGGAGAGTATGCTCAAGAACTTCAAGAAAATTTGATCTCAGCTGTTGCGACAAATGTTGGACCTCATTTAGAAGATCGTGTTGTTCGAGCAACCATGTTGGCACGTTTAAATTCTCTCTCTAGAGGGTCTTCTGCAATTTCTCTTGAAAATTTCAATAAATTATTAGAAATTTATAATGCTGGAATTCTTCCCTGTATTCCATCCAAGGGATCTCTTGGTGCTAGTGGTGATTTAGGACCCCTCGCATGTATAGCGCTTGTAGCTACAGGCAAATGGAAAGCAAAGTATGAAGGTGAAACACTTCCAGGAAAAATAGCACTTGAAAGAGCTGGAATAGAACCTATGATCCTTTCTTATAAGGAAGGATTGAGTTTGATTAATGGGACATCTGCAATGGTGGGATTAGCTTCAATACTTATCGAGGAAGCTATTACCTTAATTAAGACTTACGATGTAATTTCATGCTTAAGTTTTGAGGGATTAAAGGTAAAAAAGAAACCATTTAATCCAATCGTACACCGTCAAAAGCCTCATCCGGGCCAGCTACAAACAGCAGAAAACATTTGGAATCTTCTTGAGGATAGCCTAATGGCTGTTGATGAAAAAAGCATTGAACGTGAATTACAGAAATATCAAAAATCAACACCTACAGCTACAGAATCACCCATTGAAGATGCATATTCGATTAGATGTACTCCTCAAATTATTGGTCCCATTAGAGACAGCCTTAAATCTATTCGCTCAATAATTAAAAATGAATTAAATTCGAGCAATGACAATCCTTTAGTTCTATGTGAAGCTAATGATGTATTCCATAATGGCCACTTTCATGGCCAATACATATCAATGGCGATGGACCATCTGGCGATTTCTCTTACCACACTATCAAATCTATCTGATCGTAGGATTGATCGTTTTATGGATAAACATAATAGTAATAATCTACCTGCCTTCCTCTGTTTAGAAAAACCAGGCATCAGACTAGGGCTAATGGGTGGCCAATTTATGGCTACATCTTTAACAGCAGAAAATCGTTCTTTATGCACCCCCCTATCAATACAATCTCTTACGTCTACAGGAGATTTTCAGGATATTGTTTCTCTTGGTTTGATTGCTGCGAGACGTGCGAAGGAACTCTATGATAATACGGCATATGTAATTGCATTCGAACTTCTTTGTGGGGCCCAAGCGGCAGAAATCAGAGGAGACAAGGATCTTTCAAGTGCAACAAGGTGTGTTTTCGATCAAGTAAGACAAATAGTTCCTTATTTATCTACAGACCAGTGTTTGACAGATTATCTTGAAAATCTTGCCAACTTAATTAAAACTGGGGAATTACTTAAAAAAGTTGAAGAAATTGTTGGTGAACTTTCATTCTAAATCGACGCTGCCCTTGCCTCTCTCTTTATCCCACTAAGCTAAAGTGTGGGGCAAGGGCGGGGTATAACAGAACATTTAATATTTTTTATCTTTCTCACTCTTCATATTCCACCCCATATAAATGAGGATACTTATGTGTTACAAGAAAACTTTTTCTAATTTTTGTGAGTTGTTTGAGCAATCTTTACTAGAATTCCCATCAAATACTGCTGTAATTTTCGGTCAAAATAGTCTAACTTTCTCAGAACTAAATGATATGTCTTCTCAGTATGCATGCCATTTAATCGAATGTGGTGTGAAGAAGGGAGATATTGTAGCTCTTGTAAAATATAATGAACTTGATTTGATAGCTATAATTCTAGCCGTTTGGAAAGTAAATGCTGTGTACCTTCCTATAGATCCCAACTATCCTAATGAAAGAATCAAAACCATGCTTGACGATGCTAATCCTAAGTTGTTAATAACTACTAAGGAGCTAAAGGAGAAATTTAATTTTTTTGAAAGAAATTCCCTACTTATTGATCGCATTAAGAACTCTCCTACCAGACCCAATCTCCCTGTAACTAAAAAAGATGACCTTGCATACATTATTTACACCTCTGGTACAACAAGTGGACCAAAAGGAATTATGGTAGATCATCATGGTTTAGTACATGCAGCACTTGCCTACAAAGATCTCCATCCTAAGAGTTTTATTTCTCTTGTTGCTGGAAGTATTAGTTTTGATCCTAGCTTGCTAACAATAGTTCATTGTTTAGCAACAGGGGGTAGTATTTGTTTATATGACAACAGAGATGGTATTGATATCAGGCACCCAAACAAGATTATCAGCCTGCTACAAAAAAATTCGGTTAGTTTTATATTGTCGACTCCATCATTTTACTCAAAGTTATTGGAAGAAAATATTGAGCTCCCATCTCTGAAAAATGTTGATCTATGCGGTGAAAATATTTCTCAAAAGTTAGTTGAAAAACATGCTGAAATCGCTCCTAATGCTTCTCTATATAATGTATATGGACCAACTGAGTATGCTATGGGAACAACCGCAGCCTTAATATATGATCCTAAAGGAAAACAAATGTTTGAAATAACAATAGGAAAAAGCTATTCCAGCAACAAAGCTTATATTCTTGATGGCGAATTAAAGGAAACACGTGACAACGAAAAAGGAGAAATCTCTGTTGGAGGCCCTGGCATCGCTAAAGGTTATATGAATCTTGACAACTTAACAAAAGAAAAATTTATTTGGGTAAACGCTTTGGAAAAGAATCCAGTAAAGTTATATCGCACAGGAGATATAGGCTATCGACGACCTAATGGAAATATTATTTTTGTTGGTCGTGCTGATTTGCAAGTTAAAATTGAAGGTCATAGAGTTGAACTCGAAGAAATTGAATTGATAATTGATAATTCGCCATATGTAGATAAATCTATTGTTATTGCAAGTTCTTCAACTTCAAATAAAACTGAACTGATAGCATTTTTTTTGCCGAATCAAACTTATTCAGAAGTGGAACTAAATGAATATCTTAGTAGACGCCTCCCACCTTATATGTTTCCTTCAAAATTCTTCAAGGTTGATAGCTGGCCTACGACAAAAAATGGAAAAATAGATCGAAATGCCTTAAAAGGGCATATTAATCAGGACTAACACTTGGAAGCTTTGATGGAAAGAGTTCTGTGAGGAATTATGATTTCTTGCTTAGTTGCAGATATGCTAACATCTCCGCTATTTTCAATAATTTTATTTATGAATTCTTCTTGTCTGTCTCTTGGGATAGAAGCGTAACATGACAACCATCCTCTAATGTAATTTTTAAATTCTTCTTCATTTCTATAGCGAAAAACAATATCCTCCAATTCAAATCTATCTAAATGCATCTGATTCTTAGACAAATATGATTTGTATTCTTCAATAGACAGCATCGTATTGACAGCAGAGCTATCTGCAAGCTCTGGATAATATTTGCATAGAACGCTCTCAAATAGTCTGACATAAGGTGTATCTTTATCATATGTGAATATGATCAAATGCCCACCAGATTTCAGAAACCCATTCATTAGATCAAGGGTCTTCTGGGGTTCTCTTATCCACATAAATGCGTTAGTACATATTATTAGATCAAAAGTTTCAGGAGGAAAATCCATTTCTTCTGCTTTTGTCCGATAGAATTCTAAATTTCTATACGAACTTTCAGAGAAAGCTTCTGAAGCTAAATGTATCATATTTCTAGAGGGATCTACTCCAACTGCACGTCCTTTCGGAATAAGCCTGGATAATTCGGCTATTATTTCACCATGACCACATCCTACGTCTAGAATAGAAAATGAACACCTAATCTCAACATCCTTCAAAAGACTGTTGGCCTGTGTATATTGAGACTTCGAATTTTTTCGATAATGTGCTGCATCAAGATCAACAGTCAAAGATATACCCTCTATGTAAAATTTTAATTTTAAAGAAACTTACATTACAAAAAAACGATCTTTATCGATTACATACTAACAAAAACCTCTTTATTTGTAAATTAATTTATCTAGTTTCTTAATAATAGGGAAATAAAACCAGGAGATTGAGAATGAAATAAATGAAAAACCAACTAGTATTACAACAGGCCATTTATATCCCGCATAAAACATAACAGCTATAGTTGCCAGTAAAAAAGCAATAGTGTCTGCTGATTCTGCGAGACCAAGTATTTTCCCCTGGTCATGAGTAGATCTGTTTTTAGCTAAAATTGAAAGAATTGATGGTGATAAAAATGCATTTCCGACAGCATGCAAATAAAAGCAGATTCCTAATAAGAGATTTTGTGATTCCACATACTTAGATAGGAAGAAGTACGGAATTAATGATAAAAAAGCAGTAAGATAACCTATTGTCACCATTGATATATCTTTAACCTTGGCACATGGCTTCAGCTTTAAAATGAAAATGCCTGTTAGATATCCTGCCATCATCGCAAGCGTGATTCTTTGCGATGGACCAGGATTGAGATCTATCTGAGATATTATTATGCTATACATTGAAACTTCCCATAACAGATAAGCAGACAGAGCTGTTTTTGTAAGAGGTCTTTTAATTTCGTTTAATAGTAGATTGATTTCTTTGACTCCCACTCTCCAAAAAGTTGAAATAAAGCTATGAGTTTCTTTTAAGCTTGCATGGGGGGGTAAATGGGCTGTTTTATCGGAAGTGTCTTTAAACATTAGGATGCAGATAACCAATGCAAGGATTAGCACTATACAAGCAATAATAATATGAAAAAAATTTCCTTTTGAAACCATATTTATAAGAACTAGTGTAATAAACCCAAGTGAATAGGTGCCCGAGGCTAACGCAAATGCTCCTCTATAATCCCCTTTTTGTGTGTCAGCAATGGCTGCAAATGCAATAGGTGTCGTATTCCCCCAAAAACCTTTTACAAGTAAAGCCGCAAAGAGCAGAGCAACGGATGAAACCCACTGCTGACTATAAACAAATACACATAGTAAACTTACTATTGAGACAGAAAGTGATGCGATCAGACTCTTTTTTCTACCAAAAAAATCTGAAAGTCCTGATTGCAAAGCAGCAAAAACGACTTGAAGAACTAGGAAAGTAAAAAGGAATGTGATAGCTTTTAAACGCGATAGCTGATCATTTACAATGATTATAATGTTTTCACATATTATATCAGCATAGACAAAAAAAATGATGACAAGAAGAATCATTAGAGGTGATTTCCTGCTTTTCAACATAGAAAATGTTTCCTTCATTATTATAGCCATTAAAAAAAAGTAAGAGATTCCTCTTGTGATAATAACATTTACAAATACTTTTGGGTACAAAATTTTTGAAAAACTAAAAGGCATAAACGTGGTTGGAAGCAGTATAACAAACAACTTATCACTCATGAAAACCTAAATTTTTGAGTCACCAAAAAAGTTCTCAGATTAACGTCTTTTCCAATGAATGAATATTGGATATGTCTATTGTGCAATAAAGGAAATCCGGATAGTGAAACGGAATGTATGTAGCCAAATAACTTTAGATTTTTATGCATCTGAAGCTAGTGGATATTGAATTGTCTGGATTATGTGAATCAAACGTAGCGCGTGATGCTAGGATGGATTTTACATCTCATCGCTCTTGGATGATTATAAAAATAGATGAAAATCAACCATAAAGGATTACAGCTATATGGAAATTACTAAGGTTGAATCTCCTCAGGATTATGAGGATGCTCTGGAAGTCAGGCATAGGGTCTTTGTTGAAGAACAAATGATTCCTGTGGAACTTGAAAAGGATGAGTTTGAAAAGGAGTCGATTCATTTCTTGGTAAGGATTGATGGAAAGGGTGTTGGCACGGGAAGGATTAGAATTGTCGAGAACTTTGTTAAGTTTGAAAGAGTCGCAGTTTTGGCTGAAGCTCGGGGAAAGGGTATTGGCTGGGCACTTATGAAAAAGATGCAGGAGTTTGTAAGAGAGAAATATTCAGGATATTTACCAAAGATGCATGCTCAAGTCGATTCGATTGGTTTTTATGAAAAGCTGGGTTGGATTGCTGTCGGAGAAAGGTTTATTGAGGGCGGTATTGAACATCAGGAAATGGCTTATGAGTTAAACTCATAAGCTTGATATTCGAGCTATTGGATTAGGATGTTTTGTATTGGAAGCCACTTAGATAGATTTTTTCTGGAAGTTAAAGGCCCTTAAAACTTCTTTGGCTCTTTTCGTGACTTTATCCCATTCTGGAGTGTCAATGAATTCGTCTGGGAGATACCCTCTATTGGAGTCATCATTAAAGGTTTCGAATTCATCTCGAAATATTTTCAGTAATTTATACTGGTTTTCTGTAATATCAAATTCTTTGTAATCCTCCAAAAGAGGATCTCCTGCATCAAAAAAATGGCATACTGTTTCATCAAAATCAGTACCTTCAGGCCCTTCCCCTCGAATCCATTTTCTTTTTTGGTATTCTTTGTCGGAAATATCTGCAATGTTTTCTAGTAAACGGTTCAATATGTATTTTTTAGAATCATCAGAGAGTTTCATAATTTAATTATTCCTGTAAATAAATTCTTGGAGGGGCATGTGGACTTCTGGAGATTTTGAAGAAACAACATTACCAAATTGATCAAGAGTTTTTCCATCGCTTGTTTGAATTACATAGGGTTTCCGTTGATAAGGAAATGGACTATGAGGTTTTCCTGGCATCACTCTCACATAAGTTTGATTCTGGTTTGGATGAACATATTTCAACCCAATTCCTTTATTTGCAAATTGGACACGGAAATTTTTCGGAACTCCTTTAGGCTTTGGAAATGTTTTAATTCCAGACTGATCGATAAGCTCTTAAATAGACCTTAATCGTCTCCTATATCTCAGTTTGGGCTTTTTTAAAGATTTCGAGAAATTCGAAAAAATCAAATGTCCAAGGTGATGTGTTTTTCTGAGGACTAATTTCAATTATCGGATTTTCATTTCCTTGTTCTTGCGAGATAATCGCCACAAATTCTCCATCAAAATATATCTCTGCACATAGTTCTTCATATTCATTGTCACTAGAAATTATTATATCGAATCCTTTGCTCTTTATCATGATTTCGTTCCTCGCGCTTGCAAAAAGCCCATGAAGTTTTCATTGCTATCATATCTTGCCCCTTTTCCTGAAGGCTCGAATATGTCCTTTCCATCAAATCTATTTGGATAAACAATAGCCTGTGGATGGGAAAGAATTTCTTCTATTAATTTCTCACCTAATCGATTGGCTTTCTCTGGATCATTTGGGCATTCTGGGAAAAGAGATCTTTCTCCGCTAGTTTTTTTAAGCAGCCTATTCTTTGCTTGCTCAAGAATTTTTAAGGCGTCTTCACACGAAAACTCCCAATACTCGTGTTTCGGATGGGAATAAAATTGAATGACTAATTTTCCATTTTTTTGAGAAATTTCTGCCCATTGAACCCCATTATAAATGATTTCCGATACAAGATGGTTTCTATCTGGGAGATGTACTAAAGTAATACGGAAGTTTTTCATTTGCAATACCTATGGTTCCAAAAAACAAATAAATTGACCATCGATAGTATACCGAACACCTCCAATTTCTGGCGCATAAATATCAACAACTTTGCCAAACCTTTTAAACTCATCGAGAAAAAATTGTTTTTCAGGATGTGTCAAAATCGACTCTAATAATTTTTTTCCATGTGCATTAATTTGGGCTGGATTTCCAACAGGCTTGGGGAAAACACTGTTTTGCCTATACCCATGCTTCATTGAATTCCTGCCCACTTTTGTAAATCCGGATCTATCAAGAGCTTCAGCAGACTTGATCAATTTATTTGTACGTGAAAAGATTTTTGGAAGCCCACTTGGCGGAGGAAGAATTCCAATAGCAAAGTCATTCATAGGATTTTTTACTCTGCTTTCAGGCATATGATGATAAGCTTGATCTGTTCCAAAAAATTGATCGACAACTTGGTGGCCTTTGGCTATTGATTTGTCAAAATTTTCTTTTGCTGAAATTTGATTATCTTTCGTTTGAGATAGAAGATTTTCTGGGAGGATTTTTGATCCTAACTCACTGATTTCTTTGCAAAAGCCAGCAACAGGAGCGACTATGTCAGAAATTTCATCAAGAATTTCATGAGTAAAATGAGCTCCAACTTCTCTCACTCTCTCTACGAAGATGAAGCTATTCTCTTCTATTTCTGGATATTGTTCTTCTTGGGCTACGGATTCTTTAAGGTCTAAAAAATATTCGTCGATAGCATCTTTGACTTCAGGTAATGCTTCGATAGCTGGGGATATAGCAGCGGAAGAAATTGGTTCTTTCACTGAGGCAGATATGTTTTTTTCAGCTTTATCTGTTTCAGATGCGGCTGCTGCTCCAGCTGCTGCTATTGCTGGAGCCGCAACGGGGGCTACAACTGCAATTGTTACAATAACAGCGACTGCTACAACAATGGCAGCACCGATAATAATCTCTTTTTTGTGCTTCTTGACGAATTTTTTGGTTTGTTTCCATTTCTTTTGAAGCCAGCTTTTACATAGGACAATCTCACCTAGATCATCAAGGTCAGCTGGAAAAATCATATAATTTTCAGTTGCTTCAGTAGAGAATGCATAGTCATAAAAGCAATTTTCTCCATGTAGCAGGTCTTCAATGTCATTTTCTAGAGCAAGCATGTTGTCATAGTCGGTTTGAAGCACGCCTTCTCTTGCTAGAAGGATAAGGAAATCATCAATCCGTTCTAAATCTTCTTGGGTGTATTTTTCTTCTAGCTCTCCTGATTCAATCTCATCTAAGAGATTGATCACATCATCATAGGAGAGAAGCTTGTTGGTTTTTATTGTCTGGGAGATTGGATGCTCCATATTCCGCATCGAAACGATGTGATTTTGTGGATATATGAGCGTTGTGGGAAATGTAATAAGAAGTAATAGGCAGGTAAAAAATTTAAGATAGCGCATAGATTCCCCCTTTTTTTAGTAGGGTATGGGAATTGTAAAATTTTAAATTTAAGTACTAATTTGAATTAGAGTCAATTGTTTTGGGTAAAACTTGAAGACTGGGTTGATTTTTTTTTGGTGGCAGGGGATAAGGGAGTAAAGCGGAGGTATATATGGCATTACCGGAAAGTTACAGTGCGAGCCCGGGCGAAGAACCACACCACTATTTCAGAAATGTGTGTATTGAATTCAGAAAGGCTGTTGTAGAAAAGCGGAGCTTGGATGATTTGGATCGGAAAATGGAAAAATTCATCAATGCTTCTAAACAAATGGAATGGAAACATCCTAAGTCTGGCACTTACCGTAAGGATGAGGGCGTAAAGGCGGCTGAAAAAGTATGGAAGGAATTTAAACGTTTTCATGAAAATACCGATGGCGCAACGGAGCAAGACTTGGTTGAAGCAATAATGGACATGGAACGGTTAATCGATAGCTTAGAGGTGAAGTGATCGGATTCAGGGGCGTTGTCGAGGGTGATGTAGACCTTGTTAAAGGATGGTGGCATGCGGAGCATGTGGCTGAATTTTGGGATATGAGTGACTGGATGTGGCAAAACTTTGTGGGTTTTACTAAGGGGCAGGGTGAAATTTTTGAATATTTCATTGCTGAGATGGATGGGATACCTTTTGGTCTTGTAATCACTTCTGATCTGAGGGGCGTTGAGCTTTATGAGCCATATGTTGAGGGTGAGACGTCCTCTATTGATTTCATGATCGGCGAGGGGGATTTTTTAGGTAAGGGCTGGGGCGCTAAGACCCTGAGAGCTTTTATGGAATGGAGGGGCCCCAAGAGATATTTAATCGATCCGGCTGAGGGGAATGGGCGTGCTGTTCATGTATATGAAAAGGCTGGTTTTGAAAGGGTCGGCTCTTATGTGCCAGATAAGGGATTTTTTAAGGGAAAGAAACATCTAATGATGAGGTATGATCATGCTTAAAAGGATGTTCAATGGGACTTCTAACTACTTTTCTAAGCACTTCATGCAGCTGATGTTGTTTTTAGTGCTCTTGTTCGTTTTTAGGCCTTTTGATCGTGGTGGTGTCTATTTGGGCTTATGGCAGCTGTGGCTTAGTGGGGTCTTTATTGCTGCGGTCTTCAATAGCAACCACTCTGAAAGGGTGAAAAGTGTTGTTCTGTGGCTGGCTGTCCCGGCTCTTGTATTGAATTGGGTGAGCCTCTTCATTCCAAATAAATGGGTATTGGTTGCTTATCTCTTTTTTACGTTCATTTTTATTGCGATCTGCGCGACTTCAATTATCACTAGGGTCATTCTTAATGCCCGGGTGACTCTGGAGACTCTCAGGGGTGTGATTTGTGTCTATTTTATGATCGCGTTCGCTTTTGCTTTTTTCTATGTGATGTTAAATCACTTGGCTCCTGATTCTTTTTTCTTGTCGAAAGGGGATATGAGGGAGTTTACGCATCATCAGTTTCTGTCAGAGATGATGTATTATAGTTTTGTGACTCAGTTAACGATCGGTTATGGGGATATCACGGCGATTAGAGATGTGGCTCAGACGGCGTCGATTTTAGAGGGGATTATTGGCCAGTTCTATATCGCGATGTTGGTTGCTAGACTTGTTGCGGTGTACTCATTTATGTCTAAGCAGGGGAAGAAGCTTCCTGAGGAGTAACCCAGATGGCTGTGGCTGTTGCGTAGGATTTGCAGTGGCTAATGGACAGGATAAGAATGGGCGTGTTAAAGCGCTTTTGTAGGGCTTCTGATAGGTGCACTTCGGGTTTGCCGTATTGGTCTGGTAGGATCTCTAGATCGAGAAATGATATTTCTTCTCCAAATCCAAGTCCAAGGGCTTTTGCTAGGGCTTCTTTAGCGGCAAAACGTCCGGCATAACGGGGCGCACTGTCGTGGTGTTTATTGCAGTAGGCTTGCTCTTTTTTGGTAAAGAGGCGGTCGCAAAAGTGTTCTTTGTGCTTTTCTATACTTTCTTGAATCCGCGCAATCTCTATGATGTCTGTGCCAAGACCTTGGATGGGGTTAATCTTCTTCGTCGTCATAGTACTCTGCTTCTCTGTATTCATCGTCTGCTTCTTCGGCGTTTTCATCAAGGGCATTACAAAAGATCATGCGGCCTGATGAGGTGTGTTTAACGGAGAGGACTTGGGCTTCGATGATATGTCCAATGAAGTTGCCTCCTCCATTGATAACCACCATGGTTCCATCGTCGAGGTAACCGACTCCTTGCCGGGGCTCTTTTCCATAGCGCTGGACTTTGATTTTTATGAGTTCTCCGGTCTCCATGAGGGGCTTGAGGGCATTGGATAGGGAATGGATGTTGATGATTTTGATCCCTTCAATGGAGGCCATCTGGATGCGGGTAATGTCGGCTGTTAGGATGTTGGCGTCGATAAGTCTGGAGAGTCGGATGAGCTTACTGGTGGTGTCTTTTACGTCGGGAAAATCGGTGTCATTAAAGCGAACTCCAAGGTTGGAGGAGGATTCCATTTTTTTGATGACTTCTAGGGCGCGTCTGGCGCGTGTTTTGGTGGTCTCATCTCCTGTTTCACTGTGGGCATAGAGTTCTTTGATGATAAAGCGGGGTACGATGATGTGCTGATCGAGAATTCCTGTGGAACAAACGTCGATGATGCGGGCGTCACTTAGAACGGATGAATCGATGAGGAGGTCTTTTTTCTTTTGTGCGGTGGGTGTGAATTTAACAAAGGGGATGCTGATGTAGAGCTCATCTGACGCACGCAGTGTCATGATGGTTCCGAGATAGGTTCCGAAGAGGAAGAGGGCAATGGCTATGATTTCTTTTAGTGTGGGTGCTAATACGAGGGAGAGGGCGCTGATGTCTAAGACGGCATGAAAGATGAGAACGAGGGCTTGTCCCATCAGATAACCAATAAAGAGCCCAATCACGGCAATATTAAAGGAACGGAGGTTAAATCGCCGAAAGAGTGTATCAAAACCTATGAGCAGCATAATGAGCACAACTCCAAGTCCCACGCCGATAATTGCTTTGATGGCAACGTGTCCCTCGGGGGCTGCAAGCATGTAGATGGTCATGAAAAAAATGCTTAGAATGGCGAAAAAAATTCGCGTAAACACAAGAGAAACGTTCATTTTTGCTCCGTTAAAATTTTTATATGCTAGGTCGTAAATATAAGGACAATTTTTATTAATGACAAGAATCCATTAGGTGGAAATGCATTTTTTAGAGATACTGAGGGTGTTCATGGAGGAAATATATGAAAATTAGTCATTCAAAAGCAATTACGCTCTCAGGTTTAACGTGGCTCGGAATTGGCATGCTACTCATTTATAAGGGGCTGCAATTTATTGTTCAGGCTCAAGGTAAAATGATCGATTTTTTTGCTTCGTTTGCAGGAAATCAACAGCAGGGTGCTCTGTTCTTGATTGTAATTGCGCTTTTTATCGGTTTTTTGAAGGGGCGTTTTGTGCTTAGCAAGACGGTTAAACGTGTCACGCGGCATATGCTCACATTTGCAAGCCCTATAAAGGTATCACAAATGTACACCAAGGGTTATTTTATTCTTCTTGGTTGCATGATGCTACTTGGAATGACGTTTAAGTATGTCCCAATTGGGGCGGACATTCGTGGTCTTATTGATCTGGCTGTCGGTTCGGCTCTTGTCAATGGTTCATTGTTGTATTTTAAACGTGCTGTGACTGTTGCAAATGCTTGAGTCATTTGTGATAGGCAGAGCCCTTCTCGATTTCTGCGGCGCGATAGAGTTGCTCAAGTAGAATAATGCGGGTGATTTGGTGCGTAAAGGTGAGCTTGGACAGGCTGATCAGCGCGTTTGCGTTGGATTTGATGGCAGGCGGGAGTCCTTCTGCGCCCCCAATGATGAAGGTTAGTCTGCTGCGGCATGTTTCTAGCTGCTTATGAAGAAAGGTTGAAAAGTCCTCACTTGTCATAAGCTCTCCTCGGGGATCAAGGGCGATATAATCTTTTTCTTTGGATAGATCGGGCAGAGTTTTGGATAGATGCCAGGTAATCTGCATGTGGGATTTTAGGCGAGTTGTATACTCCTCAAGTGCTTGATTTAACCAGCTTTCTTTGTGTTTTCCGACGGTGTAAATTTTGATTTTAAACATTGTTTTTTAGAAAAAATTTGCTATTCTTGTCGTGTATGTTTGCATGGATTTTTTGGGACCCTAGTCGGGTCATTTTTACGCTCCCTTGGATCAACCGGCCCGTTACGTGGTATGGGGTTCTATTTGCTCTTGGATTTCTCATTGGGCATCGCATTACCGTGCAATTATTTAGGAAATATTTTAGTCGAGAAGAGGCTAAAGAGCAAGTAGATAAGCTGACGTTATATATGATGCTGGGTACGTTGATTGGAGCGCGCTTGGGTCACATGTTTTTCTATGAAAGTGCAAGTCAATATTTGAAAAATCCTTTGGTGATTCTTCGTGTTTGGGATGGGGGTCTTGCAAGTCATGGTTTTGTAATTGGTGTGCTTGTGGCTCTGTTTTTCTATGTCAAAAGGGTGAAGATTTTTTCAATGCAGCGTATTCTCGATATCGTCGTTGTACCGTGTGCTGTTGCTGGTGGGATGATTCGTATTGGAAACTTTATCAATCAAGAAATTTTAGGTAAGGTGACTACGCTCCCATGGGCAATTATTTTTGGGGATCCTATCGATGGTGGAAGAATTCTGCCGCGCCATCCGGTTCAATTGTATGAGGCGCTGTATTATTTTGCGATCGGGGCTGTGATGTGGAAACTGTATCCTAGAATGAAAAAAGAGGGGCAGCTTGCGGGACTTTTTATTGTGCTGGTGTTTACTTTTCGTTTTGGGATTGAATTTTTGAAGGTGAAGCAAAGCGCATTTATTCCTGGAGCGTCTTTTTTAACGATGGGTCAGTATCTGAGCTTTCCAATGCTACTGTTAGGAGCATTTTTGCTTAGAGGGAAACGGAGTGAGAGGGAGGCAGCCGCTTGAAATCTCTTCAAGTGAGCTTCCACTATTTTGATGCCATTCTAAAAAGCGATCATAAGAGGATTCTGATTCTTGGATCAGATCGTGATACCAGACATATTTATAAAGAATGATAACGCGTGTTTTGATGCTGTGGCGTTCATTTGTGAGAAGGGGATATTCTTCGATATATAGATCGGTTATCTGATCTATGAATGTTTGATGATCTTGTGCGCTATCTATGTGTTTTATAAGAAGTGAAAGCAGGGGCGTATTGGAGTCAAAATGGATAAAGCGGCAGACCATATCATTTTGTAGTGCCCAGATTTTTATTTTCGCATCGATGAGCTCGTGTTTGCTTTCCTCTAGGAGGGAGAGCTTGTCAATTTTTTTGAAAAATTGAAGGGCATTGATCACGACTTTTCTAAATTTCTGGTGAGGGGTGTCGATTAAGATGTTGATAATTTCTTGCTTGAGTGTTTGATGCAGCTCTTCTGGTGCGTCTACTTCGATAAGGCTCCAGATCAAAACTTCTAGCTTTTCGTATTGCTCAGGTGAGAGTCTTGGAAGGAATTGTGTTTCATAGTAGGCGTTAATTACTTCTTCTTGAATTTCTTCAAGTGAAAGGGTTTCGCCGAGATTTTGAAGCTGATGGAGTTTGGCATTGATGAATATATATAGGGACTGCTCTTGGCACTCAAGATTCTGTTCTTCGTAAATATTGGTGATGATATCTCGAATTTCCCATTCTTCAATGTTATGCGGCAGGGATGTTGCAATAGGGTAAAGTGTGAGGATGCGTTCTACGAGATCGAGTGCTTTTGCATCACTTGAAAGATTTTGGTTATTGAATTGGATATTGAACTCTTTGTTTATGAACGTTGTCAGACAGACGAGTTCTTTATCTGTGAAGAAATCTTCTTCTTCCATTAGGATTTTTGCAAGCTCATAGGAAATCAGTGTGCGGAGTTCATTTTTATCACAAAGCTCTGAGACTTCGCTTAACATGGTCAGGCGGGATTTTATATGTGTGCTTAGAGTCTCGAAGGGGAGATTTTTATGCTCTGCGTTGATCTCAAGCATTGACTTGACGATGAGTTTGTCAATTTGATCATATTCTTCGAAGGGACTTTTTGACAGCCGAGAAGATATATTGGTGAAGAGATGCTTTTGTACTGCCCAAATGGTGCGTGCTAGCTTATCTAAACTTGGGCGCTTTCCATCATAGGTGGCAATGCATTCGCTGATATTGACTGCGAGGCGATGAGCGTAGTTATAAGGGGGAACGGTTGAGGAAACTTTTCTTGGATGACCTTTGAGATTTTCTTTGATCATATAGTCGACATTCAGAGTTCCATCTTCTTTTAAGGCCTCTTTTTCTTGCTCGATTTTGCTATAATAGAAGCTGACTTTCTCCCAAACTTTTTTAAGTGCAGCACCGCCAAGGCGATATCTGGGAAACAGCATGCGAAACTCGGGTAATATCTTCTTAAATAGGCTTGTTTGGATCTTACTGGACCACTTTTGTGTCGATCCAGATAGGGAAATCTCTTTTTTGATCTTGCGCGATAGAAATAGGCTTAAGTCGGAGAAAGGATCATAAAATTCTTCAGATTCATCGATGGGATAGAGTGCTGGGTTTTCTTTTGAAGGAATCAGCGCATTTTTCTCATGATCAGTTGGTTCTGGAAAGGAATCGTTAGGATAAGATTGGAATGAAGCGGTTCCTGACATATGAGATCCTCCCTGTCGTATATTTTCAAGTTCTAATGGACTCTAATTTTTTTGTCTAACGAATTAAAAATATTTTTTACACTTGAGGTTTTTATTAAGATCTTATTAGCTTCACAGGGAATTGGAGTTTTGACTTTAATTGATGCTTATTTGATGATAGATATATGAACTTTAATCAAAGGAAAATAGGATGAATCATATTATGATTGCCGGGCATTTAGGAGCTGATCCTGAAACCCGATTTACTTCAAATGGTCAAAAGGTGACATCATTTCGTATCGCTTCAAATGTACGCCGCAGTGGCAAAGATGAGACGATTTGGTGGAAGATTACAGTTTGGGGTGACCAGTTCGATAAGATGATGTCATATTTGAAAAAGGGTGGCGCTGTTGTTGTTTGGGGAGAGCTTGGTAAACCTGAAATTTATAATGACAGAGAAGGACGTCCTCAGATTTCTCTTAATGTCACAGCATCGCAGCTTTCTTTCAGTCCATTTGGGAAAAGCGATCGCGCTGGGCAGCAGGCTCCAAGTACTGGAATGGAAGCGCCAAAACAAGAGCCGGCTTATTCTGGACTGAACCAGCAAGATTTTGCGCAATACTCTCAGCCGACGCAAGGGCAAGGACCAGCGGCATCTATGCCTGTGTCTGATGATGAGATTCCGTTTTAGGTATGGTATTTAAATCCGTCGATAAGGCTGAAAACAGACTCAAGTCCGATATCATTGTTGTCCCCTTTTGGCAAGGGAAGGCTGCGGCGCGTCAGGCTGCAAGCGTGCGTGATTTGAAATCTGTTATAGATGTGCCGATCAGCTCTAAGGATTATAAGGGTAAGGAGGGGCAAACCCTCCTAATATACTTGAAAGGCAAGAAGGATAAACGCTTGTTGCTTTTAGGTCTTGGGGATGAAAAGACGTGCACTGTGGAGCGACTCAGGCGAAGTTACGCTGCGTTTGTGAAACGGTGTGATCAAAAAAAATGGAAAATCGCCAATGTTCTTTTGCCCACGTGCAGTCAGCTTTCTGAAGAAGAGGTCTGCTATGGTGTCTGTGAAGGGATCTCTTTAACAAATTATGTATACGATCAGATGAAATCGGACCGGGATCCGAGCAAATATTCTCTTGGCAAGGTGTATCTTGTTGGCATTGGAAAAGAGGGTGAGAAAATAGGTAAAAGGGTTGATGAAATCATGTCTGGAGTCAATCTCTGCCGTGATTTGGTCAATGGGAATGCTGATGATGTGATTCCTGAAACGCTTGCAAAAACAGCTCGAGAACTCGCGGCGAAATATCCATCTGTCAAGGCAACAATATTCGATCAAAAACGGATTGAAAAAGAAAAGATGGGCTTGATTCTTGCTGTGAATCAGGGATCAGCTTGTGAGCCCCGTTTTATTATTTTAGAATACCTAGGCAATCCAAAGTCTAAAGAGCGTACTGTCGTTGTGGGAAAAGGTGTGACTTTTGACACGGGAGGTTTGATCATCAAACCGAAGGGTGGCATGGAGGATCAGAGAGGCGACATGAGCGGCGGAGCGACGGCGATTGGTTTAATACAGGCGGCTGCTGCTACGGGCTTAAAAACGAATGTGACATGCGTTGTCCCATCTGTTGAAAATGCCATTGGATCTAGGAGCATGAAGCCGGGTGATGTTTTCTGGTCTTATGCTGGAAAAAGTGTGGAAATGCTCAATACGGATGCTGAAGGGCGCTTGATTTTAGCTGATGCTGTTGCGTATGCTGAAAAGCATCTCTCTCCAACGCGCATCATTGATTTGGCAACGCTTACGGGAGGGGTGATTGTTGCTCTTGGGGATGAGCGGGCAGGGCTTTTTTCTGATGATGATGAATTAGCAGAGAAGTTGAAGGTAGCTGGTGACAAAACCGGTGAGCTTTTGTGGAGAATGCCAATTGATCCGGAATATAAAGACGCGTTGAGATCGGAAATCGCCGATATCAAAAATATTGGAAATCGGAGCGGACAAAGTAGCCAGGCTGCACTTTTCATCAAAGAGTTTATCAAAAAAACGCCATGGACTCACCTAGACATTGCCGGGACCGCCTATCTTGAAAAACCGCGCCGGTATCATCAATCGACTGCGACAGGCTTCGGTGTCCGCCTTCTTGTCGAACTTCTAACGCAGATAGATGCGTAAATTCCGTGTTCCAATGAAAAAAGGGGGCGTGCGTCTTCTCACTTTTTTACATGAAAAGCTAGGTGAGAAATTTTCTGTTCGGCAGATTAAAAAATTTGTCGATGCGGGGAGACTGCGTTTAAATGGCAAGCTCGAGCGTTTTTCTTCTAAAAAAGTTGCTGTGGGAGATCAGATCGAAATTGATCTTACGCCCCTTGTACAAAAGAAAATGGAACTGCATGTTCTTTATGAAGATTCCCACCTGATCCTTATTGATAAACCCGCAGGCCTTGTTGTCGATCAAAAAAAAGTCGAAGCCTTTTTTAAGAAAAAAATCTATCTCGTACACCGACTCGATAAAGAGACGTCAGGCATTTTGATCTTGGCAAAGACGCATGACGCTATGAAGAAGATGGAAAAACTCTTTTTTGAGAGAAAAGTCACGAAAAAATATCTTGCTGTTGTCAAAGGTAAAATGAAAAAAAAAGAAGGGAGGATAGAGACATATCTTGCCAAGGTCAAAGCCTATCAGGGGCAAGCACTCTGGGGGAGTGTCACGCGTTCGAAAGGGGAAAGTGCCATCACAGAATGGAAGGTGGTTGGTATAGGAAGCTCGACAACGCTTGTCGAATGTGTTCCTAAAACGGGCCGTACCCATCAAATACGCGTTCACCTCTATGAAATAGGCTATCCCATTGTGGGGGATAAACAGTATGGAAGGGAGATCCCTTGCAAGATCCATTCCGATCGCCATTTGCTCCATGCTAAAGAGATTGCCTTTATGCACCCATTTTTAGAAAAAAAAATAGCTATTACATGCCCTCCTCCCGCTGAGTTCACGCTTGAAAAACACCAGAAAATCGGTTAAAATCTTGCCCATGGAAAATCGCCCCGTATTTTTAATTGGAGCCTCCCAAGGCTTTGGTGCTCAGGTTCGTGCATGTGAGGAAGGACCTGATGCCCTTTTTGATGGGGGATTGATCGATTTTTTACAACGAAATAATATACTAGCACATAAATGGAAGCAGCTTTATCCAGAATATCGCGCCAATGAAAGAGAGGTTGCTCTTTGTGACGCTCTACCTATTGTGACCCGTTTCAATCAAGAGCTTGCCGTAGCAGTCGAAGAGGCGCTTTCAAAAAAAGCCTTTCCAGTCATTCTTGGCGGCGATCATTCTATTGCAGTCGGAAGTTGGAATGGCGTGAAAAATGGCCTCGATTCCCAGCTACCCCTAGGCCTTATTTGGATCGATGCCCACATGGACGCTCACACTCCCGAAACCTCACCCTCTGGCGCCTGGCATGGCATGCCCCTTGCTGCTCTTCTTGGTCATGGACCAAATGAGCTTTCGAGACTTACCAGGGAAGATCCTATCCTCCATCCAGAGCATCTTTGTATTGTTGGAGCGCGTAGCTATGAAGAGGGGGAGCACCTTCTACTGAAAGAAAGAGGTGTACGCATCTTTTTACAGGAAGAAGTTGCAGAAAGGGGGCTGCATTCTATCATGGAAGAGGCGATTGAAATTGTGTCAAAAAATACAGCTGGGTATGGCCTTTCAATCGATCTTGATGTGTTAGATCCCGCAGAGGCACCAGGCGTTGGAAGCCCTGAAGCAGATGGCCTTCAAAAAGCAGTCCTATTAGAAGTTCTTACGCTCTACAAACGCGATCCAAATTTAAAAGCAATTGAGCTTGTCGAATATAATCCACATCATGACCATGAGAATAAGACATATGCTGCTGCATGTGATCTTCTCGCCTGCTTATTATGAAACGCTTTTTAATTGTAAAACTTTCATCCCTCGGGGATATCATTCAATCGTTTCCATGTATTTCATACCTCAAAGCTAAATTTCCAGAGACGCAAATCGACTGGGCTGTTGAAACATCCCATCAAAGCCTCTTAAGGGCCCATCCTGATATCAATCATGTCATTGCCTTCGACACCAAATCATGGCGCAAAAAAACGAGTTATCTAGGCGCTCTGCCAGAGATTAAAACAGCAATGAAATCCCTTCGAGAAACCACATATGATGCAATTTTTGATTTGCAAGGCAATACAAAATCAGGCTGCGTAACCCATTTTGCAAAAGGAGCTGATAAGGTCGGATTTTCCTGGAATACGCTCCCGGAAAAACTCAACTATCTTGCCACAACAAAACGCTATTCAATCGATTCCAGAAAGCAAATCACTGAGCAATATCTATCACTGCTGCAGAGCTATTATCAAGATCCTCAAGAGTTCACACCCCCTCAGGTCCGACTAAGACTTACGGAAGATGAAAAGCAATTTCTATCTCCATTTCAAAATCAAAGAAATCAAGTGATGGTTTGCCCTGGATCCAATTGGGAAAATAAAAAGCTTTCAAAAACCACCCTCATTAGCTTTTTAAAACACACGCATGAACAAACCGGGTGCTTTTTCCACCTCATATGGGGAAGTGAAAAGGAGTGCAAAGAGATAGAGGAGGTACATAGAGCCCTTCCAGACATCTCAAAACCTCTCGGGAACCTCTCGGTACCCCTATGGCAAAATATCATGGGAGAGATGGATAAAGTGATCTCTGTTGACTCGAGTGCGCTGCATCTGGCAGCTTCCATCGGCACGCCCACATTTTCCATTTTTGGCCCCTCCATGCCAGCCATCTATAAGCCCAAAGGAAAAGAGCACACAGCTATTCAAGGCGTGTGTCCCTATCGGATAACGTTTGAGAAGCGCTGCCCGCAGCTTAGAAGCTGCAAGACGGGCGCCTGCACTAAAAACCTAAATATAACCGACTTACAATCCTAACCTTGGATAAATGACAAATTTTGCAAGTTTTCTAAGGTGAAAAGTAACTTTAAAAGATTGTTTGCAAAGGACTCGAAAAGATGGTGCTTAGCTACTAAAAAGTCTCGCTTCAACAGATTCTTTAAAGAAGTTCTGTGACTTGGCAGAGGTGTTTGAAGTCAATGTGGCTTTCAACGAGGTTGATCGCCTCTGTCACTTTTATTTCATCTTCTTTTCGGATTTTTGCAGTGAAAGAGGTGATTTTTTCCATCACTTCATAACTATGGAAGGGTGCATAGAACATGGGTATATCAGCTTTTTTTAGTTCCGCGAGAATGGTTTTCGAGGGGGGGTTGTCACCTGTAAGGATCATCCCTGCGTTGAGGTCGAGTGTAGGATCTTGGACCTTCATATCCCAGTGTCTAGAGAGCGTAGCTAAGATGATATCTTCTCGGATGGTCGGTGTGATAATGAGCTGAAAGGGCTCGATGAGATTGTGGTATGTTTCAAGGGAAGTTGCAATAAGCCGCGTTCTTTGAAAATGGCGTAGGTGGTGTTTTTTGCCAGTCAGGAGGGTGGTATTGAAGAGGGATTCAAAGTCTTGCATTGAAGGATTGCTCAAAAAGGAGTCGAAGGGGATGCACCCTAAAATGGGGATATTCCAGCGTGAAAGGGCCTTTTCCATATAGGTGGAGACCATCTCCTTTTTATCTTTGAGAACGCGGTTGAGGATCACGCCAGCGACTTTGACACCGTAGTGATCACACATGAGCTTATTCAAGGCTAGCGCATCGAAGGAGGAGCCAAGGCCTCCTGAGGCGATGAGGATGAGGTTCAGATCGAGTGAGGCGGCTACCTGAGCGTTATTGAGATTGACGATGTCTCCGACACCAACATGCCCCGTCCCTTCAATGACGATGCAATCATTGTCTTTTGAGATGGCATCAAATCCCTTTTGAATGGTTGCTGCTAAATCTTTCTCGTTGATTTTTCCATCGAGATAATTGCGGGTGAAACCGCGAGGAAAAAGCACCGGGCTCATCGATGCGTAGGCATCTTTCAGATCAAAACGCTCTCTAAAAAGTACCACATCTTTATCGACTCGGAGATTTTTTTTCACCTCTACATGCTCTTGTCCGATAGGTTTGAGATAGCTCACCTTCTTAAAAAGCTTTTTGAGCCCCGAGACGAGGCCCAGACAGATTGTGGTTTTTCCCACATGTTGCCCTGTTGAGGCGACAAAAAAGGCTTTTTTCATCGATCAGGTGTTGCTTTTAGTTTTGCTGGAGATAGGATGCTATTGATGATTGCTTTCACATCATGAAAGATCTCATCTTCAGTAAGCGCTTCAACTTCTTGGAGTGAGAACCATTTGAGGTGTTCTTCTATCACTTCTTTTTTCTTATTTGCAACGCCGCGTGGATGAGCTAGAAAGGCGAGATCAATATGTTGATGCTCATCTTCATCTCGAAAAGAGGGAATGTTTTGAAGGGCGCAGTGGAAAGGTCTTTCAATACTGCATGCATTGGGGTGATTCAGCCAGAGATGCTCATCACTGATGAGTTTGATATCAAAGCCAGTTTCTTCTAAGACTTCCCGTTTAGCGGCTTCGGGAGGGGTTTCGTTTTCCTCAATATGACCACCAGGTGGAATCCATTTTTCAAATTTTGGGTGCATGAGTAGCAGCACTTTTTCTTGATGGATAATGTAGACCGTGGTCGTAAAATGTTTGTTTGCCATATGTCCCCCTTGTTTGGTCCATTCTCTTTAGAAGGGGAATTTGTTGCAACGTCTAGTTAGCCAGAAGAATCGGTTCTTCCTTCGCAAGCTTCGATGAAGTTTAAGAAGCCAGCATGACGAAGAAGGCCTAGAGTGATATTTGGATCATCGAGTACTTTTAAGAACTCGTCTGATTGTGCTTGTAAGATTCCGAAGATATGATCTTCGATATAAGGGAGGAAAGGTTCTAATGGCTGCGCAAGATTGGCAACAAAAATTGGAACTTCTTTAAGGGCTTCTGTTTGCGTTTTGATCTCTTGTAAAAGCTTATAACATTCCTTAGCATGATCCCAACCCATTGAACGATGCGTCGATTTTTCACTATTCCAGATATCTTTGATGATATCATAACTCTCACAAAAGGGGCGCTTGAGTCTGAAGCTTTCGGATACCATTTTACTGATGATTGGATTGCCATTTGAATCCTGTTTATATCCATTCTCAATTCCTTGGAGAATTCTGACGACATTATTGAAATTGACATCTATTTCAGGCCTGCTAATGAGCTTTTCGAAAGCAGCAAACAGCGTTCCTTGGTCTTGCTGAGGGAGTTGAGCGATCAGGTTTTTAACTTCAGAAATAGCATTTGGATCAACATTTGGATGATTTCTTTTAAGTTGAGCAATCAGTCTCATTTTTGATTTGAGGGTAGGTGAAACTTGTTTCACTTTGACATAGTTTGCAACATCCTCTCTAATTTGTCGCATTTGCTGGATGAGAGAGGCTTGCTCGGTTGTTCCATCAATATTTACTAAGATTGTTTCTAAAGCTGTAACTTGAGCTGTGAGGCTTTGTTTTTCATTTTCTGTAGTTGCATTTTTCAACTTACTTTGTAGAAGGGAGTAATACTCATGGATCTCACTGTGATGCTGCCTAGAAATCGCTTCAAATTTAGAAATGGCATCGTCAAGATCTTGGATCAGTGTTTCGCTTAGAGGTCGATTGGCTTGAACATTTGTATGATTTCTTGCAAATGCCTCGTAGAATCTCTTTAAACATCCTTGCATCATATCAATTGTAGCTGAGAGATGGGCATGTTCATTATCACTACGTTCATTTGAAAAATAGGGGTCAAATTTTGCTTGCAGCCTCTCGAGGAGTTTGACGATAGGTTTTGTTTGCTTTTGTAAACTATCCTGAAGAGAGGAGGATCTAATTCTACGATGATTTTCTAGAATGGATTCATCTGTCGCTAAGTCCTCAACGAGCTTCTTAAGCTCTAGATGGATGGAATGGAGTTCATCATAGGCTGGAAATGCTTGGTTTAAAATTCCGCTCCACTTGGTAAGATATCCCTTTTTTATCTCTGGGACTTCTTGATCAACTTGTTCTTTGGCAATCTTTGTGTCTAGGAGGTTCGTTCTAAAATTCTCGAGATATTTGTTTGCATTGGTCTCAAAATCTGATTTATCAACCTGAACAAATTGTCTTACAGCCTTGGAGACAGAGACTTCTAAAATACGATCTCTCCAATGCAATAGATCTTCATCAAGCTTCTTTTTTTCATCTTGAGTGATTGGATCAGATTTATTTGTCATGGCTTCATTCAAAAGCTCAAAGAAATTACCAAGCTGCTTTTCAGCTTGTTCTTTTTTGAGAATCGATTGGTAGGCAACGATGATCAGTTCGACAACCGTATTACTAATTGTTGGTAAGAGAGCGTCCTTACTTAAGCGAGACAACTTATGGTAAATTCCCTGATTTTTAACGCGTTCCATGAGGTTACGGAGTTCTTCTGGAGTGTTGGCAGCCTTGCGATACTCAAGGATTTCAAAGAGATTTGTAACAAGACTATTGATCTCTCGTTTAGTTCGATTAGGCTGAGAGGTTTCCATCTCTTCACCACTATCCTCTTGAAGAATCGAGTAGACTTCTTTAAGCTGCTCAATGACCACCTTCTTGACAGCGTATTCATACTGAGAATCCTTTTTGAGTGAACTTTCTGTAATCTCCATTGTTGAGTCAAGACCCCGTTTTAAGGCACTTTGAGCAACCGATTGAAAAATTCCACCAAAAATCTTTTTACCAATAGATGCAGCAACATATAAGCCACCTATAAATACAGATCCAACCAGAGCAGGAACCCATTTTACGGCCTTACAAAGTATATTTGCAGCTGATTCAGCGGTACTACTTGGTTCTTTGATGACATCACTACTTGCCCATGAAGTGATAGAGCTTAAAGCGCTGCCTAGTCGTTTTGTGCCAAATGCAACATAAGTTGAAAGGAACTGATGAATGACGTGGCGACTCGTTTTTGAATGAATTTGCTCCGTTGTAAGATTATGATTGAGTTCTGGACGACGTAAAATCATTTCCATCGCAACATCTGGAGAACGCCCTGTAAAATGGGGATCAACACCATGGCCATTTTCACCATTATAAGCTAATTTTCTAAGTCCCTTCTTATAAGAGTCTGCAAATCCATTGATCTTGTTGATGGGAGTCAGATTAATTTTTTTATGAGATTGTTCATGGTAGGAATCACGAAAAAAGCGGACTTTATCGAGAATATTTTTCATGAATTCACCCGAAATGGAGTTGACAACCCAATGGACGAATCTTAGAGATTGCCATGACCATATTTTTCTAATCCAGCTAATGTTTCGTTTATCGATTTCTTGCCATAGTGCATTCATAAAGAGTTTATGATCTACGCGACCATTACGCGTTGATTCAAGAATGATACGATCAAACGGCTTTTCATCAATAGGGTGTGCTGGATCAATCTCGCCGCAAAGGAATCTAGAATTTAGGGATGAATAACACGATAAAAGAGCTAAATTTTCAGTAAAATCTTTGCTATTCTTATCCGTTGTTGCTTCGAGAGCATCGAGATGAAATTCAGAATCCTTTGGCTTATCTGTGAGCTTTTGTTTTTGTCTAATCTCTCTAAGGATTTCAAAATTCGATGGTTGCTTAACCTTAGCCATTTGCTTTAAGACATTCTTTTTGAAACCAGCATGAGTTGCATCAACAGCATTTAATGCATCCAAATAATCTTTATTTGTCGGGGTCTCATTAAAATAAAGTACATTAGCGAGAGGAGAAAAGGCTTTATCTTGCAGTGCAGCAGCAGCCCAAAGTTCCTTAGGATTTTTAGCAGCAACCGTTCGTCCTTTAGCTACATCATCATCACCAATTTTTTTGTAAAGTGCATCCTGATCTACTTTTGCAAGCATCTCATGTCGCGTAACTCTCCGTAGATCTTCCACTCTTTCGCTAAGTTCAGACTCAATTGCTTCAAGATCTTGCGGTGTAGTAACCCACCCGCCAATATTGGATAGGAGTCCCATCTCATGAAGAACAGGGAATTGTTGAAGAAGCTTGAGGCATGAGCCTAGAGCGACATCACGCCCAATATCACCATTGATTCCACGTTTAACCTGCTCAATGGCTTGTCCAATGGCATTGATGATATTGCTTCTCGTGCCTTCATCATTACTAAATTGATCTGTACCTTCAACTCTTTTAATAGCCCATTCCAAAGCCGCACCAAATGATTGGAGTAGGAAAACAGGAGTCTTTTCAGAGCCTTCAGGCGCGCCCCTCATCCAATTGTAGGCTGTTTGACCAAAATCCATTAGAGAGCCAAAATAATTAGGCTTCACCTCTTGTTGTCTAGATGTTATCGCTGCAGCTAAAGCTTGAAGAAGAGTAAGACCTCTCTCTTCGTATTGAGAGCAGGAAGCTTGATGATTATGCTCTATTATAAAACGTCCAGCGATCTGATCGATAGCTGTGGTGACTCCGTGTATAGGATTTTCATTTAATTCTAAATTAGAAACAATGTCATAAGTAGATGCATTTCTAGGGATTCTTAAAGCATCATAGACCTTTTCTCTAAATTCTGGAATGACATCATTGACAGCATTCAACGCAGTAACTAGATCGTCGATATATCGTACAACTGGAACATTCCCTCGATCTCGTATAGACTGAAGGGTCATATTGAGAATCAGCAAGGGATTTTCACCTTGCGCGACGCGCTGTCTAATACCGCCCCACTCATATGCTGTTTGCATGACATAGCTACCAACTCTGTTTAAATAAGAAGTTTGTTGCTGATTAGCTTCACGTGTGTCAGATACGGGTTCAGAAGAGATTTGAAGAGGGGTAGGCAAGAGACGATTGACCTGACTCGTGACCCTTTGTGTTGCCGCTCGGGTGGCAGTATCTACAATATGGTTTGTAACTCTTGTTGCTAATGGTTCATCTGAAGCTGGAACATTATTTGCTCGGGCAATACCAGTCTCCGCATTGGCTTGGGCTGCAATGGATGATTTAAAAGATCTAGCACATTCTTGAAAAGCTGCAAATTTTTCTTCAGTATTATGCCTTTGAAAAGTATCGAGCTTGAGAATAAGATTATTTATAGCATCCCAACCATTTCCACTAAAATAGTGGTCTCTAGCGTTCAATAGATTTTCTCTATCAGTTATATGAAACTGACCTTGGATCATGCGATCAATCAATTGATCAAGTCGAGCAAAATCCTCGGGCGGTGCCTTATCAGGATTAGCAAGTCGATTTGCATGAGTTGCAACGGTTCTGGAAGTACCTGAAATGCTTGAGAAAAGACTTGAAATTGCAGTACCTGTTCTGCGAATGAGACCCTCACTTGGTGGTCTCCCTGTAATGATTAATGACCCTTGTTCTGAAGTGGGAGATTCAGGAGGTGTTTCATAGTTTGAGCCTTCATCGTCAATATTTCGTTCTTCAAAGATTTGTCGGACTTCAGCAGCCGGATTATCTGCACGAAGAATGCGTAATGTGTCCTCAGCCTTTTCCTTTATATCAATCCTAGCAAAAAACTCATCTCGATCTTCAATTTGACCATAGTTATTATTTTGATAGTCTTCTGTTAAAATTCTTAACTCATTAAAAGCTTTTTGGCAAGCAGGATGCCAAGCATAATCATGCTGAGCTATGTTCAGGTCTTCATTGATTCTTTGGAGTTCAGCAACACTTATGGGTGATTCAAGATTTAATAAAGCCTCAAGGACTCTAGTAAGTCTTTGGAAAATAGTTGGAGGCATGACATCTTTGCCTCCTTCAAAACCAAATCTTTCTGAAAGACGTTCGGCAATGGATGGAGCAGGTCTTGGAGGGATTCTTGAACTCATGATTTTACCGTGTCATTTGCTAAAAGTGGGAAGAATGTATTTCCTCAAAATATATTTAGCAAGAAATTAATTATTATTTTGTTATTAAATAAATTTTTACAATTTAATACTAAAATTATAACTCATTCTTAATAAAAATTAAATAGAGACATTATTTTATTTTTCCTTGATACTTATTAAAATTTTAATGCATCAGAAATGTATCCTCTTCTTGTATTTATTTGAAGAATTCAGGAAAATAGATATTCGATAAAACGCAAAAATAAAATTTTAATTATGAAGTCATTTGATAAATTACTCGAAGTTTCCGACCGCCTTTTGGCTCAAGATGGGTGCCCTTGGGATCGGGAGCAGACCTTTAAATCCCTCAGACCTTATCTTTTGGAGGAGGCTCATGAGGCCCTAGAGGCCATTGATGAGGATCAAGACGAGATGATCATCGAAGAGCTGGGGGATCTCCTCTACATCATCATCTTCTACGCGAAATTAGGGGCTATACAGGAGCGTTTTACCATCGAAGAGGTACTGGAGACTGTCAGGGAGAAAATGGTACGGCGTCACCCCCATATTTTTGGGGATGTGAAGGTCAAAAAGGTTGAAGAGGTGATTTATCACTGGGAGCGGATCAAAAAACTAGAAAAAAGTAGCCGAAAGAGCCCGCTTGAGGGGATTCCAAAATCCCTGGGAATCGTCTCCAGAGCCCAGAAAGTACTTCGGAAAATGATCAGCGAAGATTTCGAACTTCCCTTTATGAAAAAACAGCTCACCGAGGAAGAACTTGGAGAGCAGCTTCTATCACTTGTTTATCAAGCGGAAGCCTCAGGTATCGATTCAGAGCAGGTCATGCGAAAAGCTCTTAAAAACTATGAAAACAATTTTGTGGATAATTACAACATCTAGTAGTCTGAGCGCATGCGCAGAATTTGCTTTCTACTTCCCATAATCTTCATAATACCACTTCTTGCAAAAAGCAATGAGGTGGAAGACCATGTGAATATCACAGCAGAATTTGTGATGCTCAAAAGGGAAAAAATCCGCAATCGTTGCATTGTTGCCGAAGATGTTCCCTTTGAGTTTAAGTCTGCAAATGACTGTTGCAACCCCGTCGACTCCTGCCGCTGTTCCACCAAAGATCTCGTTGAAGATATGAACTACGAGCCTGGCTTAAGAGCAGCGCTTAGTATCCTTCCTGACCAAAAAACAACGTGGGAAGGGCGTTATATGGGGTTTTTCTTTTGGAAGGGGATCTGCAATGTCAAAGGGGATGATAACTTGCGCTTTCCCTTCATCACACAAGTTGTTCCATTTATCAATGATAATGGCACCATTGACTATTTTGATGCTGACACAGCCCATGCAATCTACACATCCCGTTTCTGGAGCTCCGAGCTCAATTACTGGCGTCATGTCGCACCTCGCAGGATCACCTACTTTTCCCTTTCATGGGTGTTTGGTGGTCGCTACATGGAACTCGATGAAAAATTCAAGGTGACCTTTCAAAAAGACCAGCGCAAAAGCGATTATAGAACACGCACTCATAACCATCTCGTTGGGGCACAAACCGGTATTGATTTTCAAGTGAATCCTTATGATCGCATTACCTGGGGTCTTGCCCTAAAAATCGGAGGGCTTGCCAATATTGCTGACCAGAAAAGCTCACTACGCGATGACAATAATTCCGTCCAGCTACGTAGTGCTAATCCACACGGATCCAACTTCTGTTTCCTCTTCGATGGGGCAGGATTTATCAGCTATTATCCCTCATCGAGGTTTTTCGTCCGCATTTCCTATGAAGTGCTCTTCCTATCCGATGTTGCTTTGGCCCCCAATCAGCTCGGATTCACCTCAAGCGGCTCAAACCTCGAGGACAAAGGGGCCATCATTCTTCACGGTGGATTCTTAGGATTGGGCGTGAATTTTTAGCATGACCTGATATACCGCAGCTGTAATATCCCCATTCTCATTTATCAGTCCAACTTTATGGAGAAGTTCAAGGGATGTATCTCTCATCCTGTGTTCATCTTTTGTACATCTATCAAGTAAATCCCAATATGCCGATGAAACATAATATGAAGAATTGTCAAAAAGATTATTTAAACGATTATATACATCTGTACTAGTTATTGGTGAAGTCATAATTATTCCTTTTATTTTTATAAGCAACGGAAAGTATAAGGCTAAAAATGATTGATTCCCAATAAAATGAAATGCAAAGACGTAAAGAAAAAAACAAAAAAAAATCCAATGAAAAGTGCCGGAGATGACCCCTGACATATAGCAGTATCCTTAAGGCTGCTACTTTCCAGTCCTGACCTGTTTCGGATGGCGATATTCCAGGGGGTCCCCGGCAAGAAATCGATTATACCAGAGCATGCGATTGTAGACAATCTTTGAGATACGTTGCAGTGTGAGAGGTTGGATGGTTTATCAGCTCCTCTGGCGTGCCCTCAAAGAGAAGCTCGCCCCCCTTATCCCCAGCATCAGGCCCCAGATCGATGAGATGATCCGCATTGGCAATCAGATCGAGATTATGCTCGATGAGAATCAACGTATTCCCTTTTTCCACAAGCTTATGAAAGATTGTAAGTAATTTTTGAATATCACACTGATGCAATCCAATACTTGGTTCATCGAGAAGGTAGAGCGTTTTACCAGTGGAGCGTTTGATGAGTTCGCGCGATAGACGCAAGCGCTGCGCTTCCCCACCAGATAGTGTTGCGATCTCTTGTCCCAAATTAAGATAGCCAAGTCCGACCGAGATCAGTGTATTGAGGATCTTTTGGATTTTAGGGACGGGTGGCAGCCATTCAAGCGCCTGTTCTACGGTGAGACTTAAAAGATGCCCGAGATGTTTCCCCCTGTAGGCGACTTCAAGGCTTAAGGGATTGAGACGGTAACCGTGACAGGACTCACAGGTGACCTTAAGAGGGGGGAGAAATTGCAGCTGGATCGATTTAAAGCCGAGTCCCCAACAGGTGCCGCACATGCCCCGTTTATGGTTGTAGCTAAAATGTTTCGGTTTCAGTCCTCGAATTTTTGCTTCGGCAAGGGAAGCGTAGAAATAACGCAGGGGAGTTAAGAGTTCGTTGTAGGTCATCACATCAGCGCGGTTGGTATGTCCGATGGGATTTTGAGTGAGTGCAATGAGCTTGTCAAATTGAGCAAGCCCTGAAACGGTTGCAGTATCAAGGGTGATGGCATCTTCTGGAGGGCGCATTTTAAGGCATTTTGAAAGGGCGGGTTTTAGGATGTGGTGTAGCAAGGTCGATTTACCTGATCCAGAAACGCCGGTAATGCAGGTGTAGACCGATGCAGGAATATCAATTGTGAGGTTTTTGAGATTGTGCGCTGTAGCGTTTTGAATTTGAAATGTGGTGTTGGATGTGCGTCTTTTTTCGGGAATAGGGATGGTCAAATTACCGCTAAGATAGGCTCCTGTGAGGGATTTGGGATTTTGCATAATTTGCTTGATGGTGCCTTGTGCAATGACTTCGCCACCCTCTTTTCCAGCTCCTGGTCCAAAATCAATGAGATGATCGGCGAGTTTGACGGTGAGGGGATCGTGTTCAACAAGAATGAGTGTATTACTTAAGCTGCAAAGATCGCGCAAGGCTTCATTGAGACGTGCATTGTTGTGGGGATGGAGCCCAATGGTTGGTTCGTCGAGAACGTAAAGGCAGCCTGTTAGGCCGCTACCTAGTTGGCGTGCAAGGTGGATACGCTGCGTCTCACCCCCACTTAAGGTCGGTGCACTCCGATCGAGCGAGAGGTAATCGAGCCCAATATCGATCAAAAATTTGAGGCGATTTTTCAATTGCGTGAGCGGTTCTTCTAAGAGTTTTTTCTTCTGAGGTGTGAGTTTGAGTTTTTGAATGAACGCATGAGCCTTATAGAGAGGGAGCGCGCACAGCTCATGAATGGCGGTACCATCAATGCGTACGTTGCGCGCAAGAGCATTTAGACGGCTTCCTTTGCACGAGATACAGGTGATTTTTTGCAAGAGGGGGGTGACGCTCTGTTTGATGCGGGCTTTTGCAGCTTTTGCAGCAATCGCAAAGAGTGCGTTGATTCCAATCCACCGAAAGGAGATCTTTTTGTATTTGAATGAGTCGGGTGCTCCATTTAAGAGCAGATGAAGTTGCTTGACAGGCAGGGATGAAAGGCGTTTGCGCACCGGAATATCATAAGCTTTTAAGAAAGCGTTGAACAGATCAGAGGCTTCTGAAGTTCCCTCATCTTTCCATAATTTTTGCATGAGAGATTGAGGCGTGAGGCGCATGATCTCTTCGTGCTCGAGCATATTGGCACCCCATTCGAACCCAAGCCCAGTACAGGTGGGGCACATGCCTTCTTCAGCATTGAAGGAAAAGCTGTGAGGCGTCAGAGGAGGATAGGTTTTTCCAGTCGAGGGAACGGCAAAGGCAAGGTTGAATAGGAGATCTTGATCATCCAGAGCAACAACGCAGCTATTGTTAGAATAGGCTGTCGCCTGTTCAATCGCCTCAAAAAGACGTTTTTCAATCCCGTTTTTGATGACGATGCGATCGATGACTAAGAAGAGTTCATTTTTGCGTTGTTTGTTATAGGGGATGTCATCTTCGAGTTCATAATAGGTGCCATTGAGCCGAATGCGCAAATAGCCCTCTGCTTGAAGTTTATCAAAATCAACAGGAGCCTTGAGCGGGGAGAGAATGTGCAGGCGGGTCTTTTCAGGAAGTTTTAGAAGATGATCGACGACATACTCTTTGCTAATTGATTCGATTTTTTCACCTGTATCAGGGCAGTATGCTATGCCCAGGTGTGGGTAAAGGACGCGCAGGAAATCGTAAATTTCAGTCATCGTCCCAATGGTGCTACGCGGGTTTCCTGCATGCCGCTTTTGCTGGATGGCAATCGCGGGAGAGAGCCCTTCAATCGACTCGACATGGGGTTTGGGCATCTGTTTGACAAATTGACGTGCGTAAGTTGATAGGGATTCAATATAGCGACGCTGCCCCTCAGCGAAAATTGTTTCAAAGGCAAGTGACGACTTACCTGAACCTGATGGGCCTGTGCAAACGGTGATTTTTCCGCGAGGAATATCGAGAGAGAGATTTTTTAAATTGTTTTGCGTTGCACCTCGAATCTCAATCGTTTGAGGCGTGGGAGATGCCTTGAGAGGTTTAGATGTTGGAGGTGTTTTTCTAGTGCGCAAGGCATCTTTAAGTGCCAAGCCAGTGGGAATTTTCTTTTTAGAAATCGCTTCAGGAGTCCCTTCTGCGATGACTTTCCCTCCATCTTTCCCCCCTTCGGGTCCAAGATCAATCAGGTGATCAGCGCACTTGATTAGATCCAAATTATGTTCGATCACAAGAACAGAATTGCCTCCATTCACGAGGTTTTGCAAAATATCGACTAGTTTGGAGATGTCATGAAAATGCAATCCGGTAGTTGGCTCATCAAAAATATAGAGTGTCTGCCCTGTTGCTGGACGGATGATCTCTTTGGCGAGCTTGATCCGCTGCGCTTCACCTCCTGAAAGTGTAGTTGAGGATTGACCTAGCTCGAGATATTCAAGACCCACTTTTGCAAGGACTTCGAGTTTATGGTGGATGTGGGGAATCGCATCAAAGAAGGGGAGCGCCTCTTCAATGGTCATGTGCAAGACATCGTAAATCGATTTTCCTTTATATAGAATTGACAAAGTCAGCGAATCAAAACGCTTCCCTAAGCAGAGCGTGCAAGTCGTTTCCACATCCTCTAAAAAATCCATATCGAGTTTGACAATGCCCATCCCTTTACAGTTTGGGCAGGAACCCTCCCTCACATTGAAGCTAAATCGGCCCGCTTTAAATCCCTTAGCTTTGCTGTCAGGAAGTTCGGCAAAAAGATTGCGGATATCATCGAATAGCTTGATATAGGTCGAGGGATTGGATCGTGGCGTGCGTCCAATCGGCGATTGATCAATGGCAATCACTTTGTCGATGTGTTCAATACCGAGCAATTCTTGATGTTTTCCCACATCGTGATGCGCGCGATGGAGATGGTTAGCAAGCGCAGGATAGAGAATATCTGCAATCAGAGAAGATTTTCCCGATCCAGAAACTCCGGTGATGGCAACGAATATTTCAAGGGGGATAGCAACATCGATCTGTTTGAGATTATGGTGGGAGGCCCCTTTGATGACGATCTGCTTTTCAGACAGGCTGCGCCGCGATGTTGGAAGGGGGATTTTTTTTACCCCGCTTAAATACGCGCCCGTAAGAGATGTTTTAGTCGCAATGAGATCTTCTACGCTCCCTTCAGCCACAATTTCCCCACCCTTAGAACCTGCAAGAGGACCTACATCGACCACATAATCTGCATGCTCGATCGTCTCTTCATCGTGTTCCACAACGATGACAGTATTCCCGAGATCTCTAAGCTGTTTGAGAGTTTCTAAGAGCTTTTTATTGTCCCGATGGTGGAGCCCAATACTCGGTTCATCCAGAATGTAGGTTGTGCCAACAAGTCCTGAGCCGATTTGTGATGCGAGGCGCACGCGCTGCCCTTCCCCACCAGACAACGTCGGTGCCAACCTTTCAAGTGTGAGATAATAGAGGCCAACATTGAGAAGAAATTGCAACCGTTTTTTGATTTCCTTGATGAGTTCCACGCCGATGAGTAGATCAAGACCGGCGAGTTTTAGGTTTTGGAAAAAATCAAGCGCCTCTTCAATGGTCATTTGAGAGATCTCATGGATCCGTTTTTTTCCAACCTTTGTTGCTGCAGGATAAGGCTTGATCCGCGCTCCCATGCATGTAGAGCAGGGCATTTGCTGCATCAGTTTTTTCATTTTTTCCCGATAAACATCGCTTGTCGCCTCAGATAGACGCCGCTTAGCTTCGTGCAATACACCCTTCCACGGCACATAATCGGTCCAGCGCGTTTTTTTCACAGGATGCACAAACTGCATTTTGAGCCATTTTTTGTTCACCCCATAGAGGAAGATTTTCTTGGCTTTTTCTGGGAGATCTTTCCACGGAGTGTTTACATCGAATTTATAAAGGCGGCCTAGATTGTCGTAGATATTTCCCCATTTGACAGTGGCATAACTTCCCGCAATGAGGCAGCAGTCTTCGCTGATTGAAAGATTGGAATCGATCACCACCTCCAGATCAAAATCATGAAGTGTCCCAAGCCCTTCGCACGCATCGCACATTCCTAAAGGGTGGTTAAAAGAAAAATCATGCGGCTCAAGAGGGGGATAAGAGAGACCCGATTTTGGGGAATATGCACTTTGCGAATAGAGCGTTTCCTCTTTGCTTGTTTGATTGAAAAGGGACATGACCCCGCCTCCGAGATCAAAAGCTTGTGTTAGTGCTTCTTTGACTCGCCCCTCTTCATTTTGTTCTAAAACTAGCCGGTCGATGATCAGATCGCAATCATGCGACACATTTTTATCGACACTGATCTCTTCTGAGAGATCGACAATCTCCCCATCAAGACGAATCCGCGTAAATCCTTTTCTTAAAAGATCGTTAAATTCTTCCTTGAATTCCCCTTTCTTTCCTTTGAAATAGGGAGCTAAAAAAATGAGTTTTGTTTTATTTGGAAGCTGCATGATTTCAGTGAGGACCCGCGTGAGACTTTGCGGGGCGACCTTTTCTCCACTAACTGGGCAGTGAGGCAGCCCAATACGCGCCCACAAGACCCGCATAAAATCGTAGATTCCTGTCAGCGTTCCCACTGTTGAGCGGGGAGAGCGTCCTACAGTCTTTTGTTCAATTGCAATCGTGGGTGAGATCCCAGAAATTAGCTCAGCATCCGGTTTTGAAAGATCTCCAAGATAACGCCGTGCATACGTTGAAAGAGATTCTATATACCTTCTTTGCCCCTCAACATAGATGGTATCGAAAGCAAGAGACGATTTTCCCGATCCTGAAACCCCTGTAAAGACAATTAGTTTGGCAGGAGGGAGCGTTAAATCGATCCCCTTAAGGTTATGAACACAGACTTTTTTTAAAATGATGTTTTGCACTGATCTATATTATTAAGGTTGTTATAATGCTTCGTATTATGCCGATATGTAACACTTACAGACATGAATTGCAGCGTCTTGCTGGAACATTAGAAAATGCATGGAATTTCAACCGCGTTGTTATCGATAAAAACGAGGAGACAGAGCGGTGTTCCATTAGCTACGGTTTTAATTTTCAACAGCTCCTTCCTGATATTTTTTCCTGTTTCAAATCAGCAGTTTACAAAGAAGAAAATCGGCATACAATTCAATATTTTTATGACATCTTCGGTGAAGAAAGACTCAATCGCCTTTTCACAATCCATGGCCTTGATTTAAGAAGAAAGTATATCCATGGAATCGCACTTACCCGTCATGATGTTGAACAAATTCTTGCATCCACAGGGCTTGTTTTTCACGAAGATCTCAAAGATATTTTCTTCCAAATCCAACAGAATCCACATAATTATCTTCATCTTTCATCTAATGAGCTTAACAATCTCTATGTCAGGTTTCAAGGTAAAAAATTTAAGAATCTTACAAAAGATGATACCGATATCTTATATGATATTGCTTGTCCCTTGGATTTAAAAACCATGTTCTTAAATAACGATCCAGGACGGGTCAAATGGAACGATCGTTGGAAGACATGGAAAGGGATGAAAAAAACCATCTACATGATGGAACAAGTCAGACGTAACCCCACGGCATCGAATCTGGAAAAACTCTACCGAGGAATCAAAAGACGCAATGCATCAGAGATCCCAAGAGGGCTCGTTCTTCCAGGACATGATGGTTACCGCTTTGTTAAAGAGGTGATTGCTGGAAGTGGGATCACAGCCGTTTTGCAACAAAGTCTGAACAAAGTTGATGGCGTTTTAAATTCCGTTTCCATACTTGGAACAAAAGCCTCATGGTGGGAATCTGTGATAGAAGATTTCAGACCCAATTTAGGCTCAGTTGGACCCATGTCGATTTATAATCTTCTGCACCGTTATCTCAGTCATTCTTCCAAAGGTTTTGTCGAAATCGACAGAGAAAAATTCAATCTTGAAGGAATGAGTTTGGGAGGAGCCCAAGCAGTGCATCTCGCAGCACTTTTCGCTGGAAGAGTGAATAAGATGACACTTTTCTGTAATCCAGGAGTTGGTGAAAATCTGACAGATTGGTATGCAAATCGCTATTCTTACGATGCGACCGCACCTCTGCCAGGGATTGACACTGAAGCAAAGGAGTGGCATCGCGACCGCATGGGATTCAAAACACGTGATGATGCTGAAGATCCGGAATGGAAGAGGGAACAGAATCGCAATCTCAATGGACGTATGACCATGCATTATGTGTGGGAAGCAGATGATACCGTTACATGTGGAGGAAAACATATTGGAGCTTATGCGGACCCCAATAAAATGAACGTGAAATTGACCATGCTCAGCCCCCTAAAAGATGATGAAGAAATCAATCCAAACTTCCCCGAAAGGCCAAAAGTTCCGGAGTCCTTTTTCGGAGCAATATGGAGAATGTATCAAAGCCTATACGGTCCACACATTCGAGATACTCTCCAGGATTTCTTTTCTATCAAAGGTTCAAGTGCAGATGATCTCAAAACCTACCGCGTCTTTAGTATTTCCAATGAAAACGCAGTAAGTCGAGACTTGTTAGATCGGGCACTTCAAAATATAGGACCAGATGGGGAGTCGCTAGGATGGGAAAAATTCCGTCGTGAGTGGTTTACATGGATTCTTGGAGAAGAGCACAATTTTATACATTTCTTGAATACAGCAACTGAGCTTGAGAGAAGACGCTCTCCTAATCAGCATATGGGACTTTCTGTCCACCGCAACGCTCGCTTTGGCTAATTGTTTAAATAATTAAGCACGAAAATTTTTTTTCTTTTCCTGATATAGGTTTTTCTATAGTCTTGGGACTAATGCATGTTAGAACAAAAATCATTTGTACAATTGGTCCCGCAGTTAGTCGCTATGAGCATTTCTTAGCTTTGATCGATGCAGGGATGAATGTTGCCCGACTAAATTTCAGTCATGGAACCCATGATCAGCATAAAGAAACCATCAAGCTGCTTAAAAAGGCTCGGGAAGAAAGAAATGTCCCTCTAGCTATTATGCTTGATACCAAAGGTCCAGAAATTCGGATCGGAAACATCAAAAATGACTTCTTTAATGTTGAAGCTGGACATAAGATCGAACTCGTAAAAAAACAGATCGAAGGAACCGAAGAGGCTGTCTCAATCACGCCACCTAGTGTGATCGATGATCTCAAAGTAGGAATGACGATCTTGATCGATGACGGGTATATCCTCGCAAAGGCTGTCGAAAAAACAAACGAAGGTTTTCTGATCGAAATCCAGAATCGAGGGGCGATTAAAAGCCACAAAGGAATTAATATTCCCCATGGTGAAATTGACCTTCCTGCCATGACAGACGAAGACATCTCAGATATTACCTTCGGCATAAAGCAAAATGTCGATCTTATTGCCGCCTCATTTATTCGATCCCCAGAACACATTCTAGCGATCAAAGCACTTCTTGCTAAGAACAAGGGGAGTGGAATTATGGTGATTGCTAAAATTGAAAGCGCCCTTGGAGTCAAAAATTTCGATACGATTGTGCAAATATCCGATGGGATCATGATTGCACGAGGAGATTTAGGTGTAGAACTCCCTCTTACGCAAGTTCCCAAATTGCAAAAAATGATGATTCGCAAGTGCTACCAAGTCAGTAAACCTGTTGTAACAGCAACACAAATGCTCGAATCGATGATTTATCATCCAAGACCGACCCGCGCTGAGGTTTCGGATGTTGCTAATGCCATTTATGATAGCACATCGGCCATTATGCTCTCAGGGGAAACAGCAATAGGAAAATACCCCATTGAGACAGTAAAAATGATGAGGAGCATTGTTGAAGAGACAGAAAAAGATTTCAATTATGCCGAATTTTTCTATCAAGACATTTCAACGAAGCGTTTTACAGATGTTTCATCTTCTGTTGCTCTAGCCTCCGTTAAAACAGCCTATACAGCGAAAGCAAAAGCGATATTTGTCTTTACTAACAGTGGATTTACAGCTAGAGCCGTGGCTCGCTTCCGCCCTGAAATCCCCATCCTCGCGATGACTCCAAATATAAAGACCTTTCATCAACTGGCATTAAACTGGGGAATTGTCCCGGTTCTTGGAAAAGTGAAGGACATGCACGAAGGGTTTAAAGCTTTAAGTTGTTTTGCTCTTAAAAGTCATGTGGTGCGCTATGGTGATCTCGTCGTTGTCAGCGCTGGAACGCCTTTTGGAATTAGTGGAACAACAAATTCAATGATCGTTGAAAGCATTGGGGATGTATTGATTCGAGGTGTAGGATCGGCAGGCGAGCGTATTACCGGAAAAGTGGCTATCGCTCTGTCAACTGATGCTAAAAAGCCACATTATTATAAAGACACTCTCATTGTCATTTCTCGTTGTGATGAGAGTTTCTATCCCATCTTGGAGCATGTTAAGGGGATTATCTTACAAAATCACCCTGAAGATACTGCTTCTGAAAAATCGGCGAAAAAATTCGCTTCAACCCATAATATCCCCCTTTTAAAACGGGCTGATTCGGCTTCAAGTATATTGAGAGAGGGGCAAATCGTGACATTAGACCCATCTAAGGGGCTAATATTTAATGGCGTCTTAGAGTCAGAAGAGAAAATGGTCTCAAAAGTCTGCCCGAGCTAAGCTAACGATACCAGCAGTTTCCGTCCGTAAAATATTTTGATGGAGTCTTACGCCTTTCGCAAAGGTCTCTAAATAGGCAATTTCTTTCTGTGAGAATCCCTTTTCTGGCCCTACAAAAAATAGAGTTGAATTTTTTAAAGGATGATAAACCGGAGCTCCTTCTTTAAGGGATCCAAAGTAAGCCTCACCTTCAAAAGTGGGAATCTCTTTGATGGATGAAAAAAACTGAATTTTGGGAAGGTCGAGGCGACCACATTGTTTGAGTGCTGAAATGCTGATTTTTTTTAGACGCATTTCCTGATGTTCACTGAGCGATTTTTTTTCACTTTTTTCACCTGCAAAAAGCCAAAAGTCTGTTGCACCAAGTTCTGTGCCCTTTTCTATGATGAAGTCGAGTTTAGAAAGCTTGGGAAGAGCTTGAGCTAGGATGAGCTTGTTAGAGCGGGTAGGATTTGACACGACTTTTTTTAGAAAGAGATGCGTATCATGAACAATCCCAAAGGCAAGATCACCTCTTCCATTGACAACTTCGATGAGATCTCCTTCTTGAGACCGCATTACTTTTAGGAGATGTTTTTGCTCTTCCATTGCTAGAGTGATAGTTTCCCCTTTTGCAAGAGGGCCATCGTAGAAAAAACGATGGTCAGGCATGAAGAGCCTCTTGCATTTGTGGACGACAAATGGCATGGATTAAAATATCTGAGAAATCGCGATTGACTTGTTTTGATGCGAGTTCAATTAGATCTTCTTTATTGACCACTTCAAATGCGCTCAATTTAAGGAAATGTGTTTTGATAATATTAAAACGGGTGAGATTAAAGACGAATTTAAAGCGATAGTCTCTTCGAAGGATATCACTGAGTGACTGGTATGGAATAATATCTGCGTCACTCAACTTGATCTTTTCCTTAAAGGCTTCAGGAGTCAAAACGGAAATAAAAGCGAGGGGATAAATTTTTCTGAAGGTTTCTAAGTGAGCGAGAAGTTCTGTTGGGTCGTCTGGAAGGATGATGAGAAAGGTATCATGGCGAAAGCGATAAAATACATTGCGAGGCGTTTCTTGTTTCCATCGATTGTGTTGCCATAACCACTCTTCAGGACGTTTTTTAACACTATCTTCAAAAATCTGTAACATCTCAGTCATCAGTCGCTCTATTTCTGATTTATATGGTTTTGAAAGATCTGGCCAAAGGGGAGGGGAATAATTAATGATATATTTCCCTTTTTGCCGCCGCGTTGTTGCAACAATAATTGGACTGTTCGTCTTATAGGCTAACATGGCAGGAGCTGGTGATGTCCAAGCGCGGCGTCCCAAGAATTTTGATGTAAAACCACTTTCTGGCATCCCCTGATCCCCAATAATTCCCAGGAATTTTCCTTCTTTCAAGGCCCGAAGCCCTTCTTTTAGAGCATGTCTTGGGGCAATGATTTTACCGCCAAATTTTTCTCGAATCCTTTGAAGCCAACGATAGAGAATGGGGTTTTTGATCGGCCTTCCAATTGCGACACCTGACATACGCTGCGTACCTTCTAAAAAAAGCACTTCCCAATTCGCTTGATGCCCACAAAAGAAGATGATTCCTTTGTTGTCCGAGATGATTTTTTCTGCTTCTTCCGGATTTTCACACTCAATAACCGCATTTGTCTTTTGTAATGTGGAAAATTTGGGATATTCTAAACACGTGATAGCGAGATTTTCAAAGGCTTTTTTTGCAATATGGATCATCTCTTTTTCAGATAATTTCAAGTCAGATGCGAGAGAGAGATTAGAAAAAACCCGTTTGCGATAATTTGGGATGAGATGATAACAGCAGAGTCCTACTCCCTTTCCAATCAAATGAATGACCCGTATAGGTAAAATAGAGAGGGGAGCAGTTAAGGTGCGGATCAAAAAATATGAGAATTTATGGTTCATAAATAACTTTTTATAGATTGTATAGACGAATTAATAAGAATGCGAAGTTGATTTGAAAAATCAAGATGTTTTACAGAATCACGAATTTTTTGTGATCCTATCCAGGTTTTAGGACGTTCGATTGCCTGAGAAAGGGCGTAGACAAAAGCATCTTCATCGGAAAGCGTTGGTAGGACGATTCCCGAATGGCTTTTGATCACTTCTTTTCCCCCATTATTAGGAGATGTAACCACAAAAAGACCCATCGCAAGAGCCTCTACTGTCACATTTGCAAAAGGATCATAATAAGAGGGGATAACTAGAGTATCAGCAAGTTGATAAAACTTTCTGACATCGGTCCGTTTTCCAAAAAATGTGACTTTATGTTTTAACTTCAATTTTTGACTCAGATTAATGAAGTCATTTTGCTGCTTATCTTTTCCGATAACGGAGAGATGAAAATCACATGAGGAGAGCTTTGATAGTGCTCTTAAAAGAGGTTCAAGCCCCTTTCTTTTGAAACCGTGACCTACAAATAGAAAGTGGTAGGTGGTTGGATCGAGTCCAAGACTATGTGCGATACGATTTTTTTGTTCCACCCATGTTGAAAAATCGTGTTCCATCTCCTTCCATTCAACGCCATTGTGCACGACATGAATTTTATCGGGATCTGTGTTGTAGTGATGTAAGATTTCTTCTCGCACCATTTGAGAATTGGTAAATAGAAGTCTGAGCTCTTCTGATTCAAAGGCTTCCTTTTCAATTGAGAGAAGTGTTTGATGTAGGGGATTAACAGTATGAGAGAGCCTCTTGAGAAGAGAGTCGATAGGCACTCTTTTTTCTAAGTATGCTGCATGCACTCCATTTCCAGCGCGTAAATGAGTTTGAGAGCGATTCCGGTCCATTCCGAAGACAATATCGAATTCTCCGGTTGAAGTGATATGGCGGCATAACGCATCATATTCTCGAATTTTCAAAAAATTTACTTTTCTCTTTAATGGAACAGGACGATAGAAAATTTGCTCATCCATCTGTTCGGCAATCGAAGAGGATGAGAGAATAGTCACAGGGCAGCCTCGAAGTGCAAAGGCATGGGCGAGGCGAGAAGTGTATTTTTCAAGTCCTCCATGAGCCCCCATCGTTTGTTTTAAAATGCATACACTAGGCGCCATTTACAGTGACCTCAGAAATGACGATTGAGTTGCCTTTGAGCTCGATATCGAGCTTTAACTTTTTATTATCTTCTTTGAAAAGGCGGAATCGATTCATATAGTTTCTGAATCGATTGCGTAAATACGCCTCGCGTGCTTTTGGTTCCAAATCATTGCTTTCATCATCCGTAATATCAGACATAAGCGTACTTACATAACGTTCTTCAAGCAATTGATGGTTGATAAATTGCACGCTCCATTCAAGAGACGTTTTATCAGAAGTTGGGGAGGCGATTACAACAATTTGCAGCATATCCCTCATGAGTTCAAGAAAGAGTTCGCTGACCCCTTTTACATAGAGGGGCTCGGTGATCATTTTAATGCCATGGCGCAAGTTCACCATATTATTTAAGGCGATATGTGCTTTTTGCGGATTGAGGACATTGGAATAATTTGGTGGGAAGAAAAGGCTGATAGGAATGGGGTTTTGAATGGGTAGAAGTTCGTCACGGATAAAGTCGATGCGTAAATGCTTTGCGTTGGGATCATTGATTTCTAGGGGTGTACTCGAAAGAGCAGGGAGTGAAATTTGCTTCCAATGATTGGGGACGTAAAAACTCACAGCATCTTTTCCACCAATGGTCGAATCGGCGCGTAGATCGTCAAGCTCTGCTTTTGAGATATCATTGAGGTTAAAGATCAACTTGAGGCCACGTGTCTTGAGCTTTTTCACCACTTCTTCAGGTCCACTAATGGTAATATAAAGGTGGTAGGGCCAAATATCGACATACTTATACCCTTTGGGAGCCTCTCCAATGGGTTGGGTAATGATAATTGGAATTTTCTCTGTAATGAATTTTGTCATTTTAACGATGAAATTCTTAGCTGAGACTTTGCTAATTCCTTGTGAGAGATTGATTTCAGGATTCAGGGGAGCGAGATTTTTTTTCGTAATTGTAGCGATCCATTCACCTTCTCGGTTCATTGCATCGATGACCACTTCAAAATCATTGGAATTAAGATCTTCAAGTAATTTTTTATTGCCTGTCAGCGTTAACGTGATTTTACGATTAAGTAGATCATCAGAATGGATCCCTTCAACCGTTTTTCCCTGTGGGATATTCATCACACGCACGCTGATACCACTAATTGTTTTCGTAGAGGTCATGGTTTGGTTGACGACAAACCAGATGATCAAAGCTAAAATCACAGAAAGGGCTTTACGCGGCCAATTGTGGATAAAGATTTTTTTTAATAGCGTTTTCATCTCTTTAGCCACTCCAATAGGTTGAACCGAGTGCGCAGAGGTTTCTTTAATGGGGGATTAAATATACTACGGATAATCCCTTTAAAGCGATCAATTTTAACCCCACGCGTCATAATCCCATCGCGTGCAATCGAGACCTTTCCGGTCTCTTCAGAGACCACGATAATGAGTGCATCTGTCAGTTGACTGGCTCCGAGCCCGGCTCGGTGGCGTGTTCCCATCGATTTAGCTATTTGTGAGGTGTCTTCTGCAAGGGGTAGGATCACAGAAGCTGCGATCATGATCAGATCTCGGATAATCACCGCGCCATCGTGAAGGGGCGTGCTTGTTGCAAAAACCGTCTCTAAAAGTTCTGAGGAAAAATTGGCATTTAATAAAACAGCTTTACGAGCGAACTCTTCAAGGGAATCTTCATTTTCAAGCGCGATCAGAGCACCGATTCTCTTTTCAGATAGTTTATAAACTGAATTTGCCATCTGATCGAGAAACTTATCGAATTCGGTGATTTCTCGATAACGCCTTCCCTTGACGCTTAGCTTGGACAGGGCGACCCGCAGTTCGGGTTGAAAGATGATCAAAATCGCAATAACTGCGGCATTTGCGATCATAAACATTAATTTATGGAGAACGGGTAGATTGAACCAGGATGAGGCTGCGAAGATTAATAAAAACGCAAGCAGACCTAGTACAAGATCCATTGATCTTGTATTCCAAAAAAAGGAAAGGAGGTAATTGAGCATCACAGCAATGATGATAACTTCAATCAGTGGCGTCAGTGTATGGAAAAAAAACATTCCTAATCTCTTGGTACCAATTACGAATTATATGCGAAAAATAACTTGCACGCAAGCCATACATTTGTAAATATTCCTCGAAAAAAAGGAGATGATCATGGCTGCAGTTAGTTCAAGTGATGAAAGACGCTATTTTTTTCCAATGCCTGAAGCATATGAACATTTTGAGAGGCAGATAGAAGAGCGTTCATATAATGTTCTACCTCTTGAAAATATGAAAATAGGATTTTCCGAGGAGACCTGGGCCCTTTTTGAGAATGCCGTTGCGCATGCTCCAAATAATACGCCAAAAAACCATTCAATTTATCAAATTATTTTAGAATTACCCCGTTTTTTTTCACTTGAGACCCAAGAAGAATTAAAACAACATGCGACTTCCATTTTTTCTCTTTTTAAAGCTGTTCAGGAAAGAGCACGAGATGAAAATGGAATTTTACTCCTCAAAGATCTTGAATTAACAAACCGAGCATCCATAAATGAGGTATGTAATGCGCTCCCGCCACACTTGGAATGTCTTCCATTTAAAGAGATTGATGTATACGGCAGGGCGAGAAAAGCTTGTCTTCAAGTTCCAGTTAAACATCTAGACAGAGATCGATCTATTACATTCAATTTTTATTATAGAAAGGATCAATTTATTAAATTAGATACCTCTCTTAGCGAGAAAACAGAAATATGTTCAATGTCTTTATGTAAATTTATTACTGCTCTTGCTTTTCTTTCTTTAACAATCGTTCCTGCAATGAATTATCTAACGGAAAAATTCTCAAAGGGCTCCTCTTAATCGAGAATCTGATGGAAGGGGAGATTCTCTCCAGCTAGGACAAAGGCTAGAGGAGGGAATCCCTCTGTTTTTTTTAGAAGATTTTCATAGTAGCTCGCATAGGATGTGACCGATTCATCGGGGGTAGGCGGGCGCAGCCCAAAAAAGACCAGGTCGTTATTTTCTGAAGCTCTTAAGATGGGACCAGAAAAAAGATCTTCGTCTTCTTTGGCAATAACGACATTTGGAGTGATTGATAGGCGCCCCTTTTCTGTAAGTTCGCATAGCTTTGCTTCCATCTCTTGGACTTCATCGTGAGAGCGGACAACGGTATTGAGTGTGAGCGTGGATCCTTGCCATTCCTGACTTGTTTGCAGCATATAGGCTAGGACGAGCATAAAGTCGGAATTATGGGAGTTTTTCCCGCCCCACCAGACAGAGATTTGTTTGTGCCGTTTTTTGCGCAGTAATTCTCCGCGGATACTTTCCCGAATGATGACCACATTGCGATTGGAAAAATGGGATGTGCGAATCACTTCTGAAAAGAGCTCAAATTTTTCTTTTTTCTGGGTAGCGCCTAAGACGATGGTATTGGGTGTAAGAGGACCAATCCCATAATGATTGATAAGGGTTGTCATCCCTTCCATAATGTTCTCTGAATATTTAAGTTCAAAGAGGGCGGGGATTTGACTTTGCTCAAAAAAGCGGTTCATTTCACTTCGGTAATGTAGGTCTTTTTCGCCTTTTGTGAGATCATCTTGAGTAATGGTTGCCATGCTCAAAAACCCTTTCTTATGTGTTAGAGCGGCTGTGAATTTTACAAGATGTCCTCGTAAAAAAGGATCACCGATAAATACGAGAAGATTTGGTCTCCATGATTTTGCTGAGGCTTTCATGTTCGCTAGGCGGTAGACAAAAAATCGGGAAAAGTAGAGGAGAAGGCCGTGACGCACATCTTCCCAATTGGCTGAAACTTCCCGTTTTTTAATGAGGAAATAGAGAAGAACTAGGCCAAATAAGACGCCAATTGTCACACCTACATTGATGAGGAGCATAAAGGTAAAGCATAAGAAGGCGCCAAAAAGTGAAATAAGCCAGGGTGTTCGAAAGGTGGGTCTCCAACTAGGATTGCTCATAATTCCTTCGACTGCAGCCACGAAGTTGAGCATTCCGTATGAAATGAGAAAGAACATAGAGAGAACAGGAGCTATTTGATCAATATTCCCACAAAAAATCGTAACAAGAGCAATGGCTGCTGTTGTGATAATAGCGACCCGCTTTTTTTTCAGAAATTCGGGAAGAATAGTGTCTTCGGCAAGGGTTTGCAGTGTCAAAGGAGCTCCAATGAGGGCAGAAAGTGCCCCTGAGAGCGTAGCCCCCCAAATCCCAATGAGAACGAGCTCTTTTATGAGAGAAAGTTCCTGCATAATCATAGGCGATGCAAGCTTGTCAGATGGAGCAAAAACGTAGAGGAGCCCAGTGATTCCAATATAAAGCACATATCCTGTTAAGACAGCAGCAAGCGTTCCAAAGGGGAGTGATTTGCGGGAGTTTTTAAGCTGTCCTCCCATTGAGAGTCCTGCCTCAATTCCCGTAACGGCTGGAAAAAACAGGGCAAATAAGCTCCAAAAAGGAGGGGGCTGTGAAAGAATGGGTACTGATTCAGTAGGCGTTTTTAGGCCAAGAAAAAATGACACCAGCGATGCGAGAACCATGATGAGAATAATAAATTGGGTTTTAAGGGCAACCTTTGTTGAAATAAGCGTAATGCTCATGAGAATACAAAGGATCGTCACGCTGATGAGTTTGATAGGGATAAAGGGAAGGGTCATATTCAGCGATTCACTAAATCCTGAGATGTAAAAGGCGATGCCAATGCCTTGTGCGAGATAGAGAGGGATTCCAATTGCGCTCCCTATTTCAACTCCAAAGGTACGCGAGAGGATGTAATAAACCCCACCATCTCCAATTTTCATGTTCGTTGCGGTTGCGGAAATTGAAAGTGCCGTAATGAGGGAGACAACTGTCGCCAACGTGATAATAAGAAGTGTTGGCATCAGGCCGATACTTGAGAGGAAATACCCCATACGAAGGTAGAGGATGACACCTAAGATTGTTAGGATTGTAGGTAGAAAGACACCAAAAAAAGTGCCAAAGCGTTCCCTAGTGGGGGTTCCAATAGAAGGGGTGGCAACAGTAGTTAAACTCATCTCAGTTTCCCAACCCATCCGAGTTTTGATCTGAGTGTTGAAAAGTAGTCGTGACGTGTTAAGTTGACGAGGCGAAAGTTTTTTTCTTTCCGTTTGAAATGGAAAAAATCTCCTGTATGCAAATCATGTTTTTCAAGACCATCGGCAATCACTTCTACAGGGTCATATTTACTTAAATATTGTACTTTGATGGTTTGGTCGGATGTCAGGACAATTGGACGGTTTGAGATGGTATGGGGAGATATAGGTGTGATGACAAGCGCATCTAAACCAGGGCTTAAAATAGGGCCGCCTGCCGCCAGCGAATACGCTGTGGAACCATTAGGCGTTGCGATAATGATACCATCTGCTTGAAACGTGTTGAGATAATTGTCATCTACGTGAATGGAAATTTCAACAAGGCTAGGATTTTTAGCGCGATGGATGACAAAATCATTGATAGCAAAACTTGTCTTTCCCGCGGTGGAAGAGCCTTGAATTACGACCCGATCTTCAATCAGGTATTTTCCATCAATAAGATCTTGCAAACTCGGATAGATGTCGGATACAGGGACATCGGCCATAAATCCGAGATGACCCAAATTAATTCCTAAAATAGCGGCATTGAGATCAGCATATTTGTGGGCGAGGCGTAAAATGGTGCCGTCACCTCCCATAGAAAGAAGAAACTCAATGTCATGTCTATCGATTGATGAGATGGGGTTTGCACCAATATCTGAAGCGAGCTCATCTTCAGCAACGACAGTGATATTTTGATGCGTCAAGTATTCGACGATTCCCATCGCAAGGTCCATCGATTGTTTTTTTGTCACATTGGGGAAAATTGCAATGATCATGATTTCACCTCACTTAAAAAATTACTGAGGATTTTTTTGCTAATTTTTTCAGGGGTAAGTTCAAGCTCTTCTAGGAGTTCTGAATGTTTCCCATGTTCGATAAATCGATCTGGAATGCCAAAATTTAATGTTTGAACATCGTCGAAGCCATTTTGAAGGATAAAGGAATTAAGAATGGATCCAAGTCCACCTTGAAGAGAGTGTTCTTCGATTGTCACTACCATGGAATGGGACTGGAAGACTTGCTTGAAAAGTTCTTCATCCAACGGCTTTACAAAGATTGGATCGATAACTGTGGCGTGAATTTCTTCTTTTTCTAAATGCTCTTTTACTTTGAGGGCTGTTTCAATTTGATGCCCAAGGGCAATGAGAACAAGTTCTTTGCCGTGAACGATCACTTCTGCTTTTCCGAGTTCTCGATATTTCAAAGGAGAGTCGTTCTCTTCAGTAGGAAGGTTAGGGTAGCGAATCGCGGTGGGGCGTTTCCATGAAAAGGAAGCTTCCAAAAGTTCCTTAAGAAGTTGCCCATTACGGGGTTGTGTAATCACCATATTGGGCATTGCATTGAGAAATGAGATGTCGTACACGCCATTGTGTGTTACACCATCTCCACCTGCAATTCCACCTCGATCAATCGCAAAAACAACAGGGGAATTTTGCAAACAGACATCATGGTAAACATTATCAAAAGCGCGTTGCAAGAAAGTAGCATAGATGGAGCAGACGACATTTAGTTTGTTATTCGACGCGATGCCACCTGCAAAAGTTACGCTATGACCTTCAGCGATTCCAACATCGAGACAACGCTTTGGATATTTATGCATGAAGGCATCAAGACATGAACCGCGAGGCATGGCGGGTGTAATTGTAATGAGATTCGGATTGCGGTCAGCCATTTCTAACAGATGCTTGCCGAAAATTTTAGGGAAAGTCGGTTTGATTGAAGAGGGGGGATGAAACTTTCCGGTCGTCCGGTCAAAAGGTTTCGCTCCATGATAAGTGGTAGGGTTGTCAATAGCTGTAGACATTCCCTGACCCTTGACGGTTACAACATGTAGCAGAACAGGGCGCGGGTTATCTTTGAGCGCCTCAAGCGTATCGATCAATTTCCGAATATCATGTCCATCGATGGGGCCGACATAAGAAAGGCCATACTGCTCAAAAAAAGGTGCGGTACTCACAAGGTTTTTCACCGACTCGCGTACCTTATGTCCTTGTTTAGCAAGCGTTGTGCCACATCCAGGAATTTTCGAGATCACATCCTCAATTTCTTGATAGATTCTGTTAGCTGTAGGGTTGTTGATTAAACGACTTAAAATGCTCGTAATGGCACCCACATTTTTTGAAATCGACATCGCATTATCATTAAGGATAATCATAAATTTTGAGAGATCTTTTGGAATATTATTTAACGCTTCTAAGGTTAAGCCACATGTTAATGAGGCATCCCCAATGATGGGAAGTACATGAAAATCTTCACCAACAATTTCACGACTCTTTGCAACACCGAGACCGAGAGAAAGCGCTGTAGCCGCATGACCCGCATAAAAGTGATCATGAGGAGATTCTTCAGGGTGCGTAAACCCGCAAAGACCTTTATATTGACGGATTGTTTCAAAACGGCTGATACGCCCCGTTAACATTTTGTGAACATATGCCTGATGACTCACATCAAAAATCAACTTGTCAACAGGGGAATTGAACACATAATGAAGGGCTAACGAGAGTTCGACAACACCCAAATTTGAAGCGAGATGCCCCCCTGTTTTTGAGAGGACATCGATAATTCGCGTCCGTATTTGGCTAGAAAGCGCTTCGAGCTGTTCGAAGGATAAGGATTTAAGATCTTTAGGATCTACAATATCATCCAATTCAAGGGGCATGATTGAAAGCACCTACTTCAGGTTTCCCATCAGAATCAAGGGAGAGCGTTCCTTCACGATTCTTGATCAGTGTTTGAATCTTTTGCTCTGCTTCTGATAGTTTTTGCCCGCAGCTGCCTATCAATAGGTCTGCCTCTTCATAGAGCTTAAGCGATTCTTCCAAAGGGACTTCGCCTGCGTTGAGCTGCTCTAAAATTTTTTCTAGCCTTTCGTAAGCCTTTTCAAATGAAAATGTTTTATTTTCCATGAATTTTATTTACCGTTATATCGGTTGTGCCGTCATGAAACAGAAGAGATAACTTCTGCTCTTCATGAAGCTGTTTAGTTGAAATGATAACTGAATCCTTGTTTTCAGCAAAGGGAATGCAGTATCCCTTTTTCAAAATTGTTCTAGGATCTACTGATTTTAAGTGAGAGATAATGTAGGTCAAATGTTGTTTTTTTCTCTCAAGAACCGCGGTGGATCCACGATCAATTTGATATTGATAGGATTTAAGTTCTTTTTTTAGCAGTTGAATACGCTCCATTGGCTTGACTCCTTCCAGAGCTTTTTTATATGTCACGAGACGCATCTTATCTCCTTGAATTTTTTGCTCCATCCTAAATTTAAGATGATTGGTAAATTCATCGAGTTTTTGTAGATGTTTTCCTAAAAGAAAATAGGGGGAGGTAAATAGAGGCTGACGCTTCACCAGCGACATTTTTTCTTTTAACCTATGTAATTTTTGTTTTAGGAGTTGCGTTAACCGCTGCTCACACGTATTTAAAAAATCGAATTGAGCAGAGAGTTCCTGGACAGAAAGCTCAGCTGCAGCCGATGGGGTGGGCGCGCGCAGGTCTGCTACATAATCGGCAATTGAAAAATCTGTTTCATGCCCCACAGCAGAAATAATTGGAATTTCAGAGCGGTAGATCGCCTCGGCTACGCACTCCTCATTAAAAGGCCAAAGATCCTCTAAACTTCCGCCGCCGCGGCCCACAATAAGTACATCTGCAAGCTTATAGCGATTGAAAACATCGATTGCCTCAGCAATTTCCTGAGCAGCCCCTTCCCCCTGAACCTTTACAGGGTTTAAAATAAGCTGAAAGCCCCGATGCCGCCGTTTCAAAACATTGATAATATCTTGAATCACAGAACCCGTTGGGCTTGTAATAACTCCAATTGTTTTTGGGTGTTTTGGAAGCGCTTTTTTGCGTTCTGGATCGAAATATCCCTGCTTTTCTAATTTTAATTTGAGTTGGTGCAACTTTAAAAGGAGATCCCCAACACCTGCAAATGAAAGTTCCCTCACCACAATTTGATAAGAGCCCCTGGGAGCGTAGACATTGACCTGACCGATGACAATCACCTGATCGCCTGGTTTAGGGATACGCGATAAATTTTTAGCACTTCCCCGAAAAAGCACTGCAGAAATTTGTGCCCCTTCATCCTTCAAACTAAAATAAAGATGACCAGAAGATTGTTGCTTAAAGTTCGTAATTTCACCTTTAACACGCACCTGAGAAAAGCGTGATTCAAGCTGAGATTTGATATCTTGCGTGAGTTCAGTAACTGAGATCAAAGGGAGAGCCATATCGAACCCGGGTTTTGTGAAAAGAAATATTGCTGATTTTATCTGATTGAGAAATTATTTCAAACTATGTTATCTTCATTGCTATGACTAGACCGGTAACAATTCTTGGCAATTGGAAGATGCATAAGACAGCGAGGGAAGCATCTACCTTCGTATCACAGCTTGCAAAGCGCCTTCAAAAAACTTCTACACGGGTATATATTGCACCCTCTTTCATCGCAATCGGGGCAGCAGCAGAAGCCGCACGCCAAAGCGAAATTGTGATCGGGGCTCAAAATTTAAATGAAAATGACTGTGGGGCTTTTACTGGGGAAGTTTCGTCAGAAATGATAAAAGAAGCCGGTGCCCGTTTTGTAATCATTGGTCATTCTGAAAGACGGAATATTTTTCATGAAACCGATGCGGACGTCAATTCAAAGGTAAAAAAAGCAGTTTCTGAGGGACTTCAGCCCATTTTATGTATTGGTGAGAGCAAAGAAGAGCGGAATCAAAATCACACGCATAAGGTACTCGAAATGCAACTCAGAGAAGGTCTTGCTGGGCTTAGCTCAGATGCCTTAAATTCATTGTTGATTGCTTACGAACCCATTTGGGCCATTGGATCAGGTTCTATGGCAAGCCCAGAAATGGCACAGGAAGCGCATCATCATTGCCGCGAAATTATCACAGAAATCTGGGGGGAGAAGCGAGCAAAAACGACCCCTATCTTATACGGGGGCTCAGTGAAACCGGAAATGACAAAAGCCCTCATGCAAGAACCAGACATCGATGGAGCCCTTGTTGGAGGAGCTTCCCTCGATATCGAAACTTTTTATCAGATCATACAAGCAGCAGGGGGATCTTAATCATGGTAGCACTTTTTTACATTGGACTCTTTTTATTTTTAGCCCTTTGTGTTGTATTATGTCTTGTCATTCTCATTCAAGAAAGCAAGAGCATGGGACTTGGTGCTTCCTTCGGAGGAGATAGCGGTGATTCTCTTTTTGGAACATCGACAGCAGCCGTTTTGAAAAAATTTACTGCATACCTTGCTGTGGCCTTCCTCGCATTTTGCATCATCCTCTCTATTTGGTCCTCTGCTCTTAGCAAAGTAAAGACACCACTCCCCGTAACGATTGAAGAGACAGCTCCATGATTCTCCCTCTTGTCTACTATGGGGACTCTCGTCTGCGGAAAAAATGTGAACCTATAACAGAAATCTCACAAGAAGTGCTCGATCTTGCACAAAATTTACGCGATACAGTGGATGAATATCATGGAGCTGGACTTGCAGCGCCCCAGGTAGGCGTTTTACTGCAAATGTTTGTCGTACTCTATGCTGGAGAGGATGAACAAGGGGATCCCATTCTGGGAGAGCCTACATTTTTTCTCAATCCCAAGCTTTCAAACCCCTCATCCGAAGAAATCCTTGAAGAAGAAGGATGTTTGTCTATCCCTGGGGCTTATGGAAAAGTTTTACGTCCACATTCAATCACAGTAGAAGCGATGGATCTAAAAGGGAATATATTTACCGAAGAGGTCTCAGGTTGGAGAGCACGCGCTATTATGCATGAGAACGACCATATCAATGGGGTTCTCTACCCTGACCGGATGACAAAACGTCGCCGTAAGCTTCTTGAACCCGCCCTGAAACAGATCAAGAAGCAATACAACTCATAACCACGCTTTATTCATTTTCAATAAGAAAGACCTGATGCATTGCGCCCTCGATCATATAATTTAGGACCTTCTTTCCTTTGATATTGAAAGGTGCTTTGGAAAGATCTACTTTGTGCCCACCGCCAATTGAAGTATCGGGGTTATCGCTTGTCTGCGAGTCTGGATAGACTTCGTTTGTAATGATACAGTATTTATATTTTTTTAGCTGAGGTAAGAAGTTTTGGATATCTTCATTTGAAAGATGTTGAAGCACATGTTTACAAATTAGCAAATCAGCTTTTGGAAGCTTTGCTTTAAGAAAATTAGAGGTAATAAAATGGATTTTGTCGCTGGAATACCTTTTTTTGTTTTGATCGATCACATTTTTGACAACATCGTAACCAGTATAATTGATTCCTGACCAATCAAGAGTTTTTGAAAATTCCCAATCGCCGCATCCTGCATCTACGACCGATTGAATATTTTTATCCTTAATGAAATTCTGAAGTAATAGTCTATATTCTGTAGTATTTTCGTAAGTAGATCCACCACCAGAATGAGCCACACCTTCTGTATTTTTGCCCCAAACAGCTTTATCATAAATTTTAGTAAATGCTTTTTCATGTTTGTCAGTACAGGATGTAGTTGATGCTAAAATAAGAAGCGAATAGGCCATGTTTTTCATGAAAATCTCCAATAATCTTTTCCTTTGATGATAATATAATCGTCGCTCAAAATAAAGAAAAGTTAGAACCTGGGTTTAGAGGTTTTTTTTCAGCTTCAGACTGAAGCCAAATCCTGGACCGCGGACATTTTGCTTTAGTGAGAGCTCCATGCGCCAACCCGAGCTGATCATCGTCAAGAGATTGAGTCTTCCTTCATGATAGCTGGGCTCCTTAGCACGCCCCCAACCCTGATGTGATTCTAGCCGGAGTACCCAGTCAGGCGCGAGTTTGAATTGCAGCCGGGTCAGGAAGGTATTGCGCTCATCTGAGAGAGGGGAATCCAAGAGCTCTGGGATTTTGCGTGAGACATCGAGGATAAAATTGTCCCGATCATCTTTTCGCCAATAAAAACGGCTGCGATGTCGATATTGAAATGACAGAGCGGCATCGGCACTAATGGTCCACTTGAGGTGAAGATCCGCGACATCTAGGACCTGATTTTCAAAATTCCATCCAAACAGACTTGTAAACGAGAGCGTAGATAGGTCCCAATTGAAATTAAGTCCTAATTTGGGAATGGCCTTATTAAGGGTAGCTGTGCCAAAAAAGGAATAGGCATACAGATCGAGGTAGATATTGGGGCAAAAAAGAGGGGAATCTTTGAAATAGAAACGTTGCTGCACACCCACTTTCAGTTGATTGATTCGGTTGAGGCCATCTGACAGATCGAAAATGAAATGGTCACTGATAGAAGCAGTTGGGCTTGAGAGCCCTTTAAAAGATGTATAAGGTTCGAAATAATGTGAGAAACCTTTGTAGGGTTTATAGAGAGGTGTGCGCACATCAAGACCATAGCTAAAAACAGCCTGTCCCTTGGGAGAGTTTTCTGGATTGTTGTTGTAGAAAATTCCAATAAATCCGCCGGACGGGGTGATGTCCATAAACCCTAAATGAATGGGCCGGTAGATGTCATGATGCGTTTCAAGTCTAGCTGCATGAAAATCGGAAATAAAACGTTGCATGCCGTCCGCGTATGAATAGTCGAGATAAGAGACCCTCATCCGATTTTCTGCATAGATCCCAGTTTGTCCTACTTGGAAGGGACGCAGAGAGAAAGAAAAGGTGGGAAGCTCTTGCTTAAATCCTTGGAAAGAATTAATGCGAGGGCGCACATAGAGACCAAGTTTGGAGTTTTCTTCACGATGCCGAAGCGTAAACTCTGTCCGTTTGGCAGTATTGAGCTCAAAATTATCACTTGTAAAGTTCCCTGGCATATTTTTATCACTGATTTTGTCATAAATCAGTTTGACAGAAGTCTTGTTGTTTTTTGCATGGTCTTGATATTTCCCCTGCAATCGATAGCGTGTTCTTTTCTGATTCGTGTCAGTGTCATTATAAAAGGTGTCATGCGCGAGATAATTTTTTGTCAAAAAACGACTACGTTGGTTGGGATGATGAAAATCTGTTTCAACAGCTCCACCAAAACCACGTTTTGTTCGCAGATCAATACGTGTAAAGAGATCGAAAATTTCAGATGAGTAGACGCGGTAGCGCATTGAGAGCTTAGGATCTTGACCCGCACGCCATATAAGACTATAGCGTACAGGCGTATCTGTGACCTGTTTTAACTCACTTTTCAAGTAGGGGAGATAGAAGATAGGGATGTTTGCAAAACGAAAAGAAACATCCTCAGCCTGCAGAAGATTCTTGGGGAGATATTTGAATTTACGCGCGTGAATCTCCCATTCTCGATCTACATTCTCACTCGTTGTTACAAATGCATGTGAAATGTGATACGTCTGATCCTCTTCGAGGATGATTTTTTCCCCACCGATATACCAGAGGCCGACCGCTGTTTTTCCCTGATAAATAACTCCTGTCCGCGTGATAAAATCATACTCTAATTTTTCCCCAACAAATACCTTGTCATTCCATTCGACCATGAGATCACCCTCGGCATCCACACGGTGAACATTCTTTTTATCGATAATCGTATTGGCATATTTGATTTTTCGCGCTTGAATACGCAGCTTAGGTGCTGTAATCACCCCACCCTGAGTGGTTGAGATCATCCCATCCATATATTCAGGGTCTTTCAAATCGACAACAAATTCAGAGGCAATTTTTTGAAAATTTGTCGCGATAAGAAAAGGTGTGAGTAGAAGAAGATAAATTCTTTGAAAGCGCATATTTGTTATCTGATGATTAAGCCTTTTAATTTTAGAGAAGATAAAGTATAACCTGAAGAAAAAAAGCCCTTTTTTTGGAGCCCTAAATGCGCCTGCTTGGCAAAATTCTATTTCTTTTTATGATTGGAGCCAGTGCATTTGCATTAGAAAGAGGGGATCCTGGATTCAATTCAAACATTACCCTAAAGCATCGAGAGAAAAAAGGAGTAGGGTATTCGGAAGGATATTCCACAATTGGCCTCTTCTTTACTCCCCAAGGGAAGCGGATTGTTCAACCATTTTCTGATTTGCGAGGGCACATTTTCAACGATGGGCGCTTTGCTGGAAACTTCGGTGGAGGCTTTCGTTTTTCAAATGGCTCAGAAACCTGGGCGTTTGGTACAAATTTTTATGCAGATTATCGGGAGTTTTTTAATTCGCCCCTTTTTCAAGTCGGCATGGGATTTGAAGCGCTCAGTGAAGAAATCGATTTCAGAGTCAACGGCTACCTTCCTGTTGGAAAGAAAGACAAAGTCTCTCCACTAAGATTTAAAAAATTCAAGAAATTTGAAGCCGTTTTTATAAAGTCCTCCCGAGGAGCCCTTGGGTGCGTAGATGCAGAGATAGGATTTCCATTGCCCTCAATCTTCACCTATCTCGATGTTTATCTAGGACTCGGAGGGTATTATCTTTTCGAGCGCAACCTAGCAGGGAAGCGTTTTGGTGGCGATCTTGGAGGAAAATTCCGCGTGACAGCACGCGTCCTAGATGGCGTTTTACTGGGAATTGACACCACCTTTGATCATGAGTTTGGAGGTATTTTGCAAGGGTATATAGCGATTAGCTTTCCCCTTGGGCCTTCAAATGAAAGGACAGAGGGAAGACGCTTTCGTCGCGGCGGATCGCAGCGGAAGATGCGTTATTTGCGCCGCATGACACAACCAGTAGTCCGCAATGAAATTATTCCCGGTATTGAAAAAGATGTAGAATTCAAAATTGAAGAATTTTCAGCCATCTTTGTCAATAACACCGCATTCCCTGGAGGCGACGGTTCCTTTGAGAACCCCTTTAATACGCTTGCACTAGCTGAGACGAATTCAGAGCCAGGAGACGTTATCTATGTCTTCCGCGGCGACGGAACAGTAAACAACTATAATACAGGAATCACCCTCCAAAATAATCAGCGACTCATCGGATCAGGAACATCCTTTGAGCTTGGAAGTGTCCTTATTCCAGCATCAACCCCAGGATTCGATCCTGTGATCACCAGCTTTAATCCGGCCGTGAATGCTGCCGTTGTGATGCTGAATCTAAATAACGTGGTCGCAGGAATGGAAGTGCAGGTCAACAATATTACAAGTATAGGAATTGCCAATGCGATTTTTGGCTCTCCTCTTGGTGATTCTTTGATTCGAGATAACAATTTTACGAATCCCAGTTTAGATCCAACAGCTGCAGGGATTGGATTGAGTCCAACAGATGGTGGGGTGCTGATCGTTCGAAATAATACGATTACGAACTTTAATGCTCCCATCGGTATCGAGGTGATGACGACGGCCCAGAGAAAATCAATCATTAGGGATAACTTTGGTTCTATTTTTGGAGGGGGAGGTGTTGGAATGACACTCGTTCATTCAAGCACTGTTGCGACAGGAAATAGCATTTTTCAAGTTCGGAATAATTTCATTGTAAATGGTTCTGTTTTAGTAAATAAAATTGTAGGAACGCTAGGAACTATGTGTAATGACTTTGTGCATAATTCCGTCATTGCAGCACCTTATCTATTTCAAAATGATTCCGTAGGCCCTTTGCAAGTCGAAGTTCTTGTTCCAGCCCTTGGAGGCCTATCGTTCGAAACACTGAATGAGGGAATCTTCTCATCAGTTGGTCCGATTACATTCGTAGTCCCTGGAACCTGTCCTTAATGGATGGCTTTAATGAGGAGGCCTGCAAGGATGTAGCGGTTATCTTCAAGGCCATTACGCATTGCCTGCAGAAGAATCTCGATCCCTTTCTTCTCATGCCGATCAGCTAAGGATTCAAAAGCTTCAATCATAAGACGCGATGTCTCTTCAGGAGTGAGTTGAAAGAGACCAACTTCTTCCCTTTGCATCCATGGAAGGAGAGGGCGGAAATGAAAAAGAGGCTCTTGCCATTGCTGGGAGATCCATGAAAAAAGTCTCTCCTCATAGGGCCCCTCTATATTTAAACGATAAAGTCCAAGCGTTGCGTAAACGCGAATAAATGGAGCGCCTGCTTTATCAGCTTGCTGTTTCAAAAGAGCAATGGCTTGCTCAGTTTTAAGATTCTCTAAAAGAGAAATCAATAGGGGAATCAGATCTCTAACATCTTCCCGAAATAAACTCGTGGCAAGCTGTAAAAATGATGCTTCATCGAGCTCAAGAGATGCTTCAAGAAGCCTCTCGCGTATACTTAGAGAGATCGTGGGGATATCCTCTTGATGTTTTTTTGCATATTGGATTGCGGAGGGGATCACCTTCCATGTCGTTAGAGAACGCCCCGGTGAGGAGTTTGGGCGATAACCGTGCCCACTTCGATGGTTAATTAGAACCTTTTTAAGCTCGGGAAGTGAACGGACATCTCTTTTCATTAGAAGGCTCATCATAGCATTAAGCCTGACATGTTGATTAGAATCCTTGATAAGTTTAGCAAGTACATCCTCAGATCCATCGATTGAGCCGAGAAGAGAGATCGCATAAAGATTCTTCTCCTTTGCAAGGTCTATGATTTGCTGTTCCCTCTCTTCTTCTCCAAGTATAAGAAGCGAGCGGCAAGCAGCTAATTGGACAATCGGATCTCTCGAAGAGGCGAGATGTTGTAAAACAGGGATTGAATGGGAATCTTTTAGAAATCCAAGAGCAGTTGCTGCAACTTCTTGCTCAGCAGGATTGAGGTGCGTTGCGCTTGCGCGGATCGCTTTTAGGAAATCATCCCTTCCATATTTTGCTGCAGCAAGAGTGGAGGCGAGTCGCACTCCCATTAAAGCATCTCCCATCAGTCTTTGAAGTGAAGCGATGGCTTCTCGATTGCCAACCATTGCAAAAAGTTGCGGAAAATAAATTCTAAAAGGAGGAGGCAACTTCTGCATCAATCCTTCAATATAGCCCGTTGCTCTGTGAGATTTTCGTTTTGCCAGTTGAAAAGCAGCCTCCATTTGAATGAGGAGAAACGGAGAAGTAAATGCCCTTGATAAAATCTCTTCAGAACGATCATCTTCAATATCTCCTAAAAGCTGAATTGCAGTCATCTGTACTAATGGATGCGCGCTCATCATTCCCTGAGCATAAATTTCAAGAGAAGAAGAAATCCCTGCAATACCCGCCCCATAAAGACTCAGAAGCTGCTTTTCTTGATCGACACTTTTGGCTCCATCTTCAAGCAAACCAAAAGCAAGCTCTTTCAGAAGATCAAAATCATGTTTATGTTTTAAATGAGCATAACTTTCATAAAGATCAATGGCTTGTTTGATTTGTCCTGACTGCATCGAGAATAGCACCTGATTTTTCGAGACATGAAGAGGAACAAGAGTAAGTAAAGAGGAAGCGATTAGTAATTGTATCATAGTTATACTTTTGAAACGGTTTAGGGCTTTTGCCGTATTATTCCATAAAAATCTTTTTCTGAGAATTAAGTTTTCAAAAGAGAATACTATCAAGTAAATTTCAAATAATATGATGAAAAAAATTTGAAAAAACCCATTTTTTTCTGGTAAGTTTTGGTTTTAGTGCTTGGAATTCAGTAGGATAAAATAAATTTAATTTTTATCTTTCCTTAATATAGCCTTAATAATATTATCTAGAAAGATTTATAAAATTTAGCTTTGCAAACGCTCGAATCGAGCCAAATGCATTGTGAAAAGGCTAACATTAAAACATTTAGGAGGCTATTTATGGCAGCACCAGCCGTAGGAACAACCGGATCAGGAGCAGTTCAATCACCTGCAATGCCTGTCCCAACACAACAAACGAGCTCTGCTGGAGGAATTGGTAGCACACCAAACACGCTCCAGACGTCACAAGAACAAGGTAGTTCATGTTCATGGATAACAACTCCTGTCAAGTGGGTTTGGGAAACAGTTAAGAGTATTTTCAGCAAAATTTTTGGATTCATTTTCTCATGCTGTCGCTCTAACAATTCTAGCAATATTGCAACAACTCAAGACATCATCAATCACCATGCTGTAAGAGTTGGAAGTGCAGAAGCAACACTTTCAGAGAAGGTTGAGTCAATGCATATACTTGCATCACATCAGCTACAGGAAGGTGATACAGTTACAGAAGAGGTCTTATGCAAAGTGGCTGTAGAAAGCTTCAATATGCTTCCTGTAAATGTAAGAACAATGCTTGGTGGCGATACTTTTGTTAATGCTCCTCGCTCTCCAGAAAACCAGAAAGTAGTTGCAGATTACCTGAATGGTTTGCCTACTGTTATGTTTGGTAAGTTTCAAGTTCTATTGAGCAGCCAGAGCTTAGGTGAGCGCCTAAGAGGTCTCGTCTTAATGACAGGCATGACCACTTTGGTATGTGAAATTGACGGTCTTAAAGACGAAGTCACTGCAGAAGTTAAAAATAAAACAGTGATGGATGCTTTTAAAGCATTGCCAGAAGCACTCCGTAATCTTGCTCCTAACTTTGAAGCAACTCCTACTGTAGCTAATCTTGGCGCATTACAGAACCTTCCAGATGTGCAAATTGAATTTGCAAAGGAAATGTTTAAAAGAGCTGCAGATCAAAATGCAAAAGCTAATCTGGTACATGCCGTTGCAACTAGAATTCAGCCACATGCTGATAAAGAAGTTAGCACTCTGACTGTAGCGCAAATATCAGAAGCTGCATATGGTCTTTTCATGCAATTAGAAGAGGCTACTCAGACTGCTGTCTTTAAAGCAATCGGAGCTCTTGATACAAGACATGCTGATGAAGCTGCGCAAGTTGATGCTGGACGCAGAGCAGTAGCTGATTTTGGCCACCCACAAGTTATTACAGGACTTCATAACTGGATTAACGCATAAGTTTCACAACTTATAGTCACAGACTAAAAAGCCACCTGAGAGTTTTTCTTAGGTGGCTTTTTTGAATCGAAAAATTGCATAAGTCAAATGATTCCGAACAGTAAATAAAGTGCTGAGGATAATACTGGTCGTAGAAATGTTCTTTTCGGATAGCTAAGGTATAATATTTCAGGCCAAAAGCCCTCTAAGAGTTGCTCTTAGGTGGCTTTTTTGATTTGGAGCAAAGTTCGCAGCTGTCCTTGTCCTTTTTTTCATCAGGGGGCGTGCCGCATCGTTTGCAAGAAAATTTGGATTTACCTGTAATAAGATAGCCGATTCCCAGACCAATACCAGCCAAGATCGTAAGTGCAGCAGCAAGGAGAATCGTAATAAGAAGTGTCGACATTAGTCTTTCTTTATCTTTTTTCGATTGGCTGTTGCGGGAGCTTTTTCGATCACAAAATCAACCCATATAGGTGAAGCCCATGCAATGTGGCCATCTTCTTGAATAGCTCTGAGATAATAGTAGGTGAAAGGAGGACGCGTATCAGGCGATTTAAGGGAAATTTTTTCAAGAAGATCCGTGTCATCGATTGCAAATTCTAATGTGTCACCATCAGGTTCGAATGTTTTAAAAACTTCGCCATTGCGAAAGAGAGTCACTTCTGTAAGGTTGGATGTACCGATAGCATATCCTGTCAGGTGTCGACTATAGAGAAGACCAGGTTTTGTTTGACTACTGAGCTCAGATCCCATGGGCTGCTGTGCAAGTTCGATTCCGATGAGCATTCTCTCACCAGTTGTAGCAAAGCAGGAGTATTTGTGGATTGCTTGAATAAGAGCATCACGTGTATGTGACGCTGCAAGGATGGCAGTCAGGCCAGGTGTATATTGCACCTGATCAGAATCATAGAGACCCTCGTATATTCCACGATCATCATATCCACCGGCGACAAATCCAAAACGGTGATTTTGGTTAAGAGCCTCCCGGATAGAACCTTTGCTGGTTTCTTGATACCCCTTTTTCGATTTGGATGTAATAGGTCTGGGATTGCCTTCTTTTTTCAAGCATTCTGAGCTACCCCAAGAGTTGTATATTTCGACGACTTTTTCAAGCTCAGGATTAAAATTTGAAAAATTCGATTCAACCCCTTTTGCCATTGTAAAAGACGGAATGGAGAGGATCTCTTTAGGAGTATGACTTTTGTAGATTTTTTTGAGTGAGTTATACTTCGTATCTTTTTTTTGTAGAATCGGCTTGTTGTCTTTGAGATAGACGATTTGTCTTATTCCTTCTTTTTCAGGGCTGCCTACCCACTGGAATCCAAGAAAGTTTGAAAATCTCTCCTCTTCATTAAATTCAGCAATCTGCGTAGAAATCATTTTCCAAATTTCATTGGGAGTTTCTTTTTCATTTTCGAAGGGAGAGACTCCATAAAACTGATAGGTTTTATCATCACGAATATGGCGTAAACACGTTTCAATATTCTCAGAAGCATCAAACAGCTCCATTTCTCCATGAAATGTTCCCCAATACATGCTCTTTGGATGATCACTTAGACATTTGATTGGAGGAGAGAGGAACTCATCTCCTGAAGAGAGATTTTTTAATTTGATCTTGTAGATGCCCATTTCATTGAAATAGAGATTTGGTAGAGCAATAAAACCAGTCTCAGGAACGAAGAGCTTCCAACTAATGTTTTCACGTAATTGTTCATAGGACAGCTCGACAAGGGTGTTTTCAGGAGCTTTATTGGTAAGATTTCCATAGGCATCTTCAAAGCGTACAATGACGTCAAAACGTTCGTTTTTATTTACCATCGAAGGAGTGACCACACGAATTGAAGTGAGATCATCACCTCTGATATCTAAATGAAAGGTCTCAAACTCGCGATAATCCCCTTTTCCTTTAAGATCGATATGTAAATAAAATGTGCGTCTTCTTTGAACGTAAGTTTGCGCATTATTTCCATTTTTTTCCTGATCTTTGGGGTTTGGGGAACCCATGCTAATAGTGATACTTTCACCCGCTTTGACATCGAGGGGAAGGGTAAATTCGAAATGAGGATTTACAACACTTTGAGTCGCGACTTTTTCAGCACCAATAGTTTTCCCATCGGGAAGGGCCATCCAAATGAGGTTCGACTTTGATTTCATATTTGTTTGAGGTAGCTGCCAATCAATTTCACGTCCTTTCGAGAGAAGATCAAATTTTAAACGCGTTCCTTTTGGCAGAGCATTAGAAGGGGTATAGATGAAATTCCACGTCCCATTTCTTCCAGCAAAAGCATATTTAGGTTCACAGTAACAAATTGATCGTCGCATGAGTTTTCCCTTCTTTAAGATAGTCACCCATAATAGCGCATTCAGGAATCTTTTTCAATGTTTGGATTACTATTGTACACTAATTTAACGCCCGTTCGCTTCGCTCACTCAAGTTGCTAAGCCGCAAAGTTCGTAAAGAAATTCTCTGCGTCTTTGTATCTTTAGTGAGCGAAGCGAACGGGCGTTGAAAAAAAATTATATTAGAACGGCGGTAAAATGATTTTGATTTTATCGATGGAGCGTTCTGTTGTACTGATCACTTCCAGATCGAAGTTATCATGATGAATACGCCACCCATTTGAGGGGATCGTTCCTGCTCGGTGAAAGATATAGCCCCCGATAGTGTCGTATTCTGGGCTTGCTGGAATCTGAATCTTAAGCTCTTTTTGAAGATCGAGGATATTCATTCCGGAATCGACAATCCACCCACCTTCAGGAAGCGGGGTGTAAGGCAACTTCTCATCAATATCATATTCATCCTCGATTTCTCCAACGAGCTCTTCTAAGATATCCTCAATAGTAATAACGCCCTCTGTCCCTCCATACTCATCAACGACAATGGCTAGATGAATCTTTTTAGTAAGAAAATCTTGGAGGAGCTGAGAGATTTTTTTGGTTTCAGGGGTGAAGAGAATAGGTGTCATTAATGTTGAAAGAGAGGTTTCAAGTGGAGAAGGACCTGTTTTTTCAAGGTATTTAATATAAAAATTAAGAACGTCCTTATAGAGTAAGACGCCTTCAATTTGATCGATATTCTTATTATAAATTGGAACACGACTGTAATTTTCTGACATGAATTTTTGCGCTGCTTCATGAATTGTTTGATTGCTTGAAAGGCTAAAAATATGGACTCGAGGCACCATAATTTCACGCACAATACGATCTCGAAAGGCCGCAATAGATGAGATCAGTTTTTGATCGAAAGGAGCGAGATAATTTTTGAGTTCAGATTCATAAACAAGTTCTAAAATCTTCTCTTTCACAGTAGATGGATGCGTTTTTTGAGAGCCTTTTTGTTTTTTGCTAAAGAGTTTTTTCTGCATGATTAAGAGAAGAAAGGTAATTGGCGAGAAGATGAGAATGAAAAATGTCGTGAGGGGAATAGAGATTCTTAGGAAAAAACGAGGCCGGAGTGGTGCTAGGAGTCGCATGCAAAAATCAAGTAATATTGCTATGAGTGTGATGATAGCGATGACTAAAATCACATAGGAGATTGTAAAAAAAAAGCCTTCTTCGTGGGGGGAGTGGAACAGAAATTGATTAAGAAAATAAAACAGAGAGGTTGTGGCGTAGAGCAGGCGTAGAATTTGCTTTGAGCAGCTTGATAAGAAGAAAAAATTATCCCATTCTTCATCTCGAAAGAGTTTTTTGATCAATAAATAGACAAAATAGAGATGAGGGTGCCGGTTAAACTCTTTTTTTACCTGAAGACGCCCCAGACTTCTTAGGGCTTTTCCTGTCATTGTCAAAAAAAGTGCACCAAGAAGAAAAATCAATGGAATGAGAAAAAACTCAAATGCGATCATGTCTATAACTGATACATTTTATAAACATTTTTGACAAAGAATTAGCTGATGCTTTTTTAGGATGTCCAGACATTTTGCTTCTTCAATACGCATTATTTTCCGATCATCCTCACTTACATCATCATAACCTAGAAGATGGAGAAGACCATGGATGATATAGAGCGTGACTTCCTCATTGAAATTCTTCCCATGTTCATTGCAGTATTCTTTCGCAACTTCTGGGCAAACGAAGACCTCACCTAAGATTTTATAATCGCTCTGATCCTCTTTAGAATCGATAGGAAATGAGATGCAATCAGTTGGCGTTGGATCTTTAAAGAAATCTAGGTGTAGGTTTGAGATCGTCTTCTTATCTACAAAATGCAAAATCACTTCATCGCAAACAATAGACCTCTCATTGAGCAAACATTGCACAAGAGAGGTGATTTGCTTTTCAAATTGAGGATTTCCTTCGGGATAAAAGGTAACTTTCATTTTGAGGGAGTTTTAGGAAGGCCTGTTACTTTTTTATCTTCACCGTCTTTCCATCGACCCAAATTGCGAAGAACATCGATTCTTTCAAATCGCTTAAGTACGTTCCTTTTTTTACCACCTTTCCCTGATTTTCCGTAGCTTGGATGTCTTGACATCGTATGACCTTTATTTAATTTTTGGGATAAAAATGTTTTGAGCGCTCTCCGCTGAAAAAGCGTTTGCATGCTCTTTAAATCCCTTTGGTAAATTATCCTTTAATGGACCAGTTTTAGGGGTAGCAGGACGGTGCTTTCGGGGAGAGTTTTTATTTCGATCTTTTTTGCTGACTCTAGTCATTTAGAGATTCTCCTTAGCTTATGAACCAGACATTATAGTCTTGGCTATGGATCTTTTCAAGGATAATTGTTCTACAAACTTATAATTTGAAAACCAGCGTCTTTATAAGCGTGATATCGCTTTTGAGCTAGATGATTTTTCTGCGTACACGAGAGGTCTTCAAATTCGTAGATATTGTGAAAAAAAGGGGTTAAAATTGCCTCGGTTGTGAGGTTGAAAACGGTATTCGATCGATTGGGATTACCTGAGGAATGGGTAATTGTAATGAGATCATCGCAGAGTGTCTCTTTAACCGTATGGGGTAGAAAGCCTTCTACAGGATTATTCCACAGAAGGTGATCGGTAAATTTAGCCGCCTCTTTACTTTTAACCCAAATCAAAAGTGGCTCTTTTTTTTCAAAATAGGTGGTCGCTTTTTGAATGATTAATTGAAACTTTTCCTGGGGTGTTTTCACCTGAAAAAAAGTCACACGCCTAAGTTTATTTGGTTGTTTCATTGGTTTGATTTGGCTCATAAATTCCACAGGAAACGAGTAATTTTATCATATCTTCTGTCGTAATGTCGACAGGTTTGATTTGATCATCTGATAACATCAGTAAGAAACCTGAAATCGGGTGCGGAGCTGTTGGAACAAATACAGACTTAAACCCTTCTCCCATGCGTGTCCTTATCTCTTTTGGGGCATCTCCAGACAGAAGAGCAAGAGCATTAGAATCTTTATGTGGAAAAGGAATTATAACAGATCCTTGGAAATATTTTTTCCCTTCAGCAAAAAAGTTAGTCGCAACGTCTTGAGATACTCGATAAATTGTCTTAATAAAAGGGATTTTCGAAAGAAGTTTATTTATTTTTTTTGTAATGATCCCCATAAAAAAATGGCGCCCGATGACACCAAAGAGAAAGATGGTAAAAAAGAGCAGCACAAGGACGATAATTCGGCTAATAAAAAGAAGCATTTTTTCGTGATGTACAAAACGGGGGGCTCTATCTCCAAGTGCTCTAAAAAAATCTTCGACGAAGCCGACGAAAGGAGCTGTGAGAATATCTAGGAGAAAAAAAATGATAATCGCTGTAATGGCAATCGGCAGAAGAGTAATAAGCCCTGTGAAAAAATACTTTTTCATTTGGCATCCACGTTCTTCGCAGGTTCCGGATGTTCTGGAGTGATCACGCCACAAGAGACGATGTATTTGATGGCCTGCTCTGTTCTCATTTCTAAGTGGATCAACTGATCTTTTGGATACATGAGCAAAAAGCCTGTAGTAGGGTTAGGTGTCGTAGGCACAAGAATAGAAACAAGATCAGATTTTGCGGCATCGGAACAAATTTTAGGTGACTCCCTTGAGACAAGACCAATAACGTAAGTATCATGTTTGGGAAAGGGTACCATTACGACCTGTTTGAAAGTGTTTTTATCCGTGACAAAAAGCGTTTTGATAATTTCTTGAGTCGTTTTATAAACCTTATTGATGACGGGAATACGGTGTAGAATTTTATCACTCAAATACAGGAGTGATCTAAAAAAGAACCAGCGTGCGATCATCCCCAAAATGAGGGTAAAAAGAAACAGACAAACAAGAATAAGCAGCTGACTTCCATATTTTAGAACTTGCTCTGGGTTCATAAATAAGAAGCCACGATTGATGATGTTGAGATCGCTCAAGAAATTCGAGACCATCCCAATAAAGGGCTGAGTCAAGAAATTCACAATAAAAACTACAATTGCGATCGTGACAGCTAGCGGCAGCAGAATCACGATTCCCGTGATGAAGTATTTTTTCATTCAAAACCTATATGATATAATATCTCTATAATTAATCGTTTGCATTAGAAAATCAAGCCAAACATCTTTTTTTTGATAAAATTCAAAATCAAGTTTCGTTGGACATATTCCATGTCGTTTCAAGCATGATTAGATTAATGCTGATTAAATTAACATGGATCTTATCCCCAATCAGATATTTTTTTCCGCTTCGCGTTCCAACAAGGGCATCGTTATTTTGTTGATATTCAAAATAATCATTACCCAGTTCAGATATATGAATGAAACCTTCCATCACTAAGGGATTCACATTAAAAAAAATGCCAAAGGGCTTAATTTTCGTTACTGTCGCCTCAAAAACATGATGAGGGTCATCTTGATGAATTTGATATAAATAGCGGAGTTTTTTGATCTTGATGACACTCTGTTCTGCTCGAAAGGAGCGTCTTTCTTTTTCAGAACATTCCAGTGTGATTTTTTCCAAATCTTCTGGGATTTCTCCTCCGAATAGGAGGCTATGAACAACGAGGTCTGAATAACGACGAATCGGACTTGTAAAATGGCAGTAATGTTCAAGAGCTAAGCCGTAATGTCCCACATTTTGATGTGAATAAGCGGCGAGTTTCATGCTCCGAATAAATGCGATGGAAAGTTGTTCAGAATAGGGCGTAGAGCGGGCATTTTCAAAAAGCTTTTGAATGTCTTCATGTGTAGGCGTTGCAGGAACAAAAAATCCAAGAGTACGCGCATAGGCAAAAAAGTCATCCCTGTTTTTTTCGAGAGGCGTTTCATGAATTCTAAATATAGAAGGCATTCCCTGATCAATAAAGTGTTTCGCAACAACTTCATTTGCCTTTAACATAAATTCTTCAACGAGTTGATGGGTAATGTCATATTCGACAACGACAAATCCTGTCGGCACGCCTGTAGAATCAATTTGGAGGACTGTTTCAGGAAGAGAAAGATCAACTGAGCCGCGATCAAATCGCTTCTGTCTTAAAAGCTGACATAGCTTAACCATTCCTTCAAGAGTTGGAAGGTGGGGGCTTTTCTTTTTATGTTCAATGACCTCTTTTGCCTCTTCATATGTGAACCGCTTATTACTCTTAATTGCGCCGCGACAGATTTCATATTCATAAAGTGTTCCTTCTTGATCGAATTTCATCATAATAGAAGCTGTTAATCGGATGACATCAGGCTTTAAACTGCAAAGCTGATTAGACAAATCCTCTGGAAGCATTGGTACGCATCGATTTGGAAAGTAAGTCGAATTGCAGCGGTGAATTGCCTCACGATCCAAATTAGAATTCGGTTTCACATAGTGAGAGACATCGGCAATGTGAACGCCTAGATGGTAGTGACCATTTTTATCAACGCGAAGAGATAGCGCATCATCGAAGTCTTTCGCTGTGGTTGGATCGATCGTAAAACATTCGATGTTTGTGAAATCTATGCGCCCATCTATTTCACTTTGTTTCACGCTTTTGCCAAATTTTTTCGCCTCTTTGATCACTTCTTCTGGAAATTCAGTGGGAATATCATATTCAATGACAGCGACATCGACATCAATTGAGGGATCGGAGATGTGTCCCAGGAGCTGAAGGTCATAACAAATTAGATCTTTTTCATCATCGCCCCATTCCTCGACTCCCATTTTGACTCGATCTCCGCTGCGATACGTTTTATTTCCCCGAATTTTCATCAAAACACTCTTCTCATTTCCGAGTTGAGGCACCATAACTTCGGCAAGATCATGTTTGCTTAAATCGAGGATAGTTCCCACTAGATATTTGGTTCCTCTTTCGGCAATCGAAAGGATCGCCCCTTCAGGGCCTTTGGCAGATTTCTTTTTCGTTTCAATCGAGAAAAGGACCTTATCTCGATCCATCGCACCCTTTGTCAGGTGTTTGGGAATAAAAATATCTTGAGATGAAAGTTTAGGGTCGTCGGGTGTAACAAAACCAAATCCCTTAGGGTGAAGATGAAGCACACCTAAATGACCTTTATTTTGAGGTTGTTTCTTCTTCATAGGGAACAGTTTTTTGTTTTTTAGCTTCAAAAATCCACTAGAAATCAGTTCGTCGATGATTTCCACGCATAATTTTTGATGTTTTATCGAGATTTTGAGCTCCTTAAAAAGAGCTACAAGGCTCATCGGAGTGTAGTTCTTGCCTAAGAAGAACTGCTTAAGGACTTTAGATAGATTTTCTCTTTTTTTCATTCATCTCTCATCATAGAGGATTTTCTATAAATTCACAAAGGCTATTGCAGGGTAATATTTTTTTCTTTAAATAAAATCATTATGAAATACCTAATGATTTGTATTATTTTTGTTGCATTGATCTTCTTTTTTCACGGAAAATCTCTCACTCAATCCCAGTATCAGCCAACCCAAATCGAAAAGCAATCTATCGATCCAAATGCTTTAAAGAGCAGACTATCACAATTGCCGGAAGAGAGACTGATAAAAATGGCAAAAGCGGCTGAAAAACTCCAAATCCTCCACGGTCTTTTTGAAAAGGAAGAAATGACTCCTTTAGATTTCCTTATTTCTCCAGAAAGAGGACATTATCTTATGAATCATTATCCAAAACGAGATGTCATTGATTCTGGTAATCAATCCCAATACTATTTCCACTCTCATAGAGAAGGGGAGTGTGGTCATTTTCACCTTTTTCTCTATGAACCTCTTCCGTTACAACAAACAACAAAAGATCCATTTGCCCATCTCGTTGCCATTTCCGTAGATGAAAAAGGAAATCCCATCAAACTCTTTATCACTAATCAATGGGTCACAGAAGAATATACATATCCATATAATACCCTTTGTAAAATGATCGATCATTTTAAAATAGAAAAACTTAAGCCTTCATGGGCCCTCAATGACTGGATAAATCAGATTGTTGTTCTCTTTTACCCACAGATTATTGATTTAATGCAACGACGCTCAGAAATTGAGCAGGTTATGTGGAAGGATCGCTCAAGAGAAATTTTAGCCGAAACACCCATTTCACTTGAACTTCAAATAGAAAAGCTCAAGGAGTTAACTCCTTGAGCTAAAACAATTAATAGTTCTGTGACTTACTTGTTCTTTTGCTTCTGCAAGGCTTGCACTTCTTTTTGCAATTCTTTTGGGAAGGCCTACATCTGTAAGGGCGGCAATCTTGCATTTTGCAAGGCTTGCTATCACGACCATTATCACAAGAAGAAAGAACTGCTCCAGAAAGAGTCAATCCACTAACTAATAAAATATATAAGCTTAATTTTTTCATAATAAAAAACCTCCATAGGTACCTTTTTTATTAATTAACATCTCCTGTTAGTTTTGTCAATTACACTGGTCTTTTATTTCAAAATTAATTTTGCAATTCGCGCCTAGTTCACGCTCATGCCTGAGTTCCTTAAATTTTTTGGATATTTTAATCTTCAATCTGCATTTGCCTGCACATTCCATGACCTCTTCAGATTCTTTTGAAATTACAATACCCTTAAAATAAGCCTCTTGGGATTTTTTGCCTTTATCAATATATGTATAATAACCCTTCTGCTTAGCTTCATCAACATAGACAGCTTTACTTATTTTATCTGCCATATCTAGTGAATCTGCAAAAGTCTCAAAATCGGTCTCAAAAGATATGGATTTACAGTTTTTTAGGTACATGCCACTTGCATCATATTCCAAATCCCGATCTAGAAAAAAGATTTCAATTTGAGTTCCAACTCTTTTTGATGCAGGATCATTGCACCATCCCCCGAAAATTTTTATGGCAAGTTGATTGATAGGAATCGCTTTTTCAGAAAAACAAGCGAGAATCTTTTCTATATTATCGATATTTGTGAACTCATCCAAATGAGCGAGTGCAATGGTCTTTGTTTGATCGTGGTGGAATGTGATGACATATCCACTACCAAAAGAACCTGAGCAGAGATAATTACTTCGATTTGTAATTACTGCTTGCCCCAGAAATACATGTTGCCTACCAACATGACTTGCATGAACTGCCATATTCGAAGAAATAACTTGTTTTCTACTATATCCATCTGTATTTAATCTATTAATTCTATTAAAAACCACATCTTCAGAATTAATTCGTTCTTTTGAACAAACAGTCATGATTCACCTATTTTATAATAATATTAATATTGAGTTGTTTTTTAATTGAGTCAGCCCACATGCGTGCTTCATCTCTCGAGTCAAAAAGCATTCCAGCAGTGGCAAGAGCATCAGCCATGGCACAGCTCGAAGCAATCACTGTCACACTCGTAGGGGCTTCATCTGTAATGACAAGTGCCCGTTTAGTTTGAGGGTCGATGATATGGGTATAGACCTCATCAAGTTCATAAGATTGGACGAGGCTCCCACTAGTCGCAATCGCTTGATTTTCAAGAGAGATGATTTCCCCACCATCGAGTTGCACTTTCCAAGAGCGCCCTTGAGGATGCTTTCCCAAAACCCGAATTTCGCCCGCCCATTCGACATAAAGATCTAAAAATCCATGGTGGCTCAAACGTTCAATGAGTAGATCCACTCCATGCCCTTTAACAATCCCGTCCAAATCAATCGCAATTTCGGCCACCTCTTTTATCACTTGCTCCCACTCAAGTTGAAAATGCTCCCAGCCAATGCTGAGTTCATCCAACTTTTCCTGCTGCGGCGTTTTACCTTGTTTAAGTGCTCTCTTCCAAAGGGTGATCAATTTTCCAGCTGTTGGATCATATCGATTTTCACTTAAGAGCGTGACCTCTTTTGCCAAATGCAGCAGCGTATATAATTCTGGGGAGAGCTTTACTGGAGTCTTGGCTGGTAAATTATTTAGGCTAGAGAGTTCCGAGGCTGGATTCCAATGATTAAAAGTAAGGTCAATATCACTAAACGTTTGATTGATCAGTTCTAATACGCGCTTTTCTTCAGATTTTGATAGCGCACGCCCTACTTGGATGTGAAAGGGCATTGTCATGACTTCGCCATTAAAATGCGTCATTTTTGGTTTGGATGAGCAGGAAACTAAGAGTAAAAAAACTAAGACGCAACGCATTGTTGGAAACTATGCAATGTATTTGAAAGGAGCATGGCGATCGTCATCGGACCGACCCCTCCTGGAACGGGCGTAATCCGGGAGCATTTTGGTAGTACATCATCCAGATCAACATCTCCTACAAGATGATTGTTTTCCCGATTGATCCCTACATCGATCACTATAGCGCCCTCTTTGATCATCTCTTTTTTCACAAAATGAGGTTTTCCCAAGGCGGCAATGAGAATATCTGCTGAGAGCGTAATCTCGGAAAGATTTTGACTGCGGCTATGAGCCACGGTCACAGTAGCATTGGCACCAGCTTTTTTTTGCATAAGGAGAGCAGCAAGTGGTTTTCCCACAATATTGCTTCGACCCAAAATCACCACATGTTTTCCCGCGGGATCGATCTTAGCTTTTTCTAAAAGCTTCATAATCCCAAGAGGTGTGCAAGAAATCAAGCCATCGTCATGACCAAGTAAAAGTTTTCCAATGTTCATAGGATGAAATCCATCCACATCTTTTCCTGGATGCACCGCTTCGACGATACGATTTAAGCAGATCTGAGAGGGGAGGGGTTGCTGCACTAAGATCCCATCAATTGTGTCATCTTCATTGAGTGCGGTAATTTCTGCGAGGAGTTTGTCTTGGGTAATGGTCATGGGAAGTTTTAAGATTTTTGAGATAATACCTGTTTCATGGCATCCCTTCTCTTTCATCCTAACATACGCCATAGATGCGGGATCATCCCCGACCAAGATGAAAGCAAGACCTGGCTTGCGCCCCGTTAATTTTGAAATTTCTTCTTTAAGTACAGAGCGGATGTCAGCAGCAATCTGTTTTCCATCAATGAGCTTACCCATGTTCCTCTTCAGTTTTCAAGTGAGAGAGAAACTGCTCGTGCAACACGCCATTTGAAGCTGCAATAGAACTCTCTTTTAATTCGTGACACACTTTTCCATCAATTGTAGTTAACTTGCCACCAGCTTCTTCAACGAGTAATTTCCCTGCTGCGTAATCCCAAGGTTTGAGAGAGACTTCCCAGAAAGCATCGAAACGTCCCGCTGCCAAATAAGCTAGATCAAGTGCAGCTGATCCAATTCGTCGAATCGGAACACCCATGCGGATAAAGTGCACAAATTTCTCCACGCACTGCAGGGGATTCTCGTTCGTGTTATAAGGAAATCCTGTTGCAAACATCGCATGGTCTAAAACAGAGACTTTACTTACTTTTAATGGCACACCATTGAGAAAAGCCCCTTTTCCTTTTTCTGCAATAAATAATTCCTCGAGCATCGGATTGTAAATGACAGCTGCTAGCACTTCACCCTGATATGCAGCTGCAATGCTTACAGAAAAAAGCGGAATATTATATGCAAAGTTCACCGTTCCATCTAAAGGGTCGATGATCCATTGGATGGCATTGGGATTTTCCCTTGATGAACCACTTTCCTCAGCAAGAAATGTGTGCTCAGGAAATTGTTCCCCAATAAATTCAATGATCTCCTTTTCACAAAGCTTATCATATTCTGTGACAATGTTATGTCGACCTTCTTTGGAGTCGATTTGAAAAGAGGACCCAAAGCCCTTCCGTAGAAGTTCACCAGCACGCATCGCAGCAAGTGTTGCTGTAGTGGTCAAACGAGCTACAAGAAGTTGTGGAATTCCAGAATCAATCATAATTTCTTTTCTTTTTTAAAACTTTGAAGAATCCATGATAAATGATCAGAGGGATATTAAACCAGATGATTGCATAAATTCCATCGATTATAGACATAATTACAAAATTTGAAAGCAATCCTCTCGCTGTAAAGGGGAGCGTATTCCCCATCATCCTTAGAAAAAGCCAGTAGAGAGCGACTGAAATCGCAGAAAAAATCGCCGTAAAAGAAAAGATCCCTACTTTTTTTTCCACAAAAAAGTGCCATTTGTGCCGATGTAAAATAAGTGTTGTGAGTGTGAAATTTAAAGCCATCAGGCCAAAGCGGACCTCCGAGCAAAAAAGATCGAGAAAAATGCCGCAAACGCAGGCGATCCAAAGGGATTTCTTAAGAGAATTTTTTGAAATGACATAAACTAAGAACGGAGCAAAAAAACACAAGGTGAGTTTAGGGAAAACTGCCGTGAAAAAAAACAAAAAAAACAGAGTTTCTGCGAAGTAAATCCATATCGAAATCAAAATGCACCCTTTGGAAAGATCATCACAGGTATCGTTTTCAAAATAATCCCCAAATCGCTCAAAAAACCGTGTGATTCCACATACCGTTCATCCAAAAGAAGTCGTTTTTGCAGAGGCAGTAAACTCCGTCCCGAAATCTGCCAAATTCCGGTCAGTCCAGGTTTTACTGAAAGAATTTTCTTCGCCTTTTTACCCAAAAATGAACGCGTATCAATTGCAAAAGGACGCGGTCCCACCACACTTAAATCGCCCAAAAACACATTCAAAAATTGCGGCAATTCATCACACGAAGTTTTCCGCAAGATCCGTCCCAATGGTGTAATTCTTGGATCAGATCGCAATTTACAATGCATATTCCATTCCATACGCAGCTTTGGATTTGTATCAAGAAGCTCAGAAAGCTTCTTTTCCGCATCGCAATACATCGTCCTAAATTTATAAAGTCTAATGATTTTAAAATTCTTGCCCAGACGCCTATCTACAAAAAAAATGGGTCCATAAGAGGTGCATTTGATTAAAAGCGCAATAAGTAGATACACTGGTAGCCCCAAAATGAGGACCAAGGTGCTAAAGCAGACATCGAAGAGGCGCTTACCCCTCTGAGAGTAGAGTCCCTTATAAAACATAGCGCCAGACTATAGCAGGGGTATATTTTTTTGAAAACTATTGAGAACGTCTATGCATCGATTGAAGCAGTAAACAGAGTTCATTTGTATTGCGTTCAAGTAAAGCGAGGGTGGCAAAGGCTTCCTCAAAGTGACTTTCTAAGAGCAAGCGCGCTTCAGCAAGACCGTAAAGCGTCACGGCAGTGACCTTATCATTCATTTCATCTGAACCAATCGGCTTTCCAAGTTCTTCTTCCTCTGCGATGACATCGAGAATATCATCCTGAATCTGAAAGGCGACTCCAAGGTGGGTGCCGCATTTATTAAGGAGTAATATCTCTTCTTGGGTAGCTCCTCCGATAATTCCCCCAAATTCCAAGGCAGCGATGATGAGCGCTCCTGTTTTTTTGAGTTGCATTTCATGCAATACAGTGGGATTGATTTCATCTTCTTCAAGGGAAATATCCATCTCTTGCCCTTCGACCATCCCCTCACCGCCAGCTCTTTTTGCAAGGCAGGAAATAAGAGAAACAATTTTTTGGGGAGAGAGATAGGGAGCATTTGCGATCACTTCAAAGGCATAGGTTAAGAGAAAGTCTCCTGTAAGGAGAGCATGCCCATCAGAAATTAGTGTGTGTAGGGTGGGTTTTCCCCGCCTAAGATCATCGTCATCGATGCAAGGTAGATCATCATGTATGAGGGAATAGGTATGGATGATTTCAAGTGCGCACGCTGGGCTTAGCCCTTTTTCAGTATCCACGTCAAAACATTCAAGCGTTTTAAGGACGAGCAAGGGGCGGAGTCTTTTTGCAGATGCAAATAGAACGTAACGCGCAGAATCATAGAGGGGACTTTCTTTTGCAAAAAGCGTTTCGAGATGTTTTTCAATGAGATTTGCAGTGATCATGAAAGTTGCGTCTCCTTTGAAATTTTGAGAAGCGTTTCAAGTGTATCGGTAGGATGGATGGGAAGTCCAATGCCAAAGTATTTGAAACCTTTTTGTTCCATTTCCAACCGAGAATATTGATTGCGCCCATCAAAAAAAAGTGGCATGTTCATGCAATCTTTGAGGCGGTTGAGGTCGAGAAAACGGAATTGTTTCCATTCTGTGACAAGGGCGATGGCATCCGCATCTGTGGCAGCATCATATTCACTTTGGCAGTAGGTGATTTGGGATGAAGGGGGGAGGATTTTTTGTGCATTACTCATGGCGATAGGATCGTAGAGTTTTAAATGCGCTCCCGCATCAAGAAGCTGCTTGATGAGAACAAATGCTGGAGCTTCTCGCACATCATCTGTATCAGGCTTAAAGGAAAGTCCTAAAATCGCAATCGTTTTTCCTTGAAGCTTTGAAAAATAGGCTAGAATCTTATTTCCGAGCGATTTTTTCTGTGTTTCGTTCACTTCAAGCACGCTATGAAGGATTTTGGACGAGATTGCATGTTTTTTAGCTGTAGCGGAGAGGGCTTGGAGATCTTTTGGAAAACACGACCCACCAAATCCCAATCCTGCGTAGAGAAAGTCATAACCAATGCGTTTATCCGATCCAATGCCTTTGCGAATCTGGTTGATATCAGCGCCCACAACTTCACAGAGATTGGCAATTTCATTCATGAAGGAAATACGTGTTGCTAGCATCGCGTTGGCAGCGTATTTTGTTAGCTCTGCAGAAGGGATGTCCATATAGAAGATACGGTCATGATTTAATGTGAAAGGGGCATACAATTTTTGGAGGATTTCTTTTCCCTTTTCAGTTTTATGGCCGATAATTACACGGTCGGGCTTGAGGCAATCTTGAAGGGCGCTGCCTTCTTTTAAAAATTCGGGGTTAGAAAGGATATCAAAAGGCTCGCTACTCACATCTGTGATGAGCTTTTCAATGTTTGCGCTTGTTCCAACAGGGACAGTCGATTTGATCACAAGAGCTGTATAGCCTTTCAAATGTTTTGCAGCAGCTTTTGCGGCAGAATGAAGAAAGCTTAAATCGCAAGAACCATCATCTGCAGAAGGTGTTGGGATGGCAAAGAAAATAACTTCGGCTGTAGGAATAGTCTCGGGGTAACTTGTTGTAAAACTCAGACGCTGCTCTTTAAGATTGCGTTTCAAAAGTTCATCGAGTCCTGGCTCATAGATAGGGGAGTTGCCTACTTTTAGCTGATTGATTTTTTCAGCATCGATATCGAGACATGTGACATGGTGCCCCATCTCTGCAAAACACACGCCGGTTACAAGCCCGACATATCCTGTACCTATTACCGTAATTTTCATACAAGAATTCCATCTCTTAGGAGATATTGTCTGTCACATAGTTTGGCAAGGTCATGATTATGTGTCACGACAATTAATGATTTATTGAAATCTTTGGCAGCACCTAAAAGGAGGTTGTGGATGTTCTGTGAGTGCTCATCATCGAGATTTCCGGTGGGTTCATCAGCTAGGATGAGTTCAGGATCATTATATAAGGCGCGCGCGATGGCGAGCCGCTGCTTTTCACCGCCTGAGAGGAGCTTGGCTAAAAAATCTTTCCGATCGAGAAGGTTTACCCTGTCTAAAAGCTCATGAGCACGTTTAAGATTTTCTTTTTTTCTCCCAATCCTCGCTGGCATCATGAGATTATCCATCGCCGTGTATTCTTCTAAGAGATTGTAGTTTTGAAAGATAAAACCGATGTGCTGATTGCGCAATTGGGAGTTGGATGTTGTCTGTGTGGATTTACCAGCGATGATCAGCTCACCATCTGTAGGCGCTTCAAGCGTGCCAAGAATATGAAGTAGGGTGCTTTTACCCACGCCAGATGGACCCATAATTGCTACCGTTTCACCTTGAGCTACCTCAAGATTGATCTCTTTTAAAATCGTCAAAGAAACAGGGTGGGAATATTTTTTGGAAAGTTTTGCTGCCTTTAGAATGTTCAAGCTTCACCTCTTAAAATCTGAGATGGGTGATATTTACACGCTTTCATTGCGGGGATGAGTCCAGCAATAACTGAGATGATAGGCGTTGCGATGAGGATGAAAATAAGCGCGCTGGAACTCATCTGATTGGGAAGAGAGTTGCCATAAAATGTAGCATTAAAGGCATCATGCCCTTGGATGACACTTAAAAAATGCACAAGCGTATCAAGATGGCTGAGAGTGAAGTAGGCAGCAACTGCCCCGATGAGCGTGCTAACTAGCCCCATGATACCGCCACAAAGAGCAAACACCAAGGCAATGCTCTTTTTTGAAGCACCCATGGCTTGCATGATTGCGATTTCTCTCTTTTTGTCATTTACCAAAAGCACAAGAAGGGAAATGATATTCGAACACGCGACAAGCAAAATAATCCCCCCAATTAAGGTGAATAAATACTTGTCACTTTGAAATTGTTGGAAGAGATCTTTTGCAAAATCGTATTCTTTGAAAGAGGTCACCGTCCAGTAAGGGCTTAAACCAGAATCCTGGAGCGCTATTTCGAGATCATGCTTCACCCGATCTGTGTGATCAAGCGAGTCAAACCATACCCGAATACCATTTGAAAGGGTCTGATCAAGCGTCATTGAATGACTTGAAAGATTGACCATATGGGCAATACGGGGCGGGACGAGAAGAGCTTTGGCGCCAATGGCCATAATCCCTGGATCGTAAAAGCCTGCGACATACACCCCAAGACGCTGCTCTTGTACAGCGCTAGGTGTTGTTGCACCATACGAGAGGTGCCCCTTGTCGCCTAAAAGCACATCACTTTTCTGAAAATGTTTGGGAATGAGCACGCCATCTTCTGGCAACACATAGCCCTTCCCTTTGATTTCATACGGCCAAAGAGGAGCGATTTTTGGAGCTTTATCAAAACTCCGCAACACTGTTGCCTCTTCGATTTCAAGTCCTTCTAGGGGATGCTCTCCTCCAATCTCTTTTCCTTGCAACGTCCCTTGCAGTTTGAAGACAAGGTCAGCTGTGTGCTCGAGCACCTGAAATGAAAGGGGCTGTTGCGGGAAAATCGGGACATCCTTATCAATTGCAATCGAGGTGCCATCTCCTTGCAGCGCGTAGAGCGTATCACCTTTTCGCACAATTTTTTCAGGATGATTTCCCATCACGACATGGGATACGCGTCCATCTTCTAGAATTACAAGTGCGTTAAAAACCTCATTTTCAGGAAAAAATGCGTGAGGCAGAATAAAAGTCGATTCAACCGATTTCATCCGCTGAATTTCGATATTGGCTAAGACCTTTTCTAAGATCTTTTCTGAAGAGAGGGGATTCAAAAACAGGAGATGGTTGAGATCTTGCATTGATGGAGGTTCAATGAGTGCATGTAGATGGGGACTATTTTCCGTAAAAGAGGTGATGTAGGCAACCTGAGTCAGATGCGTTTGGATTTTTTCTGCGCGAGGATCATACGTTGGATTCACAGGGCGGAGCAAGTTGAGTTTCATCAGAGCGCCGCTCATCTCATAATCGGAGGCAATGAGCGAAGGATCTTTTTCCTTCATCATTTCAAGATGAGAAAAGACCTCTTTGACCAAATCTTTGGGAGAGCCATCAGCGTTCAAAACATTCTGACCAAAATAGGCGGGAATTTCCATGTCCTCACCAATCAAATAGGGATCGGCATAAGGACTTTCAAGCTTTTCACGGATACTCTTTAAGCTGTAATCAGATTCACTAGCTATAGAATCGATTTGATAGTAGTAGGAGTTATAATAGGCACGCTTAGGAGTGATTGTAATTGGGGCATTGAGGGAGGTGAGTTTTGTTAGCCAATTCTTCTCGATCCCCTCTGTTACAGAAAGGAAGAGGAGAACAAGCCAGACTACAAGAGAGATGACCCCAACAGACATGATGGCGATGAGAGCAAGCGAGAGTTGCCTCTTTTTGGGAATGAGATACTTTCTCGCGATTGAAAATTCAAACATCGCACATATAATTTAAATTACTTAGCTTCTTTAAAGACTACGTGGCGACGTAATTTTTTATCATATTTTTTTAATTCGAGTCTTTCGGTTGTGTTACGCTTGTTTTTTTTAGTCCAGTAACACTCTGTACTTTCCGTGCTTTTCAATTTAATAATTTCACGGGCGCCTTTTTTAGCCATCGGTTTGAGTTCCTCTTTAAAAATTCAATTTCTAATGGCAGATTTTAACGGAGTTTCGTCAAAATGTCAAAGGATACGGGGGATTGCTTCAAGATCGAGTGGATCGCCTTTCGAATAAAGATGATAAGCAAGACCGGCAATCATCGAAGCATTATCGAGAGAGAGTCCTTTTTTAGGCCAAAATACGGGATATGAGACCTCTTGAAAAAGATTTCTTAGATATAAATTATTTGAAACTCCCCCGCCGATATAAATGGCGCGACAATCAAAAGTTTCTGCGGCTTTTAAAGCCTTCTGCTTGATGCTCTCTAGAGCCGCCCTCTGAAAACTTGCGGCGATATCCCAAGTTTCTTGCTTACTTAGTTTTTCCTTTCCAGATAAATTCTGTCCTTTGACCTGGTAGAGGACATTTGTTTTCAGGCCGCTGAAGGAGAAATGGTAAGGTTTCCCTTTAACTGTGCCCCCTTTAAAAGGGTAGGCATGGGGGTTCCCTTTTTTTGCAATGAGCTCGATTTGAGGGCCACCCGGATAGGGATATCCAAGCATGACAGCAACTTTGTCAAAGGCTTCCCCAATGGCATCATCTACTGTCGTTCCAATTAGCTCATAGCTTCCGATATTGTTGATCTTTGTCAAAAATGTATGGCCACCTGAGATCACAATGCCAAGTGCTGGAAAGAGCTTTTCAGCTCCCATCATCGCTGCGTAAAGATGTGCTTCGACATGGTTGATTCCGAGAAAAGGAACATTCCATGCGTAGGAGAGTGCTTTGGCACAGCTCAGACCCATGAGCAGCGATCCCATCAGGCCCGGTCGATTCGCAACAGCGATCAGATCGATTTCACCATGACTTATACCACTTTTTTTAATCGCTTCATCAATTACAGGAATTAGGCGGTCACTATGGCATCTTGAAGCCATCTCGGGGTAAACGCCCCGATACTCCCGATGCGTCTCATATTGTGAGGCAATCACATCGATATGGATTTTTTCTCCATTTTCGACAAGAGCGCATGCGGTCTCATCACATGTTGTTTCTATTCCAAGGACAATCATGTGGAGTATTATAGGGTAAATTAGCCAATTTTTTCGAGAAGAAGCTTCGCGGCGTCTTGATCGGCAATCCAAAGGGCTTTGTGCCCCTCTGTACCGACGTCGGAGATGGGAAGAGGTTCATTGTCAATATGAATTTTGACGAGCATTTCTTGTTTGGAAGCGCCAAGCACATAGATAGTTGTATTTTTAGCCTGATTGATGCACTTGAAAGTCATGGTCATACGGTCAGTCTTTTTTTGAGGGATATGATTGGCAACGATCAATTTTTTTTTCTCCTCAAGGCCCGCTGTACCAGGAAAAAGGGAGGCTGTATGCCCATCTTCACCCATCCCGAGCATGATCATGTCAAAAGGAAGATTTTGAAGATGTTTTTCAATCACAGCTTGATAGGCGATGGCATTTTTTTCAATGTCCTCTTCGGCAACCATTCGAAAAATTTGCTTTTGAGGAATAGGCAGAGAATTAAAGCCAGAATCCATGGCCATCTTGTAATTGCTATCGGGATCGGAAGCAGGGACGTTCCGTTCATCACTCCAAAAGAGAAAGACTTTTTTCCAATCGATTTTGCCCCGCTCTTCTTTTGAAGCTAAGGCTTGAAAAATCGCTTTCGGCGTTGATCCCCCAGAAAGGGCGACATAAAAGGCGCCATGATCATCGATCGATGCGTTCGCAATGCGAATAAATTCTTTCACTGCAAAATCTAATGTGGCTTGCTTGTTGCCAGGAATAACAATTTCACTTTTTGGATTTAGACTCACACGTCTCATTCGCAGATCAATCCTTCTTTTATTGTAGAGAGCATCTCAATCAATTTGAGATAGTGTTTGCTCGTTCCTTTATGGCAAATTTCTTTGACTAGCGATTGCCCTGAGGTGTCTTTTTCGAAAAGGGAATGTATTGGAAGAGAGCATCTCTCCTTTGTGGACACTTCGATGGTGACATGTTCGGGACACTTGGGATCGCGATGGAATTTGAAAATGCGTTCTTCTTCTGTTTCAATTTCAACTGAAATAATCCGTCCTGGACGGACCTCGGAAAGCTTCTCGGGATGGAGTTGAACTTGTACATTGCCATAAGAAAAGCAAAGCAGGTCCTTTTCCCGTTTCACACCCTCGAGTTTCCAGTCGAGTTGAGAGGCAAGCCACCCTTGCAAATAAATCGCAGGGACTTGTGTATGGCATGACGCTGCAGTTTTCTCCGCATTGTAGTGAATATGAATGGCTTTTGCCCCTCGAAGCTGTTTGAGCTCTTCAGGGGAGTGGAACGTTCCAGCAAAAAGCTCCCGCCACCCTTCAATACGCGCCCAATTCAAATCTGCAATATCACACGCAGAGACTTCTCTGTGCTTTAAAACAGTTTGTGCAAATAGTGGAAGATTATCACTCGCTTCGGAATCAAAGATGATTCGTGTGGCAAACTTTTCCAATTTATAGGTGATCGGATCTTCAACTGTTGGATCATCAGCGTAGACGAGATAAACCGGAAGGTCAGGAAGGATATGGGGGAGAATGACAAAAGGGATCCGTTCATGATAGGACATGCTTGATTCAATATTGATCAGATCACATACAATCGCGCATTCACCTTCATCTGCAGTCATTACAGACACCGAAGTTTCTAGCTTCTGTTCCTTGCTTTCTTCATCAACCGTAATAAAAATAATTCTAGAGGGGAATTTTTGAATCAGTTTTTGGGCGACCTCATGAAGATACTCTTCACGTCGATTTTTTTTCGTATAGATGATGAGATTGAAAAGACACGCGCGCATCTTGTTCGTCCCTTGAAGGGAGTCCCAGATTCGTTCGAGTTCATTTTCAATGTTTGCCGGTGGGATTACTTGATTCACTTAGAGTATTCTCCATTTTCTGCCATCACGGGCCATCATATCATCCGCCGCTTGCGGTCCCCAGCTTCCCGCTTCATAGTTAGGAAAGTCTGAAGGCTTATTCGCTGCCCAGTATTCTAATAGAGGTGTCAATAATCTCCAAGAATGAAATACCTCATCATCCCTAGCAAAGAGCGTATTATCACCATTCATACAGTCGCAAATGAGACGTTCGTAGGCATCAGGAGGTGTCAGCCCAAAAAAGGCGCCATAACGAAAATCCATTTTAACTGGCTGAATCGGGCTACTCGGTCCAGGAACCTTCGTATTAATTTTTAGAGAAATTCCCTCGTTTGGCTGCACACGAATTGCCAAGACATTAGGTTCTTTTTCAAGAGCTGCCTCTTTGAAGAGAACGCCCGGAGGGTGTTTGAATGTAATTGCGATCTCTGTCGCCCGTTTGGCAAGTCGTTTGGCTCCCCGAAGGTAGAAAGGAACCCCATCCCAGCGCCAATTATCGATGTAAAGTTTCATCGCCGCGTACGTTTCAACACCCGAGTTGGGATCGACATTTTCCTCTTCACGATACCCCTTGGCCTCTTCACCATCGACATATCCCTTGCCATATTGGCCGCGTACAATCGATGTTTTGTAATCCTCTTCCGTGAAAGGGCGGATGGATTCGAGAACCTTGACCTTCTCATCGTGGATCGAGCTCGCTTCCAGGTTTGCTGGAGGTTCCATTGCGACAAGTGAAAAGACCTGCATCATGTGGTTTTGCAAAATATCCCGAACGAGGCCTTCTCCCTCATAAAATTTTCCACGCGTCCCAATTCCAATGCTTTCAGAAACCGTCAATTGGACATGATCAATATAGCGATGATTCCAAAGCGATTCAAAAATCGAATTTGCAAAACGGAAAGCTAAAATATTCTGCACCGTCTCTTTTCCGAGATAATGATCGATTCGATAGAGCTGCTCTTCTTTCAGGTGCTGCGTTAATTCCTTCTGCAATGCAATGGCAGAGTCGTAGTCGTGACCAAAAGGTTTTTCAATGATCACACGCGACCACATCCCTTCTTGGTTGTGATCATAGATCAGGCCATGCTTGCGTAACTTTTCGATGATCATAGGGAAATAACTTGGCTGCGTTGAGAGATAAAAAACCCGATTTCCCTTCGTTCCAAATTGGTTATCCAGATCAGATAAAAACTTTTTAAGTCGATCGTATCCACCCTCATCATCAAACTCAGACTGATGATAAAAAATCTGCTCTTGAAACGTATTCCAGAGCGTTTCATCGATCGGTTTAACTCGGGAGTGTTTGCTTACTCCCTCTTTCATTTCATTGCGAAAATCTTTGTGAGATTTTTCCCGTCGTGCAAATCCCACGCAGGCAAAATTTGTAGGAAGCTGGCTCTCCCTTTTAAGATTATAAATAGCGGGCATGAGTTTACGCGCTGTTAAATCTCCCGATGCACCAAAGATGATTAAGATGCAGGGGTCCATGCTTCGTGAGAATTGCCCCGGTTCTTCAAGGGGATGTTCATCCATAAGTTTTTCGCCTTTTTTCAGTGCTTGTTTTTATTCCAGAGAATCATGTTTAAGCATTTTTTAAAAGTTGTTTTTTATCATGCATACGCTGTATCATTATCGCTATGCTTTTAGAAATACAGAAAATAAGGAAGGCATATAAGCTTGGTGGCGGCAAAGTACACCACGCCCTTCATGGCATCTCACTTGAAATTGAAAAAGGGGAGATCTTCGGATTGCTCGGTGTCAACGGAGCTGGTAAGACGACGCTGTCCTCGATTATTTCAACGTTGCTCCGTCCATCAGGAGGAGACATCCTCTGGAATGGAAAATCAATCTACAAGCAGCTGATTCCTTTCAGGCATATTCTTGGATTTTGCCCTCAAAAACCCAACCTAGATGCAGCACTTACCCTCGAGGAAAATCTCATCTTTGCTGGGCGTTATTTTGGGATGAAACCTGAGGCCATAGAAAAGCGAAAGCATTATCTCATCAAAACATTTAATCTGAAAAAGCACGCGCAAATGAATCCGCACATGCTCTCAGGAGGGTTTAAACAACGATTTTTAATTGCTCGAACCTTGATGCATTCACCTAAGCTCGTTATCCTAGATGAACCCACCGTTGGCCTTGACCCTCACGTTCGTCATCAACTATGGGAAGTGATCCAGAAGCTTAAAGAAGAAGGGATTACTGTGATACTCACCACTCACTACCTCGACGAAGCAGAAAAACTATGTGATCGAATTTGCATTATCGATCAAGGTAACCTCAAGTTAATCGACACGCCTAGCAATCTTAAAAAATTGTGGAAAGAAGAAAAACTTGAAAATGTATTTATAAAACTCATTGAAGAGCAAGCAGAAGATGACTAAAACGTTTTTACAGCTTATCCGGCGAGATCTTGTGATTTTCCGGCGCGTACTTAGAAGTCGCTATATCGATACACTCACGATGTTTACAACAAATATCATCGTTTTTGGTTATATCATGCCACTTCTTGGAGTCAGGGGAAATTACGGTATCTTCATTATGATTTCAGCTGTTGCGGCTTTTGGGCTTTTTGATGTTGTCAATCAGGCAACGCAACTTATTGCTGATATATGCGGAGATCGAAGAATTTCATATAATCTCACCCTACCCGTTTCATCCAATCTTGCCTTTGCGTCAATCGGAGTTGCCTGGGGCATTTCATCTGGAATCATTGCCATCTGCATCCTTCCTGTGGGCCTGATTTGTGTATGGAATCAATTCAGTTATGAATCATTTTCGTTCATCAAATTTATTCCTATGCTCATTGCGTCTAATCTTTTTTATGGAGCTTTCGCTCTTACTGTCACAAGTCTCGTTCGAGGGATGGATGTGATCGCCATCGTATGGTGTCGGATCATCACACCTCTTTGGATGTTTAGCGGCTACTTCTACGCCTGGAAGAGTGTCTATAATGCATCACATCCTCTTGGAATTCTTAACCTCTTCAACCCCTTCATTTATGTCATGGAAGGGATGCGCGCTGCTTTTTTAGGGCCAGTAGAGTACATCCCCTTTTGGATAAGTTTTCTCGCCGTCATTGCAAGTACGCTCATTCTTGGAAGCTTTGGAATCTACCGTCTCAAGCGTCGCCTTGACTGCATTTAGCATAGATTTGCGCTTTTAAAAGAGCTGCATGCGTAAAGAGATGATTTTTTAAATCAGGAGATCTTAATAAGTGTTTATAGTTCATGGTAAGGTATGCTCTATCAAATTCATCGACAAAAAGAGTGATTTCTGATGTTTCAGCATTGAATATCGCATAGAGGGATAGTATCTTATCTTCTGTTTTGTCAGTAATTTCAAAATCACAGCAGTCCATTTTTTTTAATCGATCGATGCTTTGATGTTTTTCAATCTTCTTTAGGAGAAATTGAAATCGTCTATTATAAGTCAGCGTAAAGCCCTTGCGTTCATCATGTCGACAAAGTTTCAAGATGTGAGGGGGTAGAAGAGATATGGTGCGCTCATCAATCATACAAATATTACCTTCTGCAGCGAGTTCTCTCTTTTCTTCAAAAGATCCAGAACAAAAGTTTCGAGATGCAATTCCCCCTGAAGATGATAAATCTAATATAGCTTTACGAAAGCCTGTTTTCAATTTATAAAAAAATTGATAAATTGCATCTTGGTGAGTTTCAACAGTATCATGCATATCATCTTCGCGTCCAAATACTGCGCAATACTTGTAAAGAGTGGAGGTTTCTACATCCATTCCAACATCTCGGTAATATAGTTCACTAAATAGGTATTCACTTGCAGATGAAATGAACTCGTTAAGAATAGGAAGATCAGGAATATTTAAGGGAACTTGCACAGACCGTGTATTGTTTTTCGGCCCATAGATTCTCACAATAAATGTACGCTGTTTCCATTGACATAAGATCATATTTGCGTAATCTCCTGGGAGTATGGGAGCTAGGGTATTAAGTTCAAAAGGAGGCATGGTATCTCTTTCTTCATGTTCTAACGAAGAACCATCAGATGAAAGAGAACAATTCAAGGTGCCATTCTGCATATCTATAGCATTGGGATTGATGGTCGGATCAGCATAGATTGATTTTACCCCTTGGGCTAGTAGTTGATCGTTCATTGGAAGGATATAATGGAAGAGTAATCCTGCAATCATTTGTGTTGCTTTCCCTAACTCTTTAGTCATTATTTCAGTCCCATCACTTACAGAATCCATCGACTCATCGACATTTTCTCCTCTACGTGAACAAGGGGAATCAAATAATTGACTTTGCAGCACAAATGAGCCTACCGTTTCCTGAATTGTCTCTATAAGATCTTTTGGAATAAAAAAATCATCAAGATGTGAAGCAATCACTTGATCTCTAAGAATGGATAGTTGTTGAAGTTTACAACCAGGGTGATCTTCCGTTCCATTATTGATGTACTTGCTATATTTCAATAAAAGAAAAAGTAGATGCGTGTTAATAGGACAACCAATTATAGACTCCAAATGATTAATGAAAGCCTGAGCGTATTTGATTTTATCAAGTTGATTTTCTTGAATCACTAGATATTGGACTAAAAATTGAATTTGTTCTCGTGTTAATCTCCCAGCAAAATCTACAAGCATTTCTTCAATGATGTTTTTATGGGTTTCTCCCTTTTCGTTTTCAGGGCAACCCATGATGTTTGCAAACATCTTTTCATCTACAAGTGCTATGAGATTTTTTAGTTCATACGTTTGAGATAGTGTTTCACAAAAACTCACTGCGTTTTCGAAATCATTTTCATGTAATTCACAAAATTCTTCAATATGTCCTATAATTCTTCTAAGAGTATTTTCTGAAAATCGTTTTTTAGAAAATAGTGTATCAAAGATCTTTTTTATTTGAGGATTTTGTAATGATAGAGCAAATATATTCAGATCATGAACATCTTTAATTCCCTTAGTAAAATAAATGTCATCTAGTAAGTCGGTGAAAGCTTCAAAAGGAGTATCTGCATTTCCGCGCAACCATTCCCGTTGGGCAGTCTTTAAATTAATTAATCCAATTAGCCCATTAGGCTTTAATCGAGCATTTCGTGAGTAAATAAGCTCGATGACTTCTGACACAAATTTAGTGTTTTTACGTCTCATAAGGACAACAAGCATTTCAAGACCTTGATCTGAAGGGATATCGATACCATAGGTGTTTTTGCACCATAGGAGGAATCTTAGGGGGAGTTCAATGTCAATCGCACCTTGCTCCCCATCCTCTGTTATAGTACTTATCGTAGATTCATCATCGGTTGAATTCCGCCGAATGTCTGATTTTACTGGAGATATAGCAAGATTCATCGCTAGAAGAACTTTTGTTGTTGTGGGATTCATAAGCCATTCCAACAATACAGGTTTTTCTTCTGCATCAGATAGGCCTTGAGTTAAGTTCTGCATGATTCCAAAATAGCCAGACAAACCTTCAAGAAATTTTTTTATTTTCTCATCAAGATAGACTACCTTCAACTGGGCTAATTGTTTTAATTCAGTTTTATTTTGCTTAAATGCATTTAAATCAAACAAAAAATAATTAAACGCCCATCTTTGGGTTTCATATTTAAATACTTGATCGAGTGTATCACATAATTCTGACGTGGGTTCAAATCCAAGCTTAGTTTTGAAGCAGTTAATCGTCTCTTGTCTTAAAAATGCTTTGAAGGTTGTTTTGTTTTCTATCTTTGAGGGGTCAGCCTCTTGCAAAAACATCGTCTGCAAAACTTGACAGATTTTAAATTGCTCTAGTCGACTCAGAATTTCAGCTTTTTGATCCGCAGGCTGAGTAGACATCCAGTCTTTTAGCAATTGGATCCAGGGAATAAAGTCATTTCCTCTTCTTAATCCAGCCTGAGTGAGAAGAAATTGTTCAAACACATAATCGAATTTATAGGAAAAAGGTTTGGTCAAATCAAAGAGAAGGAATAATTTTTCGCACTGTTTTTCATTACTTGCGTTAAACTCCCGAAGCTTAGAAGGATCTATTCTCTCGCTGTGTGTAATATAATTGAATTTAGGGCAAGGATGTATTCTGAAGAATGTGTCATGTGAGATTTCCATTTGTTCATAAACTTGTTTCACAGCATGAAGATTCATTGATTCTAAACCTAATTTAATAGAGCTGCAAAAGAAGATCCCATATGTTTCAAAAAACCATTTCGCTATTAAGGCAGGTTTGGCATCGCATTTTTTTTTAATGTCTTGCATTGAAGTATTATTAAAATCTAAGACCTTTGAAATAAAAAATTTAGCAATCTCTGTAGAAAACTTAACTGCTGTCATGGTGATACTCCCATCATTCTCATTGCCCCGAGTGTCGCTTGCATTGCAAAAGGGGTTCCATGAGTTGTTGATTTAGGTAAATTATCTAATCTTTTTTTAACCAAATCGGCTACAAATGTGCCTCCAAAAGAACCATAAGCGGTTATGATTTGTACATAGCGGAGTGCATCCGAATGCTGGATCTCTCTATCATCAATCTCAAGGCCGGTCATAATCACCACATAGGGTGCAAATAACATAAACGGTTGCTGTATAAGAACAAAATGAGCGACTTTTTGAACGGAAGAACTTCTAGTATCTAAAGGTTTTTGACCGACATAATATGTTAACACGCCACTAAATATCCCCGATGCTAATGCACTTGTGAGAGCGACATAATCAATATTTGGCACGGAATTTATTTTTCCATTACTGAAATTTAAACCTGCATACTGAGTTATAAAAAAACCCCCGAAAACAGTAGCCAAAAACACATCCATGACTCTTTGAGGGGTGATGCACTGATTTGAAGAGGATATTCCAGGGATACCGACCTTCATCTTTTGGCAAAAATCATCCCAATTAAATAAAAATGATGCCCCATAGACGTTCCCAGCTAGAGCCTCTAAAGCTTTTCTTGTGATTGCATTATGGGAAGGGGAGAATAATAATGCCGAAAACAAGTATGGGTATAACATGCTAATCCGGGATAATAAATCGAGAGATTTATGTATCATATTTTTTTCGATTACTAACGTATTTGCATATCTATTTCTTTCTTTGCACCAAATGCGTTGAACCTTTTTAGCAAGGAAGTATCCCCCTATTGCAGCCAATTGAAACGAATATCTATCAAAAAAAATGGTACCCGGATAAAAATGATCTAAAGCGATACAAGCAACAGCAACGCTGCCCACCGCAACAGAACAACACCCTTCGCGTATGCTAATGAAAGGCTTAATTTGCACGGTCCTAAGTAGACCTTCACTTTCAGCAATCACAGAACCATCTACGAATTTTTCTTCTGCTTTATAAACGCCATACGCATCCTGCATAACGACTTCACCAATGATTTGTTGGGTGGCAAGTAATGGAGCAAAGAGAGCGCGATTTGTTTGATTTACATTTTGAGTGAATTCAACAGCGATTTGATAAAATGCCCATCCATATCTGTGTGAAACTTCTTTAACCTTTTTTGCAGTATTTGGTGCGATCTGTTGAAGCATATTAGTAGAAGCCATGAGAGTCCCAATGCCGGCCACAGTTCCAACGACTAAATTAGCATCCCACGCCATTTGATTTAGGGCCACAACCGCAACAGACCCTGCTGCTGCCACAACTGGAACGCATTTACATCCAATGCTCCATAGCCTTTGACCACAACTTGGTGTTTTCTCGGAATCAGTTGGTTGTCGTGCTGGATCCTGAACAACGAGTTCATGAGTCGTTGCCTGACAGAATTGGGTTTGAAATGGATTAGTTTGTACTTCCCTTACTCCATCAGTAGTGGCCATATTTTTCCCTATTATATTGTGAATGAGGCGGGAGTATACAAAATTTTGGATATATGGCAAATAAAATATTTAATTTTATAACAAATCATTTTTTTGATATTTATTTAAAATAAACTCTTAACTTTAGTAATGACCATATATTTAAGGAGATGAAGATGAATAAAAAAATGATTAAAAGGCTGTTTTTGATCTTAATGCTTCCCATGATCACAGGGATGCTTGGGTGTGCAAATGGAAAAAAAAACCACTTTGGGCCTAATCCAACGGAAGATAGTTTGGATGCAGATTCTCCACAGGAACACTTTGGGCCTAATCCGACAGAAGAGCGATGCCCCTGCTAATGGGCATCGAGATAGTTTTGTAAAATGAGTGTCGCACTGAGGATATCCTTATGCTCGGTGCGTTTTTTTCGCTTTACGCCGCCTGATTTGAGTACGCGCTCTACTTCGGCTGTTGTCAGCCGCTCATCCCAAAGTTTCACGGGGAGTTTTGTCACTTCCTCAAGTTTCCGTGCGAATTCCCTCGCTTTCTGTGTCATTTCACTATCTTTTCCAGAAAGATGGAGTGGGAGACCAACAACAAATCCTTCATAGGGGATTTCTTTCAATGCATCTAAGAGATTTTGGATGGTATCTTCAAGAGTTCTTCCGGTAATCACGACTTTAAAAGGGGAGGCGAGCATTTTCGTCTCATCTGATGCGGCAACACCAATGCGTCTTAGTCCGTAGTCGATTCCAATAAGTTTAGCCATGTTTTTTGATTGCTGCCTTGATAAATTCTAAAAAGAGGGGATGAGGCTCGATTGGTTTGGATTTATATTCTGGATGAAATTGCACACCCAGCATCCATGGATGATCTTTATTTTCGACGATTTCACAGAGATTTTGGTTTGGATTGATTCCTGAGATATGCATCCCATTTTCTTCGAACTGAGATTTGTAGATATTGTTAAATTCATAGCGATGACGGTGCCTTTCTGTGATCTCTTTTTTGCCGTAAGCTTTGGCAGCCCGGCTACCTGAGGTTAAATTGCAAAGGAAGGCGCCAAGACGCATGGTTCCCCCTAGATCTGTGACAATTTGTTGCTCTTCGAGTAGAGAAATCACAGGATATTCGGTTGCTGGATGCATTTCTGTTGAGTTTGCTTCCGTCAATTTTAAGACATTGCGGGCAAATTCTACAACCATAACTTGCATGCCTAAGCAGATTCCAAAATAAGGAATTTTTTTCTCCCGGCAAAATTTCGCGGTATCCACCTTTCCAACCCATCCGCGCTCACCAAAACCGCCAGGAATGAGAATACCATCACATTCCTTGAGCTGATCGATATCACCATCCATTTTTTCTGAATCAAAGGTGCGTAGAATGAGCTCACGTTTTTCTGCAGTGGCTGCATGATAAAGTGCCTCATAGACAGATTTATAAGCGTCTTGGTGGGTGACATATTTGCCGACAACACCGATTGTAACGCTCCCTTTGGTATGACGCAGATTGTCGAGCATCTGATTCCATTTGGTCAGATTGGGTTTTTTCACAGGGAGGTTGAGATGTTCACAAACCATTTCATTTAAATTTTGATTGAGAAGGACTTCAGGCACTTCATAAATACTCTGCTTGACATCGTGAACATCTATGACCGCACTTTTTGGTACGCTGCAAAAGAGACTGATCTTACTTCGATTTTCTTCTGAAAGAATATTTTCACAACGGCAGAGAATAAAATCTGGAAAGATTCCAATCGCACGTAGTGCCTGGACTGAATGTTGCGTCGGCTTAGTTTTGACTTCATTTGCTGCTTTAAGGTGGGGAACATATGTAAGATGGATATTCAGACAATCTTTGGGGTGTTCGGCGCGAAATTGCCTGATGGCTTCGAGAAAAGGTTGAGACTCAATATCGCCAATGGTTCCACCTATTTCAATACATGTGACATCGATGCCCTTTTCGTGGTTTGCGCAGCGTTCAATTCTCCGTTTAATTTCATCCGTAACATGGGGAATAACCTGCACGGTTTTACCTAGATAGTCTCCTCTACGCTCTCGCCGGATCACAGTATCATAAATCTGGCCAGTTGTCGCATTAGATTCTTTGCTTAAAGGAGAATTGGTATAGCGAAAATAATGACCTAAATCGAGATCAGTTTCAGCGCCATCATCGGTGACATAGACCTCACCATGTTGGAAAGGACTCATCGTTCCTGGATCCACATTAAGATAAGGATCCAGCTTTAACATCGCAACTTTTAAGCCCTGATTCTCGAGCAGCATTGCAATGGAAGCAGACGTGAGACCTTTACCTAAGGAGGAGACAACACCTCCCGTAATGAAAATATATTTCATATGCGACATTCTATCAAATTATAGATTCATTGCAAGTTGTTTTCAGCGCGTTGCATTGCAGCCGAAAGTGGGATAGCCGCAGGCGATGTATTGAAGATTCCAGCATTAATCTTCTCTACTAATTTCAAGCGATATTTTGCTGACATTGAGGTTACAGCGTTTTTAATAGATTCTACAACCATAAGCGTTAGTTGACTATGAGGTGAATGTATTCTAAGTAGCTGCTTGATGAGATTTTTTTTTATGGATCTTTTAGAAAATTTGTTGAGGCAAAATATTCTGGTTAAGATCATCACTTCTCTTGAATCATCACCAGGGAATAAGTTCATAAAATAAGCATGCTCATCTGGATTGACCAAAATAGGTTTAATTATCTTTGGAAAATCATCAAGAGTGTTGAAAAATGTTTTATAGATAAGATCTTTAGGAATTTCATCTCGATGTGGACCTATGCCACGGACATTTTGCACTTGAAGGAGTTCTTTTAGCCCCAAGAGACGAAATTTAACTCTATGGTCTGACAGGAGTCTTTGGCAAAATTCGAAATGTAGAGAAGGTTGGGTTTTATAAAATTCATGGATTTTTTCCATCATGTTATATCCAGATAAATATTTTTGAACCCAGCGAGGAAGATTGTAAAATTTTTGAAGAGATACATAGTCTTGAGTTTTTTCTAACTTTAGTCTTGTTTCAAACCGATGAATTCTATTGATAAGAGGGTTCGGGTGTTTCTCCAATTTAGAAAAAATTGAATTCCATATTTTGTCTAGATAAGACGCATCGCATTGATGACTTTTTTGCCCATTAACGGCTATTTCTGTAAATTCGTTAACATTGGAAACAGACATAAGCGTCGAAGATTAGTCAAAGTTGACAATTTTATGAAAGGAAACTATGCATAGGATATGGAACGCCGTTTTAAGCTATCTTATGCCATCCCTTTGATTCTTCTCGCTGCACTTACAATGACAGTTGTGGGGATCTTTATCAAATTGGCTTCCAAAGAAGTTAGCATGAATCTAATCGTGTTAGCACGCTGCACATTCAATGTGTTTTTTCTCATGCTATGGGTCCTGTTCAACCCCAAAGTCCTCTCTTACAAAAAGCTTTTTGTAAAACGTGAACAGACACTTTTAATCTTGAGAGCCATTTTTGGCACCGGAGGTATTTATGCGTTTTATATCGCCATTAAATACATTCCTCTCGCAAATGCAATGGTTTTAGCTTTTTCTGTACCTATTTTTGTGCCCTTGATTGCAAGAATCTGGTTGAAAATTAAACTCATTCACCGTTTGTGGTGGGGAATTGGGATTGCATTTTTTGGAATTATTTTGATTGTCAAACCGACACTTGGATTTTTCCATCCTGCAACGCTCTTAGCTCTTTCGACAGCGATCCTAGCGGGGATTGCAACGACCATGATTCGGCAGCTCCACTATAAACATCCAATGGAGCGTGCTCTTTTCTACTATTTTATGATTTCGTTTTTCATTTCAGCCATTGTTTATTTTCTTTCTCCAAAAGCCTTTGAAGTGCACATTTCAAATCGAGCATGGCTTTATCTCATTATCATTGGAATCACATCAACGCTCTACGTTTATTTCTTAAGCCTTGGCCTCAAATATGTTCCAGCGCGTCTCGGGGGCATTTTTCTCTATTCTGGCCCGATTTTTGCGCTTCTTCCTGACTTTCTCATCTGGCATAAAGTCCCATCATGGGTCACACTCATCGGAATTTTCACAATTATCATTGGGACAGTTTTAATGGTCCTACTTTATCCCAAAAATGACCTTGTCTATATAAGAAAAAAAAGATAAATTACGCGCATGAACCTTGCTGAAGAGAGACAAAAATATCAACCGCAGCTCCCTAAAGCCTTGCAAAATCTTGCCTCATTCTCATTTGAGAAGGGAGAAGCAACATCCTCATTAAAAGATCCGAAGAAACTTAAAGAGCTTTTTAAACATACGTTTGGACAGCCTTATCTTAAAAGTGGGACCAAACATCCTGTTGACAAATGCGCTTTGAAAATTGGAGTCGTTTTCTCTGGTGGACAAGCCTCAGGTGGACACAATGTGATCATAGGCCTTTTCGATGCGCTCACAAAACTCGACCCTCAAAGTGAACTCATCGGCTTTTTAGGTGGGCCAAGTGGTATTATTGATTGCAAAACAAAGATCTTGAAAAAAGAAGAGCTCGATTCATTTCGAAATCAAGGGGGATTTGATCTGATTGGATCAGGTCGCACCAAAATTGAAACGGATGAGCAATTTGAAAACGCACTCGAAACAGCAAAAAAACTCCAACTTGATGGACTCGTGATCATTGGAGGAGATGACTCAAATACCAACGCAGCCCTTTTAGCAGAACATTTCATAGAAAAAGGGTGTCAGACTAAAGTCATTGGCGTCCCTAAAACCATCGATGGAGACCTCAAAAGCGATCTTATTGAGACCTCTTTTGGATTTGATACAGCAACCAAAACATATAGTGAAATGATAGGTAATATCGAAAGGGATGCCCTCTCTGCGAAGAAATATTACCATTTCATTAAACTCATGGGACGCTCCGCCTCCCATATTGCCCTTGAATGCGCTCTTCAAACCCATCCAAATTGCGCACTTATTGGTGAAGAGAAGCAAACACTTGAAACGATCACAACCGAACTGACGGATCTCATCATCAAACGAGCTGAAATGAAGAAAAATTACGGTGTGATCCTGATCCCCGAAGGACTTATTGAATTCATCCCGGAAATGAAAACGCTCATCCAAGAGCTCAACGCTCTGCTAGCTCATAAAGAGTCGATGACGCCCGATGAAGCCACCAAGACACTTAAGGATGAAGCGCAAAAAACCTTCACCTACCTCCCTCAAAAAATCCAAGAGCAATTGCTGCTTGGTCGAGATCCCCACGGAAATGTCAGCGTATCTCAGATCAACACTGAAGAGCTCCTGCTTATTAAAGTGAAAGAAGAGCTCAAAAAACGGGATTTTCAAGGAAAATTCTTTGCTGTGACCCATTTTTTTGGGTATGAGGGGCGTGCCGGCTTTCCTTCCAACTTTGATGCCACCTATTGTTACGCACTCGGGCATGTTGCAACCCTTTTAATTGCAGCAGGTTTTACAGGGTACATGAGCTGCCTACGTCATCTCAAGGAATCTCCCGACAAATGGGAAGTTCTAGGCATTCCGATTACCAGCCTTATGAATTATGAGACGCGGAAGGGAAAAGAGGTGCCAGTCATTAAAAAAGCCCTTGTCGATCTGGATAGCAAGTCATTCCAATCCTTTAAAAATCATCGAGATAGCTGGAAATTTGAAGATGATTATTGCAGTCCAGGGCCAGTCCAATTTGCAGGGGACCCTGAGATCACCGACCAACCCACCCTTACTCTAATCCTTGATTAATTTCATTTTTTAATAGAGTTTATTACCATCCTTGTATTATTTGTTAATTAAAAGAACAAGTTAGTTTAATTGACATGGTTTACAGAAAGAAGCCTTACATTAATCCTCACTGTGATAACAGTCGAAGGAAACTCAAAGATATTCTCCTATGGCAAATAGGGTATTATAACGATCGCTTCGTCCCTCCTGAGCCTCCAAAAGAGTTTGCATACCCCAATCCCGACGCATCAGTTGATTTCACAGAGCCTCAAGTCATGTGGATTAATCACTGTACGTTTATGGTTTCTATTGATGGAATTAACATCTTAACAGATCCTATCTGGAGCAATCGCTGCTCTCCTCTCCCATTTTTGGGGCCAAGAAGGAAACATCCACCAGCGCTAATGATTGAGGAGCTCCCTAGAATTGATGTGGTCTTTGTCAGTCATAACCACTATGACCATCTCGATAAAAAGACGACCAAAGAGCTCATTAAGCGGAATCCTCACCTAACATGGGTCGTTCCGTATGGCCTAAAAAAATGGTTTCGGAAGCTAGGTGCCATGAACCTCATTGAACTCAAGTGGTGGGAAGACACCACAATTAGCATCTATAGAAATCCCGAATTGCAGATGCAAATCACCGCTGTTCCATGCCAACATTTTTCAGGTAGAGGCATTTTTGATAAGAATAAGACGCTTTGGTGCGGGTTTGTCATCGACTTTCTCAGAAAGGAAAAGAAAAGAAAACGGCTTTATTTTGTTGGGGATACAGGGTATAATGAGCATGATTTCAAGAAAATTGGTGAAGTTTTTGGTGGTATGGACCTGAGTTTGATCCCCATTGGAACCTATGTACCAAATAGATTTATGTCACCCGTTCATATTTGCCCCTTTATGGCGACGAATATCCATCAAGAGGTAAAATCGAAACTCAGTGTGGGAATGCATTGGAAGACTTACCGCCTCTCAAGTGAAGAGGAGTATCAACCTCCCTATGACCTATATATGGCCATGACGAGTCTTGATTTGAATCCGCTGCATTTCAGGGTGATAGAACCTGGACAACGGATCAATTGGTAATGCTTTATTTCAAAACCCTTTGGGAAGACCTAAAAAGACAAAAAGAAATCAAGAAACGTTTCTATAAAGATGTCAAATTTCGCCTCATCGACCAGGCGCTATTAAGCGCGTATTATCTTCAAGGCCCATTCAAAATCAGTAAGCAATTTCTCCAAGAGAGAGGGGAGGAGGATGTCCATCTTTATGGGGAAACACCTCTTCTGACCTTTGATGCCATCGCGAAAATTTGCAACCTAGGAAAACATGATACGCTGCTCGAATTGGGATGTGGTCGGGGGAGAGGGTTATTTTTCCTGTCCCATTTTTACGGGTGCAAAGTTGTCGGCATTGAGCAGATTCCAAAATTTATAGAGCTTGGGAAAAAACTGGCGAAAAAATGTGGTCTAAACATCGATTTTCGTCAGAAAAACTTCCTTGAAGCTGACTTGTCGAGTGCGACAGTCATCTATCTCTATGGAACCTGTTTGACTGATGATGAAATCCTTCATATCTGCCGCCGGTTTGAAACCCTTCCGCCATCAGTTAAAATCGTGACGATCAGCTATCCTCTGTCCGATTATTTTCCATTCTTCTCTGTTGAAAAATCTTTTCCTGTGACTTTTCCGTGGGGCGATACGACAGGCTATTTGCAAAGCGTTAAACGGACCTAATCCAGAATCTATCGGTTTGCCAGCAAGGCATATGCTTCGATACAATCCTTTCTAAAAACGCAGCCTTTTCATTGGTTCTTTGCCTAATTTCAAGAGGATCGATCTCTTGGTTGCAATAGGACTTGGGATCGCCACCATTCATCACATAGGTTATGAAATCAGCCTGATATCTTGCACAGCCATGAGGGTCTTTTTGATGTTTCTTAAACAGATTTTTAAATTTTGCTTTTCCATTAAAATAGATTTGATCGACCCTTTCGATCACTTCCTTTAGTTCTGGATAGTGTATAGCACATTTCCCACCGGAAGAATCATACAGCAAAATTTCTCTCTTGTTTCTGTTGGCATACAGACAAACTGCGTGCGCATTTCCGCTTTTATAATGATATGTGACTGGGATGAGTAATTTTTCAAATTCTAAATCTGGATCAATATAAAATCCACCTGGTATATGCACATTTCTATGAATTTTCGTTTTAGAGTGAGGATATTGTGTTTCAAGGAGTCGGTAATATTGCGCGTTTTGATAAGCGGGTAGACCCTTATGCATATTTCGAAAAGCATTTGCTGTCTTTCGTATGGTTTCTTGGTTACAAATAAAATCAATATTTGCTTTTAATCTTTGGGGAACTGCCTGCTTAAAAGAAAATTGAAACAATACCGGATAATAATTTGTGGGGTCTGAATCTAGCTGCATAAAAATACTAGCATGATTTGGTGAAAACTTGGGATCTACCCCTTTCTCATGCATCAATTTTAATCCCGAATGATACGGCTCTTCTCTCATTAGGGCATAGGGGAGCGTAATACATCTAAAAATAAGTGTTAGGATTTCCCCTGGCAATAACAAGATAGCTATAAAAATTTTTTTAGCAACACCATCTACGTTGCAAGCTAAATGATATGTACTAGGACATATGACATCAAAAACTGAATCGAGACGTATTGGGACACACAGTAACATCCAAGGAGAAGGTGCTTCTACTGATTTATATTCAAAATGCGCTTTAAATTCTTCTTTTGTACAAGAAAATGTTGCTTCTGCTAACGTATTATGATCAATGACTTTAATACTAACAGTCACGATTACCACCTTTTTTTGAGGGCATTATACTATTAAGAAGGAAAAATTAAAATGTTAAAAATTGCTTTGATTTTATCAGGATGTGGATTTCAAGATGGCTCAGAAATTCATGAAGCGACCCTTTGTCTCTTGGCTCTTGCAGAGGCTGGCCTTGAAGTGGAATGTTTTGCTCCTGATCGGGACCAAGCAGGTGTGATCAATCATTTGACTCAGGCCGAGATGCAAGAAAAACGAAATATCCTCATTGAGTCAGCTCGCATCGCACGAGGTGAAATTCAACCTTTAAAAAATCTCAATCCGGATGCATTTGCCGGCATCCTTTTGCCTGGGGGATTCGGCGCCGTAGCCAATCTAAGTGATTTTGCAACGAAAGGGGAGGCGTGCAGTGTAGACCCCGATTTAAAAAAATGTATTCTAGCCTTCTACGCAGCGAAAAAGCCCATCGGAGCGACCTGTATTACACCTGCGGTCCTGGCAAAAATTTTTGAGGGAACGGCCTCAGTCAAGCTTACCCTGGGATCCGACCCTAAAAATGCCCAAACGTTAGAAAATATGGGGATGCAAGGGAAGCTTGCCAAGATATCTGAGTGCGTCATCGATGAGAAAAATCGGATCTTTACGACGCCCTGCTATATGGAACCCGATGATCTTCCCAAAATGTATCAAGCGATCAAAGATTTGGTCCATTCTATGAAGAAAAATTTATGATAGCTGCAAAATCTAACCCCATTTATACTTAAGCGATGAAACAATACTGTGAATCGATTTTTGAAACGCAGCGGTGGAAAACGCGCGAGATCCAAGTTGGCAAAGTTGGAGTAGGGGGAGACAATCCCATCCGCATCCAATCGATGACGACATCTAATACGCGTGATGTTGAAGCGACCATTGAGCAGGTCATGCGGCTTGCAGACTATGGCTGTGACATCGCCCGCGTGACAGTCCAAGGAAAAAAAGAAGCTGAAGCGTGCGAGGCGATTAAAAATGGGCTCATCCAAAAAGGGTATGAGATCCCTCTCGTTGCCGATATCCACTTCTACCCGCCAGCTGCCATGCATGTCGTTGATTTCGTCGATAAAGTACGCATCAATCCCGGTAATTATCTCGACCGCCGCGCCACCTTCCGAATCATCGACTATAACGACAATACGTATCAAGATGAAATCGACCGCATTACAGAAGGCTTTTCCCCACTTGTGCAAAAATGCAAGCTTCTCGGCAGAGCCATGCGCATTGGAACCAATCACGGATCCCTATCAGATCGCATCATGAATCGGTATGGTGATACCCCATCTGGAATGGTCGAATCCGCACTCGAGTTTGCACGCGTCTGTCGCAGTCTGGACTTTCACAACTTTCTATTTTCTATGAAAGCCAGCAATCCCAAAGTCATGATCCAGGCTTATCGTCTACTCACATCAAAGATGATCGAGCTCGGCTGGGATTATCCACTCCATCTCGGCGTGACAGAAGCGGGTGATGGTGAAGATGGCCGCATAAAATCAGCTGTTGGAATTGGTTCCCTGCTTCTTGATGGACTAGGGGATACAGTGCGCGTTTCACTGACTGAAGACCCTTGGTTTGAAATCGATCCCTGCAAACGACTTGTCAAACTCGCAGAAAATTACCAAGATCAAGGCATCGCCCCCTTTGAAGAAAAATATCGCGAACAAAAACGCACGATCAAACTCCGTGAAAATCTTCCTCTGCACCGTGATGGAACCGTAATCCTGCCGCTCAAGCCCGATCAAAAAATCGATTCTAAAACGCCCCCTGATGCTGTTTTAGTGGAAAATACGATCGTCGGTAAAGACACCATCCCTCTAACTGCTTTGAAAGATCTAACGCATAGCCCAGACTTTATTTCTGCCTTGCATATCAAAGATGGCGATGAAGAAGAGTGGCAAAAGATTCTAAGTGCAGATATTGGAATGATCCTCCTAGAACTTACCGGCTCCAAGATGCATGAAGGGCGTCACTTCTTTGAATTTTTAAAGACTCATCAACTGGAAATTCCCGTCATCCTTACATTTTCCTACGACCTTCCCTACGAAGATCTTGTCATTCAAGCCTCAGCAGAAGCAGGTTCGCTCCTGTCAGATGGACTTGGAGATGGCATCTGTCTGAAAACCGACCACCCGCCAGAGATGATACGCTCCCTATCCTTCAGCATCTTGCAGGCAACGCGTATGCGCAGTTCCAAAACCGAATTTATCGCCTGTCCCGGGTGTGGGCGTACCCTTTTCAATTTGCAAGACGTGACAAAGAGAATCCGAGAAAAGACAGCGCACCTTCCTGGTGTAAAAATTGCCATCATGGGATGCATCGTTAACGGGCCAGGAGAGATGGCAGACGCAGACTTTGGATATGTCGGATCAAGAGCCGGAAAAATTGATCTCTACGTAGGAAAAACATGCGTTGAGCGTAATATCGATTTTGCTGATGCAGACGAGCGCTTAATCGAGCTCATCAAAAAACATGACCGGTGGATTGAACCTGAATTTGCTTTTTCACCACAGAGAGCATAAACTTGCCCTTGAGAAAAAATATTCTCTGTGATCTCTGTGGTAAAAAAAATCAGGAAAGAGTCATAATTGACTTTTACGCCATTTCAGAGTAAACCTATGTCATATGTTATGGCGTTTATTTATTTTTATTTTCCTTACCTTTTCCGCATATTCAGGGGAACATTTTCTCTCGTTTCAAAACTATCTCGATGGTGAAACGAGCACAGAAAAAAGTCTGAATGATCTAAAGCGTTCCTACGGCGAAACACTTGTTATCAAACTAAATTCCTCATCAGGTGATCTAAATAGCGCAATCAATTATGCGAGAACAATTAAAGGCCTAAAAGAGACGCAGGGCTTAAAAGTCATCGTATATATCGAAGAAAGAGCTGTTGGACCTGCAGCGATCTTTCCGTTTCTTGCCGATGAATTATTTGCATCTGAAATCACGGCTTGGGGAGATATTCCTTACGGGACATCCACTCACTATAGCACAGTTCAGCTGCGTCAAATTGTGAAAGAATTCATTCCTGAGAAATCACCAACGCTTGATAAGTTAGCCGATGCTATGATAGATCCCCTCTATCAAATTGCACGTCAAGATGGGGAAGTCATCCTGTCAGAAGAAGAAGGGAAGAAAAAATTTGGACCACTCATCCTGAATACAGAGCAAATGGAATCCTTTCACCTACTTGATGAGGTGATCTCGCCAATCGCTTTTAAAAATCGATATGATTTAAATCCCTTCAAAGGAATCAATGGGACAGTATTGCACGGAGACTTTGATAAATATCTAAAAATCAAGTCACAGGGGCCTAATTTAATCGGTTATTTATCCATTGAAAAAGATCGTCCCATTGACCAGTCGACATATATCTATATCCAGTTCGCTTTAAAAAGCTTCATTAAAAAAGAAGTGGATTTTATCGTTTTTCGCCTCAATACCCCGGGTGGAGAGGTTTTATCCTCTGTTAAAATTGCCAGTCTTTTACAGAAAATCGATGTAGAAAAGCAGATTCCAGTCATTGCTTTTATCGATGATTGGGCCATCTCAGCAGGTGCGATGCTTGCATATTCTTGCCGCTTTATCGGCATTGTAAAAACCTCAATCATGGGAGCAGCAGAGCCCGTATTAATGGGAAAAGAAGGCAAGATGGAAAGCGCTTCTGAAAAAGTAAACTCAGCCCTACGCGCCGAATTTTCAAATCTTGCAAGCTTTTATGGCAGAAATTCACTCATCGCAGAAGCAATGGTCGATAAAGATCTTCTCTTGGTTATGCGAAAAGGGGAAGTTGTAAAACTCCGCAATGAGGATGAAATTATTAAAGGCGGTTCCGATCCCGATCAAATCATTACAGAACAAGGAAAACTACTCACACTTGATGCTAAACAATTGATCAAATATAACGTTGCGGATTTTGAAGTACCAATAGTTCCCTTAACACCTATTACAAAGAAAGAGAAAGCAGAAGGGGAGTTTCCTGCAAGTAAGAGTCTCTTATTCCAAGAAACATATCTAAAGAATATTCCCAATGCGATGCTCCTTACTTATGAAGATTGGCGCGTAACATTTTTCTCAATTCTATCCCATCCCGTCGTCGCATCGTTATTATTCATGGGACTCATTATTGGATTTTATATCGAGATCAACAGCCCAGGTTTTGGATTTCCAGGATCGATAGCGCTTACTTGTCTTGTTTTGATACTCCTTTCAAGTTTTGCAATCCATGCAATCAATTGGATTGAGATTATCCTATTACTTGCGGGGATCGTTCTTTTAGCCGTAGAACTCTTTGTCATTCCAGGCTTTGGGATTATTGGGATACTTGGAATTATCTTGACCGTTATTGGACTTTTTGCTTTAATGCTTCCAGGGCTCGAGAACTTTGATCTTTTTGATGCAGAATCATTTAGTCTTATTGCCAACTCTGTTTTAACCCGTTTGGCATATCTCTGTGGGGCCCTAATACTCTCAGTCATTCTGATTGTTCTTTTTGCCAGATTTTTCTCACATAGGTTTTACACATTATCAAAACTCGTGTTGAAGGGTGAAGAGACAGGAAATATTGCAACGATTCCAGAAGAAGATCTTCCCCGATTAGGGGAACAGGGAGAATCCTATACGCCCCTTCGGCCCTCTGGAAAAGTGCAGATCAATGAAAATATTTTTGATGCCGTTACTCTTGGTGGATTCATCGAGAAAGGAGCAAAAATAAAGATCATCAGAATAGAGGGAAGTAAACTTATCGTGAAAAAACTAGAAAAATAAGTTGAGAATATGTTGTTTGCACTTGGACTAGGTCTTCTTGGTCTCATTCTGATCTACTTTGAATTTTTTGTTCCAGGAGGGATTATAGGCGCCATTGGAGGCATCCTTCTTCTAGGGAGCGTAGTCGTCTTTGTGATGAATCAAGGCGGGTTTATTTGGATTCTCTCCTACATTATTATCCTGATAGCATTACTGATTTTTGTCATTCGCTTTGCTCTATGGCGGGTCAGGTGCATGAAACACTCGATTTTCCTCTCAGCTGACCAGGAAGGATACCGCGCACCGAGTTTTGACCAAACACTTATTGGCAAAACAGGAAAAACCCTCACGAATCTCAATCCAGCAGGACACATCATTATCGATGATCACCAATACCAAGCCCTTTCACGCAGTCGTTATATTGAAAAAGGGGAACCCATCGAAGTCATTGGAGGCAAAGGATCTCATCTCATCGTAAAAAAATATAAACAGGAAACATCATGACAGCCGGATTTTACATATTAATTTTCATTATTGCGATCATCCTGATCATCATTTTATCGATCATCGGCCGCTTTGTAAGCCTATGGTTTCAAGCCCTTGTTTCAGGAACGCCGATTTCCCTATTTAACATTATCGGGATGAGCCTAAGAAAGATTCCACCTAAAGTTATCGTCAATGCCCGTATTAACTCCTACAAAGCGGGCCTTAAAGACATCTCTGTCTCAGATCTAGAAACCCACTTTCTAGCAGGGGGTCATGTTCTTGAAGTTGTTGGAGCGATGATTGCAGCTGACAAAGCAAACATTCCACTTGATTGGAGACAATCAACCGCCATTGATCTTGCAGGAAGAGACATTCTTGACGCTGTTAGGACCTCCGTCAACCCGAAAGTCATCGATTGCCCTTCAGATAACCCCGCCCATTACATCACAGCAGTTGCAAAAGATGGGGTACAACTTCTCTGCCGCGCACGTGTGACAGTACGCACCAATATTCAACAACTCGTTGGAGGAGCGACAGAAGAAACCGTCATTGCACGTGTTGGAGAGGGGATAGTCAACTCAATCGGTTCATCACCAACCCATGCCGATGTTCTCGAATCCCCACAAATGATCACACAACTGGTGCTCGATAAAGGGCTTGATGCCCAAACAGCCTTTGAAATCCTATCCATTGATATCGCAGATATTAGTATTGGAGAGAACATTGGAGCCAAACTCCGAGCAGACAGAGCCGAGTCAGATAAACGGATCGCTCAAGCGAAAGCCGAAGAGAGACGCGCTATGGCTGTTGCCGCAGAACAAGAAATGATCGCAAAAGTCACCGACATGCGCTCAAAAGTTGTCGAAGCAGAAGCCCAAATTCCCGCAGCGATTGCCGAGTCATTTAGATCAGGAAATCTTGGAATTATGGATTATTACCGGATGAATAACGTCAAAGCCGATACAAAGATGAGAACATCACTTTCAGAAGATGAGAATCCACCTGAGGATAAACATTAATGGAATTCATTTTTCCAGTCCTCATTCTTTTGTTCTATATTTTTCTCCACGTGCTTCGAAAAAAGGCGAAGCCGCCTGTCCGCATATCTGAAGATGAAATGAAAAGGCGCCAGCGTCTTCGGGAAGAATTCGAAGGACGCATGAAAGAGGAAAAAGAACGGTTTGAAGAGGTGATTCCCCCTCCAGAGCCGCTGAGGGCTCCAATAAAAGTTCCAGTGCCCATCCATAAGCGCGCCTTGGATTTTAAATCCCAAATAAATCAGAGAGATTTTCAAAACGTTATTGAAGACCGAGAGTTTCGATCTATCATTAACACACGAGATCAAAGCCTAATCAGTGATAAACTCTCAGAGAGCTTGCACAAAGACCATCATTATCATAGAGAGAAGTACAGAAAAAGTCGCATACAAAGAATCGTACAAAATGCAGGCTCGAAGAAAAACCTCATTCTCCTATCAGAGATCTTGATTCCAAAACATTAATTGCGATAACCTCCTTCCAAAAAAGGAGTTATCATGACGATCTGTCTACAACGTGTTCTAGAAGCTGGTTGGGTGCCGAAAACATTCTTCGAACAAGCCCCTCAGGAATCTACAAAAGAGGTAAGAGAACAACGCTTTGAATGGGTGCTCGTTAAAAAGCGAGATGCGACTGGAAGTTACATCCAGAATAGAGAAAATACTGCGTCCCAAGACTACAAATCTACATTTTTACATGATAAAAAAACGGGCAACTATTATCTGCCCGATCCACTAGAAGATATCACCATAAAAGTGGGTCTACTCGCTATTGGGAATCCCTTTCATGTTATAGGAGCGATGGTCTATAGTCTTCTGGCAATTCCTTGTCATATCGTTCAGGTTTTCTATCACGCTATCCAGCAGTTTGTCCAAGATATAAGAAGTGGAGATTTTATCAATGGGTGTTGCAAGAACTTTAAAGATCGCCTGACAGAGTTCAAAACAAAAATCTCCCATGATTTATGGAATATTCCAGCAAGTCTCTACTATGGGGTAGGCATTCAAATTGCGGCGATCAAGGGGATCATTGAAGCGATGTTTATTGGACAGAAAAAGATCTTTGAGGCCAGAGCTATCATGGGAGAGATTGAGAGTAAATGGAAAGGTGTATCCTATCAAAAAGACGCGCGTAAATGGTGTGATACTTTCAAGTGTCAAGACGTAGAGACATTCTATCTAGGATGGTGCTTTCCGCCGAGGGGATCGAGACATGAAGCTATTAACGGCATCAAGAAGTGGGAAGTTGTAAGAAGAGGTCCAACTTTAGATTCCATCGGTTCTGGATCTTGATTTAACCACGAAGATCACGAAGAAGACTTTTGAGTTGAAGAGGGGAGATCCCCTCTCCAACACATTCATCGCAGCTAATCGCTATTTCTATGCATATACAACTTCTTAGTGGTTAGAGCGTTTTTTCGGGAATGGAGTAATCCAGAGAGGTGATGCTACGCACTTCAAGCTGAGACTCGGAAAGTAAAATCTGCTTCCCTGACACTTCAATCAAATACAGCATCGACTTGGGACTGAGCGGCCGCTTCTCTATCACCTTAATCGTCCGGAGATGATTCATCTGTTTGACGCGTGAATGACTCATTTTTCTAAACATCCAGATGGTTAAAATCACAAGAGCTAGTAGACCAATTAGAACTAAGATCGTCTTTATAAAAGCATTTTCATATGCACCCGTATTTAGATCATATTCTGGCGCTTTCTCTTCCTTCGGGACAACTTGCTCCATTTCTGGCTTTTTTTCCAGCTCCTTCGGAGCCTCATCCGCAATTAGAAATGAACATGCCATCAGCGTGCATATTGTAAAAAATCTTTTAAGCATGACTCTTACCTTTTCTTGATTGAACCTATTTTGCTGAAAGATTGCATTATAGTCCATAAAGCGATTAGACTATGGTTATGAAGCATGATAAAGGAACAATTGCCCTCGACATCGACGGCACAATCACCGATAAAAACCATCTTATCCCCGATAGAGTCGTATTACATTTAGAAATGCTCTCAAAACAGGGGTGGCAGATCCTCCTTGTGACAGGGCGTCCCTTATCTTATGCTTTGAACGCCGTTCAAAAAATAACTTTTCCATACCTCCTGGCCCTTCAAAATGGTGCCGATCTTCTTGAAATGCCCGAGAAAAAGCTTATTAAACGAAATTATTTCAAAATTGAAGTGGCTAAGTATCTCGACACGTTGCTCCGTGATCAAAAAGAGGATTTTTTAATTTATTCGGGACCTGATGAGGGGGATTTTTGTTATTATCGTCCATCGAAGTTTTCATCTGATTTTAAGCCCTACTTAAAAGATTTAGAGCTTCTAGCGGCTGCCCCGTGGAGAGCGATTGATGATCTCGATGAGATTAAACAAACGAGCTTTCCGCTGATCAAGTGTTTTGGAACGGAAGAATTTTTAGAAAAACTCGAGAGCTCGATTCAGGAGCTTGCAGGGATAAAAACAACGTTGATTCGCGATCCTATTAGCGGCGTCCACCATCTCGTATTAGTGACTCATGAAGAAGCGACTAAAGGGCATGCTGTCGACAGTTTAATGGCACATCGCAACTTGCCTCGCCCGCTTATCGCTGCAGGGGATGATCTCAATGACCTTCCCATGCTCGAAAAAGCTGATTTTAAAATTGTGATGGAATCAGCTCCACCAAAGATGCATCCGATTGCGGATTTTATCGCACCTTCTTCTAATGAACATGGCATCATCACTGCCCTAGACCTCGCCATCGAAAAATCATTATGAAACTCAACGTATTAGCACTAGAAGCAGCGCGTAAGGCGCAAAGTAGCCAGACAGGATTTATCCATATAGGAGATAGAATTCCTATCTATGAAAATATCTGCTTTATTCTAACTCTACTTAGAACGCATATCGGAGACGATATGAAAGAGGGGCTGCAGCTTCTTGAACATCTTTTGCACTTTGAAGTGGAGGGGAATTTTCCCATCTATCTACATGAATACCCAAAAGCTCAGCATCATGATCAGGCGCTGCGTATTTTTTATGCCTTATCTCTTATCTACCGCGACTACTCGACGGTATGTGAAAAAGGACTGAGAAGGCGCCTACAAATAACCCTTCAGACGCTCTCTGCGTTTATTGATACGCTTCCATTGAAGGTTGCCGCGAAAATTAAATACGCCGTATTAAAAGGGGAAAATCCGCCGATTGAAACATGGGATGCGACATCCCCAGCTGATTGGGCCGATCTTTTCCAAGCTGTGCAATGGATGCAAGATGGGCAGGCAGAGCAAAAGCTGCTCGAAAAAGCCGACAGCTTCTGGCATGCAACATATCAAACATATGTAGGCCCTCTAGAATTTTTTAAAAACGACTGCGGCCAGCCAGCTCTCACACTCTTTGACCTCTATATGGCCCAGGCGCAAGGTCATTTTTCCTCCCGCTTGCAGCAGCCCTTCATCGAGGCATGCCTAGTCTATCCATTTGAAAGCGTTTTTGAATTTAGTGGAAAGAACACACCATTTATGATTCAGGATGAAGGGAAAGCGTTTCAATTGATCTGGGAACATTCTATCTATTATGATGGGGAAAGTGATTTCTATATCAATCACCATGAAGACGTTGATATTCTTATCAGTGGCAAGAAGGCAACAGTATTTAGACCTGATGATGTGATCACCTTGAAGACACCCCAACTAGAGGTGTCTCTAACCTTTGAAGGCCAATTTGTTGGCAGTCTTCTGCGAGGAAACCGCCCTTATGAACTCAAACGGCGTGATCGCATGTGTGCTTACGACTGGAGGCTCTCAGTGCGCTCACAGGCTGGATTTAAGGTTGGGCTATCTACCGCCACTCCCATGGCGTGCATGCCATTATCCACATAAATTGTCGTTCCTGTAATAGCTGATGCCATCGGTGAAAGCAAAAATGCAGCTGTTTGACCGACTTCTTCTGCACTGAGTTCTTTGGAGAGGGGAGCGTTTTCCATAGCATAGGCAATCATCGCTTCGATAAATCCAATTGCTTTTGCTGCACGGGATCCCAACGCACCTGCAGAGACGCAGTTGACCCGCAAGCCCCATTCACGCCCAGCTTCCCACGCAAGTGTGCGCGTATCACTTTCTAAAGCGGCTTTAGCAGAACTCATTCCACCACCATAACCAGGAACAGCACGCTCAGATGCCATGTAGCTTAAGTTTAGAGCTGCACCGCCCTTATTCATATGAGGCCCAAGATGCTGAAGGAGGCTGATAAATGAATATGCAGACGAACTCATCGCTGCGAGATATCCTTTGCGGGAAGTTTCTAAAAGCGGTTTTTTCACTTCAGGGGCATTTGCAAGTGAGTGGACGAGAATATCAATCTTCCCGAAATCTTTTTCGATAGAAGCGGCAACTTCAGATATAGTATAGCCTTCAGCACCTTTATACCGCTTGTTTTCTAGAATTTCTTGTGGAACATCTGCTTTGACATCAAACGTTGCATCAAGTGGATATACTTTAGCATATTCCATGAGGGATCCATCAGAAAGCTTGCGCGACTGGTCAAATTTCCCACCATCCCATGACATTTTGAAGATTTTGAGAATGGGAGTCCATGTTCCAATGAGGATCTCAGCACCCGCTTCAGCAAGCGCTTTGGCAATTGCCCATCCATAGCCCTGATCATCCCCAATTCCGGCGATGAATGCTTTTTTCCCTGTAAGATCAATTTTTAACATGTGATAGCCTCCCAATACATTGAAGCGTCTATCATATCAAAAAAGGCTTTTCTTCACTTCTTTTTCTTTGAATTTTTGATCTTCTGGTTCCACCCTTCAGCCGTGAGAACGCGCTTAGGGGGTGGCTGTTCTTTTTTCTTCTTTTTCGATCCAAGTAATTTAGCCATAATCATATCCCCCTAGGATGAATATAGGCCTTTTTAGAGGAATTGTCAAGGAAAAATTTGAATCTTGCATTTGTCATTGAGATTCTATATTTTTAATCCGGGTTGTATGATAGAGGTGTTCCAGATAAAATTGTATTTTTGTCCAGGATCTTCTACCCAAATTTTTGATATACTTGATAAAGTAGGCAAAATTAGGGTAGAAGATCCTGGACAAAAAGACTTTTTAGATGGGATATCTATATCACACAACCCGAGTTTTTAATGAAAAGGAGTGCAATATGACACAATCTGAAGTCGTTTATGAAGGGGATTTAAGGACTAGGTGCCTACATGAGGAAAGCGGAGATGTGATCTACACAGACGCTCCCAAGGACAACCAAGGGAAAGGGGAGAGGTTTTCTCCGACCGATCTTGTGGGTGTTGCCCTCGCGTCCTGCATTATCACCATCATGGGAATCTACGCCAAAGGGATGAATAAAGACATCACTGGCACAAAAGCACGCGTCACGAAGGAAATGTCAAAGGAAGCACCGCGCCGCATCGGCAAAATCAAAGTGGTCATCGATTCCCCACATAGTTTTGAGCCTCAAATCCAACAAAGGCTTGAAAAAGGGGGCTTAACCTGCCCAGTACACCACAGTCTCCATCCAGATATCGAACTTGATATCACGTTTAATTGGGGAGCTAAGTGAACCTCGAAACGTTCTTAGGCGATACTTCTGCGACGATGTATGGTTGCTTTATCAGTGACTCGAGAGAAAGGTCTCACCTCTTTTCTAAACTGACCCAGCATGAGATTTTGGCCATCGCATCGTTAGATCAACTGATCCACGAACTCACAAACATTTCCCTTTTTGAAGAAAAAAAATACCTTCATCTGAAAGACATTCAAAATTACAAAAAAGGGCAGCTTGAAACATTGCTCCCTTATTTACAAACGCTGCCACCTGAAATCACCCTTGTTTTTTCTGGTTCATCGATGAAATCTCACCAGAGCTTTTTTAATAGTTTAAAAGAGAGAATCCGCATTCTCGATCTATCCCAAGAAAAACCTTGGGATCGCAAAAAACGGCTTTCAAAGTGGGCTCTCGAGCTTTTTATAGAAAAAAAACTCAAAATCACACCCAACGATCTCGATTCCTTTTTGGAAAGATGCGATTTTGATTTAGTTTTGATCCAATCAGAGATAGAAAAGCTCTCTTGTTATGCAGGAGAAGGGAAAACGATTGGAAAAGAAGATCTCGATGAGGTTTCTTACCAAAGTCCCCATTTGAAAAATTGGCAACTCTCCGAATCTCTGATCTGGGGAATGCCTCCATATGAGCCAACTCCCATCGATCAAAATGAATTCTATCCCATATTAGGGCAATTACGCTATCATCTTCATGTGGGCCTCAAACTATCTAATATTCCAGAAATGAGACAAGCAGAGCAGTTTCCAAAACTTCGCCCCAAAAACCTTTTAGCCTACCGCTCTAAGATTCAAGCTTTGCCGAATAATTACTTTGAAGAGGGCTTAAAAACCCTTGCTAATATTGAACATCTCTCAAAGTCATCTCCTCTAAAACACGAGGCGCTTTGGGGTTTACTCACCTTAAAACTGTGTGCGCTCAAAAATGAATGATACTTTAGGAACACTCTATTTATTACCCAATCTTCTAGCTGAAGAGACCTCAAGAACCTTTCTACCAAATATTCTCGATGAGATTGTCCCAAGTCTTGATGGGTTGATTGCAGAAAGTGAAAAAGAGGGGAGAAAATATCTTAAACTCTTCCCATTTCCAGAAGGGAAAACCTTTCGTGATATACCGATTAAACTCTTGAATGAACATACCCTTAAAGAAGACATCGATCCCTTGGTGGATCCCATTTTAGATGGTCAAAATTGGGGGCTCGTCTCAGATTGTGGACTTCCATGTCTTGCAGATCCTGGAGCATCGCTCGTACTCTCTGCCAAACGAGAGGGGATTACAATCGAGCTCTTCCCTGGTCCTTCCGCCGTCGTATCAGCACTCATGCTCTCAGGGCTTTCCGGACAGTCTTTTGCTTTCCAGGGATACCTTCCAAGAGAACTAGACAAACTTAAAACAAAGGTCACCCAGCTAGCACAAAAATCCTCAATGGACCAGCAAACCCAACTTTTTATCGAAGCGCCCTACCGCTCAGAAAAACTTTTCATCGAACTACTAAAAATCCTTCCCGCCGATACGCTCCTTAGCATTGCATCCAACCTCACACTGCCAGATCAAATTACCGAAACCAAATCCATCCGCGCATGGAAAGAAGACTCCCTTCCATCCATTCACAAAAAACCGACCGTATTCCTTTTCTTAGCCTCTCAAAATTTTCAGCAAAACAGGAAACAGTCCGATGGTCGAAAAAATCATTTTAAGCGACGACGAGTGGAGAGATAAGCTCTCTCCAGACGCCTACCACATTCTCCGAGAGAAGGGGACCGAAGCTCCCTTTGCCGGTGAGTATGTCGATTGCCATGAAGAAGGAACCTATACCTGCGCCGCATGCAACTTGCCCCTCTTTGCTTCCAAAGACAAATTCGATTCCAAAAGTGGCTGGCCAAGCTTCACAAAACCTATCGATGAAAGCCATCTTATGCTGCACGAAGATCGCGCGCTTTTTACAACCCGTGTTGAAGTGTTGTGTGCACGCTGCGAGTCACATCTTGGCCATGTATTTGATGATGGGCCCGAGCCCACAGGCCAGAGGTATTGCATCAATTCCCTAGCACTCCACCTAGAGTGAAGAACCACAGAGAAAAATTATATTCTGCTGCGTTAGCAGCAGCTCTGTGATCTCTGTGGTAGAAAAAAAATTCAAATAAGGCTTGAGGCGACACTATCGTAGAACAATAATCCTTTCTCACTTAACCTTACATTTGATTTTGTCATAAGAAACCCATCACTTTCCAGCCCCTCTAATGCGTGATGCGTCTTTTCAGGTAGCTTTCCATGCCTCTTCTCAAAGGCACCCAGATCCACACCTTCTAGCAACCTCAGCTGCACAGCCAAAAGCTCAGTCAAGTTGCGCGGGTAGGGCAGTTTTTCCTCAAAATCAACTGGTGAAAGCCTCTCTTTTAACATCCCATGCCACTTCTTCAAGTGACAGCAGTTCCGAAACCGACTTTTTCCAAAATAACTAAACGCAGAGGGACCAAACCCCAAAAAGGGGCGCGCCATCCAATAACCCACATTATGCACAGCTTGCATTCCTTCCCGTGCAAAGGCAGAAATCTCATACCGCTCAAGCCCTGCTGCCTCGATTTGCTCCACCCCTTGTTCAAGCATCTTAAAACTCACCTCATCTGTCGGCAAGACAAGGCTCTCCCTCTGCTTATAAAAAACTGTCTTCGGCTCAATTGTTAGATTATATAGGGAAAGGTGCGTAATCGACTTTGGAAGGATCTGCAGCGTTTCAGTCCACGATGAAAGGGTTTGATTCGGCAGATCATACATCAAATCGATCGAGATATTATCAATCCCTGCATCTTTTGTCATTTTAATCGCTTCTAATGCCTTTTCTGCACTGTGAGTTCGATTCAATACCTGAAGAGAGCTATCAACAAGAGATTGCACACCAAGACTGATCCGATTCACACCCATCTTCCGGATTTGTGCCATCAAAGGGGGAGTGACATCCTCGGGGTTCACCTCAAGTGTCACTTCAAGCTTGGGAGAAAAACGAAGCCCACTTCCAAATATTTTTTTTAAAAGAATTTTGATGCCATCGACAAATCGGCTCGGGGTCCCCCCTCCAAAATAGATGGAAAGAATTTCTTTATCCTGGAGAAGAGAAAGACGCTCTTTCCATTCAAAAAAAAATCCTTCGAGCAAGATTTTATGGTCATTTTTGCGATCAGGAATCACAAAAAAATGGCAATAAGGACATTTTTTATGGCAAAAAGGGATATGAAAATAAAGCCCTACCACTGATCAGAATCTGGATCTCCGAGCATCCCTCGACGCCAGCGATTTTTGTCACTAAAGGGATCATCTTCTTCCTCTTCGACAACTGTTTTTTCTTCGCCAGCTTCTGTCCCTGAGTTTGTAGGCTCAGTTTCATAGGATTCTGTCTCGAGGTCAAGCCCCGCATCGGTCATCGAACTTGAGTCATTTTCAACGCCAGGAAGCGTATGAGGCTCCTGGTAGATCTGTCTAGGAGCGGGCCCCTTCTTTGGGGTGACATAATCCTCGGCATCCCCGTTTTCTTTAACGGCTTGGAGACGCTTATGTTCGTCGGCAATTTTCTGTTGTAAAACTTCGATTTCCGCATGGTGCTTCTCAAGATCTTTCTTCGGCACAAGCCCAAGATTCAACCAATGTTCAAGATCGTGAAGCTCAATTTCTAGCTTTTTTAATTTTTCATTTTTCATAGTTCCAATAGCTTACCTCAAATAAGAAAAAAAATACAGCCTCTGTTTATAAGACTCGATGATTTTTGCAAATCATTTTTTTAAAGTGAATGATTTTTTTTTAATTCTATGATATTGCCTAGATTATAGGGGAGTGATCATGGGGAAAGAACCTTTTAGTTTTGCCAATCTTTCAAATGTTTCATATATTGAAACGCTCTATGCGGAATATTTAGAAAATCCTGAAAGCGTAGATCCCTCATGGCGTTATTTCTTTGAAGGGATCGAATTTGGCATGAGCAAGGGCCAATCGATTCAAGAAGCCAGTGCGGATTTGCGAGTTTTCCATCTCATCGAGACATATCGTACATTTGGTCATCTTGGAGCCCACTTTAACCCTATCGATACCACCAAAAAACAAGAAATAAGCGAGCTTAGTTTAGAATCTCATGGCTTTTCTGAGGCAGATCTTTCAAAACCCTTCCCAACTTGCGGCTACCTCCCACAAGAAACCGTCCCCTTAAAAATGCTCATCGAAGCTCTCCAAAAGACCTATTGTAACGGTGTGGGATTTGAATATATGGGACTTCAGATGCCCAAACTTGAGAAATGGATCGAGGAGAGGATCGAACCCTCCCTTGAAATTCCCATGACAAAAGAAGAAAAAACGAGCCTTCTCCATCTCCTTAATCGTTCTGAAGCCTTAGAATCCTTCATCCACATAAAATATCCTGGCCAGAAGCGATTTTCAGTAGAAGGAGGGGAGACCCTTATTCCCATCCTTTACCAGATCATTGAAAGTGCAGGGGAGCAAGATGTTATCGAATGCGTACTTGGGATGGCACACCGAGGTAGGCTAAACGTTCTGACCAATATTCTCGGTAAATCCTATTCCATGATTTTTCAAGAATTTGAGGGATCCTATGTTCCAGAATCATTTGAAGGGAGCGGGGATGTAAAATACCACAAAGGTTATTCAGCAGATTTAACGACCAAGACAGGCAAGCAGATCCATGTCGCCCTCTCTGCCAATCCAAGTCACCTTGAATCAGTCGATCCCGTTGTTGAAGGGATGACACGCGCCAAGCAAGAACAAAAATGTCAGGAAGGAGAGTATTACAAAATCCTTCCCATCCTCATTCACGGCGAATCCGCTTTCTCAGGACAAGGCGTAGTATATGAAACAATGCAATTTTGCCGGCTTGAAGGGTATCAAACCGGGGGAACCATCCACATCATCATCAATAACCAAGTTGGCTTTACTGCAAGCCCAGATGAAGTGAAATCGACACGTTATAGTTCGGATTTAGCCAAAACATTTGGCGCACCCGTCTTCCATGTCAATGCAGAAAACCCCGAATCATGCGTCTATATCGCAAACTTAGCCGTTCAAATCCGAAAAGAGTTTGGATGTGATGTCATCATAGAACTCAACTGTTACCGAAAGTATGGACACAATGAAGGGGACGAGCCAGGCTATACCAATCCTCTGCAATATGAGTTGATCCGTTCTAAGAAAAATATCCGCGATCTCTATCGCGACGCGCTCCTTGCAGAAAACACCCTCAGTCAAAGTGAAGCCGAAGCAATTGAACAAGATTTTAAAGCGTGTTTAAACCAAGCCTTTGAAGCAAAAGCAACCCACGAGCCTGCTACCCAGCCCCTCGAAAACCGCAAGGAAGACCTCTATAAACCCGTTGACACCGCAGTTCCCATAGAGACCTTAAAAACCCTCGGCACCGCGCTTGCAACACCCCCTGAAAACATCGTTGTCCATCCTAAACTCAAGCGTATTCTCGATGATAGAATCTCTATGCTCGATGGCAACGTCGACTGGGGCATGGGAGAGAGCCTCGCCTACGCAACGCTCCTTACCGAAGGCGTTCATGTGCGCCTATCAGGTCAAGATAGCCGCCGCGGAACCTTTTCACACCGCCATGCCGTCATCGTCGATCAAAAAACCAACGAAAAATACATCCCACTCAATCACCTCACACAAGATCAAGCCATCATGGCCGTTTATAATTCACATCTCTCAGAATACGGTGTCATGGGATTTGAATTTGGATATTCACTCGCTTACCGCGACGCCCTTGTTTTATGCGAAGGGCAGTTTGGAGATTTTTTCAACGGCGCACAAATCATCATCGATCAATATATCGCAACATCCGAACAGAAATGGAGCGTACTCTCAAGACTGGTACTTCTCATGCCACACGGCTATGAAGGACTCGGTCCCGAACACTCCTCAGCACGCGTTGAGCGCTTTTTACAACTATGTGGCGATGACAATATGCAAGTAGCCATTCCAAGCACACCCGGTCAAATGTTTCATCTCCTTCGGCGTCAAGTCAAACGCGACCTCCGCAAGCCCCTCCTCATCTTCACACCAAAAGCCCTGCTCCGCTATGGCCCCTCTTACACACCTATCGCTGATTTCACCCAGGGCACCTTCCAAGAGTGCCTCGATGACCCCACCTCTCCCAAAAACCCCACCCGCCTGCTCATCTGCACAGGAAAAGTCTACTACGACCTCGTTAACGAAAGAGAACACCAAAAAAGAGAAGACATCGCCATCATTCGCATCGAACAGCTCTACCCATTCCACACAGAAAAGCTTAAAGCCCTCCTCGATAAATACCAAAACGTCAAAGAATGCTTTTGGGTGCAAGAAGAGCATCAAAACATGGGAGCGTGGAACTATATTCAACCCTTGCTCAGAGAATTACTTCCTGATACAGTGCCATTCAGCTATGTTGGACGGCGTCAAAGTGCCGCGCCAGCAGCAGGCTCAATGGCGCTCCACAAACAAGAACTCGCCAAATTCCTCGAAGAGGCCTTTAGAAAGTAAGGAAAAAACATGAGTGTTGAAATCAAAGTCCCATCAATAGGGGAATCCGTAACCGAGGCAACCGTTGCAAACATCCTCAAGCCCTCAGGCGCCCACGTCAATAAAGACGAAGAAGTGCTCGAACTTGAAACCGACAAAGTGAATCAAGTCCTCTACGCACCCGAATCTGGCACACTCACCCTCAACGTCAAAGTTGATGACACCGTAAAAGTGGGACAAGTCATCGGAACCATCGACACCTCAGCCGCTGCGCCAGCTCCAACCCAAGAAGTCAAAAAAGAACCAGCCCCGCAGGCACCATCGACACCTCCAGCTGAAGGCCCGCCAGCTCGAAGCTTCGCCAAAGAATACGTCGCCTCCCTCGAAGAAACACCCCCGCCACCAGCACCCACACCACAAGCCCCGCCAACAAAACCCCAAGAAGGTCAAACCCGAAAACGCCTCAGCGGACTCCGCCGCACCATCGCTAAACGCCTTGTTGAAGTCAAAAATCAAACCGCCATGCTCACCACCTTCAACGAACTCGACATGAGCGCCATCATGGAAATCCGCGCAAAAGAAAAAGAAAAATTTGAAAAAAAACATGGCGTCAAGCTCGGCTTCATGTCCTTCTTCGTCGCAGCCTGCAGCGCCGCCCTAAAAGCCCTTCCCGACGTCAACGCCTTCATCGAAGGAGATGAAATCGTCTATAACCAGATTCACAACATCGGCGTTGCCGTATCCACAGAAAAAGGACTCATGGTTCCCGTGCTCCGCAACTGTGAAGAACTCACCTTTGCCGACGTCGAAAGCAACCTCAGAGAATACGCACAAAAAGCACGCTCCGGCACCCTTGCCATATCCGACCTTCAAGGGGGCACCTTCACCATCACCAACGGCGGCGTCTTCGGATCCCTCCTATCGACACCCATCCTCAACCCACCACAAAGCGCCATCTTAGGCATGCATAACATCGTCAAACGCCCCGTCGTCGTCAACGATGAGATTGTCATCCGCCCCATGATGTACCTCGCAATGAGCTATGATCACCGCATTATCGATGGGAAAGAAGCCGTACTCTTCCTCGTCCACCTCAAAGAAAACCTCGAAGACCCAGCGCGCCTGCTGCTCGATTTCTAAGGAGAATCCATGGAGTCATATGATGTCATTGTGATTGGATCAGGCCCAGGAGGCTATGTCGCAGCCATTCGGTGCGCCCAGCTCGGCCTTAAAACCGCCTGCGTAGAAAAAGATCCCAACCTCGGAGGCACCTGCCTAAACGTAGGATGCATCCCTTCAAAAGCCCTCCTGCACTCAACAGAGACCTATTACAACCTCCTCAAACAAGGTCCAGACCTTGGAATAGACGCCAAGTCCACCTTCAATTTTCCCCAAATGATGAAACGGAAAGAAACCATCGTCAAAGGATTCAACCAAGGCATTGCGGGCCTCCTCCAAAAGAACAAAATCACCCACATACAAGGCCTAGCAAGCTTTACAAGCCCCACTACCATCAGCGTATCAGGAAAAGAATACACAGCCCGGCATTTCATCATCGCAACCGGTTCCGAGCCCACACCCCTGCCATTTCTACCCTTCAACGAGAAAACCATCCTTTCATCCACAGGAGCCCTCAGCCTTCCCCAAGCACCCAAGAAAATGCTCGTCATCGGAGCAGGCATTATCGGCGTCGAGCTCGGCTCCGTCTATAGCCGCCTCGGTACAGAGGTTAAGTTCATCGAATTCCTCGACCGCATCTGTCCCACACTCGATCCCACCCTCTCAAAAGCTCTCCAGAAGATCCTCGAGAACCAAGGCCTTACCTTCCAGCTCTCCTCCAAAGTCACCGCAGCCAATGGCAAAAGCATCACCTACACCAACCCAGATGGAAAAGAAGCCACCGAATCAGCCGACGTCATTCTCGTCTCCATCGGCCGCCGCCCCTATACACAAGATCTCGCCCTCGACAAAGCCCAAATCCAAACCGATGAAAAAGGGCGCATTCCCATCAATAGCCGTTTGCAAACCAGCCAAAGCCACATCTACGCCATCGGCGATGTCGTCGACGGACCCATGCTCGCCCACAAAGCCTCAGAAGAGGGTGTCCTTGCCGCCGAAATCATTTCAGGACTCCATCCTCACCTCGAGTACATGACCATCCCAAGCGTCGTCTATACCCATCCTGAAGTTGCCGCCGTAGGACTCACCGAACCCGAAGCAAAAGCCCTCAACCTTCCCCTCAAAATCGGCCAATTTCCCTTCAAAGCCAACTCCCGCGCCCGAGCTACAAACGAAGACGAAGGGTTCATCAAGCTCATCGCCCATGCCGAAAAAAACACCATCCTCGGCGTCCATATCCTCGGAGCCCATGCCGGTGAGCTTATAGCAGAAGCCGCCCTTGCCATCCAAAAGCGCGCCACAACCCTTGATATCATCCACACCTCTCATGCCCATCCCACCCTGTCCGAAGCGCTTAAAGAAGCTGCACTTGATGCCGAAAAGCGCGCCATCCACAAATAAAATGGGCATAAAAAAAGCCGCCCGGAGGTTAGACCCCCGGGCGGCTTTTTCGAGATTATAAAGATCTCAAAACTTTAGCGTTAAACTTTCTTAGCTACTTCAGTTCTCTGATAAGCTGCACTTGCAAAATCATTATGGTTTTGAGTGTGCCCTGTTTGTGCTCGCCGCTTTATTGCGAAAGCTAGTTTGTCTAAATTCTCTTTTTGCTCTACCAATCTTTTATCAGCAGCAGCTTCTAAAACAGCGTTTCTTTCATTACGAGCAGTTTCGCCGAGTCTATACTTGTTCACTCGTTGCTGAGCTCGTGTTCGAGCTCTCTTGACTTCAGGTGAAGCTTTCGGTGTACGGGTAAACCTAACTCTATTTGAAAGAGTAGTAACTGGTGCATTAACAGGTCCGAGCCCGAATGTAGGATTGAAAGTCTCGCGTCGAACTGACTGTCCATTATTATCACGAATTGAAACATCTGAGTATCCGCTGATATTACTTGCATCATCAGCAAACATATCTTCATCAGCAGCAGGTAGCATAGCTTCCATTTCTCTTTCAAATTCGACTGTCAAGCCACTATAACGACCATTTTTAAGATCATCTCTTAAGCTTACCATTGCATTTTGAATTGCTTCTTTATATACAGAAGACATTCCATTCTTATCGCCGTTAACAAAGAATTCCTTCGCTAGTTGCATTCCATTATCAGCATAAACTCTGTGATGAGGCTGAAGCTCAGTCATCGCATCGCAAATTTTTCCATCAACGAGTTCTCGGACTTGATCATTTTGCTCTACAAGAGTGTTGAAAAGAAACTCTAGAGTCTCATTATCTTTAGTAGCGATAATTGAGTCTAAAAATTTCTCCACTAAGCTCATGTTGCTTGATGGGCTTCTAGGTGTGACATCAACGATATTCCAACCTGTTACAACATCATCTTTTCCGGGCTTAGAAATTACAACACCATCTTTTCCGAGCTTAGAAGTCATGCGGTCAAATGCAGCAGTTCTTTCAGTTGAATTGTTAAGTTTAGCCCATTTTCTTGCTACACCGAATAGAGCTTTAGTCTCGGCTTCTTGCTCTGCTGCTCTTTGATTAAGATTCTCAAGACCAGATTGTGCACTTGCAACAGCTTCTTGAGCGTCTAGAAGATCACGATAAGCAAAGCTCATCTCTTCGTTTGATTTGTTAAGTGTTTCACGTAAAACATCTAACGCATCATTTTGATCAGCTATTTCACGCATTAAAGCATTTAGTTTTGTACCAGGTTCTGTACGGGCTGCTTTCTCTTTTGTTTCATTGATTAAGGATTGCTTATCCTCAATATCTTTACGAAGAGTATTAAGTTCACTTGCTTTTTCACGAACAATAGTTACTTGACCGTCATGATCAGTTGTAGCTACTTCTAATTCTTTTTCAAGATCACCTTTTAGGTAATTCTTGTTAGTATCAGCATCTTTAGCAAATAGTGCGTCCGTTGCGCTCTTATCACCGATTACGTGTCCAAGCCCAGCTAGAATTTCAGCACCAGCACGTGTACGTAAAGTGCTGATTGTTTCAGGATCGTTACTCATTGCACGAGCAATAGCATCAGCATCTCTAAAGATAACTTTAGTATTTAGAGTCGTATTTTCAGCATTTGCCGTAACATATGATTCAATAACTGGAGCAAAAGCTTGTTGCATAATGTATGAACCAAGCTGCCTACGGTCCTGATCACTGATTAATACTTCATCAGCATATTCAGAATCGACGATGCTTTTTACTTTGCTTTGTAAAGTTGCAAGTTGAGCATTAAGTTTTCCCTCACCTTTTACTGTGCTAGTAATTAATTCTTCAATCCCAGCGTGAAGGGCTTTATTTGCTCTTTTAAAATCATCAGTATTATTTTTTCTGCCCTTAACATCAAGATAACCTCTTGCGGCATCAATCATGTCTTTGACGCTTGCATCAGAAATAACTTTATCGTTGTTAATAGCTTGTTTTCCAGTAACGAAATAAAAGGCTCCATTACCGATCTCTCCAAGTAGAGAAACAAGCATAAGCGGGATATATGCAGCCATTTTTCCGACTGTTTGAAGCATTTTCCATCCACTGATGGATCCTTCATCATTTCTTGCTCTGAAGATACCGTCTTTACCTTGAATAAGTTGTTGTGCTGTCGCTAAGACAGAATTATAAGAAGGCTTGTCTTGGCCTTTCTTTACAGTTGCGACATCCATGTGCTTCATGAGTTGAAGATTAGGAGTCTGAATTTGATTGAAATTGTTACCTATTGGCATTATTTTTCCTCCAATTAATTGGAAATATTTAGTTTTGGGTTATATTTTGATTTTTTATGATTCAATTTTAATTGAACCATGATTTATTTTCAATGAATTAACTATTTAAAAAAAACATTTTTAGTTTTAAAGTCAACTTTGTTGATAATTTTTTTATTTTAATAACAATCAATTATAAATTGAAGGTGATTTTTTTTCAATGTGTATTCCATGTTTGTTGTATTAAATCAATTTTTTTACAAATAACATGTAAATTAAAATTTAAACCTTAATTATACTAATCATATGTTAATGATATTTACAAATCCTGGTTTTAAAATATTAGTAATATGGTACTGTAATACACGATGTCGACTATCAGTTTTAGGCCACACCTTCAAAAAGGCTTCTGTAATACTATTTTCATAGTCTGCTTTTTTTGTATTAGTAGTATTAAAATCAAATTGATTAACTTCTTGGATGAAAATTCTTAGATTATCCATCAAGATCGTATTCTCACTAGTTCCATGAACTCCTCCAGGAGTTGCCTTCCAAGGGAGTTGCTCAGCATTTTGCATCACGGTGTTCCATAAAGGAGTTAGCTTTTTCTTTATGGAAGGTTTGCTGCTAAAAATGGACCAAATACGGCTTTTTTTGGGAGGTTCGATCATCTCTTCAGCAGAATCTGAAGGTATTTCAACAATGACGAGATTATCTAGTATATTAACACCTTCCTCTAATGCAGGAGTTGCAATGGCTTCAACTTGGGCTCTATCCTCAGCTAGAGTTATACGCCGACTTGCAAATCTTTCTCCTCGCGATCGAGGAGTAGCCAGATAGCCATCACTCGAGTCACTATCAGAGACTACTTCCTGATCTTCAATCTCATTGATAGGTAGGGCTACTGGCATATCCTGCTGCACTGCTACGTCTTGCTGTATTTGAATAGCAGAAGTATCTTGATCTACTTGATGCTCATTATTTAAATCCCTGTTCAAGTTAGTATCACAAATTGCCACTTGCTCTTGCATTTCTTTGAGGGCCACGGCTAACTCTGATCCCCCAAAGTTAACTGCTGTTTCTACATTTTGCGCTGTGGTTGTAGTAGTAGTGGTCGTCGTGGATGAAGATGGTTCCTTCGGATATAAATCAGAATATTCCTTAGGTGACAGGCTCAAAGCATCTAAACGCGTTAATAGATCTGATTGTGTTGTTGTATGACTTACTGCCATAGATACTCTCCAAATAAAAGTTTTTATTATTATTTAGTAATTATTTTATCATTTATGTGTTTTTAAATAAATTGATTTTATCATTAAATTATTAATTATTATGTTATTAATAATATTTGATAATAATTATAAAAGAACCGATAATAAAGAGTGCAATAAGCGAAGTTAACCCAAAAGTATAATAAAATTTTTAATACTATATAATAATGGAGGGAATTATGGATGCTAAGGAACTCAAGAGACAAGTCGCTCATCTTGAAAGTAAGGTAGATATGCTCCAATCAGAACTTCTCTATCTAGATCAACTCTTACATAAATGTGGTTTTCCAGAAGGGATTCATACTCTTAAAGGAGCCGCAATAGAGCTCCTTGAAGAAGCTCAACACGGAAGCTCATCTAAAAACGTATAATTAAAATTTCAATTTTAATAAAAAAGCCCTAGAATTGCTTTCTAGGGCTTTTTTATTGTCTGAATAGCCTTTTTTTCGGTATGATAGCCCTTCCTAAGGGGGAGATCAATGCCAAAATTAATTTTTAATGGAGAAGAAGAGCTCGAACTCGAAGAGGGAGCTTCTTTAAAAGAGGTCTGTGAAGATGCTGGGGTTCCTTTTGCATGTGAAGAAGGGGTCTGTGGTACCTGTGTTATTGAAGTTGAAGAAGGAATGGAGAATCTAACCTCTTTTACCCAAGAAGAGATCGATTTCCTAGGAGAGCAGGAGACAGAAAGGCTCGCATGCCAATGCAAAATCAAACAAGGTTGCGTTAAAATAAATTTTTAAATCCGGGTTATAAGTCTATGATTACTAGAGAAATGACGATTGAGGAGATTTTTACTACACATCCTCACAAAAGCCAACGACTAGCGCAAGAAATGGCGAATGCTGGGCTAAATTGTGTTGGATGTTCCGCATCAACCATTGAAACCCTCGAACAGGGGATGCGAAGCCATGGAATGGACGAGAAAGAGATAGAAAGCCTTCTCAAGCGTCTCAATCTAATCCTTGAAGAAGAAACCGATGCTTCGACAATTTCAATGACAGAAAGAGCTGTAAACAAGTTTAAGGCGATTTTAAAAGCCGAAGGCAAAGAAGACTGGGCACTGCGTTTTGGAGATCAAAAAGGTGGATGTAGCGGCCGTGAATACGTCCTTGACTATTCAAAAAAAGCGCTTGAAGATGATGAAATTTTCACTTCATTTGGGATAGAAATTCACGTTAATCGAGAGTCTGTTTCGCGTCTACTAGGCTCTGAAATCGACTATCAAGATGGGTTGAAAGGAGCTGGCTTTAAAATCACAAATCCAAATGTAAAGAAGTCATGCTCTTGTGGTTCATCACAGAGTTACTAAAAGTTTCTATTTCGTAACGGCAGACATTCCTTATAGACCGATTTTACTGATGGTAAATCTCTAGGCTCAATTCCTTGACTAAATACTCGATCAATGTGTCGGGCGATGTCAATTTGCTCTTGATTGAAATTAAATCGCTCCTTGTTTTCTGCTGTAATATATTCCCAGAATTTAAAATATTCTCTTAAATACTCATGTTTCCGACAAAATGTTTCAATCTTCTTGGTTTCATCAATTTCGAGAATGCGTTTCAATGAAGGCTTCTGCTGTTTCTGAAGAGGCTTGACTTGGTCTAATCTCTCAGCAGGAACTTTAGCTAGCTCGACATCAAATGAGAAGGGAGCGCGTTCTTCATTAGCAAAATCTGGCTCGAGATTTTCCGAACTCCGCTCAACTAAATGGAATTGAGTTCCATCTGATAGGAGCATTTTCATTCGTTCATTCGGATAAGATGGAACATCGAATTGAGTTTGAGCACCTCTATAAGGCATATGATATGGCTCGGTCATACGAGGGTTCTTAGCGTATCCTAAGGGCTCATGGTGCGGTTGTTCGGGCGATTGCATCTGTCCATACGGGATATTAGACCCCATCTCAACATCAAAACTTACAGGTTCCTGACCAAGATGGTCATAGCCTCTCTGATGGGGTTGAGAATGAAGCTTTCCAACGAGTGCCTGATAAAAATGACCCGTTTTTGTGATCATATTTTTTAGATCATGAGGAATTTCACCGTGTTGTTGCAATTCATCGGCTGTAAGCGTGTCGATCTCTTGATTATGCTGGTAGATTTTATTCTTGTCTTTTGTATGAAGCCCATCAGCTCCAATATAAGTGATTTGCTTCATCTCCAAACCGGGAGAATGCCGCTTCATATCCTTGATGTAAAGTTCAACTAGAGCTAGATCTCGAGCTTTATTCGTCTCAATATGGAAATCATCGGGAAGGCGCACTTGCTGTCCATCTTGAAAATCAACTCTATGGACATCATAGACCTTGCCGTCGATTGTGATGGTTCCAACACAGCCAGCTTCGCGCTCATTAAAGAGAGAAGGGACCCTTGCTGGAGGTGGAGGGGGAGTTTGAGCTTTTTTTATACTATCTACAGTCATAATAAAACCAGTTTATTTTATTTAATTAGTACTAATATTTTAACATTTAATTAATTAAATTTACACTATATATTTACAATTGTGTAATTAACTAACTTCAAGCTACTTATGCGTTCTTGATGAAATTGCCCGGATCCAGTAAGATTGTGACTCTCAGGAAAAAGGAGATCAAAATGACCAAACCACCAAAAGACCAACGCTTTCAATCTGTGCTAATATTTGGACCTCCTGGATCGGGAAAGGGGACTGTGGGTAAGGTGCTCGCTGGTGCTGGGGAGCATTTTCATCTCTCCTCAGGGGATATCTTTCGAGGATTGAGTAAAGACTCTCCCTCAGGGAAAATCTTCCATGAATACGCTTCTAAGGGCAATCTCGTCCCAGATGATGTGACCATTGAGATCTGGCACAATTATGTCTCTGGCCTGATCGCAACAAACCGCTATTTTCCATCCAAGCAGCTCCTGATGCTCGATGGGATCCCACGAACCGTCAAACAAGCTCAAATCTTTGATGATTATATCGATCTTAAAAAAATTATTTTAATCGATGTGCCGGAAGAGATCCTGATCGAGCGATTAAGTCGTCGAGCCAAAGTGGAAGGGCGCTTTGATGATACCAAAGAAGATGTGCTGAAACAACGCATGGAAGTCTATAAAAATCAGACGTTTGAGGTTCTAAGTCATTATTCCGAAACGCAAATCGAACATTTCAACGGCAATCAGAGCCGTCTAGAGGTGCTTCGAGACATTCTCCAAAAACTCGCCACCTCACTGACGATACGCTGAAACCAGTAGCCTTTAGCCTATAAATACACTAAGCTTCAGGATATGATACTTGATGCAGAAATCACCGACTTTATAGCTTATATCGCCTCTGAGAAGGGGCTCTCGGTCAATACGATCGAAGCCTACGGCCGCGATCTGAAAGGCTTTCAAGAGTTTTTATCCGACATCTCAAGCGCAGATTTAATCCAAGAAAAAGACATTATCTCTTATCTCATCACCCTCAAAAACCGAGACCTCTCATCGAGCAGCATTTATCGCTTTCTGATCACCCTGAAGGTCTTTTTTCGTTTTCTTGTGCGGGAAAAGATGTTAAAAAATGACATCACTTTTTTTCTCGATACCCCTAAAATCTGGCAATTGATTCCCGAGGTGCTTTCTCAAGCGGAGGTGATGACACTCTTAGAGCAACCAGACCCATCAAGTTGGATGGGCGCACGCGACCGGGCGATTATAGAAGTCCTCTATGCCAGTGGAATTCGTGTCTCAGAGCTATGTCAGCTCGATCTACTCGATCTTGGAGATAGGACGCTCAGGGTGATGGGAAAGGGGAGGAAAGAGAGGATTGTGCCTATTGCACAAGCGGCAATAGATGCCGTGGATCATTATCTTGTAACGTTTCGTAAGGTGGACAAATGTGAAAATCCACCTCTATTCGTATCGAGGACAGGAAGAAGAATCGAGCGGACGCGCGTCTGGAGCCGGATCAAGTTTTACGCAAAAAAAGGAGAGATCACAAAAGTGATCTCTCCACATACGTTGCGCCATTCTTTTGCCACCCATCTTCTGGATAACGGGGCGGATCTGCGCGTGATCCAGGAAATGCTAGGTCATGCGGATATTTCGACGACAGATCGGTACACCCATCTATCAGGTAAGCAAATGCGCGATGCCTTTAATGCTTTTCATCCTCGACCATAGTATTTGATTTTTTCAGAGAACTGATCTTCTCTCGGAGGGTCTCGAGGTAGATGAAGATGACGGGAGTCACAAAGAGGGTGAGGATCTGGGAGAAGATGAGGCCGCCAACGATGGCAAGACCTAGTGAGCGGCGAGACAGCGCGGTTAGGCCGCCGATGCCGAGGGCAATCGGGACGGCTCCCATCATGGCTGCGAAAGTCGTCATGAGGATGGGGCGGAATCTGGCGTGACAGGCCCAAGTAATGGCTTCGGTAATACTCTTGCCTTCATTGATAGCCTCATTTGCAAAGTCAATCATCATAATACCGTTTTTGAGCACGATTCCAAGGAGCATGATCAGGCCGACAAAGGAATAGAGGGAGAGGGTTTGCCCAAAAATAATGAGGGTCAGCAGGCCTCCCATTGTGGCAAGCGGAAGGGCGGACATGACGGTAAGCGGATGGATGAAGTTTTCATAGAGGATACCGAGGATAATGTAGATGACAAAGAGGGTAATGATAAAGAGGAAGGAAAGGCTTTTAAAGGTGGCAACGAAGACGTCGGCGGTTCCTTGCACGTTGCCCATAATGCTGGGGGCAAGGGTTGCTTCGGAGAGGGCGTCGAGCTCGGCAAGGCCTGTGCTAAGTGGGACGTCATGCAGGTCAAATGTGATGGTAACAGAGGGGAGCGTATTCAGGTGATTAATGGTGAGCGGGCCGGCGGATTCTTTCCAGTTTGTAATGGCACTAAGGGGAACTTGCATGGGCGCTTCTCCAGGCGGCGGTGTTGATGTGATGTAGAGGCGGTTTAATACGGAGGGGTCTTTGTAGGCATTGGGCAGGGTTTCAACGATGACATTATACTGGTTGAGCGCGCCGTTAATGGTGCTAACGCGTCCTCCTGAATAGGCGAAAGAAAAGGTGTTTTCGATATCAGAGGCGGTGATATTGAGATCGGAGGCGCGGTCCCGCTCAATATTAATCATCACTTGGGGTTCGGTAATGTGCATATCACTTGTGACTTGGGTAAAGGTGGGATTGCCACGCATTTGCATGATGAGCTTTTCTGCATCTTCATAGAGATCGGAGGTGCCGACACTCTGAAGGGTATATTGGTAATTTCCCATGGCTGTTTGTGTTCCGACATCGAGATTAATCAGGGGAAGGGGTTTCATAAAGACTTGAACACCTGTGATGGGGTAGAGGACTTTTTGAAACTCTCTGATCGCTTCGAGGATGGGCTTTCTATCTTTATAGGGGACAAGCCGGATGAAAAAGAGACTCTGGTTATCTTGCGGAATACCGGCAATGGCCATAATATCCTCGACGTAGGGATGATCGCGCAGGGCATAGGTCAATTCCTTTTGATAGTTGATCATCTGATAGGGGGAGGTGCCATCTTCTGCTAGGGCAAAACACTGGATAAATCCAAGATCATCGGGAGGAAGGAAGTCTTTGGGGATGTAGTAGAAAAACGCTCCCGTGACAAGGAGACAGGTAAAGCCTGTCATCAGGGTGATAAAACGGTGTTTTACGGCTTTATCGAGCCCTTTTTTGTAGATGTTTAGCAGGCCTGTATTGAGTTTGTTTGAGATTTTTTCGATCCAATTTTTTTTCTCTGCATCTTTCTTGTGCGTTCCCATAAAGCGGCTACACAGAAGGGGAGTGAGGGAGAGGGAGACAAATCCTGAGATGAGAACGGCGGTGATGATGGTGATGGCAAATTCACGGAAAATACGCCCCATAATCCCAGCTAAAAAGACCATGGGAATGAAGACGGAGGCAAGGCAGAGGGTCATGGAGAGGATTGTGAAACTGATCTGTTTGGATCCTTTTAAGGCTGCCATGAGTGGGGACTCTCCCATCTCGACATGGCGGTTGATGTTTTCAAGGACGACGATGGCATCATCGACGAGGAATCCAACGGAGAGGGTGATCGCTAGAAGTGAGAGGATGTCGATACTGAATCCATAGATAAACATCATCGCAAAGGTCCCAATGATGGAAAGGGGGAGTGCGACGACGGGAATGATGGTATCGATGAGCTTTCCAAGATAGAAAAAGACAACGAGGACAACGAGTAAAAAGGCGATCAAAAGGGTCATTAGAACGTCATTGACGGATTCATTGATCCAGGAGGATTCATCGAAAAGGCGGATGATTTGTATTGATGCGGGGAGCTCTTTTTGCAGGCTGGGGAGGAGTTCATTAATCCCATCAATAATTTTTAAGGTATTTTTTCCAACTTGCTTTTTGACGCCTAGGGCAATGGCGGGCATGTGGACATCTTTCGTTGTGTAGTTGAGGGAGTATTTATCATTATTGAGGCTGTTAAGAGCGTTTCCGAGATCTTCAATACGCACCATTGAACCATTGTTATTTCGCACGATAAGGGAGTTAAATCCTTCGGCGTGTGGAATCTGCCCATCGATATCGAGTGTGTATTCTGTTTTGGGTCCATAGAGTGTTCCGGTGGCAATTTCTGGGTTGCCTTCTGAGAGAACGCTTGCGATTTCATCAAATCCAATGTTGTGGGCTGCGACTTTATCTGGATCGATCTGCACACGCACTGCATAGGGTGAGCCGTAGGTTTCAATTTGTGAGATGCCATCGACCATGCCAAGACGCTGCCCTAGGAACGAGTAGGCGTAGTCATAGAGCTCTCCAATGGTCATTGAGTCGGTAACGAGTGCAAGCCATAGGATGGGTGTTTGTGTGGGATTGACCTTTTGATAGACGGGGTTGTAGGGCAGATTAGGTGGCAGATTGGGCAGGGTTTGGTTGATCGCAGATTGGACATCAGGCGCCGCAGATTCAACTGTGGTGTCGAGGTTGAATTGGAGGACGATACTTGATGAGCCTGTTTGTGAAGTGGAGCTGATAGTGCGTATCCCTTCAATGGTTGTGAATTGTCTTTCGAGGGGTGAGGTGATGGTATCGGAGATAACTTGAGGGCTAGCGCCAGGATAACTTGTCGTCACCTCGATTGTGGGATATTCAATTGATGGGAGGTCACTGACTGGCAAACTGAAATAGGCGAGAATTCCAAAAAACAGAATCGTCACCATGACAAGGCATGTCATGACGGGGCGTTTGATGAAAATCTCAGATAGGTTCATGTTTGGCTCTCTTTAATGGTGACTGGTCCACCGGGACGCAGGCGGATTTGCCCTTCTAGGACAACCATTTCTCCTTCTTTTAACCCTTTTAAGATGACATAGTCGTCGACTTCCCTCTGTCCTACATCTACATAGCGAATTTCAGCTGTGTTTTCAGGTGTGATGACCCAGACGAATTTTCCTTTGACGCTATTTTGAACGGCTTGTGCTGGGATGAGCTTTGCATTCTTTAAGGTTTCTAAAATGAGCTTGGCTGTCACAAATTGGCCTGGCCATAAGATCTTCTTTTCATTAGGGACAACTGCCATCATTTTGAGCATTCCCGTGGCGAGATTCACAGCATTATCGATGAAGACGAGATCTCCCTCAAACGTTTCAACTTCGGGATCTTCAACGCTGATCATCGCTTTTAGAGGGTGCTTCTGCTGATAACGCTGCACTACCTGTAGCTGTTTTTCTGTGATGTAAAACGCGGCATAGATGGGCGTGATCTGATTGAGTGTGACGAGATCTGTTTCCCCATTTTCTAAAACGAGGTTTCCTTCATCAACGAGATAATCTCCAGCGCGAGAATCCATTGGCGCGTGGATGGAACAGTAGGCGAGATTGATTTTGGCTGTTTCAACTTCGGCAGTATTAGCATCAACTGTTGCTTCGCTGACCAATACATTGGTCACTAATTGATCAAAGGCAATTTGGGAGATATAATCATCTTTAACAAGGGGGGCATTGCGATCTTTGATATCCACAGAGTAGTTGAGGTTTGCAAGATTTTCTGCCAGAATGGCTTCGGCTCTTTGAAGGGCGGCAATGAAGGGACTCTGGTCGATGGTGAAGAGGAGCTCTCCTTCTTTGACATCAGCACCCCGTTCAAAATGCACTTTTTCGATCACACCTGTGACCTGTGATTTGATTTCGACAGATTCATATGCTTGGACATGACCGACGGCATAAATGTAAAGGGGTACATCTTTTGTGATCACCTTGGCGACCTTTACAAAAGGGGGCGGTGGAGCTTTTTGCTTTTTTCCAGAACACCCCAAGGAAAGAAGGAGGGGAAGGAGTAAAATCAAGCGATTATGTTTCATTGCGATTCTCTTCATACGTTTCACGAAAGGATTGATAATATTTTTCATCTGTGGGAACGAGCATTCCCGTTGCGTAGGCAAGATTAGCTAAAGATTGAAACCAATCCCGTTCCGTTTCAACAAGCTGTGATCTAGCATCCGCAACAAAACTCTGCGCGTTGATGAGATCGACAATCGTAGCTGTGCCTGCTCGATATTTTTCCAAGTTGAGCCGAAAATCCTCTTCAGCCGAGGCTAAAAATTTGTAAGCGTATTCCAACGCTTCCGCTGCATAGCCAACATCTTCACGGTAATTGGTGACGTTTTGCAAAATACCGAGTTTGACTTGACTTAGGTTGGATTCTGCTTTTTTTAAGTGAGCGCGTGCGAGTTTGATCCCATTATCCAGATAGAAACCTTGGAACAAGGGAAAACTCAAACTAACCGTCGCTGAAAAATCATATGTGTCATTCAAACCCCGTTGATAGTAGGTGCGACCAAAATCAAACCCACCGTTGACCTTCGGATACCGTTTACGCTCCGCTGCAAGTAGTGATGCCTCTTTAGATTTAACATTTGATTCAGCAGCTAAAAGGTCGGGACGATTTTCCATGGCGGCGAGGATCAGATTATCGAGGGTTTCCACCTCAAAAGTGCGTATTGTTGTGGGAAATCCTTGGAAGATATATTTTTCATTTGCAGGAACTCCCATATCAGCAATCAGTGTCGTATACGCATTTGTCAGACTTTGCTTTTGCATGACAACTTCAAGCTGTTGTTGCAGCAGTTTTGTCGTTGCTTGAACTTTATCAGCAATATCAGCAACCCCCATCTGCAACTTTTCCATGACGGCATCGAGAGCAACTTGTGCGCTGACCACATCTTGTTCCTTGGCAATCAGCCGATCTTTTGCATAGAGGTAGCTATAATAATCTGTCATGACCGATTGCATGACCGTTTGAATTTCTCGATTGTGACTCCAGTCAGCATTATAGAGAGATTCAAGAGCAGCTTGAGATGTTGCCCGCGTTTGACCAAAATCAAAAATCAAATAAGAGAGGCAGACCGCTCCACCGTAAACTGTTTCATAAACGATTTCCCGATCACTCCCCGTAAATTGCGCGCTGCGTGAGCGATTATAATTCATGTCGATTTCAGCTAGCGGGAAAAAATTCTTCAGGCTTTGGCCATACGATGCTGCAGCCATTCGTGCAAAAGCCCATGTTCTTGTTGTTTGGGGATTATTAAAAAGAGCGACATCGATGACTTCGGCAAGGGAGATGGGTTGTTCTTTTGCAAGATAACTAAAGTCAGGAAAATCAGAGCGGACTCTTCTACTTTGTTTTTCTGGTGGAATCCAAACTGAATGAGCAGTTTGTGGGGCATAGCTATAGGGGTCGTTTGCGCCTTTGATGTCACATCCTGTGAGAATCAATAAAAGAAAAGCAGAGCTAAAGAGAAAAAATCTAGCCATATTTATCCCGCCTACTCTTTGTTGTATCTCCCAAAGAAAAAAGTGTAAATAAATATTTTAAATCTTAGTTTCATTAAAGAAATGAACATCTCTTTGCGGGAAGGGGATTTTAATCCCGTTTTCGATGATTGTGGTGTGAATAAGCCACATATAGTAAGCATGTGTTGCCATATCTCGTTTATGCATTTTAATATATTCATTTACCCAAATAACCATTTCGAAATCTAGGCTGCTACTACCAAACTTCATGAGCCAGAGTTGGGGGAATTTATTGGGTTCATCGAGAGTCATAGGAACTTCTTTTACAGCTTTAATCAAAACCTCTTTTAGAAATTCTTTATCGGTACCATAAGCAACTCCAAAAGGAAGACGGAGTCGACGTGAAGGCTCTGTCAAAGTCCAGTTGACGAATTGTTTTGATGTAAATTCAGAATTTGGAACAAGCACATCTATCCCATCATAATTTGTCATGAGAATACTTCGAACTTTGATCGATTTTACAACCCCTTTTTCTCCCGATTCAAGTTCGACATAATCACCTAAGCGAATATTCTTTTCTAAAAGGATGAGAATTCCAGAAATGAAATTATGGAAAATCGTTTGAAGACCAAATCCGAGTCCAACCGCTAGAATACCTGCAATAAAAGCAAAAGCTGTGAGATCGATTCCGATGGATGAAATAGCAAAAATAAAGCCAAATAAGAAAATTACATAAAAAAGGATCCGACCTAAGGCAAAAAAGGCAGGCTCATGGCCCTTCTTTTGTTTTCTTCCGATAAATTTGACAACAAATTGAAAAAAACGTGCGAGAGAATAAAAAAGAATAATCAGAATGAAAAAGCGGAAAATACCATATGTATTAACAGGGGTATCGCCAATTGTAAAAAGAGTCACTTCAAATAAGGAAAAGCTTCTTTTTATTGCAGCCAGACTATTATCCCAGTGATAATCGATAAAGTACCAAAGTCCGCCATGCTTTTCTTTCAGGACGTCCTTTGTTAAGATGGCAAGCTCAGAAGAAAGGTAGAGTTCATTTTGAAGCTGTTGAATCGCAATGATCGTTTCCTTAGCGATTTCTATCAGTTCTCTAGAATCACCTGTAGAATTTTGAGAAGCAAGATGCCTAGCTAATTCTTTTTGTGTGCTTTTTGACCAAATAGATAAATTGTCACCAATTTCAATTGTTTTATTTTCCCACTGCTCTATCCGATGCTGAAGAGGGTCAATATCTTCAGGAAGTTTATCTCTGCCAAGGAGTGTGACTTCTTTTGTTAAAAGAAGATTAATCAGCTGTATTTCGGCATCAGCACCTAATACTTTTTGATAGGTGAGCTCTTGTTCGAGAAGGTCTCGTTTAGAATTAGTGAGCTCTTGAACGTCGGCATACTTTTGGAATTGGGATTTAATATTTAATTGATTGATCTTGATCTCATTGATACGTTGTTCCATCTGCTGAATCTGTGTATCAAGAGCTTCTAGAGAAATAGAAGAATAATCAATACTCTTTCCAGAAAGAAGCACTTCCGCTTGAATTGCATTAAAACGCTCTTTTTTGCTCTTCTTTTGAGCCTTGAAGATAGCTAGATGTTGCTTGTCATTTTCAAGATTGCTACGCCTTACCATGATTTGAAGGCCAAGAGTAAATTTTTCCGAGGGTGTTCCTCTAAATTCAAGATATTTTACGAAGGTGTCATTTACACCACTTTCAGTTTTGTGAATCGTTTTTTCATCATAAGCAATTTCATTCTCATAATCTTTAAGCGTTAGATTTGCTTCTCTTAAATTTCGGACATTCGTTACCCATTCATCAAAAGTATAAGAGTTTTTAATCTCTTGCTTTTCTGGAGCAAATGCAATGATTTGAGTGTTTAGATTATAATAAGTGTTTAGATTACTTAAAAATTCATCCTTTAAGGTTTGCACCTCACTAGATCTTGCAAAGTCTGAAGTTAATTCCAGTGCTTTAAACTGCTCTTCAGTTAATATGATGCGTTCGTGAAGTAATTTTGGTTCAACTCGGTAATATTTCCACCAATGGGACTTTAAGCTATCTGGGTTGGGGGGGAGTTCTAGCTTAGTGGCATCCTGTCCATAAAGTGAAATGGTTAAATACATTAGAAAAGATAAGTATTTGACAATTTTCATTCTTAGAGCCATTTGATTTTTTTAAAGAGTACGATTGTGCCAATGACAATGCCGAATATGCCCAAACAGAAAATTAAGAATGCGTAAGGGTATTCAGAACCAGGAATCCCACCAACATTAATTCCAAATAAACCGGTGATAAAAGTTAAGGGAAGAAAAACAATAGCGACAAGAGAAAAGAGATAGATGTTATGATTTGATTTTTCAGCAAGCCGCGCTCGAATTTCATCCATGACGATCATTGATCTTTCCCTAATCACATCGAGATCTTCAATATATCTGGTGATTTGCTCGAAGCGTTCTTGTAATATTCGTTTTGTCTTTTTATCCATCCATGCAATTTGAGAATTAATTAACTGGCTAATGACTTCTTTTTGAGGCGTAAAATATCTTTTGATAATGATGGCTTGGGAGCGAACATCAGAAAGTTCAGAAAACATCGATTCATCAGAGGTGTCATTTTTGGCGAATTCATCTTCGATTTGATCCATCATAGCATCTATTGAGTCGAGCGCCATTTGTGCATAAGTAAACAATTGTTTGATGATTTGCGCTAAGAAGTCTGGAACAGATGCTGGCCCCTTGCCAGATTGGATTGCATCTTCGACATCAAATGCAGTGAAAACCTTTTTCAAACACACACTGATAATACGGTGATCCTGAATGTAAATCCGAATAGAGACCATATCCTCAGGGCTGGTATTTGGACTTGGATTGACACCTTTTAAAATCAGTAGAATATCACCGTTGATGAAAAAAATACGCGGCCTTGTTTCTTTTGCAAGCATGGCATCGATAGTGAGTGGGTCAAGTTTGAGTTTTTCAAGAAGGTAAAGATAAGTATCCTCTTGATTACCATCCAGGTGGACCCAATAGAGTTGTTTAGCGGCCTCTAAGGCCTCAGGATCACTCGATGAAATCCGCTGCCCTCCGCCTTTTCCATCTAATGAATAACCACAAATTAAGATATTTTCTTCTGACATAATTATATCCTTATTACTTAAAACCTGGGTTGTGTGACATAGACATCCCATCTAAAAAGTCTTTTTCTTCGGAATCTTTTGTCTAAATTTAGCTTACTTTATCAAGTATGTCAAAAATTTAGACAAAAGATTCCGAAGAAAAATACAATTTTATCTTGAATATCTCTATCAGACAACCCAGGTTTATATATCTTAAATTTAATGAATCTTGTCAAAAAAAGATAGTTGGATTTCTTTGCGCCTTTAAGCGAGCTCTGACTAACAAATAAATATTTTGCGAATTGATTGAGATTTATGAAACGCAAAGAAAGTTCAATTTAGTGTATTATAGCCAGCATGGAAAAGTTTGAAGAAGAGCGTTATGTCAAATCTGATTTCTCAAAGCAGGTCTGGCGAGATAAGAATTTTGTCGAATGTCATTTCATAGGGTGCAACCTAAGTCTGACGAAGATTCAAAGATGTCGCTTCCAAAATGTGCAATTTGAAGAGTGTAAGTTGATGGGAGTGAGCTTTTGTGATGTGGAGCCACTTCTATTGGAGTTGCATTTTCTTCGCTGTGGACTCAAGATGTGTAATTTTTCAGATCTGGCATTAAAGGGCAGTAGTTTTATCGAGTGTCAGGTTTTTGAAACTCATTTTTCCAATACCAACCTCTCAAAAGCAGACTTCAGTGGTTCCGATCTGAGAGGAAGCCTCTTCCATCACACCAACCTTCAGGAAGCTAATTTCGTAGATGCAGTCAATTTTCAGATCAGCCCAACGACAAATAAACTCAAGAAGGCCCAGTTTTCAGTCACCGAGGCTCTCAGCTTGCTCGATGAGTTTGGTATCATTCTTAGCTAGAAGGGCCTGATATTCCTTGGGTGGAATCTTGAAAAAAGTTTGGCAAACCTTCTCGCTTAGAAACTCGTACTCATTCCAGTTGATATCCTCGAAAATTTTCAAGGGGAGTCCATCGAGTGAAAGGGTTTTGTTTTTCAGCTTTACTTTGGTCGTATAGGAATTATTGGTCAGCATGAGATGCGCGGTCTGGGCCATTTGAGGTGCTAGCATGTTTTTCTCGACAAGAAGATTGAGAAACTCACTGGCATGATCAACGTTTAGGGTAAGTTTTCCTTCGGGAAATCCTTTTTTCACCTGTGATTTGATGCGGACTTTTGCAACCGTTTCATCTTTTTGTACATCCAGATGAACGGCAAGGGAAGTTCCTGCCTTTTCTAAAGCTTGAAGATAGGTTTCGATTTGCGGTAGAGTCTTATTTCCAGATGCGAGTTGAGTGCGTGCTTCATTTTTTATCTTCTTAAAGGACGCGTCTAAAAACTGTGCAAGGTCAAAGTGATTGTTAAATGGAGATCCGAAAAGACACGTTGTTCTCAGAGAATCAATGGCGAAATCAAAAGGTTCGGGTTGAGTCATATTAAATGTAAAGCCTTGCAAGAAATTGCCAAAGGTAAGCATTCCTTCTTCTTTTCCTTGGAATGAAGAGATCTCTGCAATTTTAAACTGAAACATATCATTAATTTTGACATTAAAATCTTTCATAGAGTAATTCAGAAACTGATTAAAAAAACTGAAATTTGGGTCTCTTTGGATAGAGCCATATTTAACCGATGACTCGATCTTTAGATCTGTTTTAGGATTGTTTATTTTAAATTGCAAATTATTGAGCGCATATTCGTTTCCTTTTACCTGTAGATGACCTAGTTTTGCAAAAAATAGATCATTCTGAGCGGGAGCTAGAACAATATCATCAGCAGAGATGGATTTATGTTTTTTCTGAATTTTCCCCTTCAATTTTTTGGCTGATAACAAAGCTTGGCCAGCATCCTGACCGACATTCATTTCGATAGCATTCACTTTAAAACGAAACTTATGTGCCGAAAAAAGAGATTGGGTAAAACGAGAATTTTTCATACAGACTTCTGCCGGTGCCTGAAATTGCTCAATTAAAAATTGATCAGTGATTTCTTTTGGAACTGAAAGGGGGATTGAGAAAGTTAGATGATCTGTAGAACAGATAAATGCAAAGGGAAATCCACTGTATGTGATATTGCCCACTTTAAGGTCATGTGTTTTTTCTAGTTGTGCGATCTCAGTTTCAGTTTTTTTATAAGCGTAAAACCAGATACCAGTTAGAACGGTTAGAATAAGACAGAGGAGTTTATGGAAGATTTTCATGTGTGAGACCTATAGTTTTTTGTCGAGCAGCTCTTTAACGATTTGTGGGGAAGCTTTTCCGCGACACAATTTCATCACTTGCCCAACGAGATAGTTGTATGCTTTATCTTTTCCTGCATGATAATCCTCGATAGATTGAGGATTGTCATTTAGCACTTTTGTGATCATGTCTTCGATGGCAGATGTGTCACTTAAGGGCTGATAATCAGGATTTTCTTTAACGATGTCTTCGGGATCTTTTCCTGGCGAGGCGACCATATCATCCGCGACTTTTTTCGCGATTTTTCCAGTGATGGTCCCTTTATCGATCATGTTGACGAGTTTGGCTACATGCTCGTATAAAATGCCAACTTCGAGAAGCGTTTTACCACTTTCTTTGATTCTACCGATAAATTCAACGGTGATCCAATTGCAAAGTGGGCGAGCGAGAGGACAATGTTTTAGAGCGTGCTCAAAATAATCGGAAAGACTTTTCTCATTAATGAGAATGGAGGCGCTATATTCACTGATATGGAGCTCATTGATATAGCGATTGTACCGTTCTTGGGGAAGTTCTGGAAGATTTTTTTTGATCGAATCGATGTATTCTTGCGTAAGAAGGATTGGAGGGAGATCAGGTTCTGGGAAATAGCGGTAATCCATGGCGCTTTCTTTCGAACGCATCATGACAGTGCGTTTTTTTTCGACGTCGAAGCGGTAAGTTGATGGGGGAACAATTTCTTCATGCGGCGTATCGGGATTTGTTTCATAGGCATGGACTTGCCTTCTGATTTCAGATTCTATAGCCATTTCCATGAAAGTGAAAGAGTTCATGTTTTTGATTTCAATCTTGTTGCGAAGTTTCTTTTCCCCTTTTTTTCGTACGGAAATATTGACATCCATACGAAGGGATCCCTCATCCATATTACAATCTGAAAGATCAAGATACTCCATGATGGCACGTATCGCACGGGCATAAGAAGAAGCGTCTTTAGGGGAGTGCATGCAAGGATCGGATACAATTTCGATGAGGGGCACACCTGCACGGTTGTAATCAACACCTGCAAACGAGCTGAAATGTTTGAGCATGCCTGCATCATCTTCTAAATGGGCATGTTCGATGGTAAATTCTTTGCTTTCCCCTTCTACATCGACGATGATACTCCCTCCAATAACAATTGGCTGATCAAATTGGGTGATTTGGAAATTACGGGGGCTATCGGGATAAAAGTAGGACTTGCGATCGAATTTACTAAAGTGGGCAATTTTTGCATTGACTGCACATCCAAACATGACAGCTTTTTTGATTGCTTCTTTATTAAGGACGGGAAGCGTACCAGGTTGTCCTGTGTCAACAACGCCGATATTCGTATTGGGCTCATCCCCAAAATGGTTGGGAGCCGAGCTGAAAATCTTTGTTCGCGTATTAAGCTGGACATGAACCTCAAGACCAATAACTGGTTCCCAGTTTTCATAGGCAATATCACTCATGAATTCACCTCTTTGTCGAATTGTGTGGGGATCGCATTTTGTGTGCCCAATGTCTTTTCCAAATGGGAGGCAAAACGGAGAACGCGTGCATCCTCAAGTTGAGGGCCGATGAGCTGCAATCCAAAAGGCAATCCCTCTGCGTTGAAGCCTGAAGGAAGGCTAATGGCAGGTAGTCCTGCGATGTTTGCTGAGATGGTGAAAAGATCTTGGCGATACATGGTGATCGGATCTTGAATCGCACCTTGTTTAAAGGCTGTCTCAGGGGTCGTAGGCATGGCGATGATATCACATTTGAGATAGGCACGTTTGTATTCTTCAATTAAAAGGGTGCGGATTTTTTGCGCTTTTTTATAAAAGGCGTCTTGATATCCAGCTGATAGAACAAACGTTCCAAGAAGAATGCGTCGTTTGACTTCTTTACCAAAGCCTTCTTGCTTTGAGAGATCATAAATTTCATCTAGTGTTTTAGCTTTTTTCGAGCGCAGACCGTATCGGATTCCATCAAAACGGGCTAAATTCGTCGATGCTTCAGCAGGTGCAAGGATATAATACATAGGAATGGAGTATTTGAGCATATCAAGATGAATTTCACACATATCAACGCCCAAATCCTTTAAGGCATCAAGACTCTTCAAGAAATTCTCTTTCACTTCGGGCCTTAGATCAGTGAGAAAGTGCCAAGGCACCCCGACCTTTTTCCCCTGAATCGAAGTTTTGAGCTCATCAAGATAGGGTTCGGCTTTTTCGGGAATGCTTGTCGAATCTTTTTCATCATGCCGGCCGATCACCTCCATCATCAAGGCTGTATCATTAATACAATTGGTAAATGGGCCGATTTGATCGAGTGACGAACCAAAGGCGACAAGGCCAAAGCGGGATACGCGCCCATAGGTTGGTTTAAATCCAACCGTACCGGTAAAAGCTGCGGGTTGTCTAATAGATCCACCGGTATCACTCCCAAAAGAGACGGGACAAAGCCGCGCTGCAACGGCGGCTGCAGAGCCTCCAGAGGATCCACCGGGAACACGCTCCAGATCCCATGGATTATTCGTGGGGAAAAATGCAGAATTCTCTGTCGAAGATCCCATAGCAAATTCATCGAGATTTGTCTTTCCCAAAATCAACGCGTCTTCTTTTTCTAAAAGTTCGATGAGTGTCGCATCGTAAGGAGCTTTATAATTGGTTAAAAATTTTGAACCACATGTGGTGATTTCACCCTTAACCTGCATATTGTCTTTGATCGCAATTGGAATACCAGCGAGTCTGCCAAACGTTTCACCTCGAGCTTTTTTTTCGTCTAAAAGCTTTGCTTTCTGGAATACGCGCTCTTCATGAATAGACAAAAAGGCTTTAATCTGAGGATCGAGCGCTTTAATTCTTTTGATGAAATATGAAATGATTTCATGAGCGGTATATTTTCCCTCTTTGAAACCTTGGTGAAGTTCAGATGCAGATAAACGATACATTAGAATGTTTCCTATGATTCATTTTTAGACCCGGGTTGACTGACAGAGATATTCTAGATAAAATTGGATTTTTTTTCAGGATTTCCTGCCCAAATTTTTGACATACTTGATAAAGTAGGCAAAATTTATGCAGGAAATCCTGGAGAAAAAGACTTTTTAGATAGGATGTCTTTATCACTCAACCTGGGTTTTAATAACGGGTGGAACGCGGATCATGCCACCAACTTGAGAAGGACTATTATTTAAAAAATCTTCCCTCTTTAATAAGGGGCCAACTTCATCTTCACGGATAACATTGCAAATGGATGCTAATACGTGATTACATGGGGAGACATCATCCGTATCGACTTCTTGAAGATGTGCGACATGCTCTAAAATAGCTTTGAGTTGATGAAAAAGCTCTTCTTCTTCCGCTTCATTGCACTCGATTCGGGAAAGTTTCGTCAATTTCTTGAGCATTTTTTTGTCGAGATCGACCATATTTTTGCCTTTTAAAAGTGGGTAATTCTAGTCAAAATACAGTCAGAAGTCAACTATTTTAGATAAAATTAATGACAAACGTCAATTTTTTTTTTAATATAACGCTTAAGAAACAAATAAGTTGAGACATATTTATTTAAACATTTGATTATAAGTTGCTTAGGAGGTAACACCAATGAAAGTCATTAACTTTCTAGTCTTAATACTGATCCTTGCAGGTGCATTAAACTGGGGATTATGGGGATTTTTCCATTTTGATTTTATCGCATGGTTTTCAGGCGGAAACTCAACATGGTTAGCTCGTCTAATTTTCTGTATCATTGGATTAGCAGGTGTTTGGGGATTAAGTTTCCTTGCACGTTGCGGAGCCCTTTGCGGATCTTGCTCATCTCATCACAAAGAGTAAGAGGGTAAGCGCTCGAAAGAGCGCTTTTTTTTATAAAAAAATTGAATATAATCAATATGGTTGACAGAATGGTGCCCCATTCTTGCAATTATAGGAAAGAAAGTGGAACTTAAAAAATTCGTCTTTCGATCGATTATCCGCCGCCCAGCTGAAGAAGTCTATAAGTGGCACATGCGCTCCGGTATCGTCGGACGTTTGATTCCTCCTTGGGAACATTTCACAATTGAAGAAAATGAGAGCGATTCCCAAATCAAAATGAGAGTGGGATTTGGTCCTTATCGAAAAAATGCCGTTTTTGAATATCGGGATATTAGCCCTGGTGAATCCTTTAAAGTTGTACAGCTGACAGGTCCTTTTAAACATTGGGAGCATAAAATCTCCGTTAGACCTCAAGGTGAATTTGCATGTGAACTCGTTGATAGAGTCAAGTTCACACTTCCATTCGGATGGCTAGGTGTTTTATTTGAAAAAAGACTGCGCAAGAGGCTGGAGCGTTTTTATCGATATATCCATGAACTTATCAGTCAAGATGTTACGCTTTTTTCTCGTTATCATTTTGATAAACCTTTAAGAATATTCATCACTGGATCTCATGGATTTGTTGGAAGCCATGTGAAGCAATTTCTTACGGCAGCAGGACATCAAGTGCAGGGACTTCCTCGAAACTATTCTTGTGAGATATTGGAAGAATCCGATGCCATCCTCCATCTTGCAGGTGAAAATATCGCTGGGAGATGGACAGAGAAGAAAAAAGATGCCATTTTAAGAAGCCGGCTTGAGGGAACCAAAAACCTAGTAGACTGTTTGAAACAATTGAAAAAACCGCCGAAAGTTTTCTTGTGCGCCTCCGCAATGGGCTTTTATGGAGATCGTGGAGCTGAGGTGATGACAGAAGAGAATGAGTCGGGGCATGGCCTTTTTTTATCAAAGGTATGTCGCCACTGGGAAGAGGCTGCAAATGAAGCAAAAAGCGATAAAATCCGGGTTATAAACCTCCGTTTTGGGATGGTCTTGAGTGCGGCCGGAGGCGCTCTTAAAAAAATGGCCCTGCCGTTCAAGTTTGGGCTTGGAGGGAGGATTGGTTCAGGAAAACAGTACATGAGTTGGGTGACAATCGATGATGTCGCGCGAAGTATTTACCATGCTATTATGACGCCAAAACTTAACGGACCCATCAATATTACAACACCAGAGTCTGTAACAAATGAAACCTTTTCGCGCATATTAGCTGATAAAGTCAATCGGTGGATGGGCCCGCCCCTTCCCTCCTTTTTTGTCCAGCTAGCCTTCGGTCAAATGGGGGATGAGCTTTTTCTAGCGTCTACGCGTGCCAAACCAGTAAAATTGATCGAATCCGATTTTCCCTTCGCTTATCCTAAGCTCAAGCAAGCATTAGATCATGTTCTATAAGGTTAAGTTGTCAATATGATGGTCTAGTGAGATCCATACACCCGCTTCTTTGATAAGAGGTTGTGTGATGAGCGTCTGTCTTCCTTCTTCAGAAATCGTTCGCTTTTCCCCCTGTCTTAGAATCAATTGCTGAAACGAATAAATGATATCAACCTGATCCATCTCTTTTCGATCCAGCCTAACATCATAGATCGATAAGATCGGAAGAAGATAGTCTGAAAGTCCACCAAAGAGCTGCTCAATGCCTTCTTCAACTGCTGATTGAAAGGCGTTTTTTCGGGTTTGTGATAGGGCTTCTTGAATAATTTCTAAGAGCTCATCATCCTCCCCGGCAAATTTTCTTAGTTCATGATAAACGTGAAGTAGTGTTTCATCTGAAAGGGCATCGATATGGGGGAGTTCAAAGAGCATCGTCCCTTGCGTGATGAGATGGAGCGGTGCCCATTCCCGATGGATCTCTCTGGCAAATGATGATGTCATCAGATTATAGACGGGATCGCTTTTGATGAGGGTCAAAATAACGGGATCAATGTGTGGGTCATGAATGGCTTTCATTCTACTTTGAACTTGGATTTGCTCCATGAAAGATTTTGGAGCGATAACTTTTAACGTACTTTCACTAAAAGCCCACTTGAGAAGGTTGGGTGTGATATGAGGAACATCACGCATCAAGAGGAGAAAATTCGCTTGATAACTTGAAAGGGTTAGATTTGAGAGGGAATGGAGCTCTTCCGCGGAGATTTCTTGCAAGCATTCTTGTTTGCTCGATAGTTGGATCAGTCTTTTTCGACTATCACGAGAAAGTTTGTCAGGCAGCTCACGATTTTCGAGATAATTAAATAGATGTCTAATTTCACTTTTGCTCGCTTTCGATAACATTTGAATCATTTCATAGATATCAGAATGGGTCTCTCTAGTTTCATCCAGGTCTTGATAAGCGATCACAATCTCTTGAAACGTTCGACTTAAATAACGCATTCGACTTAATAAAGATCGATTTTTTTGATACACCTGAGTCCGTGGAAAACGCTCATGGATCTGCTTATGATTTAAGTGGTAGTCTTTTGTGAGGATCTCATTACACCGATTAATCGTCTCAATTTGCCGATATTGATTTGCTCGTGGCTTCTTCTTGAGTTCTTGCCAGGAGCGTAGACATCGATTGAGTTTTTGATCATAGCGAGGGGCTTTTACTTTCCTTTCAATCGAAATGGGATTCGTAATGAAGAGGAGGATTTCACTTGGATAATAAATCGCTTTAAATTCGAGAGCATCTTCAGCATCTGTGATTTTTTCACATTGTATGCGCATAAAAATAGCATTCATCGCGAATCGAGGGGCCTTATCGGCATAAACACTCCGCATATTCTCAATTTTAGTTTGAAGATCGTAGTAATATCGGAGTTTGCGTGCAGCAAGTGCATTGATGATTTGAAGGCGTGTTTTTTTGTACAATTTGATAGAGTAATAACCAAACGTAAGAAGGCTTAAGATAAAATTTCGGGCATAGCTCTGTTTGAAGCATTCTCGAAAATGCTCTTTAAAAATCTGTTTTTTTGCCTTCCGATTATTTATATTAAGATGTTTTATCTTTTCTAAAACCGGATCTCTTTCAAACCTTCTAATATTGAATTCATAGAAAATCAAAATAACACCAAATTAACATCTTAAGTTTTTTATACAAAATAATAAGTTGTGTAACAAGCGTTATTCGTATTCATCATCATCTTCCTCTTCCTGATGAAAGAGATCTTCCTCAAATTCCTCCTCCTCTTCTTCTTCATCATCTGCTTCAGGCACAAGAGGGTAGGCAAGAGAGGTGGATTTAGGAAGAGGAAAGTACTCACCTTGATCTTCTTCACCTTTTCCTTTGCCATGTGTGATTTTCAAAAAGGATAAAAGAGCGAGAAGAGACGAGAGAATGGCACAGAAAAGAAATAGGCCAGAAGGGCGCGTAGCTAGCATTACTAGCGAAGCGATGATGGGACCAATGATGCACCCAGTGCTATAGATGATGATACAGGAGCAAATAATGCTCAGAACCTTTTTTGTAGAAAAATAATCCGAGGTGTAATTGATTGAAAGGGGATAGAGGGTGAAGGAAAACCCCCCATATAAAATGGATAGAATCAGCGTGAAATTAAACGAAAGGTGATGGCTGTTATAAAGACCAAGACAGATGGCGATAAGAATGAGTGAGACGCCGATTAAAACCTTGCGCCTTCCAATAAGATCAGAGAGATACCCAATAGGCCATTGTAGAGCCAGTCCACTTAAAATCGTAAAACCCATGATCTGAGAAATTTGGGGAATAGACATCTGGCTCTCTTTAGCGAAAATAGGGCCCATTCCGTAAAATGAACTCAAGATCATCCCAGAAATAACACAGCCGATCGGTCCCAAAGGAACCTTTTTGAAAATATGGTAGATTTTTGTGATTGAGGTTTCAACGATCATTGGTGCGGCGCGTTTCATCGTGCTAACGGGAATTACTGAAAGGGAACAAAGCATCACAGGGAGAAGGAATGGCAGAGAGTTTTTCAAGTCCATTGTATTCAGGAGGAATTGTCCCGCACCCTGGGCCATATAAAGTGTGAGCATATAAAATGAGAGCATGCGCCCTCGAGTGCGCATCGTCGATTTTAAAAGAAGCCAGCTTTCAATAACGATGAAAAATCCAGCAGAGCAAATCCCGATAAAAAAGCGGAAAAGCGTCCAACTATATGGAGAAATCATCTGACTTTGTAAAAGGATGACAAAGGCATTGATCGATGCAATTGATGCAAAAGTTCGGATATGTCCCACCCGTTGGATAAGCCGTTCCATATATACGGAGCCCACAAGTAAACCCAAATAATAAGCTGAATTGAGAATCCCGACCACCCATGAGGGATAGCCTTCCATTGAGATGCGCAAACTCACAAAGGTGTTAAAAAATCCCGTGCCAAGCATCACAATCGTAAGACTGACCAGAGGAGCGATAACTGACTTAAGTATTCTTTTCATATATCTCTGATTACCACCTTTTTCCCGTTATCCATCTTGCGAAATAAATGCATCTACTTCGCTTCTCCCCTTCACAAAGGTATATACCTTTGCTCGGTGCTCATCTTGTATATGTATCTATTTCGCAATCCGATAACACGAACTAGATGGCAATCAGAGATTAAATATTTTATTATCAGAGTTCCAATAAATATGCCAATTTTCTTGAAGAGTATCTCCTACTTGTTTAAAATCTTTTGTGCAAATGCAAAAAAATGGGTGGGAAAATGAAAAGTAAAACTTTTTCTAATGGTATGGCAATGTTCTCAATGTTTTTTGGGGCTGGAAATATTACATTTCCCCTCATGATTGGACAAACAGTCTCCGGCGGACTTATGTATGCTTTGCTTGGCTTAATTCTAACAGCCGTTGTCATCCCATTTTCCGGCTTGATGGGGATTACGCTCTTTGATGGAAATTACAAAAAATTCTTTGAGAGAATTGGGAAAATTCCAGGAATGTTTGTGGTTGTCGCCCTACTGGCGCTTATTGGTCCTTTTGGAGGGATTCCACGCTGTATCAGCCTAACCTATGCAACATTGCAATCGTACCTTGGAGGAATGCCTCTTTTGATCTTTAGCCTACTCGGTTGCGGTGTCATTTTCCTTTTTTGTTTTCGGAAAAATCGAATCATCGACCTCATCGGTTACGTTCTTACGCCGATCCTTTTAATTTCACTTGGAACGATCATGGTAAAGGGGCTCTTTTTCTCGACCTACAGTCCCTCAGTACTTACCGAGACCAAAAATCCATTTTTACATGGCCTCATTGAAGGCTATAATACCATGGATCTTCTCGCTGCTTTCTTCTTTTCTTCTCTCATCTGCTCCCGCTTGAAAAATCAGCGCGGCGGAAAAGAAATTACCGGAAAAAAAGCCCTGATTATTCCCGTTTTTAAAGCGTGTGTCGTTGGAGCCTCTCTTTTATCAATCGTCTATATTGGTTTTAGCTACGTTGCAGCACACTATCGGGGAGAACTTGCAGGAATTACAATCGATCAACTTCTAGGCTCTATCGGGCATATCGTACTCGGACCTTATGCAGGGTTTGTTGTAGCTCTTTCCATTGCACTTACATGCTTGACAACTGCTATCGCTTTGACGGTCATTTGTTCAGAATTTCTTCAGAAAGAGGTCTTTAGAGAGAAACTCGACTACAAGTTCTGTCTTGTTATCATCCTCTTTGGGTCATGCCTTGTATCGACACTTGAGTTTTCAGGGATCGTACGTCTATTATTGCCGGTATTGAAAGTGCTCTACCCAGCTTTGCTCGCTTTGAGTCTCTTTAATATCCTCCATAAACTCTATGATTTCAAGCCAGTCAAGGTGCCGGTTTACACAATCTTTACAATTGTGCTATTCACACTTATTATTAAGTAGAATGTGATAATTATTATAATTCTATTTTTTTATAATAAAACTTATATAGATTTCCCTTGAATAATTAAAATTATATGTATAAATTAAGACTATGGGCGTTTGTAGCTTAGGAGTCTTATAATGCAACTTGATTTCAATCCATATTTAAATATATGGATCAGACCGCGGCAGACAATTCGTGCGATCGTAGACCAGAATGCAAGATACCGTTTTCTCTTGCTTTCAGGACTCTACGGCTTTGTTTCTATGATGCAAATCGCTCAAATTTTTTCACTTGGAAACACCTTTTCAACACTTGCAATACTGATCATTTGTCTTATTTTAGCCTTGCCAGTTGGGATGGTAGTCCTCTCATTGGGAAGTCTTTTGGTCTTATGGTTAGGGAAGTTGGTCAAAGGAAAGGCGACCTATTTAGAGGTGCGTGCGGCACTTTCATGGACTAAAGTCCCGGTCATCGTGACATTAGTCGTGTGGCTGATCTTTACGGGAATGTTTGGTCGAGATTTTTATATGCACGACTTTCCATCGAATATTTCCAATGTAACCGAATATCTCCATCTCTTTCAGGGAGGAATGTTCATAGAGCTTGCTGTAGGGATCTGGTCTCTGATCATTTTTCTTAAAGCATTAGGAGAGGTTCAGAGGTTTTCAGCCTGGATGGCACTTCTCAATGTCGTCCTGCTGATGATAGCGGTAGGAATCATATACTATTTTTTGATTTGGATCTTATATACAGGCATTCAATCATAGGGGAGATAAAGGGAGAATTATGAAGATAATACTAAGAAACTTAAAAAGAAAGGCGTTAGCCTCATTTGGATCATTGATTTTACTTGGAGCATCGCTTGGAACCACGCCAGTGGCAGACCATAACATGTCTCAAGAGAATATAAACTCATGGAAAACATTCCATGCCACATCAGGAAAGTGTAAGATTTCACTTCCGAGCGTACCAGAACACATCTCACAGCGCATGAGAATGCCAGAAGAAGGGTATGACCTTCAGTATGATGTGTATGTAGCTTCGCATGAAAAACAAGCCGTATATATGGTGCTCATTGCACAATATCCACCCTTTGTTAATGAAGATTACGCTGAAATGAGTCTTGAGAGTTTCTTAAATGGAATCCTTTCACAAAACGAAAATAATCGTCTTCTTTTTGCAGATCTTGTCGAAGTGAATGGCAATAAAGCACTCGATTTCTTCATTCAGACAAATGGTGTCTATTTTAAAGGACGCGCGATCATGGCCAAGAATAACCTGTATCTACTCGCCATGGAATGTGAAGTGAAGAATTATCAAGAAGTGCACTTTAACCACTTCGTCAACTCGTTCCAGATTGATAACTAGAACCTTGGTTGTGTGATAGAAAAATATATTATTGTCCTGATCATTCAGGCAGCATTTACGTGGGCTTTAGTGGGGTTGATCTGGTTCGTCCAGCTCGTCCACTACCCACTTTACTCGAAAATCAAAAGCGGTTTTATCGAATACGAACGTTCCCACATCCGTCGGACCGGCTGTTTTGTCGGCCCGATGATGCTAATCGAGGGGCTTTCAGCCTTTTTTCTCGTCTCCTATGCAACAACTGACCTGATTACCCGTCTCGCAACCATCAATGTTGTGCTGCTCATTCTCATTTGGCTAGTGACATTCTTTTTCCAAGTCTACGCGCACCAAAAACTCTCTATACGCTTTTCATCCAAAGTTCTGCATGGTCTCGTCGCCTCAAATTGGCTAAGAACGCTTCTTTGGAGCATCAAAGGTCTTCTCATGGCTTTGATTCTGTACTATAGTTTGAGATAATCTCTTCCCCACCGAGCATTCTGAGCAGCTCTTGCTTTCGCTTTTCGGGACTCAGGATGGAAATAAATGTTTGTGTCCGTCCTTCGATTTCTTGTTTATAGATGCGTAGGTGCTGCGTAGCCTTGCAAGCAACTTGAGGAAAATGCGTGATACAGAAGATCTGCCGTTTTTCGCCCAGCTTCTCTAGCTTTTCTGCCACGACTGAGGCTGTTCTGCCCCCAATATTCGCATCGATTTCATCAAAAATCAGCGTTGGGATTTTCTCTTTCTCCGCTAAAATTACCTTCAACGCAAAAAGAACCCTTGCGGTCTCTCCACCGCTTGTTTTTTCCTTAAGAGAGGCAGGGGACTCGCCTTTATTCGCCATTAAATAGAATGCAACCAGATCAGCCCCACTTAAAGAGAGCTCCTTTGGCTCGATTCTGATTGAAAATTCCGCATCGGGCATGTTTAAAAAGCGCAATTCTTTTGTCATGTGCATAGATAGAGTCATTGCATGCTTTTTTCGAAGAGAGGATAGCTCATCTGATAGTTGTAAAATCTCAGCATCTAAGTCTTTGAGGAGCTTTTCAAGAGCTGTTTTTTTATCATCCAGTTTTTCAAAACTCTTTAAATCTCTTAAAAGCCCTTCTTTATAAACTTGAAGCTCCGCTCCATATTTTTTTGTCACTTGATGAATTGCTGCAAGTCTTTCATCGATTTCACGATAGCGCGTAGGATTTTGATCCACCGTATCGAGGTAACGCTCCGCTTCAAGCGAAGCCTCTTGCAGTTGAATGCTTCCCGATTGGACCATCTCTTGAATCGATTTCAAACCAGAATCGATCGTTAAGAGCTCTTCTAAATTGCGATGCATTGTAGCGTAGGGGATTTGATCAATTAGCTGCGTCATCTCTTGCAGCTTTTCAGAAAGCACGCTCACATTGGAGAGTTTTTGGAATTCAGAAAAGAGCGTAGCCTCTTCATTTTCTTGAAGGTTAAGCTCCTTAATTTCTTCAAGCTGATACCTTTTTAAGTCAGCCTCACGCTCTCTATTCTTTAGCTTGAATTCGATTTCAAGAAGCTCTTTTTGAGCAAGGCCTCTTTTTTTATAAGTCTCTTCAAAATGGCGCCGTTTATGAAGCAAGTCGCCATAAATATCTAAGAGATTCCGTTGCATCTCTTCAGATCTTAAAGAAACACCCGCCTGCTGATCGACAATTTCAATCAAATGAGCGCCAACTTTTTGGAGAAGATGGATCGGTGCCATCTGAGAATTGATAAACGTGCGACCCCGCTTATCAAGACGTACCTCTCGCCTGATAATCAGCTCATCATCATGCTCGATACCTGCATCATCTAATACACTGTGCAACTCACGGCATTCTTCAATACAAAATGCTGCTTCGACACTCGCTTTCTCAGCACCTGCACGAATCAAGCCTTGATCAGCCTTGCCGCCCAGGATCAGATCAAGAGCTTGCAAAATCAGCGTCTTGCCAGCCCCCGTCTCGCCCGTGAGAATATTCAAACCCTCGGAGAATTCAATCTCCGCCTGTTCAATCAAAATCACATTTTTCAAATGAAGTGTTTTAAGCATTGAGAATTTTATCTAGCGTTTTGAAGTGAAGCTTACAAACCTGATTTAATATCTCTTTGCCATATTTTGCAATCAGAGCTTTTCCAGCCTCAGTAACACCACTATACGCTCCCTTGGGCAACTTAACATGATATTGCTCACTCATCTTATGCATTGCCTCGACAAAAGCTGCTCGAGCAATAATAGACGCCGCCGCAACAATTACATCCTCTTCCCCCCGATGTCTTTGAGTGAGTTTCACATCAACTGATTTACGCTCAAGTGCCTTTTCAACCACATGCTCAGAAGCAAATTGATCAATGATTACCGAATGGCACCCCGTTTTTTTAACAAGCTCCTCGATCGCTGTCGCATGTCCCCACGCTAGAAGGTGATTTAAGTTATTGAATTTCGCATAGAGCTCGTTATATTTTTTTGGAAAGATACGAATGATTGTATGATCAAACTTTTGACGGATTTTTTGTGCGAGCTCGACAATTTTTTTATCCGTCATCTGTTTACTATCACGCACACCCATCTTGAGAAGCTCTTTAATCCCTTCTTCATCAGCATACACTGCGCCAACACAAAGAGGTCCGAAAAAATCCCCCTTACCTGTTTCATCAACACCAATGCGCGCGTGCATTTCTTGATCCAGTTCAGGATGTGAGTAGGAAAGATCTCCCAAGATATTTGTCTCAACATAGAACGTCATAAAATCATGCATTTCTTTACCCTGCACCATCAATTTTCCAGAAGAGTACAGCGTGCAGGAAACCCCCGGTTTTTTCGCCTGAAAACAGGTATACTGAGGCGTAGTGATCGTAAAACCCATTTCCTCGAGATCCCGCCTCATTTTGGGAGCGATCCCAGTATCTATTGTAGTAACAAATATTTTAGCCATAGGGGACTAACCATATCACAACCTAAATCTCTTGTCTATCAGGACGATTTTCACCTTTGCAACACGCTAGTATTAAATGATTTCAAATCTTAATTGAATTATAATATAAATTATTATATAATTTAGTAAAATATTTAATATTTTAATAAGGATAATTATGGTTGCGCCAGCAAATAACACACTAACAAAAGATGATTTTATATGTCCCATTTTAAGGGAGATAATGCTTCATCCAGTCCAATTGGAACTTTGCGGGCATAGATTTGATGAAATAGCAATCAGACCATGGGTAGATGCTGGTCATCCATGCCCATTAGATCGACGAGAAGTTGAACAAATAGTTCCTGATGAAGAATTTGAGCATGCAATCCGCGCATATGTTACGGAACATCCAGAGGAGTTTGAAAATAAGACTTTCGAGGAACTTCGTGCTGAACTGGATGAGGCCTTTCAAGAAAGTCGAATAGAAATGCTACAAAGATTCTGCGGTAGAATTAGAAATGGATTGCAAGCAATTCCACTTGAATACGTGATAGTCCCCGGGGTTTTTGTCGGTTTTGTTGGTTTGTTCGTTGTTGGAAGATATTTATGGCCTTCCTCTCTCCCTGCGAATTCTTGGTATTATGATCGATTGCAAAGTATCGTAGCCAAGGGATTGGGTTTTGATCAAATGGAGCCATGTTTAATACCTACTTGGTCTCAGATGCAGAGCGAAATAGCCAAGTATTTGGGTTATAACCAAATGGAGCCGTGTCCTGTTCCTATTCATAAGCACCTATCGCTCTTCTATTGGAGAATACAGCAGCTGATGACCTAATCTCCGAACAAAATATAGAGCACGATAGGCTCAACGAAGATCTCTTGTTCATCATGCTGATCCGAAGATTTGCTTTAATTTGCCACTCTTTTAGCTGCGCGAGTGGCTTTAGTGGTAATTGATCGTACACACGATGGATATTTCCACCCCTGATTCCCCTTGATTAAAATGTTATTTTATACCAGACTTCACCGCAATTTTAATATTTTGGAAGGAGTTGACCATGGCAAGCGGAGTAAGGGGTAGTCAAGTGGATCCAATCAAACAATTATTGCATTTAGAAACTCTCCCGGGCGCGCAGGAAGGAACGAATGTTAGGGAATATGAGTATAATTTTGGGGATGGTAATTGCACCTCACGAGAATTAACCGGTATTTTTATTGATCAATATATTAGAAACGTTTTGCATTATCAAGTGGATGATAATCATCAACGAGGTATCCGTATCTCTGTCGATGGGAATTCTTCTCAAATCTTTAGAGTTGAAAGGTCTGATTGGGCCCTATATGTATCTGCATGTGCAGAAGGATTACAGGAAGGGGCACTTTTAGCAGCACAAATAACTGTTGTCATTGCAGCATATTGCGTCTATAACAGTTGGACTGCGACTTCTGACTAACTTTTTTCTGATAAGGGAACTTTTTCCGTAGTCTCTTATTCCTCTAATAAGCTAATCTAAGTTAGATACAAGTTGTAATATTATCGGAGGGGTATGAACGACGAAATTAAAAAAATTGGCGAGATGTTTAAAGCGAAGCGACAGGAAAAAAATCTCTCGCTAAAAGAAATTGAAAATGCCACTTCAATTCGCTGTACTTATTTAGAAGCTATTGAAGAAGGTCATGTCGATCGTTTTCTCTCTTCGGTTTATATTCTTGGGTTTATCAGACAATACGCTGCATTCTTAGGGATGGACGTTGATAGAATTGTACGTGAACATCCGAAGGCTTTTAAAATGCCAGGCCAAAAACATGAATTTGATTATGGTATTGGCACGCTTGAAGTACGCGGAAGCTTAGGCGGCGGTGTCAAGTGGCTTCCCAATCTTATTTGGGCCGGAGTCTCTGCAGTGGTTCTCGTCTTGCTTTGGTATTTTGCCAAATACGTGGGACTGCTTTAATATTATATGAAATGGTATTCTTGGGGTAAAAAAGCCTTCCAAGCGGCGACCTCTGAAAATAAACCGATCTTTCTATCGATTGGCTCGCAACTATTCGAGGATGGGCAGCTTAGCAAATTAATGAACGAGACGTTCATTAATATTAGAGTGGATCACACACAACTTCCTGAAATTGCCAAGCTTTATAGGGTTTTTGCTGAGGTTCTTCTTTCGTCGGGCGTTAGCTGGCCTCTTAATCTCATCTTAACTCCAGATCTAAAACCTTTTTTCGCTGCAACCGATCTTCCGGTTGATAGTCAAGATGGGATGATGGGGTTGAAACAAGTCTGCACGCATATTAATGAAAAGTGGCTGGGAGAGCGAGACGAACTGATCGATGAGGCCAATGAGATTCTTGAGTTGGTCTCTAATGGGATGATTGTTAAGGGTGATGTGCTTCCTGATAAGGAGCTTTTGGATCGGAGCGTTGATGAGATCTTAGTTGAAGGGGAGCCGGAGACATTGCCCAGACATTTTCGCACATTGTTAGAAAACTACGGAATGCTCAGACAAGATCAACGCGCGATGTATTTTGCTAATAAAATCACGGGCGAGGAAGAAGTTTTTGATCAAAGCATGGAAACGCTTGAAGGCATTGCTCTTGAAATACGCAGCCTGCTTTCTCAAGAAGAGAGTGGATTAGAGCGTGCGCAAGATCTAGCTGGCATTTTAGAGAAGGATTTTAAGGCAATAGACGGCGCGTTTTATTCTTTAGCTAAGGATCAGGCGGTGCTACTTCGACGCGTTGACATTGAAGATGGAGGAAATAGCATCCATTGTGAAAATCTTTTGCGTCTTTATCAGATAAAGGGAGATCTGTCTTATTTGCATCAGGCTGAAGATGTTTTGCGCGCATGTAAGCCAGCGATGGAGCAAGATCCTCTCGCTTGTGGTATGCACTTGAATAATCTTCTGACATATTTGGAATATAAAAAAACATAGTGAAAGAAGATCCAAAATGTGAGATACTTGGATGAAATGCAAGTGGCTATTTGCAACTTATCATGAAATCGCTATATTGGATTTTTTTACAGGTTAAATGAGTTAATGTCTTATATGGAAAAACAACAGCTCGGTGATTATACCCTTATTAAGCAAATCGGACAGGGAACTTTAGGAAAAGTTTTCATTGCGGAACATCGCTTTATTAGAAAGCAATTTGTCCTAAAAGTCTTGCCGGAAGAACTCGCTTCTGACAGGGGCTTTGTGCAGCGCTTTGAACGTGAAGTTTCAATGCTTGCAACACTCGACCACCCCAATCTCGTTAAGATCCATAATGTCTCTTTTGCAGATGGTGTCTACTTTCTGGTAACAGATTGCGTGCTTGATCCAATTGGCGAGACAACAAACCTTGCTCAGTATCTCACTGTTAATCGGAAAAATTTTAACGAAAATGAAATCGTTGAACTCCTTTCACAAATCGCATCAGCGCTCCAATATGCGCATCAAAAACAGGGCGAGGGGGGCCATATTGCGCACCGCGGTATCAAATTGAACAACATTCTCATCGGTAAAGGGGATCGCGGGCTTCATGTGCATCTTTCAGATTTCGGTCTATCGCGTGTAATCGGGGAAGGGCTGATTTTAACACGCACCTATCATGTATTGTCACAAGCACTATCACTTGATCTCAATGTATCTCATGATAACTATGCGATGGGGATTTTAGATTCGAGCAAGCTCTCAAAACTTCATGCTTCCTTTTTGCAAACATATGCATTTTTAGCGCCAGAGCAAAAGATTTTTCGTGAAAATCCCATAGGAATCAAGGCCGATGTTTATTCCTTTGGAATTTTAGTCTATTTTCTTTTGATGCGGAGTTTTCCTGAAGGGTTTTTCCCGCTTCCATCCAGTTATTTAACAGATTTTCGTCTTGATTGGGATCGACTAATTTATCGTTGTCTCCAACCTGACCCAAATAAACGCCCCACTTCACTATTGCAGGTTGTTGATGAGCTTATTTCACCTCAGTCGTATCAACCTAAGGTACAATCTGAGATTTCTCATTGGTCACTTTCTGATAATGCTCCTTCAAAATGGCAAACGCCACAACCACAACCGCCGGCTCCAGCTCCTGTCCCTGTCCCTGTTCCGACAACACCGACATATGAGCGCGTATCGCCCTACACTCCGCCGCCCAGCTACCATACTGGAGGAACGATGGTGCAAGAAAAGCCGCCTCAAGTGAAAATGCAGTCTGAAATGATCGAAAAAGTTTCAACACTCATGCATACAAACCAACCGCAACCAAAATTAAATCCTCAAGAAATTCAGCGACCAGTGTATGAGCCAGATCCAGGTGCGGTTTTTCATGTAGAATCTACTGTTGCTCCATATAAACCGGCAGAACAAGAAATTAAAGATGTTGAGCCTATTCAAACAGATATGGTTGTGATTAAGGGGGGAGAATTTACCCGCGGAAGTAATGAAGGGGCTCGAGATGAAAGACCACTTCATAGAATACGCATTCAAGATTTTGCTCTCGATACACATTCTGTGACTAACGAACAATTTGTCCGCTTTTTAGATGCCATGGGAGGAGAGAAAGATTCGAATAATCAAGATATCATTCGCCTCCGTGAATCCCGCATCAAAAAAGAAGGTGGAAAGCTTCACATTGAATCGGGCTACGCTAGACATCCTGTGATTGGGGTGACCTGGTATGGTGCTGTTGCTTATGCAAAATGGGTAGGGAAACGCTTGCCGACAGAGGCAGAGTTTGAAATCGCAGCACGCGGTGGCATTCAAAAAGCGATCTTTTCCACTGGAAATGAAATCGAAAGAAACCAAGCGAATTTCTTCAGCTCTGATACGACACCTGTCATGAGTTATCCACCAAATGGATATGGACTTCATGATATGGCAGGAAATGTCTACGAGTGGTGTAGTGATTGGTATGAATATAATTATTATGAAACCTCTCTTCAGGAACCAGAAAACCCTCTAGGGCCTGTCCAAGGTGTCTATCGGGTTCTTCGAGGTGGTTGCTGGAAAAGCTTAAAAGAAGATATGCGCTGTTCACACAGACATCGAAACAATCCAGGCACAGTGAACCGTACTTATGGCTTCCGGTGCGCAGCTGACGTCACATGATTTCACTTCTATTTATTTGTAGCGGCAATATCTGTCGCTCTCCAGCACTCGCGGCGTATTTTGAACATCTAGCTGATGAAAAAGAAGTCGGCGATAGGTTTTACGTTGAAAGTGCAGGAATCACACCAGTCTTCGAAGGACAAAATCCAGACATGCGGATGCAAGCTGTTATGCGAGAAAGGGGCATCATGATGGAAAATCAAGCGAAATGTATTGAGGTAAGTGATTTTGATCGTTTTGATATGATTCTAGTAGCAACCCAAGAAATTCTCGAATATCTTCAAACACTCGCACCTACTGCTGAAGAAAAGAAAAAGCTATATTTGGCGACACATTTCAGCCAAATATATAGGGATCGAGATATTCCCGATCCCTACTATGGACATGAAACTCAATTTGCAAAAGTCCTCGATATCATTGAAGATAGTTGCCAAGGACTTTTACAAAATTTGCCTTAAACTGTTGCCGGCTGGGATAGACGAGCATACGTCATGCTATCAGTTCTTGTAGGCAATACATCAGCAACCATGTTAAAGTAAACATTTGCAAATGATTTCGCTGTAGAAACTTGAGCGCTTTCATTCCAGTTTTTAGCAAAACTATAAGCTTTTGACCAACACATGTAAGAAATTGGTAAAAGAACAAGTCTGACAATTGTACTGACAATTGTCTCGATCACACCAACCATTGCACTCAAGCTATAACCAACTTGTGCTACAATTCTATTGAGCAGCGCTGGCTTTTCGTCCATAGCTTTTTGCTCTTCTACAGTTAGATTAGTCTCTCTTGAATCCCAATCTTTCACGTTGTTTCTAAAATTTGTTAAAGTGTTAACTGCCATATGAGTAACACTTTGAAAACTGCTACATTCCATAAAGACCTCCAATAAATTGTTAATAAATGATTAAGCAGTATCGCCATTTTTTTGATTCATTGTCAAGCCTATTCCCCTAAAAAAAATAATTTTTTTTTTAATCCTCCGAAAAAGGTACGGATCTGTTACACTTTGAAGCATGAAACTACTTCTATCTAAACCTAGAGGCTTTTGTGCAGGTGTTGTCAGAGCCATTGAAACCGTAGAGAAGGCACTCGAACTGTGGGGCGCTCCAATCTACGTTAAACATGAAATTGTTCACAATAAACATGTTGTCGACCGGTTGCGTGAAATGGGCGCAGTTTTTATTGAAGATCTCGATGAAGTTCCTGAAGGATCCCGTCTAATCTATTCAGCACATGGCATTTCACCTGCAGTACGAGAGCACGCTAAGAAGCGGAAACTCATTGAAATCGACGCCACATGTGGTCTTGTTATCCGCGTGCATTCTGCTGCAAAGCGTTATGCAAAAAAAGGATATCAGATCATCCTTATTGGGCATCAAAATCATGTCGAGGTGATTGGGACAGCAGGGGAAGCCCCTGAAAGCACAACAATTGTAGAATCTGTCCAAGATGTAGATAAACTTTCATTTCCACCTGACCAAAAGCTTTTCTACATCACGCAAACGACACTCAGCCTTGATGATGTCAAAGAGATCACAGAAGCTCTCCTGAATAAGTATCCGCATATTGAAACACTTCCAAGCTCATCGATCTGTTACGCAACGACAAATCGGCAGCTCGCACTCGGTGAGATCACCTCACAAGTGGATCTTATCATCGTTGTAGGCGATCCAACAAGTTCCAATTCAAACCGCCTTTGTGAAGTGGCAAGAAGAAGAGAAATCCCATCCTATCTCATTAACCATCCGCACGAAATTGATCCAAAGTGGCTAGACAATGTCAAAGTCATTGGGCTGACAGCAGGAGCATCTACTCCGGAGAATATCGTACAAAATTGCATTGAGCATTTGCGCGAACTCGGGGTGACGGAAACAGAAGAAGTAACCTTTACAGAGGAAGATGTTTTCTTCCAACTTCCGCGTCAAGTCCTCACATAATCATCGAGGCAGCTTTTTATTGTAAAAATTTCTTTGCATCTTGTATGACTTAAATGAGATGGAAAAAGAAGACTCTGCCAAAAGAATTACCCAAATTGATAAAGGCTCGATGAAACGGGTACTCAAAGTCGCTGACCTATTTGCGGTTGGTTACGGAGACCTAGGCTCATCGATTTATTATGCCTTGGGGATCACCGCACTCTTTGCACTTGGTGCAACACCCCTGGCACTCCTCTTTGCAGGATTTGTCTTTTCTTGTACGGCACTTACCTATGCAGAATTATCATCTATGCTTCAAGAGTCGGGGGGCTCAGCCTACTACTCTCGTCACGCTTTCAATGATCTTGTCTCATTCATTGCAGGGTGGGGACTTCTCTTAGATTATATTGTGACCATTGCTATCTCATCCTATTCTGTTGCACCCTATCTCAGTTATTTCTTTTCATTTTTAACGCATGTTGAATATAAAATTTTGTTCACGATTGGCCTCATCTGCGTTCTCTTTTTTCTCAATGTTTTGGGTAGCAAACATTCAACAAGGCTCAGTATTGTCCTTACATCCATGACCCTTCTTACGCAGATCATCATCATTGTAATTGGCGGAATCTGGCTCTTAGATATCAAAGAACTCTTTTCCCATATGAAAATCGGTGTTCCTGATTCTCCTTACTCACCAACGTGGGGAGGTTTTTGGAAAGGGTGTGCCATGGCTATGGTTGCATTTACGGGCATTGAATCGATGACACAATTGAGTGCTGAGGCGAAAACACCTTCCAAAACAGTGCCTCGAGCCATTCTTTTGTCGATGGGTATCCTCCTTTTTGTCTACATGGGGATCTCATCAGTGGCACTTTCTGCTGTTTCACCCCATGTTTTAAGCACAACATTTTTAGATGATCCCATTGCAGGAATTGTTTCTGTCCTTCCCTTTGGAAAGCAGTTCCTCGGCGTTTGGGTTGGGCTTTTAGCTGCCATTATTTTATTTGTCGCAGCCAATGCAGGCCTTATGGGGGCCTCACGCCTTTCATTTAACATGGGAGAGCACTACCAATTACCCCGTTTTATTTATCGCCTGCATCCAAAATTTAAAACGCCTTTTGTATCTCTTGCCATTTTTGCTGTTTTTGCCATGATCATTGTCATCTGGAGTGGAGGAAGAATTTCCGCATTGGCTGATTTGTATAATTTTGGTGCGATGCTCGCCTTTACCGCAGCCCACTTTTCCCTACTCACCTTGCGGGTACGTAAATCCAAAGAACATCGTCCCTTTAGAGCACCTTTGAATATCAGAATCAAAGGTTATGATTTCCCACTTACAGCAATAATTGGGGGATTAGCTACATTTAGTACTTGGTGTTTAGTTGTTATCACAAAACCCGATGGACGCTATCTCGGCTTTGCATGGATTTTCTTCGGACTTATCATGTATTACCTCTATCGAAGAAAACAAAAGATCAAGCCAACAGCTCAAGTTAGAATCGAAAAAATTAAGATCCCTGGTTTTAGGCCCTTGGTTTTTAAGAATATCTTAGTACCAACACGCGGCGGAAGGGAAACAGAAACAGTACAAGTTGCTTGTGAGCTTGCCAAAGTTCATGGAGCCAAAGTTACCGCGTTAAATATTATACGCGTTCCCTTTTCCCTCCCTTTAGAATCTCCAGAATCTCTGCAGGTACTCATGGCAGAATCCGCCCTAAAACGCGCTGAAGCAATTGGACGAGAATTCGGTGTGGCAATGGAACTTAAGATGATCAATTCACGCAGCATTGACACCGCCGTTTTTGAACTTATCAAAACGATGGATATCGATCTACTTGTCATTGGAGCCTCTTCAAGTGGGACTCATGGGTTTGGTCAGATAACAGATAAGATTCTAAAAGAGGCAAAATGCCGCGTATTTGTCTGCTGCCATAAAGCCTACTCAAGCCATGAAAACCTCTTTCAACCAGAGAAATGACATGCGACATGATGATCAGGTGCGACCTCTTCCCAGGCAGGCTTGACCATTCTACATAGCGCCTGCGCTTTTGGGCACCGAGATGCAAAGGGGCACCCTTGAAATGACTCAAGAGGACTTGGGATATCTCCCTTCAAAATAATACGGCTCTTATTCCTTTCAACTTCAGGATCGGGAATGGGATTTGCAGAAAGTAGTGCTTGTGTATAAGGATGCCTCGGGTCCCTAAAGAGCATCTCGGTCGTTCCAAGTTCCATCAAATGTCCCAAATACATCACAGCGACCCGGTTTGATAAATATTTTACCATCGATAAATCATGAGAAATAAAAAGGTACGTGAGCCCCTCTTCCTCTTGCAATTTTTTTAGCAAATTGATGATCTGAGCTTGAATCGAAACATCAAGCGCTGAAATTGGCTCATCGCAGACAATAAATTGTGGATAGAGGGCTAGGGCGCGTGCAATCGCAATTCGCTGGCGCTGCCCTCCACTAAACTCATGAGGAAAAAGGGAAATAGACGCAGGGGAGAGCCCCACCTTTTCAAGTAGATCATAGACCCTTTCCTTCCGTTTTGGATACTTATAGATCTTCAAGGGCTCCTCAATCATTTCTCCCGCAGTCATACGTGGGTTCAAAGAGCCGTAAGGGTCCTGAAAGATCATCTGCATCTTGTCTGCACCAAAAGTGATCTCACCTGAGGTGGGTTTGATCAACTTCATGAGCATATGGCCAATGGTTGTTTTCCCCGAACCGCTTTCTCCAACCAGGCCAAGCGTTTCCCCGAGATAAATCTCAAACGACACATTTTCAACAGCTCTTAAGAGCTTTTTTTTCACCACATAATGTTTATGCACATTACTCAGCTTTAAAAGGGGGGTCATACCTCCTCCTTCACATCAAATAGCCAACAATTTGAAAAGTGGCCTTCCCGAATCTTGAATGGGGGAGGTGATTTCACCTTGCAAAGCTTCATCACATGATCACATCTTTCACAAAAAAGACATCCAGCAGAAGGATTTCGCAGACTTGGAGGTTGGCCGCGTATTGGTGTGAGCGTATTCTCATCCCATTTAGGAAGAGAGTTGAGTAGTTTTATTGTATATGGATGTTTTGGAGCATTAAATAGAATATCAATCGGAGCCTCTTCCACAATTTTCCCCGCATACATTACTAGCACGCGATCACAAACTGAGGCAACCAAACTTAAATCATGTGTGATCAAAATCATCGACATCTCAAGTTCTTTTTGGAGCCTTTTTAAAACATCCATGATTTGTGCTTGTATTGTGACATCAAGCGCTGTTGTTGGCTCATCCGCAATCAATATTTTTGGTGAGCAGATCATAGCGATTGCGATCATGATCCGCTGCCGCATGCCACCACTTAATTCATGTGGATACTGGTGAAAACGCACCTTAGGATCGGGAATTTCAATCAAATTCAAAAGTTCAATTACCTGAGCGTACGCATTTTTTTTTCCTAATTTTGGTCGATGAAGACACAACCCCTCCATGATCTGGAGGCCCACTTTCATCGTGGGATTGAGTGAAGTCAGAGGATCCTGAAAAATCATGCTGATTTCGTTGCCGCGTATTCCTTTTAAAATCCTTTCAGAAATTGCGAGAAGATCTAGCCCCTGGAATAGAACAGATCCCTCTTCAATTTTTCCAGAAACCGATGGGATAAGCCGGAGCAGGCTCTTTGCCGTCACACTTTTACCACACCCAGATTCCCCAACAATTCCTAAAATTTCCCCCGGATACAACTCAAAACTGATCCCACGCACCGCCTCAACTTTTTGCCCATCAGAAAAAAATGACGTCCGTAAATTTTTTACCTGAAGCAGGGGAATCATGTGCGTAACCTCGGGTCAAAAGCATCCCGCATCCCATTTCCAAGAAGATTTAAAGCTAGCATCGCGATGCTAATAAATGCCGCTGGGAAAAAAAGACGCCAAGGATAATAGCGCAAGGCAGAAAGACCATCACTTGCCATCGTGCCCCAACTCGCAACAGGAGCCTGCACACCGAGCCCCAAAAAACTCAAAAAAGCCTCAGTAAAAATGGCTGTAGGAATGGTCAGAGTCATCGTGGTGATGATTGAGCCCACCGTATTGGGGATGAGATGGCGACATAAAATACGCATATGAGATGCGCCCATCACCTTTGCAGCCAAAACAAAATCCCGCTCTCGAAGTTGCATGATCTGACCACGGGTAATACGCGCCATGTTGATCCATCCCGTAAACGTCATCGCAATTAGGATCGTGATGAGTCCTGAACCAAGTACAACCATAAGCAAAATCACAATCAATAGATGTGGGAGAGAATAGAGCACATCAGCCACTCGCATCAATAGCTCGTCCGCCTTCCCGCCGAGCATCCCACAAAGCGCACCATAAAAAACGCCGATTACCATGTCGATTGTCGCTGCAGCAAACCCCACAAAAAGGGAAATACGCGCCCCCCACCAGATCCGCACAAACATTGAGCGACCCAGTTCATCCGTCCCAAAAGGATATTCCAAACAAGGTGGAATATTCTTCAAACTCAAATGCGTTTCATAATAACTCCACGAAGAGAGAAACGGGCCGATTGTCGCCATAAAGATGAAAAATAAAATGATATAAAAGCCACACATCGCCACATTGTTTTGCCTGAGGCGGCGCCATGCATCCTGATAGTATGAGTAAGAGCTACTGTTCATGCACCCTAATCAGTTTAATTCGAGGATCGAGCATAGAATACAACAAATCGAGGATAAAAACACTACTTAGCAAAATAAAACTGTAAAAAATGGTCACCCCCATAATCACCGTATAATCCCGATTGGCAATGCTCGTTACAAACCAGCCACCCAGCCCCGGAATCCCAAAAATTTTTTCAATAATAAAACTTCCCGTTAAAATCGAGCTGCTTAAGGGGCCAATATAAGTGATCACAGGCATCAAACTATTTTTCAAGACATGACCCAGAACTACCTGCCTTTTATTTAACCCCTTTGAAAACGCCGTCATAACATAATCCTGTTCGAGCACCTCGACCATGTTAGCCCGTGTTAGCCGCGCAATAAAAGCCGTAGGAAGAGCCGCAAGCGCAAGAGCAGGCAGGATAGACTGCGAAAAAGAACCCCACCGCGCAACTGGGAAAAGATTCAACTTCATTGCGAACAAAAACTGCAAAAACGTTGCCATAATAAAATTTGGAATAGAAATTCCCAGAACAGCGATAAACATGCACAAATGATCCTGCCATCTCCGCCTATAAAGAGCCGAGAGCGTTCCCAATAATATTCCCCAAGAAAGGGAGAAAAAAAGCGCCTCTAAACCCAACATCGCAGACACTGGAAACCCCTCCCGGATAATATCATTTACAGTGCGCCCTTCATATTTGAAGGAAGGACCCAAATTCCACGTTACTACCCCCTTAATATAGCGCCCATATTGCACATACCACGGCTTATCCAAGCCGTGATGCGCATACATGCTCTTCATGATTTCCTCTGGAACCGCCTGCTCTTGCACAAAGGGGTCCCCAGGAATGGATTTCATCAAAACAAAAGTAAGTGTACATACCGTAAAAAGTGAAATAATTAGAAAAGAGAACTTTTTTAGCAGATACTTAATCATCCACTGACTATAATTCATGCCATGAATAAAATACACTTCACTTCACTTGGATGTGCACGCAATCTCGTCGATACAGAAGTCATGATTGGGATCCTTCTCCGCTCCGGTTATGAGATCATTCCAGATCATCTCCAAGCCGACTATCTCGTCGTCAATACCTGCGGGTTTTTAGAAGCAGCAAGAGAAGAAGCCTATGAAACACTTGACGAACTCTTTCAAGAAAAAAAATCTCAAGCCAAACTCATCGTGGCCGGGTGTATGGTTCATAAACACCGACATATTCTCAAAGAAAAATTTCCAGAAATCCATGCCTTTATCTCCTCCGGAGACGTTGACAAAGTCCTTACGGCCATTCAAACCACTACACCCAACGAACAAGTCACAGACGCCAAAAGCTATCTTCAGCAGGGAGAAGTGCCACGTCTTGTCACCACACCGTCCCACTACGCCTACCTGAAAATTGCCGAAGGGTGCAAAAAACAGTGCGCTTTTTGTATCATCCCCAAAATCAAAGGGCCTTTGCAAAGTAAAACCGAAGAGCAAGTCCTCAAAGAATTCCGCATCTTGCGTGCTCAAGGCGTCTTTGAAGTCATCCTTATTGCCCAAGATCTTGGAGACTATGGCAAAGACCGTCGAGAAAAACATGGACTTGAAAGCCTTCTCAAAAAACTCCTAGCAGAAGAAGGGGAGTTTTGGCTCCGACTGCTATACCTCTATCCTGATGAAATTACCAACGAGATCATCGAGCTCATTGCCTCAGATAAACGTCTATGTCCCTATCTCGATATGCCCATCCAGCACATCAACGATACCATGCTCAAAGCCATGCACCGTAAAACTTCCAGGCAGCAAATCCTCACTATCATTCAAACCCTCCGCGAAAAAATCCCCAACATCGTCATCCGCACATCCCTCATGGTTGGCTTTCCAGGAGAAACTGACGCCCAGTTCCAAGAACTCATCGATTTTGTCAAAGAAGCTAAACTCGATAACGTTGGCATCTTCAAATTCTCCCTCGAGAAAGAAGCCTACGCAGCGCGCCTGCCCAATCAAATCGATGAGGCAATCAAAGAAGAGCGCTTTAATATCCTTGCAGAGGCTCAATACGAAGCCACTCAACACAACCTCAGCAAATACCTCGGCCAGAAGCTCGAAGTTATCGTTGAGGACTACCATCCAGAATCAGAACATCTCATGGTAGGCCGCTTCTACGGTCAATGCCCTGATATCGATGGGCAAATCATCCTCAATGACACACTAAAAGTAGACGCCTTTTCTAGACTCTATGAAGTCGAGATCACCGATATCCTCGAATATGATCTCCTAGGGAAGGTCTTGAGACCCCTCTTCACCAACTCACTCGCTCTTATCTAAAAATTATTTTAAACCCGGGTTTTAACTCTGATAAGGAATAGAGTCGATTTTTTGTTTTTCTGGGATCTGGAATAACGAAAAAAATTTGCATGAATTGGGACTCTTGAATTGTTGTCATTGTAAGACCTTCTATAAAAGCTTCAAAATTTTTCACCTAATATCAAAATATTCCTTTATGAAAATTGCCCTGAAAATTGGTATGTGATATTAGTAAGGAATATGAAATTTTTAAAATCTCTATTCAAATATCATCTGTCTATAAAAATTATTTTATTAACCCTAAATGTAGGGTCTGTTGACGCTGCCGTCGTCGCATGGAATGTCGATGGAACTGGATCTTGGGTAGTTTCTGGCAATTGGTCACCCGCGACCATTCCCAATGCGGCGAATGATCAGGCTCTTATTGCGCAAGCGTATACGAATCCTGTTGTCCTACAGATGATTGGAAATAGTTTGACGGTAGGTTCCATGTCTTTGGATAGTGGTAACAGCATTACTATTGACGGGCCTCTTCTCAGTGCCAGCACTCTCAATATGAACGCTGGTGGAGGTCAGGCGTTTATTGATATATCGAACGGAAATGGAAACGGCACACACACGTTTGACACCACCCTAAATTTAGTTGATTCGCTTCAGGTTAGACAAGAGTCTACGAGCGTAGCGACGCTAAATGGTAACATAATTGGTTCAGGACAGTTCCTTAAAACCGGTTCTCAGACACTAAGATTGATTGGAACGAATTCCTATACAGGGACTACAGCCGTCCTTGCAGGTACATTAGAAGGAACACAAATAAGCCTTCAAGGAGCATTTACGAATGACGCAGCTGTGATCTTTGATTTGACTCTTCTAGGAGGAATGTCACCTGGAACGTATGCAGGCGCGATGTCCGGTACAGGTAGCTTGACAAAACGCAATGCCGGCAATTTGATATTGACCGGAGCTAACTCCTACTCTGGAGGAACGACAGTATCTGCCGGAACATTAGAAGGAACACAAATAAGCCTTCAAGGAGCATTTCAGAATGACGCAGCTGTGATCTTTGATTTGACTCTTCCAGGAGGAGTGTCACCTGGGACGTACGCGGGCTCGATGTCCGGTACAGGTAGCTTGACAAAACGCAATGCCGGTAGTTTGATATTGACTGGAACTAACACTTATTCAGGCGGTACGACAGTATCTGCCGGAACATTGGAAGGAACACAAATAAGCCTTCAAGGCACATTTCAGAATGACGCAGCCGTGATCTTTGATTTGACTCTTCTAGGAGGAATGTCACCTGGAACGTACGCGGGCTCGATGTCCGGTACAGGTAGCTTAACAAAACGCAATGCCGGTAGTTTGATATTGACTGGAACCAACACTTATTCAGGTGGTACGACAGTATCTGACGGAATATTGACAGGAGATACCGATAGCTTGCAAGGAGATATTGTTGACAACGCTGCTATTGCGTTTGACCAGGCAGTAGCAGGTGGTTACACTGGTGTGATAAGTGGTACTGGAAGTATGACTAAGCTCAATGCTGGCAACCTGACATTAAGTGGAGCCAACACCTACTCCGGCGGTACGACAATATCTGCCGGAATGTTGACAGGAACCACAACGAGTTTACAAGGAAATATCGTTAACAATGCCGCTCTTGAATTCAACCAAAATGGATCAGGAACGTACAGCGGTAATATGAGTGGGACAGGAGGAGTAAATGTAGTCGCTCTAGTTAACGACAAAATAACATTTATCGGCACAAACAGCTATGCAGGAGGCACAACTTTGTCCTCGGGCATATTGGAAGGAGATACAGATAGCTTGCAAGGCGGTATTACGACAGCTGGAGGGACAACACTTAGCTTTGATCAAACAACAGCCCCCGCTTCAACAACATTTGGAGGAACGATATCAGGGACAGGAGATCTTGACATCACCCAGCCTACCCAACCACTTTCAACGTTTACAAATACAATTGGTGCAAATGATTTATCCTTGACAGGTGCCACTGCATATACCTCAGCCAACGCCTCGCAAATTGCTCAATTTGTCAATGGAAACATCCCACCAACTGTACTCGATTCATTTGTACAGTTCGATAGTACAGTCACATTGCCAGGTACATTAACCATTACAAATGCTATGGGTAATTTTGGAACAGTCAATGTCACGACTGCAATGGATCTTCAACAAGGTACGGCCGGAATGGCTGGTACAGTGGGTCCGACGAACAATAATGGTATCCTGACACCGGGAAATTCCATTGGCACTCTAAATATTGTTGGTGACTACACACAAACAGCGAGCGGGACACTTGTTATTGAGTTTAATGATGTTGGTACCTCAGATCAGATTCTTATTACGGGTACTGCCAATCTAGATGGAACGATCTTTATTGCTCCAGAGCCGGGACTCTATTTTGAAGGGCAAACCTTTAACTTTATGACATATGCTGCAAGGGTAGGTGTATTTGCTCAGATCCTTGAAGAGCAGTTGTTTGACTATACAATTATTTACAATCCCTTTGGTGCGCAAATTGCCATACTATCATCAGGAGCGGTGCTTCCTGTTCCCTTTAATTCTTTAAGTGGTAATGCAATGGCTATTGCAGAATATTTGTTTTGTAGCAACTTCCTTCCTCCAGATCCAGATCTTCGCTATGTAATGGGGTTGCTTGTTAGTTTACCAGCTAACATTTTTGAGAGAGAGCTTGAACAATTAAGTCCTAGCCAGTTTGGAGCACTTCCTCTTGTTGAATTGCAAAATCAACGTGTTATTGCTGATACTATCGCAGAGAGCGCTGAAAAATATCGCTGGTGTAAAGGGGAAGACACAAATAACAGCCAGAAAACCTCTGTATGGGTAGCGCCTGTTGGATACTATTATAATCAAGACAAGGTTGATGGACAAATCGCTTTTGATGCTTATGCTATTGGCGCGGCAGTTGGAGCTAATCACCTATTAGCACATAATATCCTCGTTGGTGGAGCTATAGGATATGCTCACTCACATATTGACTGGCAAGAGAAGGCTGGTGAAGGTCGTTGGAATTCAGTGTATGCTGGACCATCGATTGGATGGGTTCCAAGCAGTGGCTTTGTCAATATGCTCGTACTTGGAGCTTATAATTACTATAGTATCGACCGCACGATTCGCTTTCCAGGTCTGCGAAGAACCGCGTATAATAACCATCATAGTTGGGACGTCATGGCACGTATTGATGGAGGGTATAAATTTTGCGTTAATACTAAAGAAAATGGAGACCAACTTTTTATTTTACCTGAAGCGAGTGTTAGTTATCTCAACATCTTTGAGTCCAGCTATACTGAATCAGGAGCTAAAAGCCTTAACCTGGATGTGGGTAGTAAATACTCAGCTTTCTTGCAGTCCAATGTAATGATAAAATTCTTGAATGACTTTCATATAAAGAATATGTGTATTACACCAACAATACACGTTGGTTGGATCTCAACGATCCCACTGTCATCAAGAAATTATACATCCAGTTTATTCATGCAAACGACGTGCAAATCCCACTTCACGGTTACTAGTTTCCATGATAAAACAAATCAACTCTCTATTGGTTGTGAGCTTGTATTCACCACTAGCAAAGATCTTATTTTATCTCTCGGATACAATGCAAATCTCTTGGATCAAAATACTGTTCAAAGTGGTAAGCTTAGATTAGAGAAACGGTTTTAAAACCCAGGTTTAAATAAGGAAGCATTTAAATGGCTATATTCCGTTGATTCTGGTTTATGTTGATCTCCTTTGATCGATCCCCACGTGGAGTTTTATCCATTTGGATTTACCCAATAACGTTTTGTACACCACTCTTCCTCGCCATATATTTTGAGGCCCGTTGTGTCTAGAACAAGATCGGTTACTTTTTTCTTATTCATCAACTCTTCTGGCAGCTGGATGCTTCGCATTCTGCGGCAGACTTGTGTGTTGGGGATATCCATTAGTTGCGCTAAGAACTGGAAGAGACCGTCTAGTTCTCTCAGGGGTAGCTGATATTTGAAGCGTACGATGAGCCTCGCTTTGATCGCTTCATCGCTGTAGATAAAGGGCCTTCCAGCCTTTTTTTGTGACCCAAAAAATGAGGTTGCCACGATTGATGAGTTGTTTGTTATACTGTTTCCAGTCATGTTTGTGGCGAGGCATAAGAAAGCTCCTTTGTTGTCAGAAGCTAATGAGTTTATTCTTATGCCTTTTTGTTTTTCAAGATTTTGCTTGCTCTAGGGAATTATGCAACACACCCGCTCTTATATAGAAAAATTATTTTAATTATATTATTAATTAGATATTAACTAAATAAGTTGTTATAATTATCTAGCAATAATATTAATTTTAATACATTACAAAAAGGAGCTAGTAATGGCTGTATCCCCAATAAATAACGTGGAATTTAGTTTTGAAAGTCTATCGGCTAAATATGATGACTTTCACTTTAATTCACTGACAATTGAGGTATTAAAACTCTTTGATTGGATTGAAGATCTAGAAATTCATAATTCAAATCTTACACAGGAAGATCTAGAGGACATTTTATTGAACAAAAAAAGTTTAAAAAGAGTTGTCATCACCCATATTGAAGAACAAGAAAATGAAGAGCCCAATACTAAATCTGAAACAGAGCAGTTTGCGAAAAATCTATTTAGAACTATGCCCAATATACAGTATTTACAATATAACGGTTTTAAAATCTCTTTCACAAAGACTTTTTAGATGGGATATCTATATCACACAACCCGGGTTATAAGAGCTGATTGAATTTTTTCCTCGCCTGTGTTGAAATAGGTACAACATCGTATAAGAGGAGAAAAATACACATGGGCCTATCAGATATTCAAAAGCTACTTGGTGATGAAGGGGATTCCCTTCTAAATCACGTTTGTAAAACCATTTCAAAAGACAGACTGCACCTTCCAGGCTCAGATTGGATCGATCGCATATTCTCTGGTACAGATCGCAATATCCGCGTTCTTCAAAACCTCCAATCCCTCTTTAGTCATGGACGCCTTGCGAACACCGGGTATCTCTCCATACTTCCTGTTGATCAAGGCATCGAACACACAGCAGGGGCATCATTTGCTCCCAACCCCGACTACTTCGACCCTGAAAACATCATCAAGCTCGCCATTGAAGGGGGCTGTAACGCCGTTGCGACAACACTTGGGTGTCTCGGTTCTGTTGCACGAAAATATGCTCATAAAATCCCATTTATTCTCAAATTCAACCATAATGAGCTTCTAACTTACCCCAATACATACGATCAGATCCTTTTCGGTTCCATCGAGCAAGCCTATGAGATGGGATGCCGCGCCGTTGGTGCGACCATCTATTTCGGATCGGAGAATAGCAACAGACAGATTCAAGAAGTGTCAAGAGCCTTTGAAATGGCGCATGAACTTGGCATGGGTACCATTCTTTGGTGCTATCTTCGCAATCCCGCCTTTAAAACTGAAAAAGCTGACTATCACACCGCGGCAGATCTCACAGGTCAAGGAAATCATCTCGGAGTCACCATCGAAGCTGACATTATCAAGCAGAAGCTTCCAACCAATAACGGAGGGTTCAAAGAGCTCAAATTTGGAAAAGAGACCGAGAAGATGTACACCGAGCTCTGCTCTGACCATCCGATCGATCTGACCCGTTATCAAGTTGCGAATAATTATATGGGACGTGCAGGGCTTATCAATTCAGGTGGAGCCTCTGGAAAAAATGACCTTGCAGATGCAGCCAAAACAGCCGTAACGAATAAACGCGCCGGCGGCATGGGACTCATCTCAGGACGCAAAGCGTTTCAGAAGAGTCGTGCAGATGGTATTAAGCTCCTGAATACAATCCAAGACATCTACCTCTGTAAAGAAATCACCATCGCTTAGCCAAAGCAATTTAACGCTCGTTCGTCTTGAGTGAACGAAGTAAACGGGCGTTAAAACCCGGGTTGTGTGATATAGATATTTCATCTAAAAAGTCTTTTTCTCCAGGATTTTCTACCCAAATTTTGCCTACTTTATTAAGTATATCTAAAATATGAGCAGAAGATCCTGAACCAAAATACAATTTTATCTGGAACACCTCTATCACACAACCCGGGTTTAAACTTATATTACGAGAATTATTCCCCGGGGAAGGGATCCTTAAGCTGAAGGCTTCATGAGCTGAGCTTCACATGCGTAAGAAGTTCTATTGGTCAGGTCTGCCATCAATTTGTATGTGTGGATATGCATTAAAAATGGACCAGTCTTTGATTTGCCAGCACATTACAAGACCCAGATGAGAAAGGTGAGGTAGATGCCGCAAGAAGGAAAAGTCTTTGATTTGCCAGCACATTACAAGACCCAGATAAGAAAGGTGAGGTAGATGCCGCAAGAAGGAGAGGTCTTGAATTTGACGGCAGTTTGAAAGATCCAGATGAGTAAGGTTAGGTAGAAACTTCAAGAAGGAGAGGTCTTGGATTTGACCGCACCCTGTAAGATCCAGATGAGTAAGGTTAGGTAGAAGCTGCAAGAAGGAGAAGTCTTCGATTTGTGTGCACCATGAAAATTTCAGATGTGTAAGGTTAGGTAGATGTTGCAGGAAGAAGAGATCTTCGATTTGTGTGCACCATTTAAGATTCAGATGAGTAATGGTAGGTATATTTTGAAGAACATTGAATATCTCAGGTGTTGCTAACGCATTATTCAATTCTAATGTTCTAAGACTTTTAAAAAGGCTTAAGAATTTTGCATTGCTAATTGAGACGTCTTTGCTACTTAATTTGTGATAAGAATTTTTATATGCAGTGAATTGTTCCGGGGTCAACTCATAAATTCCTCTTAAATTTTCTTGAAAAAGATTAATTTGTGCAAGCTTTCCTACTTCCCCTTTTCCTGTTTTTTTATTAAATAGGGAGTTAACATATTCACTCACATCTTTTGGTGATAAACGTTGAATAAACTCATTACGAAAAATTTCATTGGGTAAAATTTCGTGTGGCAAGAGCGCAACAGGATTTGTGTGTAGAAATTTAGTTTTTCCTGTTTCTTCATTATTTAGAGATGAATGTTCTTCAGCTGTTGCTGTAGATCTGGGGGAAGACGTTGCACTAAATGTTGTAACTGCCATAAATTCATCCTAAACTTGATTTAAACTCGGGGTTTAAGCCTTAGTAGGTTGCGATATCTGCAAATTCATGTCAAGATTTGAAGCAGTATTATTCCCAGGGGAAGGGGCGCTTTGGCGGTGGAACCGAAGATTGATCATCGGCAAGGCTGCCAAGGGCTCCAATCACACCGCCCCAGATGCCGCCAACCTGCTTTCCTTGCTCTCGCGCGATGAGAACTGCAATTTTAGCGACTGCTTCACTCTTGGCTAGTTTGACGTTGCCAAAAGGGCCTTTAAGTGGCACTTGGAGGACATATTCGGGTGGAAGCCCAGCAATCCCTAGCGTGCTTTGAAGACTCTGCGCAGTGAGTCCCACAATCATATCGACGTAGGAGCGGTTGAAATCCACATCACCCCAGGTGGCAATCTGATAGGATTTGTTGTAGAGGATCTCTGTACGCTCAATCATCATGATGCCTCCCGCTAAGCGAAAATCTAAAGGCGCAAACCAAAGGGAGATCATGTTGCGATCATCAAGGTCGAGTTTGAAAATGCCACCGACTTGGGAGGGGTTGCCACGGTTTTGGCAGACAATCTGTCCGATATCGAGCGTTGCCCAATCTATATTGACGCGATCGATGGAAAAATCCTCAAGTGGAAAGGCAAACCCTTCTTGATTGATGCGGAAGATGAGGGGATTGTTTGCTTGAACAAATTCAATTTCCATTTCTTTTAGAAAAAGCTCAGCGAGTTTGGGTGTGATATTGAGAGTTGCGAGAAGGGGTTTTTCGAGATAGAGGATGCCATCATAAACCATGCCATCAAGTGTGGCGCGGCAATCTGTGGCTTCGATTTTGATATTGAGGGGACCCTTCGAGTTTTTAATATTGGAATTGAGGGTGGCATTGATTTTGGGGCCAAGAACGGATGAGGGGAGTGAGCGGCGAAAGGCTTTTAAGTTGAAGAATGCGTCGAGAAGGATTGTGGGAACCTTATTTAGCTTTGTTTCAATGATGGAAGTGAGGTTTGAAAAATCAAGTTCTCCATTTTCTGTGATGTAGTTTTGAAGAGTACCTTCCATTTCAATTCCGCCAAAGATTGTTTTGCCATCAAGAGAGAAGGTGAGAGGATCGTTTCCTGCTCCTTTATCGATTGAACCGCTGAGTTTGGAGAGTTTAGCGGTAAAGTCACTCTCTTTATCTTTAAGGCTGAGTTGATCGATTTCAACATCTGCGGCGCAGACGGCGTGATAGAGGTTAAAAGGCTTATCAGAGATGGGGTAACTGAGCTTGGTGATTTTTAGGGTGAGCTCTGAGGGCTTGAGAATTGAAAAGGCAACACCTTCACCATGTGCTTTTTCTGGCTGCATCAGCCGAAGAAGGGCTTCATAGCCTTCATCGGACATAAGCCATGTGAGATGGAGGGGAGCGTTATAGAGGCGGAAAGTGTCGTTAATGGCAAAATTCCCATTCAGCTTGAGTCTCTCGCTCCGGTTATTGATTTTGAGATAGCGCGTATCCCCTGAACTGCTAAAACTTACTTCCAGATCGGTTGTTGGGCCGATAAGCAGGGGGAGTTCGTCGTGCATATCTAGGAAGTTATCGAGAACAATTGATGGAAAGTGATTGAGCTTAATAAAGCCTTTTAAAGGAGACGACAGAAATTCTTTTTGGAGTTCATTTGTAGATAAATTTAGCTCAAAAAAGCCACTATTTTTAGCGTCTCCTTTTAGATCAAGGGAGCCACGTTCCCGTTTTCCATCGAGATTAAGTGAAAGTTCAACTTCTTGAAAGGGTATTTTGTGAGATTGATCTGGAGAGATGAGAAGAAGGTTCTCCATTGTTGCAGTGCCGCTTACTTGTAAACTCGAGAGTTGCATTTCTTTAAGCGGGAATAGGCCTGGTTTGATTTCGCCCTTTAAACGCGTCGGTTCTGCTAAAAGAAAGGCGTATTCTTGTTTTGCCAAGATAGGATTGATCTCATCAGGAGTCAGCGTAAGATTGATTGGAAGGGGCTTTTTCACATTTAAAACACCATTCTGATCCAGACTACCAGTGATGGCGCTATGGAATTTATCCCCATCTAAAAATAGAGTAAGACTGGGGATGTCCCACGTCTGATCGTTTCCGAGATTGAGCTTGGCGTTTAACTTAGCCTGAAGAGATTGTCCGAGCAGTCCAGCAAAGAGGTTTTTTTTATCTTCAAAAAAGAGCTGACCTTGTGACTTGATGTCATAATTTTTGAACGTGGTTTTAAAATCGGTGATTTGAACGGGACCAAGGGTAAATAATTGATCAAAATCAAGAAACTTACTTGAGAATTTTAAAGACAGATCCTTCGGGACCATTGTTTTAAAGGGCAGGTTGAATTTCCTAATCTCTCCTTCAAAGAGGGCGACTTTACCAAGTTTAAGATCGGGGTTTGAAAATGAAGCAAAAAGTTCGGGGGTTAGGCTGTAGGTAAAAGGTGCTGGAGATGTGATTAGAATCCCGTCATTTAATTTAAATTGAAAAGAGCGAAGGCTTAAATGCGTACTGACAAAGTTGAGTTGATAGTTTTTGTCGTTCTGCTCGAGTTTAATATTGGCTTCTTTCCCAATGATAGGTGTTAACCGCCCCTCTTGTTTTAATAGCGCATCCAAAAGTGACGAGGGGAGTGCTTCCATATTGATAGAGAGATTCTCATAATGTGTTTTGGAGCTTAAATCGAGAATATTTAAGGCGAAATCACCTCTGTCACTTTGAAAGCTTACGCCTAGATCTTGCATCAGTTGATCGGTGGAAAGTTTTAGACGCACAGAGCTAAAGGTGAGGGTCTCATCTTGTCCATATCCCAAAGTCACTTGCGGTGCTGTCATCGTTGCCAGGATGGAAAGTGACTTTGGGTTTTCAACAGGAATGGTAAAACGCTCTAGAAGAATTCCCATGCGAACTGGGTCAGCTAAATGGACGGGAAATTCATCTTTTTCAAAAAGATATGGGCTGATATTCCATGAGATATCGACAGGTTTTAAAAGTGAGAAAGCGTTGTTTTCATAGACCAGTTCAAACTCCCCCTTGAGGTTAGAGGAATTGAGATCTACCTGAGATATAAGCCTATTTTCTACAAAATCTGTACTTAAGTGTAAATCAAGCGACTCGCCTAAGGCTTCTTTGAGCATTCCTTTCATTCCAGGATTAAAAAGAGCATTGAGCTGATCAATTCCTTCAACGGGGAAATGACTCACAGTTGCCATTGCTTTATAGGAAAGGTCACCTTCCTGGTCTGAGACTTCAGCTTTGATATCAAATTCACCCCGAATCTGATTTTGCAGCGTTTTTCCTGACGTTGAAAAAAGAAGAGGGAAAGTTGAAGAGGGGATGTTGAGTTCTAAAGACACATGATCAAATTGAATGGAATCGCTGTCAGTTTGCTCAATTTTGAAAAATCCATTGCGAACGATCAGATCACCGACAAAATGTTTTATCGATCGTTTTTTCTTTTGGTGAGAAGATTTTTTCGCCTCTAAAGGCATTTTGGGAACGTGGTAATAGACTACTGTGGGAGCATCGACGACCATATTTCCAACATTTACTTTTCCAAAGATGATTTTGAAAAGTGAGGAATCAGTTTTGAGATAATTTAACTTCAGCAAGAGGTTTTTGTCTTGATAATCAAGTCCCACCATCTCTTGTCCATTAAACCAACTTAAAGAGAGTGTTTTGAGCGAGATTTCTGCATTGTATTTGTTTTCATAATGGTTGATGAGCTTTTCTGTTCCCCACTTTGTTGAAAGAATCGTAGGGATCAGTAAAATAATGATAACGATGATGACAAGGAGTGAACTAAGCGCTGAATAAAAAAACTTTTTCATGTTGAAAACCCTAGAAATAAAATTCCAAACTTGTGATAAGGAATTTATGAAGTAATTGGGTTAAGATAACTATGAAAGAGAAAAGATTCAAGACGATTATCTTTTTTTCAAGCATTGGATATGTGATCGGATGTGTTACTCTATTCCTGATTGCTCTTGCCATCATCTTTATGGCTATCAAAAGTATCATACTTGATATAACTTCAGGCTCATTTTCAGTGTATGAACTACTCGATGAAGTCGGACTTCTCGTCTTTTCTATCGCTGTGATTGATGTTGCAAAATATCTGATGGTTGAAGAAGTACTCCGTCAATCTGAGAAACGTGAACCTAAAGAAGAGCGGCGCACGCTGACGAAATTTGTCGTCATTATCGCAACAGCCCTGTCACTTGAAGGTCTTGTCTTAACGATTGAAACAGCCAAAGATCAAATTGAAAAAATGCTCTACCCTGTAGCACTTCTAATCACGGCAATGATTTTGATTGTCGGGCTTGGAGTTTATCAGAAGCTCAATGCTAGCTCTGAGGATGAAAAGAGTAAATAAAGGGCAGAAGATCGTTCAAAACCTCTTCCTTATGCTCTCTTGGATAACTCACCTCAACTTTATATAGACGATTATCTTGAAGAATAAGTCTTCCTGAAGTTTCACGCGTTCCTTGGTTAAAGCGAAAATCTAGCGCGGGGAGTTTTTCATGCCTATTTCCACACCGATTGGCTATTTTGGTATTGGGAAGATTTTTAGCCAGAATCTTAAGCGTGCCACGTAGTACTAAACCCGAACTCCACTTTAGCAGCTCACTTGGAAACGTCGTATAACTGACAGAATAAATCACATCATTTTCACCTTTATATTGATACTCAATATAAGGAAGGGGATCTTTATTCGGGATCGGAATCTCTTTTGTAATATGCTCGGGCTCGCCAGGAAATGAAATAGAGAAGGGTTCTTTTTCTGGATGGTACGCTACCCATCCGCCTTTATCTTTTTTACTATAAGGTCCAAAGAGCATTTGATCATTTTGCAGCATCATCGAAGCAATTAAAGCCGTAATAACAAAAAGTGAAATAAAAGAGGGGAGCATGCTCTCTGATTTCATATAAACATCGATTTGATCTTCAGGATCCCAACTTGCGCGACCCTTCTTACGCATCCTTTTAAAGAAAAGAATAATAGATACGATATTAAGAAGTGGAATGCCGAATGCCGATCCCTTGATCCAAACGAAAAGACTTCTTTTGAATGCGACTGACAACGAAAGTTTTTTCTTTGCTTTATTGCGTATGTGAATTCCTAAAAGAGCTTTTCCAGGAGTTGTCCCAAGAAATTTCAAAAAAAGTGTTTCAATAGGTACAAAGCCTAGAGGGACTGAAATAAGCATATAAAGGTAGGTGAGATCGTCTAAAAAAGGAAAGATTTTGAGAAGTGTGAAGGAAGAGACGATGTAAAAAAGAATATAATCAAATGAACGTGCGAGGAATCTTGGCCAAGGTCGGCTGACATTTAATAATTTCATTGAAAAGCTCAAGTGCGTTAATTTGCATTAAGTATAACAAAACTAACTATTCTATTTCAATTTAATTAACTAATATCAAGTTTTAATTTACACCCAATTAGAGTGGTTGGGTAGGCGCGGCTTTTCTGGAATGATGAGAGCGCCGATGACATAAGATACAAGAATTGGTACAAAACCTGTGATAATCATGGCAAAAACTATAATCAAACGGATCAATGTGGGATCAATTTTTAAAAACTCCGCAAAACCACCACAAATCCCCGCAATCTTTCGATTCGTAATCGAACGGTAGAGTTTACGGCATTTAATCTGTACATAAGTGGATGGCCCCATTGGAATGATGAGCCACGCAACGATGTAAATAATAAGCAGTGGGAGAATGCCTGTAAGAGCGCAGAGAAAAATAAAGAGAAGACGAACAAATGTCGGATCGATTCCAAGAAAATGTCCTAGACCACCACACACACCTGCTATTTTTTTGTCCCAACGACAACGATAGAGTTTCTTCATTTTCATAAGCATCAACTTATCATTTATTGATAAAAAAATGGAACTTCTGTTTCGAAAGTCATCTCTTTTTTGGTCATTGGGTGGATGAACATAAGTCTTGTAGCATGGAGAGCTAGGCGAGAGAAGGGATTGAGCGTAGCCCCGTATTTTTTATCACCAACAACCGGATGTCCATATTCCTTTGCCTGAGCACGGATTTGGTTTTTCTTACCTGTCTCCAAAATAAAACGCACTTGAGTAAGTTTTGGTGTGCGTTTGATTACAGCATAATTTGTAACAGCACGCACGCCCTGGGATTCGTCTTTACTTGAGTGAACGAAGTAATTGCCATCCTCACGAAGATAGCTCTCCCATGTTCCTTTGTTGGGTTTTAGATGCCCTTCGAGATAGGCTTGATATTCTCGATGGATCAAATGCCCTCTAAATTGCTCTTTTAGCCCTTCGAGTGCTCTTTCAGAATAAGCAAAAACCATAACACCAGAGGTTCCCTGATCTAAGCGATGTACTGGTGTGACTTTTTGCTTATAAAATTTTCTTTTTAAGGCATTATGTGCTGTTTCGATATTTTGAAAATCTGTAGCGACACTCAGAAGCCCTTCGGGTTTGTTGATGACGATAAGATCTCGATCTTCATAAAGAATTGTAATTCCAAATTTTAATCGTTTTTCTTTTTTTCTAAGGGACACAACAGCCCCTTCTTCAACTATCATACGAGGATCACTAGCATTTTTTTGATTCACATAAATGCGTTTTTCTTTAACCCAAGAACGTAAATTAGTTTTTGAAGCTTCTGGTGCTAAAAGTGCTAGAAGCTCTAAAAGAGGAGATGTTTTAGGAGCGGTTATTTTCATACGATAAATTATAGCACTTTTACTTTAAAAAATTGAGGTAAAAATGTTATTTTCTTAGCTAGATTTTGTGATAGGAAGGATTTGAATGAGAAAAGCGATTATTTTTGTTTTTTTTGTACTTGCAGGGCCGTTAATTTGTGATGAGCCGCCGTATTTATTTAAAGGAACCCACTTTCTGGCAAGTTATTATGATTGCGATCCAGACGCGATAAGAGACCTTGAAGCGCTAAAAGGAGCTTTAATTGAAGGTTCAGAAAAATGTGGTGCAACGATTTTAAAAAAAGCCTCCTACGTTTTTGAACCTGATGGGCTCACGATGGTGCTCCTTCTTTCTGAAAGTCATGCGAGCATTCATACCTATCCCGAATATAACGCCTGTTTCGTCGATCTTTTTACGTGCGGCGATAGATGCTCTTTTGAAATTTTTCACGATGTTTTAAACGCATACCTTTGTCCAAAAAAGCTGTCACATCAAGTTATAACCAGGGAATAAGATGAAAACCGTTGTCGCATGCATTGATGATATCTATGAAGATTTAGAACTCTGGTATCCTGTCATTCGAATGCGTGAGGCAAATATAAAGGTTGAAATCGCAGGCCCGGAAGCAGGCAAGACGTACCATGCCAAACATGGCTACCCATGCAAGGCAGACCGTTCTTTTAAAGATCTTGATGCCAAATCTATCGATGGCTTGCTTATTCCTGGGGGATTTGCTCCTGATAAAATGCGACGCGACCAGAAGCTACTCGAACTTGTCAGAGCGCTTCACGCAGCAAATAAGCCCATTGCATTTATTTGCCATGGTGGATGGGTTCCCATCTCGGCCGGGATCCTCAAAGGAAAAAAAGCCACTGGAACAACGGCGATTAAAGACGATCTAGAAAATGCCGGAGCAATCTGGAAAGATGAGCCGCTTGTCATCGATGGCAACTTGATCAGCTCACGCACTCCGGTTGATCTCCATCTCTTTGGCAAAGCAATTGTGGAGAGCTTAAACCCAGGTTTTGTATGAAATACCTTTTATCACTCGTTTTACTTCTTCCTTTCTCTCTCAGTGCCAAACCCAAAACCAAACAAGAGCAACCCAGACTTTTGATGGTTGGTGGAGGGGTGTTCAATGTCCTTCATGGCCCTAAAACAGGGATCTATCAGCTTGAATATCGCTCGAATTTCCCCATTTACAATCCAAATCACCTCTTTATCCGCCCTCTTGTAGGAGTGATGGGAACATTTACAGGCTCAGCCTACATTTACGGGGGAGTCGCCTTCGATATCGCCATTGGGAAATATTTTGCTTTTACTCCGAGCTTTGCTCCCGGGATTTATTTTCAAGGAGGCGGGAAAGATCTCGGTTTTCCTCTAGAATTTAAATCTACTTTCGAAGTTTCAGGTGTCTTGCCCAATAAATCCCGAATTGGCCTGCAATTTTATCATATATCTAATGCTCATTTAGGGTCTCGCAACCCTGGAACTGAGTGTCTTGTCTTCTTTTACGGCATTGCATTATAAACCCAAATTTATAAGCTCACTTATCAATCAAGATTATGTTGATTTGTAATTAACATATAATTATCGTGACAAAAAATTAATTAAACGTTAAAAATAATAGTTATAAGTATTAAATAAAACACATTTGCAATGAGCCCTGATTTTAACTTTGAGCCCTGTCCTCTCTTGAAAAATTGTCATAGACAAACGATCTTTGCATCCTTCTTGAATTTTCATCGAGCACCTCCCACTTGTAGACGGCTGATCAGGCTCCCTGATGAAGATGCGATTGCTCTTGAGGTGACTACGCCCCCTAATTGGAAGGAAACTGACCCGACAGTCGTTATGATTCATGGGTTATGTGGATCTCATAAGTCCGCTTATCTTATCCGTATGACAAAAAAATTATATCGATTAGGAGTGCGTGCTATCCGTCTGAATATGAGAGGATGTGGGTCGGGAAGAGGTCTTGCTAAGAAAATGTACCACAGTGGTAGCAGTGATGACGTTAGAATTGTTCTCGAGACTTTAAAAAACGAAACTCCCCATTCGTCATTTGGATTGATCGGTTTTTCCTTGGGAGGCAATATCGCTCTTAAGCTCGCAGGCGAGCTTGGAGATAGAGGGATAGGGCTTATAGAACACGTTATTGCAGTCAGCCCACCTGTTGATGTTCTGACCAGCGTGAAGCTTCTAGGAATGGCTCAAAATCGCATCTATGAGCGCTATTTTTTGAAGTACTTGCGAGCAGATGTCTTGTTTAGACATCGATTTTTTGAAGATCTTCCACCTATCAAGCTGCCTTCACCTTTTACCATGTACGCTTTTGATGAGCAATATCTCGCTCCTCAGCATGGATTTACCAGCGCCATCGAATATTATAAAGCAGCAAGCGCCCAATCACTATTACCCGATGCAAAGATGCCATGTGATATTCTATTTGCAAAAGATGATCCCATTATCGACCATCAAGTGCTGGACAACGTGTTGCTTCCCGAGAACATCAGTATTTATAAAACAGAAAAAGGTGGGCATCTTGGGTTTCTAGGCAGACCCCGAAGAAGTGGGGGGTTTCATTGGATGGATTCACTTCTTCTAAAATGGATGTCTAAGACCTTGTTTTTGGAAGACAGTTGCGATGATCTTGAAGCCACCGGATGATATCAGAAGACTCATAAAGCGCCTTGCCATTGATAATCAGGCAGGGGACTTGTCCTTTACCTCCAATCTGAATTAGCGTTTCACGTGCGCCCTTCTCCTTACGGATATTCACCATAGGAATCGTGAGCTTGTTCTTTTTGATATACTTTAGAACCTTCTGGCAATAGGGGCAGGACTCAAAATAATACAAAGTGAGTTGGTATTCTTTCACGAGATGGAACCTTGGTGTTTCAACTTGATTTGGAATTTCATAATATATAGCGGGTTGATAATCCATTAAGATTGCCTTGGGAAAAGTTGCGTCAATCCAACTTGATAGATGAATGACCCTGTTTTTTTCTGGATTTTAGAATAAAATTTCCTTGAGGCGCAAGCATTTTCTTTTTCGATAGCGACTTTATTTTGATAGACCCTCTGTTGAGCAAAAATCATGAGTTCGTGCGCCCTGACCGGGGATAGTTTCTTGTCCAAAGAGAGCTCATACGTCTCCCCAAATAGTTTTCCAAATTTCGAGATAAAATCTCCACGCACCACGAATCCTCGAAAAGCAGGGCGCCGCTCTTGCGGGATATTCTCCCAAATCTTCTTCAAGTCATCATTCACTCCCGGAAAATTGAACGCATAAGAAGTCGCCTCTTTATGAAGCAAGTCATACCCCTGAATCAGCGTATAAACGACAAAAGCACCGCCCAAACTATGTCCTATGACACGAGCCTTCTCTCCCAGGTCAGCCTGGGCTTTAAGCCATTTATGGATCTCAACTTGAAAAAAGGCAAAAAGCGTCCTGCCAGGTCCTTTCGGATCGAGATCGTTGATAATAGCAGCGCGTCCTCCCTCTGTGATCAAAGAAAAGTCGGTCCCACGAAAAGTCAATATCGGTGGAAAAGAGCGATCATCAGGAACCAGTCCAAAGGCGATCATACTCTTCCATAGATCAAAAACCCGATCGACACGATAATTTATTAGATGACATTTCTGATCTTTATCGAATGAGGGGATTAAAAAGTTTTGCCCCTCCTTGAGATTGCGATAGGCAAGCACCTTGCCAATGATTTCGCACGTTACAAGTTCGTTTAACTCCCTATCCTTAATCCCATAAAAAACCTTCTCTAAAATCTCACAAGTCAATTTTACATCATCTTGACTCTCAGTGACCTTACAAATAAGCCCTTTTTTTCCAAAATGCTTCTGATAAATGTTAGAAAACCGTTCAAGCTCATCATACGTATTTTGATACGTAGGACCCTCTTCCCCATCGAGAATATAACATCTTGAAGAGTGTTTAAATAACTTGTGAAGGAAAAATTCCCATAAAAGAAAGGATTGACCACGAAACTTCATATTCTATGAAATAGCATAGACACTGAGATAAGGCAAGGGAGGATCCCTTGCCACACTTTAAACCCGAGTTTTAACTTTTTCTACCAACGGTGTGATTCGTTCTAGTTTTGCTCACACTTCCTTGAGTCGATCCTTGTTGAACAACTAAACGTCTTTGCCTTGTTCCTCCAGCTGGAGTTACAACTCTTGGAGTATCTAAAGGTCTTCCTCCAACGAAGTGTCGGACCCGCGTAGCCCCTCTAGGTGGTGCCACTGGTCTATGCTCTCGCGCAGGTGGCATTCTCACTTGAACCACAACTGGTACTGCATCTGGGGGTGTTTCTCTTCTCACGACTCTGACTCCAGCTCGATGCGTTGCAGCTGCAGATGGATGAGGAGTTGCTGGCTTTGAAACCAATTCGGTTGTTACTGTAGTTGTTGTAACAGTAACTCTTCCTGGCGCTGCCATAAAATATCTCCTTAATAAAAAAGGGGGCGAAAAGCCCCCTTATGATTTGATGTTTAGGCTCTTTCGCCTACAGTATGGTTTGTCCTCTCCCTACGAACAGATCCTACAGTTGGATTTACACGCAGATGCATTGTTCTTCCTGGAGTGTGAGCATACCTTGCTCTTCGTACAGACCCAAATCCAAGGCTGGGACCTGCATAGGTATGAGCATAAGGTCTAGGTACTCGTCTATAGGTCGTAGTGGGAGTCACATTGACCCTCACACTTGGAGAAGAAAATGAAGAGTCAAGGATGATATCTGCAGCATTTTCGCAACACCTGCTAGCAAAATAAATCCCTGCTCCGATCGCTATAAAAGTCAATCCAACAAACAGCCCCATAACACCGGGTAACATTGTCATGGACACAAGGCCAATGAAAAATGAAACTCCGATAAGCGCTGTTTTGGTTGTGCTGCAATTATTAATTGATGTGCTTGTTGGCATAGGTTGTGCATTTTGCTGCGCTGCCATACTTGTAGGTAATACTGAATTAGACATAAAAATTTCTCCTCACTTTAAAATTCGTTTGCACGAACATATTCATTGAGTTCAACGTTAATTAAGATATGACTTGATTTAGAAAATAGGAATGAATACCAATTGTCATTTGAACCAATCACAACCGCATCTAGATGCTGCCATCGATTGAGTAGGTATTGATCGCTGAGATCCACTTTCCAACAAGTCTGATATCCAGAACCATCTTGCAAAAGAAGCTCACCTAAAATGTAATCAATCTGTCTAATTTCATTCGTATAGGATCCATTAACCGTTGGGCCTACCTTGAATGTCGCTTCGACATAAGTATTCGTGTTTTTGTTCGTAATGTAATACTTATATCCCGAAAGCCAAGAATTGTTAGCCGATACAACTAAGGGAACCTCAGTGTAATCACCGGTTACCCATGACATGACCTCAAAAGCATCGACAGGATTAATATCCCATTGACTGCCATCTTTCATTGCAAGCGTTGACCCATTGAGAGAGACACCATCTAACAGTTGATATTCAGGCGGAAGAAAAAAGCTTGTTCCAGCTGATTGCACACGTGCATGTAACTCAGGAGCAAATTGAAATGCAAAAAGAGTTAGCAACAATGCAATCATGTTGTTTCGTAATTTCTTCATCATTTTATTTTCCTTTGTTTTTGAGAATCCTGAAAACATCTTTCAAAATTCTCTTTCTTCAAATTAGTGCTGAAAGGCTACTGAATTTACAGAATATTTACAAAGCAAAAATTGCTTTCGTCTTTTCACAAAGCAGCGTATCTTGTAGAAAAGACGTAGGAAAATATGCATGGTGCTCGATCCACAAATCCAGGAAGTTTTAGAGCAAATAAAAGCCAAACACATGCGCCCAACGAGTGAACTTTCACTAGAAGAAATACGAAAAGGAGCCAAACGACTCACCCTCTTAGCTGGCGATCCTGAACCCATTTATAAAATTGCCAATCAAATCATTCCCACAAGTGAAGGCTCGATCCTCATCCGCCTCTACTACCCCAAAGAAGCCAAAAAATTGCCCACTCTCATCTATTTTCATCCAGGAGGATTTGTTCGCGGTGATGTGGAAACCCACGATCCCATTTGTCGCACCCTTGCCAACCACTCAGGAAGCCTTGTCATCTCAGTCAACTACCGCCTCGCCCCAGAAAACCCCTTCCCCGCACAATTTGAAGATTGTCAGCATCTCAATACCTACCTAGAAAACCATATCCAAGACATCGGAGGAGACCCAGAGCGTATCGCCGTTGGCGGAGAAAGCTCAGGTGGCAACCTCGCAGCCGTCTTCACTCAGCTCTCCACCTTGCCTCTAAAATTCCAACTCCTCATCTACCCCCAACTCGATTTCACTAACCATCTTCCATCCCATCAAACCTACGCAACCGGTTACCTTCTCGAAGAAAAGACCCTCCAACTCTACGCTGCCTACTATCTTCCAGAAACCGCCGACCCACACGATCCCCGCATCTCGCCCTATTTTACACCAGATCTATCTAAACAGCCTCCAACCCTTATCATCACCGCAGAATATGATCCACTCCATGATGATGGCGCCTACTACGCTGCAAAACTCAAAAAAGCCCATATTCCAACCCAGCACATCACCTATCCAGGCACTATCCACGGCTTCTTTCAAATGGGAGGCGTTGTCGACGTCGGCAGAGAGGCCCTCCTCACCGCAGCAAAAGCCATCAAAAAGGCCCTCAAATGACCCCAATACGCATGCCTTTCATAGGCTTTACCTATTTTCTAACCCGTCCCTATCTTTGGCTTAAACCCCTCGTAGCCGCCCTTTTCACCTGGTTCATTCTGTGCCTTGCCTTCTTCCTCGTCACATTCTACGCCTGGCCGCCCGCCACAGAAGCAGCCCTACCATATACTTGGGGCATCTTCAAAGCCATCGGCATCGCCTCCATCGTCTTGCTCCTCCTCTGGGCCCTGATTTTTCCCCTCTTCCTCGTCCTCTCTTTCGAAAGCATGCTCAAACGCATCCTCCACGACCAAGGCAAACAGCCCCATAACGAGCCCTTTTTCCGTGGCCTCAAAAACGCCGCCCGATTTCTCATTAAAACCCTCGGAAGACGCCTTTTCTGGCCCCTTCTTACCCTCGTTATCACCTTCACCTTCCCACCCATTGCCTTTTTTATCAGCCAAATCGGTTTCGGGGCCATTGCCCTTCTCGATGGCTGCGAGCTATCCCTCATCCTCCGCGGCCATCCGCCCCAGCAAAGGTGGGCAATGCTCAAAGCCAAACGCTTCGAAATCCTCCTCGCCGCCGTCTCTGCCGGCATCCTCAGTACCGTCCTCAGCCTCACCCTCATCGCCTGGATCTTTCTACTTCCAGGGCTCTATGTAGGAGCCTTATTGTGGACTGAGTCCTGGTCGAGCGATTTCAACGCAACAACCTAACAGTAAAAGCCTTAAGTCAGACAGCATAACGCAAATCACTCACAGTCAGCAGTTAAAGGAATTGTTATACGTAATCCTATTGTAATTAAATTATTTATTTGTTATAATTAATCTATAATCAATAGTTTAATATATAATAATAGGTGGATTATGGCTGTTATAAATAATTCAAAAGCAACAGGAAGTAGTTTATTTACCATAAAAACTGCGATTTCAGAATTAACACCCTCAGAGAAGAAAGAGTTCGTTGATTCTTTAGGTCAAGAAGCATGTAAAATGTTGCTTAAAAATATTAAAAATCTTGGACAAGACCACTTGAATGGGCAGATCAAAGAAGAAATCCCCCTAAAACTCTACAGAATTTATAAGAATCGTATAAGGATGAAAGAAAACAAACCTCCTAAGCCTCTTACAACAAAAGACTCTAATACGTCTATTGCTAGCTGTTTTAAGCGTCTTATTAGGAGCAATAAGAACGATCACAGAGAAGAGCTTTTAACGATGCTTCATGGAGGTTCTAAACAGGGTTTGACGAATGAGGCCATAATCAAGATGTTAAATGAGCCATTTGCAACCAATAAAGAAGAACGTCAAGAACATACGCAGAGCGTGGTTGTGCATCAGGTTGAGAGGGGCGATAAAGAAGAAGGTCCAGAATACCACCAGAGTGAGATTAGACATAAGGTTGAGAGTGATGACAAGTTTATGGAAGCATTTCAAGTGCCCTTTTTCAAGGGGATTGATGGAGATGAAGCTCACGAAGAGAATAGACTGAAGGCATTGGAGCCCCATGTACACTTTAATTTGGACGCTAACGAGATACGGGAATATGAAGTAGAAAGTCTAGGGAGAGGAATAAAGGTGGGAAAGCTTTTCTCTTAAAGAGAATGCAAAAAATAAAGAAATATAGTTAAGTTATTTATTAAATATAATAAAATAAAATTAAAAGGCAATTAAATGTATATTAGGAATAATTTAGATAAATTAGCAAACGCAATTACGACACTAACTAAGAATGAGAAGTCCGAACTCATTCACAACCTAGATCAAACTGAGCGTAAAATGCTATTAGAGATCATCGATAATCTCGGTAAAGAGTTTGTCGATACGCATTATCCTGATTTGCAGAAGCGCAATGAGTGGAAGAATAAAATCAGCTCTAAACTCTACAGCATATACAAAGAGCGCACAGGAAAGGCCTGGCACAAATCAACAGAAAAAGTTCACAAATATTCACAAAAGCCTTTGAAAGCTCTACGCGAGTTCTTTGCTAAGACATTTAAATACGTTACAGTTGATCGTCTTTTACATCATCTTTCAGTAAGACATCGTCCCGAGCATTCAGATATAAAAACGATAGAAATATTAGAAAAGCAGTATATTAATAAACCTGATCCTCTTGTTATTCTTAAAGCACGTCAAGAAGAACTAGAAACTAAAGTCAATGCTCTAAAGGAAGAAATGATACCAGTTACAGGTGGTACAGGAGTAGCAGGGGCAGCCTACTTGCTAAGAACACATGAATATAAATATTTGTCACGTGATCAGAGGTTTAAAAGTCAGTTTCCTACTAAAGCAAGTTGGGAGAACAATCCCTTGGGTGCTTTTGACATCCGCAAGAAAGCTAGAGAACAGTTTGCAGCTCATCCCTTTAGTCGATTCATGACAAAACTTGAAACACTTGCTGAAAAGCAAAATAAGCTAATGAAAGGTGCTCGTGAAAAACATCCAGGTAGGACAGACTTGGGACAGGGAGGCGTTGATGCTTTAGATAAATCTAAACGATTTTTCAAGCCCGCTAATAAATTAAGAGAAAAGATGGTGTCTCAATTAGAAGGCGAGCTTGACAAAGTCAATAAGGATATCTTTGAACATCAGATTGAAAAATTAGATCATAACGCTCTAACGATTAAGAAAAAGGAATTAACTGACGCAAGAACGGAGGTACAACGAAATATTGATCACTCCTTCCATTACTCTGAAAATGTAAAAAAAGGAGAGGTCTTAGATAGCCATCTCTCTATGATAGAAAAGCGACTTCAAGACTTAGAGTAGCTGACACCAACAAAATAAGTTTAAACCCGAGTTGTGTAATATAGACACCCCATCTAAAAAGTCTATTTCTCCAGGATCTTCTGCCTAAATTTTGCCTACTTTATCAAGTATGTAAAAAATTTAATCAGAAAATCCTGATGAAAAATACAATTTCATCTGTAATATTTCTATCACACAACCCGGGTTTTAACTCAAAGAGAGAGGGGATTTTTCTGCGCCTTTGCGTCCTTTGCGTTGAAAATCCCCCTAAACACCCTTAAAACGCCAATAGAAGCCACTGAATAGCCTTGAAATGAGGCTCTCTGAAGCCAAGGCCTAATCAGGTCTAAAAAACGAACCTTCAAGGTCAGATTCCATTTTGCGTCTTTTACGGCAAAACCCCATAAACACCTAATAATAAGCATATAAAGAAATTATTAAGATAATACTTAATATTTAATTAATAATATGTTAAAATTGAAGTATTAATAAATAAAAACTTTAATATTATAAGAGGTTAATTATGACGATCAACCCAACTTTATGTCAAAAAGCACAGAGAAATGTACAGAAATTTGCAAGCGTAATCCTAAATACTGAAAAGGATCAAATTGCACAGGCTATTGGCAAACTTGATCAATCCGAACGAAAAACTTTTCTAAAAACACTGGATGTAGTTAAAAACCATCCTATTTTTGATCAATTTGATAATAATGAAATGGCACTTCGCTTTACAGACAAATTTCGTGCAAAAAATGGTAAAACTAAAATAAACATCCATAAAATTCGAAGAATAAAAAATCAGATCATAGACGAGGCGACTTCAAAGAAAATCAAAACATATTCCAGAAAAGTATTTAAAAATACCAGAGAGTATTTTGCGAAGAAACTTGGATTTATCACAGTTGATCAAGTGATGTCAAAAGTTGAGCATCTTCAAGGTTTAAAGGAGATATCTTCAAACTTTGATTCTCATCTTAATAATAGCAATGAACACCAAAGAATTAATGCTAATAAATGTAATCAAAGATTTGTAGAAAATAGAGCTTTTAAAAATTCATTGCCTGAATTAGAGGAAATTAAAATAGCTTTAAAAGAAAGTGCAACTTCTGATCAATTAACTAATGCTATCCGTACACCTCTAGCAAAACTTGAAGAGGCAAAACTAGCAAATATTCCAGGTCAAAATAATTTTCTTATTTCAAGATATGGAAAGTTTGTTGATGATCTTAAGGGATTACTTGCTAGCACAAAATATTCCTCTAAAGCTAAATACGAACAGATCTCCAAGGCAATAAAAGGAATTGAGAATAGCCATAAGAAACAGGCTGAGGAAATTAGTGAACTTAGAAAGAAATACTTTAAGTATTCTGATCAATCTAAAGCTGCTAAAAGTTTATCTGGATTTTGTGATCGTTATAGCGCATATTTTATAGACCAATTTAACCTAGGCAAGAAAACTATGCTTGAAGCCGATCAACAAAAATTCAATGAAGAAGCAGATACGTTTCTTTCTGCAGCCACAGTAAGCAGAGAGAAAGCAGAGGCATTGCAAGAAAGATTGGATGAATTGTATTTGGATGCATCGTATAGTGAAGAGGAAAGAGAACTTCTAACAACCTTTAGAGGGATTATTGAGGATTCTCGTAGTGAGAACAGCGATATCGCCAATGTTTTACATACGATGTTAGAGGGTGCAAAAAAAACTCTCAATCGAGTAGTAGCAAAGCATGTAAAACCTCTTATTTTTGCTTTTCAAAATAATGGAATAAAGGAGAATCGGAAGTTAGCATTGATAGAATATATGGACGCTAATTTTCCTGAAATTCAAATTGAAGATTTGGGCTCGACTGGCTCATCATCTTTATCAAGATCATCTTCAGTCGGCTCAATGAGTAGTGGTGAGTTGGTGCCGACTCGAAAAGAAGTTATCTAAACTGCATGTGAAGAATTTATCGAGAGCATTCAGGCTAAGAGAGGGGTCGGTCCAAAAGAAGTTTTTCATGCTTACACAAAATTTCATGAAGTATCAGAATATGATGAGAATCTCTATGATAGGGTTCGCTTAGAATTAGAGAGAATTGATTCCATCACAGACCTAAAGCTTAAGCAGACAAACTTACAAAAGTTGAAAACCGCATTAATTAATCACGCTGAACATGCAATAAAAGAAGCATAAACAAGATTAATGGTTAATTAAATTATTAACTGCAAAATAACAAAAAAGGCTGTGCTAGGATTCTAGTGCGGCTTTTTTTTATTTAGAGTTTGGCGGAGCGGTTGAGAAGCAGAGCATCGGCAAGCGTTAGGGCTGCCATGGCTTCGACAATCGGCACGGCGCGAATGGTAACGCAGGGATCATGACGCGAGCCTTCAGGCAGACGAAACTCTGCGGGCTTCTTGTCGAGGGTAAGTGTTGAGAGGGGATGGGTGATGCTCGATGTAGGTTTGAAGGCAACTCGGAAGATGAGGGGCATACCCGAAGAAATGCCGCCAAGGGTCCCCCCGGCATGGTTGGTTGTGGTGATGATATTTTGGTCCTGATCGAGGGCAAAGAGATCGTTGTGCTCTGAGCCTTTCATGCGGGTGGCATCGAAGCCTGTCCCCATCTCAAACCCTTTTGTGGCTGGGAGGCTCATCATGGCTTTGGCAAGGTTAGCTTCGAGCTTTTCATAGACGGGGTCTCCAAGGCCAATGGGCAGTCTTGTAGTAGTTACTTCGATGATGCCGCCGAGGGAGTCTCCCTCTTCTTTGGTTTTAAGGATTTTTTCTTGGATTTTTTGTGAGGCTGCGGGATCAGGACAGAAGATCTCACTTGCTAGGGTGCAATTTTTAAGCTCTTGTGGGGCGTCTGGGAGGTCTGTAGCGGTGATACCCCCGATTTCTTTGATATATGCGATGATGGAGATGTTGTGATGGTCTAGGAGCTTTTTAGCGACGGCACCTGCAGCGACGCGAGCTGCTGTCTCTCGGGCGGATGCTCTGCCGCCCCCTCGATAGTCAAAAATGCCATATTTCTGAAGATAGGTGAAGTTGGCGTGGCCAGGGCGAAGAAGGTCTTTAATGGGCTCGTATTTGCTTGAATCGGCGTTCTGGTTGGGGATGATAATTGAGATGGGGGCGCCTGTAGTCTTGCCTTCGAAGAGGCCTGAGTAGATTTGGGCGAGGTCTTTTTCTTTGCGAGGTGTGGTGTAGGGGGTTTTGCCTCCTTGGCGGAGGAAGAGTTCTTGGTTGATGTCATCTTCTGAGAGGAAAAGACCGGCCGGGCAGCCGTCAATTACGACGCCGATGGCTTTTCCGTGGGATTCTCCCCAAGTGGTGATGCGAAAGAGTTTGCCAAATGAATTATTCGCCATGGGTTTTACCTTCTAGAATTTCTGAGAGGAGGTTTAAGATTTCTTTTTCTGTGCGTCCGGTGGTATCGATGCGATGGGCTGGAATGCGCTCATAGATGGGCAGGCGCTGTTCATACATGATATCAAAGGAGGCTTCGGGGTTTGCTGGATCGAGGTAGGCGGGCAGTTCTCCGGATAGGGTGCGTTCTTTGAGTACTTCTTTGGGAACGTCGAGGTAGACGAGTTTTCCATATTTTTCAAGGAGCTGCACATTGGCATCGTCTAGAAAGGCGCCTCCGCCAACGGAGATGATGGTATTTTGAACGTTTTGCAGGGATTGTACGATTTCCCTTTCAAGTGCGCGGAAATTCAAGGCTCCGACTTGCTGAAAAATTTCTTTGGCTGTCAGGGTTTTATTGGTGGTCGCGAAATAGAGTTTGATGATGAGATCATCGGTGTCCATAAAGGCAACGCTGTGTTTTGCGGCGAGCTTTTTGCCAAAGTAGGTTTTGCCGCAGCGTTTAAATCCAAAGAGTACAATATTCATTCCGTGGCCTCAATGTTTGCCCCAAGACTTTGAAAATGGGTTAAAAATAGGGGGTAGGTTTTTTTAGCGGCATCTGTATTATGGATGATGGAATCTCCTTTAGCGTTAAGGGCCGCAACGGACAGTGACATGACCATTCTATGGTCGTTATATGTGCAAAGTTCGGCTCCTGTCAAGGGGCTATTTTGAATGATAAGTCCATCTTCTGTCTCTTCAATTCGCGCTCCCATTTTTTTAAGTTCGGTGCAAATGGCATGGATCCGATCACACTCTTTTTTGCGGGCAATGGCGGCATTGGTTAGGCGGGTTTCTCCTTCGGCATAGCATCCGATGACGGCAAGGATGGTGATGGCATCGATGTAATCGTTGATATCAAGGGTTGTGCCGCGGAGTTTTGAACCTTTTTTTATGGTGATCTGATCTTTTTCGATTTCGATATTCGCTCCCATTTGAATCAGGGCGTCAATGAGCTTTTTATCGCCTTGGACATCGTTCATATCGAGGTGTTTCAGGGTGAGCTCCGAGTTGGTGATGAGAGCTGCGGCAATGGGAAATGCGGCGGAGCTGAAATCGCCAGGAACGGTGTAATTAAAGGCTTTGATGGAGGCTTGTCCTGGGATGGTGTAATGGGTGTAGTCTCGGTTGTGGTATTTGAGCCTAAGAAAATCAAACCAGGCAAGAGTGAGATCGATCCAAGGCTTTTCTCCGGGGTCGGTGACGTGAATATCGGTTTGTCCTTTGGCAAAGGAAGCGGCGATAAGCAGTCCTGAAATGGGCTGGGAGTCGTGGCCAGGAAGAGTTGCTTTGCCTCCTTTTAGGGGGCCTTTAATGAGGATGGGGGCTTTGCCATCACCACGCGTCGATGTGGCAAAGACGCCGAGCTGCTCTAGGGCATCGAGCAGGGGCTTGACGGGGCGATTATGTCGAATGGAGTGATCTCCAGTAATGACACCATAGTTAGGAGAGAGGGCTGCTAGGGCTCCAATAAAACGGAGAACTTGCCCTGAGTTGCCTGACTGCACCACATCCTCGATGCGATTGATTTGTCCGTCAATGCCAGTAATAAGGAGCTTTTTTGGGCTCATTTTCACTTCGGCGCCAAAAAGACGAATGGCTTCGATCATCGCAATGGCATCGGGCGAGTGGAGATAGTTGTGGACGACGGTTTCTCCCTTGGCAAGCATGCCAAAGAGGATCGCACGCAGTGTGTGGGATTTAGAAGGGGGAATGGAGAGGGTGCCGCTTAGGGTGCTGGGAGAAATGCGAAATTTAGTCATTTGAGTTCCTGCAACATTTGATTTAGAAGGTTGAGAAGGGTCGTTTGATCAATTGTTTTGCAGTAGAGATTATCGCAGAGGAGAGGTGTACCAATTTTTTCTAAGAGGACGCATCGGATTTCATCTGCTGTTGCTTTTTTGTCCCGCTTCATTGTTTCAAGAAGGTTTTCCGCCGTGATATGGGAGGAAATTTTCAAAGGGAAGTCGTAAAGTTTTAAAACTTCTTTGATTTCGGCGACTTCTCCTTGAGTAAGGTGTCCAAGCCTTTCACTGAGCTCGCTTTCAATATAGAGCCCAATTGCCACGGCATCCCCATGTGCAATTTGGTAGTTTTCTAAAGATTCGAAGGCATGGCCAACTGTGTGACCATAGTTTAAAATACGGCGTAGCCCTTTTTCTTTGGGGTCTTTTTCAGTGACCGCTTTTTTTGCGAGGATACTTTGTAGAATGATCTCAGTTAGAAACTCAAGGTCCCGTTTTAGCCACTTGTTATGATTTTTTTTCATCAAGTCGAGAAGATTTTTATCCCAGACCAGCCCATATTTGATGACTTCAGCAACGCCGCTACGCATTTGAGCGTCCGAGAGGGTCCTAAGGAGCGTTGTTTCTATGCAAATGGCTTCGGGTTGATAGATAGATCCGATGAAATTCTTAGCGCCGGGAAGATTGATGCCTGTTTTTCCTCCAACAGCAGCGTCAACCATGCTGAGAAGTGTTGTTGGGACAGAAATAAATGGGATGCCGCGACAATAGGTTGAGGCAACAAATCCTGCGATATCGGTGACCACACCCCCACCCATGGCAATCACGCCACTCGTCCTTCCGAGGCCATGAGAAAACATCTCATCTTCAATCTGCGCCTTCATTTCTCGGGATTTACTCTCTTCGCCAGCTGGGATGGTAATCAGATGTGTTTTGACATCCTGATGGTTGAGAAGCTCAAGTAGCTTTTCACCATGAATGGATTTCAAATTAGAATCGGTGATGAGTGCGTAATTATCACACCGCTTTTTGCAAAATTGAGGGAGGTGCAATTCCAACACATCATCTCCAAAAAGAAGTTTGGTTTGCATCTTTTCTTCGGACCATTTGAGGGTGATCTTCTTTTTCATCGCCGATGCCGAGGGTAGGAGCCGAGTAATTTGATGGGGTAGAGATTTTCCAAGATTTTAAGCGCCTTTTGCATTTCTTGATCAGCGTGATGTCCGACAAGATCGAGAAGGTAGAGGGAGACTTTTCCTTCATCAACTTGAAGATATCTGAGATCAATAACTTCGAGTTTACGCTCCTTAAATATCTCAACAAATTGCCCTTCATACTTCTTGTTTTCTTCCGAATAAATGAGAATGGAAGTTTTGTCATCTCCAGTAGGGAGCGTAGATTTTTTTCCAAGCGCAATAAAGTGTGTGACAGTCGAGACGGCATCTTGAATACCTTCTTGTAAGATTGGGAGCGCGTAAATACGCGCTGACATGGCTGGAACGATGGCAACGACATGGGGATCTCGCTTGGCTTTAAGTTCCACAGCAGCTTGGCTATTGCTGGGCATATCAATGACTTCACATTCTGGAAGGAGCCTTTGAAGGGTTTTGTGACACTGCTCATAGGAATGAGGATGTGCAAGGATTTGCTTGGCTTGTTCGGGATCACCCCACCCTGAAAGATAATGGTTAATTGGCTGATAAAGCTCTTCCACAATGGGAAAATTGTATTTAAGCAGGTTGATCACCGTTTCTTCGATAAAACCAGAGATGGTATTTTCTAGCGGGACAATCGCCGTATCAATGTCTTCCTGAATAAAGCGGGAAAAAACTTCTTCGAGCGATCCAGCAAAGGTGAGTGTCCCTTGAGGATTAAGGGTGCGTGTTGCCTGATGAGAAAATGTCCCTTCGGGGCCCAATGTGATACTTTTCATACTCTTGATACTAACCTGCGTGTGACTTTTTTTTCATTTGTTTTCGTGAATGTTTCAGAATGAGCGTAAACACTTTTTTTACAAAAGGGGGTTCAAGATGTAGTTGAACCCCCTTTTTTACAAGAGAGTTTATGATCTCATTTTCTCTTTCTCTATCAAAAATAGGAAGCTCACGTTCCTTTTTTAATTGGCCGATTTGTCGACTGATCTCCTCTCGTTTTGAGAGGAGGTGTAAGAGGTCACTGTTGATCTCATCGATCTGCTTTCTTAATGTTTCAAGCGTCATAACGATCTCCCATTTGCAGCTGCAATTGGCTTTAATCTCCGAGTGATATGATGAAATTCCTCAGGTGTCAATGCTTGATTCGCATCACATGTGGAATCCTCTGGGACATGGTGCACTTCGACAAGCAACCCATCAGCATTCATTGCGATCGCACCCATACAAAGATCTGGAATGATATCTTTTCTTCCAGCAGCATGACTCGGGTCAACGATCACTGGAAGATGCGTCAACCGTTTTACAACGGCTACGCTACTTAGGTCAAGCGTGCTACGCGTTGCTGTTTCAAACGTACGAATGCCCCGTTCACATAAAATTACATTTGGATTTCCATGAGCCATAATATATTCTGCACACAATAGCCATTCATGAATGGTAGCAGACATGCCTCTTTTTAAAATAACTGGTTTTTGACATTTTCCAACTTCTTTTAATAGATCGAAATTCTGCATATTGCGGGCACCAATGCGTAAAATATCGACATGTTCTTCGACGAGTTTGACATGACGCACATCCATCACCTCTGTTTCAATCAAGAGACCATGTTCCTTTTGCATTTTTTTGTGCATTTTTAGCCCTTCCACGCCCAATCCCTGGAAACTGTAGGGAGAAGTGCGGGGTTTGAAGGCCGATCCGCGCATAATCGAGACGCCAGAGCGCTTCAAATGGCTGGCAATTGTGAGAAGTTGCTTTTCACTTTCAATCGCGCAAGGACCCGCCATAATAACTATCCTGTCTCCGCCAATTTCCACATCGCCAATGCGAATTATCGTCCGCTCCTTCTGGTACTCTAAACTCGCAAGCTTAAGAGGGGAGGAGGTTGCGACGACATCAACGATGCACGCATGTTGCGACAGCTCTTCTAAGAGCTGATCTGAGATATTTTTTTCGAGACCGATCACCATTTGATCTTTCTGTTTTGAAAGATGGTGTTGCAGTCCATGATGATTTAATTTTTCCGTCAAGAGGCCCACATCATCAATAGAGGCCCCTTTCTTTAATGTAATTAACATAAGAAAGTACCTTATTTAAGTATTTTGAAAAAAGTTAGAATCTGATTGTGGGGGTAAAAATATATTGGCGCTTAGACGCCAAAATAATAAGACATGAAGAAGCGACCCTGCTCTGAAGAGAGGGCTAAAAGCATAGAAAGATCTGATTTTGCCTTGTGCTTCATCATAATGTTAGCTTATTGTAATGGAATTATTATAGCAAGGATATAGACGAATGTCAAGCGATGAATTTACAGTTGGGATCATTGGAGGCGAAGGGAAAATGGGCTCCTTCTTCAGTCCGATCTTTAAAAAGTATGCCAAAAAAGTTCTAATTTCCTCAGAGACAAGCCAAATGACAAACAAGAAACTCGTTGAAGCCTCGGATATCGTTATCGTCACGGTACCCATGGATATTACACCTCAGGTCATTTGCGAAATCTCACCTTATCTTACAGAAAATCAGTTGATAGTCGATCTAACTTCCTTAAAAACACGATCTTGTGAAGAAATGCTCCTGTCCAAGGCCTCTGTGATTGGGATGCACCCCATGTTTGGACCTTCTGTAGGCGGACTAGAAGATCAAAAGGTAGTCCTTTGTCCAGTTCGTCCAGGGAATTACCTTAAGTGGCTTAAAGACCTCTTGTTAGCCGAGGGAGCCAAGGTGATAGAGACTGATCCTGAAACGCATGATAAAATGATGGCGTTGATCCAAGCTCTGACCCATTTCACCTCACTTCTTTTTGTTGATTGTTTAAGTAAGCAGGGGATTGATTTCCAAGCAGCAAAAGAATACGCAAGTCCAGTGTTTCAGATGCAGCTTGCGATTGCTGGGCGCATTCTCTCTCAAAATGCCGATCTGTATGCAAGTATCCAGATGGAGAATCACTATTTTCCAGAAGTACTGCAAGATTTAGACTCATCACTTGAAGAGCTCCAAAAAATAATCGCGCAGGGAGATCGCGGCGCTTTTAAAGACCGTTTTCATTCACTTGGTAAGCGTTTAGGCAAACTCAAAGAAGAGGGACAAAAGCTCACATCCCAGTTTATTACGGATCTTTTATCTTAATCCCAAAAACCGACTTAAATTCTTTCTTGCTTTTTGCATTTACAAGCTCATTGTGATTAAGAAACAACACGGAAACATTATAAATGCCAGTAGCACCCAAGACTGTTAGAAAATGCTCATTTTTAATATATCTGATTCCTTTGCATGTTAAAAATTCATTAAATTCTTTTTGAAAAATCTCTTTGACAACTATGCAAGCTTTTTGAAGCGTATTTGCATTTCCAATTAACTCAAATGATTCAACTGTTGCATTTTCATCATCTGTGTAAAATGCACACGAACGATAGCCACCTGGCATAATAGGTAAATTTTCATTCCAAGTGTCTAGAGTGTAATACTCACTTCTTGTTCCAGGATAAGAGGGAGTTGGTTTGGAGTTTACACCAAAAAATAAGTTTAATATTGCTGCCATTTTTATTCCTTTTTTATTATAAGTGCCTGTATATTATGAGGAGTTTTTGAATAAATTGCTATGAATACATTTGTCTTAAAAAAAAGTTTTAACGCATCGCATCAAGTGCTTCAGCAGGCCAAAGAAGCAGAGGCTTTTGAGCTGCGGCTAGATACGTTTGAGCATCTAGATCACGATGAGATCAAATCTCTTCGAGAAAGTATCGCAATACCCTTGATCTTTACCCTTAGAAAGGCATCACACGGAGGCTATTTTAAGCAAAGTGAAGAAAAGCGGCATCAGCTGATTGAAGAACTAGCCCGATTAGAACCGACATATTTTGATATTGAGTGTGATACCGATCCAAAATTCGTACAGCGTTTGCGAGAAGAAAATCCAGGCCTGCAGATCATCTCGTCCTATCACAACTTCGACAAGACACCCGAAGATCTCTCGTTCATCTTCGAGGGGATGCAACATTTTCCTGCTGAAATCTATAAACTCGCGACATTTGCCCACTCAACCCTTGATAGCCTGCGTATGCTCCACTTTTTAAAAAACTTGAAGAGTCAAGGATATTCAGCTACCTGTCTTTGCATGGGAGAAGAGGGGAAAATAACCCGACATCTTGCCTCCAAATTTGGATCAGAGTTTCATTATCTTTCCCTAGACGAAGAGGGAGCTACCGCCCCAGGGCAACTTACGTTTGATGAACTAAAAAAATATCCTCCGGTTGGAGCAAAAACCCGGATCTATGGTCTCATTGGAGATCCTGTTAGCAAAAGCGTCTCTCACATTACCCACAATACGCTTTTTAAAGAAAAAGGCATCGATGCCATCTATCTTAAAATGCGCGTTAGACCCAAAGAAATCACCCCCTTTCTTGAACTGGCAGCTTCTCTAGAAATTAAAGGTATGAGTGTCACCATGCCTTTAAAAGAAGATATCATCCCCAATCTCTACTTGCTTGACGAACAAGCCCTCCGCTGTCATGCCGTGAATACGCTCCATTTGAAAAGTGGAAAATGGGAAGGTTTTAATACCGATTCTATTGGCGCACTTAATGCCGTTGAATCGGAGCTGGAAGTTCTTGGTAAAAATGTAGCTATTCTTGGTGCAGGCGGAACAGCCAAGGCACTTACTTATGAAGCGATGAAACGAGGGGCGAATGTTACAGTTTTCAACCGCACGCTCAAAAAAGCAGAAGAAGTTGGAGAGATGTTTGGTTGTGAAGCAAAAGCACTTGCGGATTTCCCAAATTTTGCCCAAGAGGCCGGCTATGATATTTTGATCAATACAACGTCCGTTGGGATGGCGCCAAATACCGACGATATGCCTATTCCTATTGAAGCACTCTTACCTAAAACAGTCATCTTTGATGTGATCTCTAATCCCAGGGAGACACGCCTTCTTCAAGAAGCGAAGAAAAAAGAGTGCGTATGTATTCCTGGTATCGAGATGTTTTTTATGCAAGCCGTTGAGCAATTCGCTATTTGGTTCGGTGACAAGATCGATCGAGAAGAAGCGTATAACATCCTCAAAGCTGTTTTATAATCTTCCCTCAAAGTTTGGTATCACCTGTAGATTTGGATGTGCTTCTAATATGGATATATCCTGAAGTTGATGGAAACCCTCTAAGATTAGAGTTTTAAGCTGAGGTATATGCTTCAAAAGAGAAAGATCTTGGAGTTGTGTGCAGTAGGAGAGATCTAAAGTTTCAAGATGAGGTAGATCCTGCAAGAAGGAAAACTCTTCAATTTGTTTGCAGGCACCCAGAGTTAAGGATTTTAGTTGGGGTAAATGTTGTAGATCAGAAAAATCTTGAATACCTCTGCATTTAATGAGTTTAAGGGTTGAGAGTTGAGGTAGATGCTCTAAGAAAGAAAGACCTGTGAGTTGTCCCATGCGTGCCAACTCCAACGTTTTAAGTTGAGATACATGCCTCAGTAATGACAAGTCATTAATTCTACGGCAATTTGCAATCCTTAATGAAGTTAGCGAAGGTGTATGCTTCAAGAAAGAAAGGTCTTCGATTAGATAGCAGGTTGCCAGAGTTAGGGATTTTAAATGGGGTAAATATTGCAAAGCATTGAGTGTTTCAGGTGTACCAAATTCTCTTTTCAATTCTAGTTTTCGAAGATTTCTAAAAAGAGTTAAGAATTCAGCTGGATTGACTGGATTTTCCTCTCCTCTCAGTTCATTATACATCTTTAGAAATCTCTCGAATTGATATGTATCTAAACTAGAATATCCTCTTAATGATTCTTCAAACAGCTCAATTTTCTTTTCTCGAACAAGAGTGTCGTCTACTGCCTGAAATTCATAACAGGCATCTACATACGTATTTGTGTCTTCTGGTCTTAAATATTTGGCAATGATGCTACACCAGATCTCATTAGGTAAATTTCCTGGTCTCAGGAGTGTATTCTCATCAAGTTCTAGATCATCCGAGAAGCCCGGATCAATAACATTAAAAGTATTTTTTGTTGCATTAAAGTTAACAGTAGCCATCTTACTTATCCTAGATTTTTAAATTAATTAATAATATTATAACAAAATCTATAATTAAAATAAATAAATTTATAACTCAACACAAGCTATTTAATATAAGTAGCTTAGCGCGTGCATTAAACCTTAGAGGTTGAGGTCACTACGAATATTAACCCACATTGCATCATCTATCTCAGCGCCTGGAACCTGAACGACATAGGACGCAATAAGTGCTCCCATCTGGCCACATTTTTCGAGCGGGCAGTGATTAATGTAACCATAGAGAAAGCCACTAGCAAAACAGTCACCAGCACCGGTTGAATCTAGAGCTGTTTTAAGAAGGGCATCGTAATGAATCTTCTTTTCACCACTTCGAATCCATCCTCCATTTACACCCGTTGTGACAACGACAACTTCACAGAGTTCTCCTAATTTATCAGCAGCTTCTTCCGGGGGAAGTTTCACGAGTTCTTCTATTTCTTCAGCGTTTCCAAAGAGGATATCGACATATTCTGGAAGAAGATTGAGTATATAGTTTCGATGCGCCTGTACTTTTTTAAAGTTGGCAAGATCAAGCGATACTTTCGCACCAGCTTGTTTTGCAAGCTTCATAATTTTTAACACGAGACTCTCTTCAAAAAGAAGATATCCGGTTACATGAACAAGTTGAGTGCCTTTAAAATGGGATAAATTCAATTGCAGCTGGTTGAGCTCAGCTGCTGCACCATTGAAGGTGCGAAACGTTCTTTGTCCATCGGGTGTAACGAGGCAGACGACCTGTTTTGAGGGGAGGGGGGTTTCTTGATAGAGCGCAGCAATTCCTTGATTTTGCATTTTCTGCATAAAGCTATGACTGTGATGGTCATTTCCAACTTTTCCAATGATCCCACATTTTTCACCGAGCTTTGCAAGACCTTTGAGCACATTTGTTGCGCTTCCACCTTGAAGGGTAACAATTTGCTTGTCAGGAAGATTTAGAAGAGAATCAAGTTCTCCTTCATCAATGAACTTCCACCCACCTTTTTCATTTGCAATGGAGAGCAATTCTCGATCATCTACAAAAATAATACGGTCGATGACCATGGGGGCAATGGAAAGAATACTGTAATCATTTGCAAAGGTAAATTGCGTAAGAAAAAGACAGAAACAAAGTAGAATTTTTTTCATGGGTCCCCTCGTGTTTCTCGTTGAGCATAACGAGGGGAGATATTTTATTTCAACGACATAATAAAAGGTGAAACGGCTGCTTTGCGAACCTTATCGGAGATCCCATCACCAACAACAATGACTTTGGAGCGTTCGATAATAAGATTGCGCACTTTTTCATCTTTTAGATGTGGAGCAAGGGTTTTCAGTTGGTTAAGAAGAGCTTCATTTGCATCTGCTATCTGTGGCGCAAGATCCTTGTCATAATCAGGAATACTTTTAAACGTCTTAGCATCTGATTTAACCCATCCTTGAAAGTCGTTGATCTGGATAAGTCTTGCAGCGCGCACTTGTCCTTCGAAAATTTCTTTTCCAAGTTTTGTATCGATGCCTATTCTATTTCCTTTAGCGGTCATCTGCTCGATAAATGATTTTTGAGCATCTGCATTTTCGATGGGAGCGTTTGTATTCCAGTTTACCTTAGCTTCCTCGTGCACGAGAAGGAGGCGTTCTTTGATCGTATTTAATGTCTCATCGATTTGTTTTGTGATTTCAACATTGACCACTTGTTCTTGCTTAACTTGTGGAGCGCTGACATCCGCAGAAAAGAGATTAAATGAGAAAAGACAAACCCCAGCAAGGAGCAGGTTTTGAAATATTTTTTTTACTTTATTCATCTGAGAATCCTTGGGTTTCATGCAACCATTATACTTTATGTTTTAAAAAAGTGCAATCTAATAAGCGCTTAATAAGTGATTGCCTATAAAGCTTTTTAGTTAGGGAGCGTACGCTGGGATGGCTGGGCTCGAGTTCATGAGCGAGATAGTGGTAACAGATGGCTTTATCCTTCTCTTTTTTGAGAAAATGATAGTTGCCCATGCAGAGCATAAATCCTCTAAATTCGGTGATATTGAAGGCCTCTGTTTTGGGATAGAGTTTCTGAAGGTCGTAACAGTTATTAAAAATTTTTGGAATTTGGTCTAATTTTTTCTTTCGCATGCATTGATCTGCATAGTTGATGCGGGAAAGAAGGTGGCAAGAATTTTTTTGATACGTATCAGCGATGAGTTTTTCCGCTTTTCTAACCTTTCTTAGACGGACATATAGGTGGGTTAATAAATTGAGAATTTCGGGGCTGGATGGATACCTCTCACGCAGCCTTAGCACATCCTTAAGGACTTTTTTAGGGGAATTTTGACCTAATTCATAAAGATCCTTGAATCTTTCTAAATCATCCTGCAATAATTCATGACTTAACTTTGGTTTCCAAGTGATAGTGATACCACTATGATGGAAATGGGGAGTCTTTTGTTCAGGAATGAATAATGTGTGCTGCTGTTTCATATTCATTATCATAAAAGAATAGGTAATTAATGACACGGCTTGCAAATAAAAAAATCATTCTTTTTATCTTTAGTGCGCTTATAGGCTTTTTTGTGAGCCTTATTCCTCCACCCGCTGGTGTTGATCCAAACGGAATGCGTCTCTTAGGGATCTTCGTATTTACAATTTCAGGGATCATTACAAAACCCCTTCCCATGGGTGCCATCGCCTTTATTGGGATGACGCTCACAACTGTAACCAGAACGCTTACATTTGCTGAAGCCTTCAGTGGGTTCAACAATGGTGTTGTCTGGTTGATTGTGGCAGCCTTTTTCATCGCACGCGGATTCATCAAAACAGGTCTTGGAGAGCGGGTGGCGTATGTGGTCATGAAGTTCATGGGGAAAAGTTCGCTTGGACTCGGTTACGGGGTAGTACTTACAGATCTTATTTTAGCACCTGCTATTCCAAGCGTCACTGCACGCGCTGGAGGTGTGATTTTTCCGGTTGTCAATTCACTTGCCCGTGCATTTGGAAGTGAACCTCATGCACATCCACGTAAAATCGGATCCTTTCTCATTCAGGTTGCCTTCCAGGGGACACTTATAACAAGTGCGATGTTTTTAACTTCTATGGCCGGAAACCCTTTAATTGCAGATCTTGCCAGAGAAGTTGGTGTCAATATCACCTGGGGTAAGTGGGCCTTAGCAGCGTGTGTTCCGGGACTGATCAGTCTTTTGGTTGTTCCATACTTCGTATTTAAGGTCTATCCTCCAGAGGCTAAAAAAACGCCCCATGTAAGCGGTTTTGCAAGTGGCAAACTTAAAGAACTTGGAAGGATGCAGCGTGGGGAGTGGGTCATGATCCTTAGTTTTATTCTCCTCATTACACTTTGGGTTCTTGGTCCTTATATTTCAATGACAGCCGTTGTTGCAGCGCTCATCGGGCTTACCATTCTCCTTCTCACACATGTTTTGGAATGGGATGATATTTTGAAAGAAAAAGCCGCCTGGAATACGCTGATATGGTTTGCAGTTCTTATCATGATGGCCACATTTCTAAATAAACTCGGCCTTACAGGATGGTTTAGTGAGTGGGTTGTATCAAATGTAAGGGGATTGAATTGGGTTTTAGCCTTCGGTATCCTTGCACTCGTCTATTTCTATTCCCACTACTTTTTTGCAAGCAGCGTTGCCCATATCGGTTCGATGTATCCCCCTTTTCTTCTTCTCAGTGTGGCGATCGGAACTCCAGCGATTTTAGCGGCTCTTGTTCTCGGATTTTTCAGCTCCCTTTTTGGAGGGTTGACTCATTATGGATGTGGCCCTGCGCCAATCTATTTTGGGGCCGGATATGTCAAACTTTCGACATGGTGGAAGCTGGGATTCTATATCAGTGTTGTAAACATTCTAATCTGGGTTTTTCTCGGCGGATTTTGGTGGAAGATCATTGGCCTTTTTTAAACAGAAAAAAAGAGATGACGGGGACAATCCGCTTCATCTCGCGATCATTGAAAATAAGCCTATCCAGGATCTTCTGGACAAAGGCTTTTCTCTGGAAGAGAAAAACGCCTCTGGATTTACGCCCATAGAGCTTGCCGACCTGCTCAATCGAGAGCAGTATCTTAAGTTGTTTGATCTTCCAAAGGCACAGTTGATCGCGATCTACAGCGAGAAAAAAAGCGCCTTCGACACCATGACTCCGGAAGTCTTCGAAGAGTTTTTCGATGTAGAGTATCTTGACCGACTAGAATTTGAAAGTATTGACATCCTAAACAAGGTTGCGAAAAAATGCCAAAAACGCCTCGAAGATAAAGATTACTATGCGATGAATCGGTGGACGCGTGCGCTTTACGAAAAAGAAGTGCCTAAAAGGGAAAATCAACGTGTAGCCATTAAATGGATCAACCCTTTCCTGAATTACGGTATCTTTGCAGCCACCGATATTCCAGAACTTACCTATATCGGAGAGTATACAGGTGTTGTAAAAAAAAGAGATCGCAGAAAAAACAGATATAATAACTACGCCTTTCGTTATGTAACAGGTCCTAAGGAAACTCCTTATATGATTGATGCACAAAAGAAAGGGAACTTTACCCGCTTTATTAACCATAGTGATGAACCCAACCTAACATCTCGCTGGATCATTTCAGGTGGCGTAACCCACATAATCTTTTTTTCACATCAATTCATTCCAAAAGACACCCAACTCACTTACGACTATGGAGAATATTATTGGCGTAGTCGCATGAGCCCAACTCTTCTCTAATTAGAGATTGAATTTTTGTATTTTACTAGTTATACTAACAAACCTAATTAATCTAGGATTAAAGCTGTGGCTGTATCAATTACGATTTCTTTATTAGATCTCCCCGATGAATTACTTTTATTGACTTGCGAATTTCTTGAGCCATCTTCAGCTCAGCAGCTAACAAAGACTTGCAGGGCACTCTACTCAAAAAAAGAAGATATCATAGATAAATCTCTCCCTTATTCAATACGTCATCTTGTGGTTACAGATGTGGCTCAATTAAGAAACCTAGATCGGATTAAAATTTATATTAGAACCCTCGATTTATCAGCCATTCCAACTCATTCTGACTATTCGTTTCTAAATGGTTGCAGGCGTCTTCAAAAAGTCATTATTATTATGGGCACTGTAAATAAAAAAGAGCTTTTCGAGCAGCTCACAAATACAAAAGCCTTAGTGTCCTTTAAAAAACATTGAAATAATTTTTTTCCTTTGCTTTACTGAGAATTTAGTGATTCAACAGTTGGTAAGGTCCATGGGAAAAAATGTCGCAGAGAAGCTCATCGAAAGTCACCTTGTTTCAGGGGAGATGGTTCCAGGTGAGGAAATCGCTCTTAAAATCGATCAAACATTAACGCAAGATGCAACGGGCACAATGGTGATGCTCGAGCTCGACGCAATGGGACTGAAATCTGCACAAACAGAACTCTCCTGTCAATATGTCGATCACAATTTAATCCAAACTGACTTTAAAAACCCTGACGATCACCTCTTTTTATGGAGCGCGTGCCGAAAATTCGGTCTTTACTTTAGCCGCCCAGGCAATGGTGTTAGCCATCCAGTACACATGGAAAAGCTCGGCATCCCGGGAAAAACCATGATTGGATCTGACAGTCACACACCAGCTGGTGGAAGTTTAGGAATGCTTGCCATTGGAACAGGTGGACTTGAAGTCGCACTTGCCATTGCAGGTCAGCCCTTTATTATCAAGATGCCAAAAATTATGGGCGTGAAGTTAACAGGTCAACTCCCAGATTGGGTGAGTGCAAAAGATGTGATCTTAGAAATGCTTCGCCGACATGATGTAGCTGGAGGTATTGGAAAAATCATCGAATATTACGGCCCTGGAGTTAGTACGCTCTCTGCAATGGACCGCCATGTAATCACCAACATGGGAGCAGAACTTGGTGCGACGACAAGCGTATTCCCATCAGATGACGAAACCAAACGCTTCATGACAATTCACGGAAGGGGAGGGGACTGGAAAGAATTAAAAGCAGATTCCGGTTGCACCTATGATGAGCATGATGAGATCGACCTATCAAAACTCGTACCCCTCATCGCCTGTCCAAGCAGTCCTGGAAACGTCGTTCCCGTATCTGAAATTGCAGGAAAACCAATTTTTCAAGCTATGATTGGATCCTCTGCAAATCCAGGAATGAGAGATTTTGCCATTGCAGCTATGATTGTAGAAGGGCAAATGACCAAAGATCAAGTTTCTTTCGATATCAACCCCTCCTCAAGACAAGTCCTTGAAAACATCACCAACTTTGGCTACCTCTCGTCCCTTATTCGGGCCGGCGGAAGGATTCACCAAGCAGGATGCAACGGATGCATCGGCATGGGGCAAGCCCCAGCAACCAATAAAATTAGCCTGCGCACAGTGCCACGCAATTTCCCAGGCAGATCAGGAACGAAAGAAGATCAAGTTTATCTTTGCAGTCCAGAAACCGCAACTGCCTCTGCACTTACAGGCGTTATCACAGATCCAAGAACCCTAAAAATGCCCTATCCAAAATACAAACATCCCGTAGAAATTGAACTCGTCGATGAACTCAGCCCACCACCTAGCAAAGAAGAACAAGCAAAGCAAGAACTCATTATGGGACCCAACATTAAGCCCCTGCCGAAATTTAACTCCCTATCCGATCATATCGAAGGCCCTGTCCTTCTTAAAATGGGAAACAATATCTCCACAGATGAAATTCTGCCAGCAGGAACAAAAGTACTACCCTTCAGAAGTAATATTCCTGAGATCAGCAAATTCACATTTGGTCAAGTAGATGAAAGCTACTACGATCGCGCGATGGAATATCAAAACGAAGGATCGCTCATCGTTGCAGGTTCCAACTACGGACAAGGATCAAGTCGAGAGCACGCGGCGATTTCACCCCGCTTTTTAGGCGTAAAAGCCGTTATCACAAAAGGGTATGCACGTATCCACCGTAAAAACCTCATTAACTTTGGCATCCTTCCACTCGTTTTTGCAAATGAAAAGGACTATGACACCATCGATCAAAACGATGTCTTAGCCATTGACAATGTAAAAAAACAGCTCGCAAACGGAGAGGAACTTGAAGTGACAAATAAAACTAAGAATCACACTTTTAAAGTGAAACACGAACTCTCAATACGGGATATGGAGTCAGTTCTTAAAGGGGGACTTATTAACGTTACACTTGAGAAGCACAAATGAAACTGTTCCTAATGAGATTTCTTTTTTTTATCGTGCGCGTCATCATTACAACAATCGTTGTCGTGTTTATTGCGCATATCATCCCAGGACTTGAAGTCAAAGACCTAACCGACACCATATTCTTTGGACTCATTCTAGGAGTTGTCAATTCAATCGTCCGTCCTATCTTAACGCTTCTTACCCTACCCATAACCATTTTCACTTTGGGGACTTTCCTTCTGGTGATTAATGTCTTTACCTTTTGGCTTGCCAGTGAAATTTCCTATGGAGTCCACATTCACACCTTTATGGGCGCCTTCTGGGGCGGCCTCATCATCTGGGTGACAGGTATCCTAACCAATCGACTCATCTGGGACGTCGACACCTACTAAATATCCGACAGCTTCAGCATATTTCTAAACCGAATTCGAAAAACTGAAAGAAGATGAGTACCGGAATCAGAAATGTTATTCATTAGTACGAGAAATTAAAAGAATGGTTGGAGATGTCGGTGAAAAGGTCTTATTCGAATTTCTTGAAACTCTGAATAAAGATTGTCATTCAGATGATTCATAGATGTGTCTGAGCAAAGATTTCATTTTTTTAGAATTAAAAAAAAAGTTCTCGATGTAAATTCTCCATTTTCATATATTGGCCATCACTTTACCAAAAATTAACAAAAAAAAATAACCGGGAGAAAACCATGGCAGTATCAAATGTATTACCTCTGCAGGCAGCTATTAACATATGGGCTGATGTAAAAGGACCAGCTAGAGCATTATCAGGAATGAACAACCACAACAAAGTTGCACAAGAAATCTTGACAACATCAAATGCATCAACAATGACTGAAACAGTAACCAAACTTCAAATTGTTGGTGAAAAATTACCAGTATTGGCTTCGATGCTTAAAGCAGATGGGATTGATTCAGAGGGTAAACTTACAAATAGAGTTGCAGTACTGACTGACAAACTTCTTACTCAAGTAACAGTACTTGCTAACGAAGTTGCACAAGAAATTAGAGCATTGGAAGCTGGAGAGAGAAAAGAAGCTGTTGACCGTGCGCTTAGTTTAAACATCTTTGACTATTTTGGACAAGTTGAAGTGATAGAGGGTACTCTTGCAAGAGAAGTCTCTCTTAACGAACTAGATGAAACAATTACTCTCTATGTTCAAGGACAATTAGATAAAATTGTAGCTTCGGATGACAATGTCAGAATGTCAGCTCTTCGCCTTGCGAATGATGTTGTAAAACTTGCACACGAAACAACGTTACCGCTAGTTTATGAATTGATAAGCGATGCTGCTTTGACTCGTCAGAGTGAGCAGGCAGAGATGTCGGATTCAGATACTGAACAAGCACAGCCTTCAACAACGACTCCAGTTGCTCCTAAAGCAACAGCTACGAATGTAATTGCGGATAATGGCTTCATGCCGATGTAATTGATTTTCAATTGTTGCGGTTTTTTATTAAGCAAGCTACCGGTGGTGGCTTGCTTTTTTTACAGATTGACTTCTTTAGATAGAGTTTATAGAATTCGGGTTTTACAAAAAATTTACATATAGTCATTTTCATGAAGAGATTTTTTTTCGGTTTAACATTTGCACTTTTTCTAACAGGATGTCACGTCCCAAGCAGAGTTGCACTTCGCGGAGATGGAGGACGCAGCGCATATAATCAAGAGATTAAAACAACGGGCGCAGAGCAAATGCTTTTAAATCTTGTTCGCCTTCGTTACTGCGATACTCCTTATTTTCTTGATGTAAGTAGCGTAACAACACAATTTACCTATGGAAGCCAACTTTCACCACTTATAACCATTCCAGGTTTTTCCAAAGAAAACCCCGCTTCACTAGGTGGAGATTTTTCATGGCAAAATCAACCGACAATTCAATACTCACCTCTTGAAGGGAGAGCCTTTGTTACACAGCTTATGCGTCCCATCGACCTTAAAATCATTCAAAAACTTGTCCTTACCGGCTGGGATATCAACCGCGTTTTTCGTGTAACCATTCAAAGTTTGGATGATATTCCTAATGCAATACATGCTTCAGGACCAACCCCAGAATACATTCCAGAATATAAAAAGTTTTTCGAGGTGACAGACCTATTAAGACGTTTACAGCTAAAAGGGAAATTACTCCTTGGAGTGGGCTATAAAGGTGAAGAAGGGTGTAACGAGCACGCTCCGAATACACTACAACTGCGTTTTCCCAAAAACAATGAATTATCAAAGGACCTTGCAGCTCTTCTTCAAGGAAGCACGACTGAAAATGGGAATTACTCTCTAAATATGGTTCTAGGATATGACGAGGAAGGGGAGATTGGTGTGATGCCACGCTCTGTTCTCGGCTGCATGTATTACCTCAGCTTAGGAGTTCAAGTTCCATATCGGGATATCAAACAAGGTGTTGTTTCAAGCACGCAAAATGAAGATGGCTCACTTTTTGACTGGTCACAAATGGTTGGAGAATTGATTACAGTTCATTGCAGCTATACCCGTCCAAAATATGCGTATATTTCCGTAAAATACCGCAACTGCTGGTTTTATATTGCCGATAATGACATCACCTCTAAGCGCACCTTTGTTCTCTTGCAACAGATTTATAATCTTCAAGCAGAAGAGACCAAACAACCGCTGCCACTACTTACAATTCCTCTTGGAGTGAGTTAGTGATCGAACAAGATATTCTTGTCGATCAGCGCTGGATGATTAAGTTTGTAGACCTTGAACCCTTTCAGAAAGTCACTCTACATTCATCCACAACAGATGAACGCCACATCAACTGGGCATCCTCAATCCATTATGTTGCAGATGAAAGGGGAGTTCTTGATCTTCAAGATGACATGACACCCCTAACCACGATGGAGCCCATACAAAACCATCTCCCTCTCTTTTACAAAAAAAGCCTGGCACCACTTACGATCTATTTAAAGCTCTATTCATCCCAAAAACTCCTCTCTATCCTTCAAATAAAACAGCACCAATGCGGCAAAAACGTTGAAATACACTCCCTAACAAATGACCTCGTAGGCAAGCTCTTTATCCCAGAAGGTAGCGGACCCTTTCCTGGAATCATCGTTCTCGGTGGCTCCAGCGGTGGACTCCATGAGAGGCGCGCAGCACTCCTTGCATCTCATGGATTTGCAGCACTAGCCCTTGCTTATTTTAAAACGGAAGGATTGCCAGAGCGTCTTGAAAATATCCCACTGGAGTATTTTGAAAACAGTATCAACTTCATGAATCAGCATTCTAAAGTGAGAGGCGTCTCACTCATGGGAACCTCAAGAGGAGGGGAGTTAGCTCTTCTTCTTGGAACACTTTATCCCATCAATAAAATCATAGCTTATGTTCCAAGTGCAGCTACATATGGGGGAGTACCCGATGAAACACGCCCCTCATGGACTCTACAGGGAACCCCCCTTCCCATCGCACCTTTTCCTTCAAGAGCAGAAATTGCGCAAAATATTAAACAAGAAGCTCCCATCTCAATCACTCCCTTTTTTCTCAAAGGAATGCAAGATCAAAACGCTTTTGAAAAAGCACTAATTCCCGTAGAAAAAATCACAGCCGATATTTTGCTCATCTCTGGAGAGGAAGATGCCATGTGGCCTTCAACACACTATTGCAATCTCATCATGAAACGTCTGGAGAACTCATCCATCAAACGAGAACATCTTTCCTATCCCCACGCAGGACATACCATTCAACCACCCTACGTCCCAACGACACGCTCCTGTACATTTCACCCAGTCAATGACGCCCTATATGAGCTTGGTGGGACTCCAGAAGCAACAGCTTTTGCAAATGAAGACTCGTGGAAAAAGATTCTTGCTTTTCTAAAATCCTATAAAGGATAATGCTCCCATGACCAAAGAACTCAATATACATGAACAAAGCATCGGGTTTTCACTTTGGCAAGCAAGTAATTCCTGGCAACGCCTCCAAAGAGAAGTCCTATCAAAGATTGGGCTGACACATGTCCAATTTCTATTATTAAAAGGAATCGAATGGCTAGAAACGTTCGATGCCGCAGTGACACAAATCCGACTAGCATCCCATGTCAATACCGATCCCATGATGACCTCACAAGTCGTACGGACCCTCCACTCACGCAAGCTCATAGAGCGAACAACCGCACCTCATGATGCCCGTAGTTTTCAGCTCATGACAACCCAAGAGGGGAGAGATCTGCTAGAAAAGGCCAATACGCTCGTTGAAGAAGTTGATCAAAAATTCTTCGGCAAACTCAAAGAGAAAGAGCTTAGTTTCTATTTTGATCTACAAACCCTCCTCGAAGATTCAAATAATTCCTAAATATTGCATTTTATGCTAAACTCTCCCATAAATTTGGGAAAATCATGAAATTAGAAGCTGTAGCTATTTATGTTAAGTATGGTGAAGACTACCTTATCTAATACAAAAACAATAATAAAGGAGAAATAAAATGTCTGTTAATGGAGTACCTAATATCAATATATTGCCTATGTTTCGTTATCAAATCCAAATCGCACCAACCCATGAGACAGCTCAAGGTCTTGCGGTCTTTCAAAATCGATTGGACAATTACAATGGCACCGAGGATGAATTAATCGCGATACTAGAAAATTATCAGGAAATACTGCCTGCAGCAAAAGAAATTGGCGAAGAAACCGTAGTTATGCGGGCTTTTGATGCGTTTTTTGACAAACAGGCTGTTATTGATGGAGTTGATGGTCTTAATGGTGATGATCTAATTAGCAAAATCAACAAGCAGATTGGAGAGCGGGATTGGCTACGTGCAGCACTTGGTGAATTATATGATTATGGATGTACATCATACAACAATCTTTATAACTCTGTTTATTCAATAATGGAGTGAATGACACGCTTCTTTCCAGGTCTGAACCCAACATAACATAAATTATCAGACGTTGATACAGTCGCTAAAGTTATTCCCCTTTGTAGGAAAAATAAGGGATCTTGCACCTAAGATCCCTTGCTATCTCAATGTGTCAGAAATGATTAGCTAGATGTTTCCTAAGAAAATAACCTTAGGAAGGTTGCATACTTACTTTGTTGGGCAGGAGTTAGGATAGCTTCATTTTCACATCTTCTTGAAACAATATAATAAAGATTATCACGGTTTTGCATGCTAGAAGATTCCCCTTTCTGAACCTCACGAATAGCATATTTAAGTAGATCATCCAATCGGACAAGTTTTCCATCAAGAGCATTAGAAAGATCTGAATAATTAATATAGCAATCCCGAGAAACCCTTGCTATGAGTAACTCTCGATCTATGATACCTAGATCATCTAGATGCCCTTTAAGAGGTTTGATGGTTCTTTCTAATTTCAAACGAATGCGAGTTGCATTTTCCTGCATGCCATTGCGATAGATTTGCAGACCATCTGATGACTCTGCTCTTTCTACAAATTTTGCAACTTCGCGAACCTCAGACTCCTTGTTCCATAATAGAGCAAGAGTTGCACTTGTAGAACGCAGGAAATCATGAACAATCCCCTCAGGATTCATCTCTTCGATATATAGATACAGCTCGGATAATTTTTCCTCTAAGAGTTTTGTAGCGGGACCTTTAGATTGAGGTATTTGAGTATTTAGATATAGAGCCTCTACATGCTCTTTTAGAATTTGAGATTGAGCAAGGATCGACATGAGTTTTTCATTATCCTGTTTGCCAGATGGGAAATGATGATCGCGTAACTTTTCAATCACTGTATCGAGAGTTAAACGAAGCTTATTGCTACATTCTCTTATTTCTCTCTCATAAAAGGTTGCGTCATCAGTATTATACCGCCATTCTTCTCTTGCAGCAAACGTAGCAACTTCTATGACATCATCTCGAAGTTGATATAATTTTGATAATGCTTCCTTTCCTGATGTCTCATACTCCTCTACAATGTCCTCTACATTCACCTTATCGACAGCATTTTTCCATTTAGAAAAAACCTCACCAAAAAATTGCGTTGCTGGTAGTGCCATATGTAAACCTCTTAAGTTGATTTTTTGCGGAGATACTATGTGAGGTCAAAATTTACGTCTATTGAAAGAAAATTCTTGATGCATGATTTGATGAGCCATTAACTTTAGATCTGATACCCACCGCCTTTACCCATACCAAACACTCCATGGAATTTCATACATTTCTTCTTTGTTTTTCTGGAGATAATAATGTAAATTTTATGTGAAATTAGTGCTAGATCAATTTGGCAATGCCGATGAAGAAAAGCCCGAGGAGATAGCAGGCAAACATGGCTATGAGGAAGCGGTTGACATGCTTGGCGTGTTTGAACTCGCGCCAGATAAACACGCCCCAGATAGCTGCGATAAGGGTTGCCCCCTGCCCAAAGGCATAGGCAATGGCTGGGCCTGCGCGTGTGGAGGCTATGAGATTGAATGACATGCCTACGCACCAGATGATGCCGCCGATGAGCCCGATCAGATGCTGCTTGGGGCTCGCGATGCGATATTCTTTGAAGGAGACAGGAAGGCCGATAAGGGGCTTTTTCATGATGATTGGAAGAACGATGAGATTGCAGAGGTTGAGTCCAATGGCAAAGAAGAATACAGCGTTGTAAGGTGTCAGTCCGTTAAATCCAAACATGGACTTGGCAATAAGTGGATAAAAAAGGCTCATAAGGATGCCGCTGATCACCGACAGGACGATACCTTTCGTTGTCACGCTGAGCTTTTTTGTGGCACGCTTATACGCGATGGCATCGAGGATGACGGCGGCTAGGATGAGAACCACACCGAGAAGGATAAATAGGGGTGAGCCCACGGGCGAAACGTAGTAACTAAGTACCGTACCGATGACAAGGGCGATTCCGATGCCGATGGGAAAGGCTACGGCCATACCGGCAAGGGTAATGGCTGCAACGAGAAGGATGTTGGCGATGTTAAAGATGGCTCCTGAGATGATCGCATTTAGAAGATGGGTGAAGTTCATGGTTGTGAGGTTCTTAAAGAAGGACATGCCGCTTGTGCCGAGGGATCCAAGTGTTAGAGCTAGGATGATGGTTGTGAGAAGCACTCCGAAAGCGTAATCCCAGTAGAAAAGCTCAAATCGCCAGCGTTTGTCGATCTTTGTCATATTGGCCCAAGAACCCCAACAGAGCATGGTGATGAACATAAAGATGACGCTGATGAAATAAGATTGTGGAAGGTACATTAGTTTGGCCTATTGATGGAGTTTAAAAAGAGTGAATAGAACTTTTCGGGGTCAACACTTAAGTAGACTTTAACGGGATTGCCTTGCGGTGAGATGTAGACTTGTCCATATTCTGGGCCTTTGACCTGATTCACTTTAAGTGACAGGACTTTATAACGACCAATTTCTGGGTTAGTGATAAGAGTAGCTGCTAAGGGATCCCAGAAATACTCCTGCACCCCTTTTTGAGATGCTGCAAAGGGCTTGATGATTTGGTAGACAAAATCAGCAGAGGGTGTCCTTTTGACTTTTCCAAGTTTTTTATAAAAGACTTGGGTAATGGGAACAAAACGGGTTGCATCGAGCGGAACAAGAGTGATCGGAATGCCTGACTCGAAAACCATCTCAGCTGCTTTGGCATCCAGTCCAAGGTTGTATTCGCTCACTTTATTTTGGTAGCCTGCAAGGTTGTTGACGATATTTCCTGGAACATGGACGGCTCCTCCCATAATATAGACGCGCTCGATTTTGTCTTTGATGGCAGGATTTTTAGTGAGTGCTATGGCAAGGTTTGTAAGCGGGGCAATGCATAGCAGGGAGACTTTTCCGGAGGCTAGGATGAGTGTATCGATCATGAGATCAGCCGATGAGAGTTTGGAGGGTGGATTGGGATTCTTTGGAAGTTTAATACCCCCAACATTGTCAACTGCAGCTCGCCAAGCGGCTGGAAACTCCCCTGCCGGACTGAGGGATTTTTTTACACCATAAGATACGGGGATTTTAGGGTGACCAGCCAGCTGAAGCAAGTTTTGAAGATTGGGAACGCCATATTTATAATGGGACATTCCATCCCCAGCTGTTGTTATCGCTTTGATGGCAATATCAGGCCGCTTTAAGAGATAGAGAATGGCCATCATGTCATCCATATCAACATCTGTATCAATAATCAGTTGTGTAGTAACAGCATTTAAACATGAAAAACAAAGCAGAAAAAAAGCAGTGAGTTTTTTTAACATAATAATTTCCCTCTTTTTCTAATTCATATCAAAAAATTTCACTTTACTGAAAGAAGAAACTCCATAAGATGGAGATATGAAAAAAATTTTGAATTTTGGTTCGCTCAATATTGATTTTGTTTACAAGGTGCCCCACTTTGTTCGTCCTGGAGAAACGCTCCAGAGTATTTCTCTAGAGCAATTTGCTGGTGGAAAAGGTGCTAACCAATCGGTTGCACTAGCTAAAGCGGGTGCAGAGGTTTTTCATGCGGGAAAAGTTGGGCATGATGGCCTTTGGCTAAAGGAAAAGCTGCACCACTATGGTGTGGATGTTACCCATGTGATCGAAGGAAAAAATTCCAATGGGCACGCGATGATCCAGGTAGATAAAGAAGGACAAAATGCGATTATCCTCTACCCTGGAACGAATAAAGAAATCGAAAAATCTGAAATTGAGAAGGCCTTTGCTGCTTTTAACGAGGGTGATTACCTCCTATTGCAAAACGAAATCAATTTAATGGATATGCTGATCAAAATGGGTCATGAAAAGGGGCTGAAGGTGTGTTTTAACCCAGCTCCAATGGACAGCAAAGTTTTGGATTACCCTTTAGAGTGTGTTTCGGTGCTTATTGTCAACGAAACGGAAGGGTGTGCGCTTGCTGGAACTAAAGATCAAGGGGCGATCTTGAAAATTTTGGGGGAAAAATATCCCCATGCTGAAATTTTACTGACAACAGGAAGTGAAGGCGCTTCTTATTTTTATGAAGGAAAAGAGCTCCATCTTCCTGCTGAAAAGGTGCAGGTTGTCGATACCACGGCAGCTGGGGATACTTTTATTGGCTATTTCCTTGCTGAAAAGACGCAAGAAAGGCCGATTGAAGTATGTTTACAGACAGCTATGCACGCTGCAGCAAAATGTGTGACAAAAGAAGGTGCAATGGATTCCATTCCCTCAAGGAGTGAGCTGTGAGCATTATAGCGTTTATCATTATTGGAGCTCTAGCCGGTATTCTTGCTGGGTTGCTTGGGATAGGTGGTGGGCTTGTCACAATCCCCGGTCTTGTTTTGACTTTTACTTTGATCGGAATGCCTTCTGAAGAAATCATGCATATGGCGGTTGGAACATCCCTTGCCTCAATGATTTTTTGTGCGCTCTCCTCTTCTTTCAATCACCTTCGTCGTAAAAATGTTGAGATTCGCATTGCAAAAAAGCTCTTTCCAGGAGCTATTATCGGTGCAATCATCGGAGCCTTAGTCGCAAAAATGTTACCGAGTCATTTTCTAAAGATCTATTTTGGGATTTTTGTCATTTTGATTGCACTTCGCATTTTTTTCACAAAACCCAAAGATATCACAGGTGAGGTGCGACTTCCCCATACATCTATTCTTATGGCGATTGGTCTTGGGGTTAGTTTTTTATCTATTTCACTTGGAATAGGCGGTGGAATTTTCGTCGTTCCAACACTCACAGCTTTTCATGTGCGCTTGAAAAAAGCCATCGGGACGGCATCTGTAATGAGTTTTGCTAACATCTTAATCGGTGCGATTGCATTTTTCATCTTTAGTGTCGGAACATCGTTTACATATTCCGATTCGATGGGCTTTATATATTTTCCTGCTTTTATTACAATTGCAATCGTTAGCTTCTGCTGCGCCCCACTTGGCGTAAAACTAACCCATTATTTACCGACAAAGTGGATCAAAAAGATCTTTGCGGTCGTGTTATTTGCAGCAGGGATGACCATGATCTTTGCAACGTGATTATTTCACGAAGTAATCGATAATGCGTGTGAGATGGAAATGCCTTTCGGGTTTTTGATTCCGTATAGCCATCCATTCTTCCATCAGTTTTTTATTGTGATCTTCTTCTATGGGAGCTGTATCGAGAGGAACAAGGGTGATCAAATGCTTTTCACTCCCCCTACTTTCACTCAGCTTCTTGATTATTTTTTCAAAATCTCGAGCAATGGATTGTGGCTTAGATACACTCCAGCCTGAGATTCTTTTAGGGTTTAATTTGCGATTTAAATGGAACTGCTCATAGGGTAATAGCTTGAAATCTTCCCAGCTGCAGCATGCGTATGCTTCCGTTGTTTTGCTTCCTTTTGAAATGCTTTTTTTCTGCAGGTTATTTTGAGTCTTCATTTTGCGGAGATAGCTAGTGAGCTTTAAAATGTGAAGTTGGAGGCATTTTTGTCGCGGGAAATTCCGTATCGTTTGATGACGCGCGGCGATAAAACAAAGCGCCAGGTCTGCTCCCTTATCACTGAATAAGTAATTTATTCGAGAGGCAGATTGCTGAAAATCTTTGTTCATGGCGGCAATCTTAACATGAGCTTAACATTTATGCAAAGATTTTTAGTTTGAGGCTGTTCAGTAAATAATGAACAGTAAATTGTAATGAACAGTAAAATTTTAGGGTAAGGGTCTTGTAAGGGGCTGGTAGGTGGGTGTCCACATTTCATCGGTTACAGCGACTTGTGGATTGTCTATGGTACGTCTTTGTAGGCCATCTTGGAGAACTTCTTTAACGGTTGCGATGGCAATCTTTTTCGAGATATTACGCAGATCATTGAGGCTTGGAAAAATTGATGCTGTGGGGTTGTGAAGATACGGGCTGTGATTGCTGAGAATATCTGCTGCAATGTAAAACATTTGATTCGTTACGCGTTTTGTTTTTGCTGTAATGGCTCCAAGTCCGAGTCCTGGGAAGATATAAACGTTGTTACATTGCCCAATCTGATAGGTTTTCCCTTGATAGGTTACGGGTGGGAAGGGACTTCCGGTGGCAACGATCGCTCTCCCCTCGGTTCCCCTGATAATCGCTTCTGGTGTGGCTTCTGCTTTGGATGTGGGATTTGAAAGGGGGAAGATGAGGGGCTTTTCATCGGATTTAGCCATGGCTTCAATCACTTCTTCAGTAAAGGCACCGGGTTGTGCTGACACGCCAATGAGAATGGAGGGTTTGACTTTGCGGATGGTTTCAGGAAGAAAGACTTTTCCTGGTAGAGCGCGTTTTGCAAACTTCCTTTGCGTTGGTTCGATAGAATCAAGTCCGAGATGAATAAGGCCGTTACGATCGATAACGTAGATGTGTTTGATGGCTTCTTCTTCGGAGAGTCCTTTTTTCATCATTTTATCGACGATCATTTGTGCGATGCCGAGCCCAGCTGATCCTCCTCCAAAGATGACAATTTGTTGCGCTTCGAGTTTCCTATTGGTTGCTTTCATGGCAGAGAGGATCGCAGAGAGTGCCACGGCAGCTGTCCCTTGAATGTCATCGTTAAATGAACAAATTTGATCTTGATATCGATCAAGAAAGAGTCGTGCATAGGGTTTTTGGAAATCTTCCCACTGAAGAAGCACTTCTGGATATCTCGTTTTTACTGCTTGGATGAAGAGATCCATGAATTCTTCATATTCTTCCTGTTCAATGCGTTTATTGCGCCAACCGAGATAGAGAGGATCGTTTAAGAGCCTTGGATTGTTGGTGCCGACATCGAGAAGGATAGGGAGCGTTTTTCCGGGATGGATCCCTCCAAATGTGGTATAGAGTGAGAGTTTACCGACAGGAATGGCCATGCCACCAATGCCTAAATCTCCAAGTCCTAAAATGCGACTTCCATCGGTGACAACGATCACGTCAACATCTGATTTTGGGAAATTATTGATGATCTCTGGTATGCGATCTTTTAAGGAATAAGGAATGTAAATCCCCCGATTCTGATTATACAGGTAACTGTAGTCAGATGAGGCGTCACCAACGGTTGGTGTGTAGATATAGGGAAGCATCTCTTCGGCATTTTCTGAAACTAGCTTATAAAATAGGGTCTCATTGCGATCTTGCAGTGCAGAAAGAAACATGTATTTAGAGATGTCATCTGGCTTTTCTGAGAAGTTTTTATAACGTCTTTTGACTTGCTCATGAAGTGTTGATGTATGTGTTGGTAAAAGCCCATGTAAACCGAGTTCATCCCGCTCTTCATTTGAAAAGCCTGTTCCCTTATTTAGGATAGGATCATGGAGGATACTCTGGGCATCGAGCGTGGTTGTGAGTTGTTTCGTCTTTGGACAAATATTAAAGCGTTTCATCACCCCCTTTTACCAGAAGGAAGATTTTAACCCAATGTTGTAATTTTTTCGGGTGCTTCAGAGGTGCGGAAGAGGAAAACAACGGCTAGAAGCCACATTAAAAAGAGGATAAGTGGACAAAACCTAAGTAGGCTCAAGCTGCTAATTGAAATGATAAGAAACGATGCAAATGCTTTACTCGTTCGATAAGAAAAGATATCGATAATCGATTTGGCTTTGAACTTTTCATCAACCTTTAGAGGGATATAGAGCATCTCTTTTATGATTCCAAAGACAGAATAATCAAAGGCTTTAATCACTGCAAATGAATATGCGATGACACCGAAAAGTGGGAAACAAAGGGAGCCGATGGCATTGATGCAAAGGATCGCAGGGAGGAGGAAGTGACTTTTTCGAAGTCCAAGCAGTTCTACAAGAAGATAGCTCCCAACAAATTGCAAGAAGAGATTACCAAAATTAATGATGCTAAAAAGGCGTCCATAAAATTGTGAGCGAAGATCTTGGTCAGGAAAACGGATCTCGAGATGGGCATTGAATTGAAAATCAATCAGTGTTGAGGTCACTTGCATAAAAATGACGATTAGGAGGATAAATTTGAGATTGCGGGAGCGTTTGATAAGTTGCAGCCCTTGTGTCGCCTTGCCGGTATTAATGCGCATGGCATTAAAGATTTCACTCCCCTTTCCTAGATCGGCATATTTTAAGGCATAGTGATAGAAAACAATTAGGATGGCATAGATAGGAACGGTATATAATAGAAGATGTTCTGAACCAAATCTCACAGCAAATAATCCCGGCAATAGACTTCCAAAGACAGATCCTAGCCCTCCAACCCCAAAGATAATGCCATAAAGATATTTTGCTTTTTTAAGGGGGATTTTGGCGTGAATGACCGACCAAAGCTGCTGGAGCATGAGAAGAATATAGATATCCTTCCAAACGTAGAGAAGAAAAGGGAGAAATTTGACATCTTTGGCGAAAAATGCGCCAAAAACGTTGATTGTCGCTGTGATTAGTGTCGTGAAAATCAGCATGCGTAAACAACCGATTTTAGGAACAAAACGGTTATAGAGGTAGACGATAAGTAGATTTAAAGGAACGACAGCCAGCCAAGCATATGGAAAAAATTTGACGCCAAATGCCGTAATAAAAATAGAATTTGCAGCAACTTTCGTCACAGCATATTCTGATGTGATACAAAAGCCGCATAACATGGCGAAAACAATAAATAATTTTTCAGCGCGACTGTAGCTTAATAGCTCTTCTTTGATAGCTAGACATTTTTCTCTGATCATCTTAGCGAAAACTATATCACGCTTACATGGATAGTTTCAAATGCTGTCTCAGTGGTAATTCATATTTTGAATCGGTGTAGATCCAACTACGCGCCTCTGATGGAATAGAGATTTGAGAGAGGTTTCTCCCCTCTTCAATGTTTCCAAATTTTCTAAGTACTGGAAAGGCAAGAGAGAGTTCGCTTTTTGGGGCCTCTGCAAGATCCCACGCGATGCAATGCTCTGGAATGTCGAGTTTGAGAGGCGTTTTTTCTTTAATTGGAATGGCGACAAAACGGGGGCGTTGCATGAGCAGTGTTTGTGCATCAAGATGTGCCTGGTGAGAGCTATCTTTCGCTGCATTTTTGATATCAAGCATCACTTCATGATCTGTCATCGTTAGATAGGGTTCAATGTCATACAGCATGGGATGATCGGCATAAACAGTGTGCATGAACCTTTGAAGATGAAAATTGTAAGCTTTTGTACTCTCGTATTGATAGATGCGCTTATGCATAAAATAACGGGCCAAAAGAAGTGACTCACACGATTCTATCCCGTTTTCAGTTGCGCCAAGGACCATCCTCTTTCCATCGAAGGAAGGAAGGATACGCAGCGTAGTAATAAGCTGGTCATAATCAAAACTTCCATAAGCAAGTCCGCTATATTTTGCATCACGCAAGAGATAGTCGATCCGATCAGCACCAAAAAAGTTGTTGGTAATGATCTCTGATAAGATTTTTTCCCATGGGGTAAGAGGCGTATCGAGGTACTCTCCATCCAGCTGTTTGAGTTTTGCTTCTCCAAGAGCTATTTTGGTCACATCTGCTGTCACATCACAATCTTTTCCATGTGAAACACACTCGAGCTGTAATTTTCTCCAGATAGGTTCTAAGTAGCGGCTATGGATGATTTTTAACGTCCAGTGTTCATGACCGTTGTCTCCAAGAAGTGCTTTTTCAGCAGCATGTGAAAATGGAAGGTGCCCCATATCATGGCATAATGCTGCGAGGCGGACAATTTTTCGGAAATAGAGGTCGTCAAAAGAACCCTGCGCTGGAATATCGAAGTTATCTAGATTTCCAAGAAGTTCGAGGGAGCTTGTGATTTGATCATAGATGCGGGAGGCGATTTCCATTGTGCCGAGTGAATGTTCAAAACGGGTGTGTGTCGCGCCAGGATAGACGAGATAGGCAACACCGAGTTGATGAATGGATTGAAGGCGCCTAAAAGGAATCGAATCGATCAGCTCATTTTCCAATTCGTTGATGTAAATAAATTGGTGAATGGGATCATAGATCTTTTTATAGGGCATGATCGACTCTTTTGGAATGTGACCAGATCATCCAAGCATAAATTGGTAAACTTGAGAAGAGAAGAATAGATCCATAGAAGACAACATCTTTTCCAGCACTGATTAGTGCCCAGTAAGCGTAGACAAAACCGAGCCCTGCAATGATTAAGGAGCGGACAATTTCTTTCTTCTCAAACGTTTCACGATGCTTTGCAAAGATGAGGTATTCCGCCATCGTTGTGTAAAGGTAGGCGACAATCGCCGCAAGTGTTGCTAGGAGAATGATAAATGTGAATTGCTCAACGAGATTTTTTTGAAAATTCAAGATGAGGACAAGTGTGACTAAACACGAAGAAAGGATAAGTCCAAAAGCTGGGGTACCCCTCTTTGATAATTTAGAAAAGTGTCTTGGGAAAAGGTCATCTTTAGCAGCAGCGAGTGGAATTTGGGCTTGCAGAAGAATCCATCCATTTAGGGCTCCAACACAAGAAATAACAGCCCCTCCTGCCATAAAATAGCGTCCCCATGGACCTAAAATCTGTTCTGCTAAATCAGCATAGGGTGCAGAAGATTTAGCAAGTACGCTTGCAGGAATGACGCCAAAGATGGCAATGGTACTTACAATATAAATGACAGCAACAATGAGCGTTCCAACAATTGTAGCACGCGGAATCGTCTGCTTTGGATTTTTGACCTCATCTGCAGGAACAGAGGCTGATTCTAGTCCTAAGAAGGCCCAAAGCGTGAGCATCGCACCTCCTGAGATTGCAGAAAAGTTAGACCTACCGCTGAGATTAAATTCCATCAAGTTATCACTTCTAATATAGAAGATTGCAATGAATGTGATCAGAAGAAGTGGCACAAGTTTTAGGATGGTTAGAACAAGCTGCACAATTCCAGCGAAACGGACGCCATAAAGATTGATTAGAGTAACTAGCCAAATCATCCCTGCTGTGACAAAAAATGCCACAAGATTATTTTGGACAAGCTCTGGAAAAAATGCGCTCAGATAACCTGTAAAAGCGACCGCAATCGCGGCATTTCCAACCCACATATAGATCCAATAATTATAGGCGACCTGAAAGCCAATAAAATCACCAAACCCTTTACGGCAATAAATATAGGGCCCCCCTGTTTTTGGGAATAGCGAGCTTAATTTAGCAAAAACAAGTGCTAAGAACGTCGCTCCAATGGCCGTTAAAATCCAACTATAGATTGTAATGGTCCCAAAATGGGCTAGCGCTGCGGGTAACAGAAAAATCCCAGAGCCAATCATATTCCCAACAACAAGGGCTGTCAGCATCCAAAAGCCAAGACTTTGATGTTTTTTGACCGTCATTCAGTTTCCTTCCTTGGCTTACTTTCCATTTGATATGCTGCGGAGACTTCTCGAAATTCTGCTTTGCGCTGCAATTCTTTGATATTACGCGCCCCGCCATATGTCATTCCACTACGAATCCCACCTAGAAGCAAATCAATCAAAGATTTTGCTGAACCACTAACAGGCGCCCAAAAATCGATCCCCTCTGCGACTGTTTTAGATTTTAAGCCCCCATACCAGTCATTTTGAAAATCTTCACTTGCTTGCCCTCTGAATTTAGCCTCAAGAACTGGACGCCCACGATCAGATTCCCTCTTTGGAGCTGCACTTTCATTTGTTAGAGCAAAAAGTTTCCCTATCATGACACTGCTTGCTCCTGCTGCAAGTGCCAAAACCACATCGCGACTCGTGCGAATGCCTCCATCAGCAATGAGTGGAACGCGCAATTTTTCAGCGATCAAAGAGCATTCGTAAATCGCACTAAACTGAGGCACACCAAACCCTGTCACAACGCGTGTGGTACAAGCCGATCCAGGACCAACACCCACCTTCACAGCATCTGCACCAGCATTGACAAGGTCATGATAAGCCATGGGCGTACAGACATTTCCAGCGATGACTTGTTTATCAGGATGAGTTTTCTTTAGTTGGGAGATAAACTTTATCATCCGATCAGAATGGCCATGTGCCACATCGATACACACACCAATCGCTCCTAAATCGAGGAGTTCACGTATTTCAGAGAGCTTCTTGTCCCCAATTCCACAGGAAAGGTATGTTTTGTTCTTATATTTTTTCACCCATTTCTTCTGCTCTTCAAGAGGAGAAAAGCGATGATAGATGGGAAAGGACCCTTCTTCTAGCAAAATGTCCGCAAGCTCATCACAGATTGTCGTATCCATATTGGCGCAAAGAAGCGGCATTCCCATTTTGCAGTTGCGAGTAAGCCAGGTTTCCAGACTCGGTTCAGTACGCGATGGCACATTATTAAATTGCGGGACTAGAGCAACATCATCAAAAGTATATCCCATTTTCATACGATCTATAACTCCTTATCAAAACCTATATAATATATCCCATCAGGTTGATTTTCAAAAGGAAAATTTATTGATGAGAATTGATAATTTGAGTATACTCATTATCACCGCATTTATGTCAGCTATTATATTAGAATTTTATTTTCCAAAAACTCATCTTTCATCTCCTCCAACAAGTAAGGACTTTCTTCATCATATCCGTGTTGTCGGCGCACTTACAGCGACAAAAAACCAGAAGAATGTTGAGCAAATAGATGATATAATGAGTATCTATGCACAAGCGGGAGAATTATTAAAGAGCGGAGAATACGAAGATGCGATTTCTGAATTCAATTACTTCATAGAATCTCGCCCTTCACGACAATTACTCTGCATGGCTTTAGCTTCAAAAGCCTTTGCTGAATGCAGCTTAAAGAAATTTGCCGATGCAAAGAAAAGTTTAGATCAAATTCCAGAAGGTCGTTCAGCTGTCCTTAGTACATATTATGAGTTTCTAAATAGCTATGACGGGTTTTCCGAAGAAGATTTGTATCAAATTAGAGAGGTCTTTCAAAGATTCTTATGGTAAGCGTTACGATTCTTACAAAGCAAAGTGAAGATACACTGGAAAAAGTTCTCACATCTGTTCGGGACTTTGATGAGGTGATCCTTCTCGACACAGGATCGAGTGATAACACCTTGGAAATTGGCAAGAAATTCAAGAATGTGACAATTAAGACAAGCCCCTTTATTGGTTTTGGGCCGCTCCACAACCTAGCGATTTCTTATGCTTCAAACTCCTGGATCTTGTCCCTAGATGCAGATGAAGTCCTCTCGGAGGACTTGAAAGATGAAATTCTCAATCTAAAACTCGATCCAAAATGCCTTTATTCCATTCCCTTTCATAATTATTTCAAAGGAAAATGGATCAAAGGTTGCGGCTGGTACCCAGATCGTCATATCCGCCTTTTCCATAAAGAAAAAACACGCTTTTCAGAAGATGCTGTCCACGAGAAGATCCTTATAAAGGAGCTACAAGAGGTAAAACTGAACTCCCCTATCTTTCACTACTCCTACCGAACCATGTCAGATTTTTTAAGAAAGATGGAATTTTACACGACACTTTTTGCAGAGCAAAATATTGGAAAGAAGAAGTCGTCCTTCTCCAAGGCCCTCACCCATGGCTTTTTTGCCTTTATTAAGAGTTACCTATTAAAGAGAGGCATTTTTGATGGAAAGGAAGGGTATATCATTTCAGTTTACAACGCCCAGACGGCCTATTATAAATATTTAAAACTCTGCGAGCTCAATGCTAAGAATTCTTCTCTATCATAGAGTTGGTGAAGGAAAATATGCCAACACTCCAGAGATGCTCTATCAGCATCTCTCCTATCTGAAAAAAAATTATCAGACGATCCTCCCTGGAAACTCTTCGACAGGTGTATGTCTTACCTTTGATGATGCGACCTTTGATTTTTATGATCAGGTCTATCCCCTGCTAAAAAAGTTAGATCTACGCGCTGTTCTCGGCGTCGTTGCCAAATTGGTTCCCGAAGAGACGCTGCTTACAAGTCAGGAACGCCTTTTGATGAAAACAACATTCGATGGCCCTTCAGAAGCTTTCTGCTCACGGGCTGAAATAAAAGAAATGGTAAATTCAGGCCATGTAGAATGTGCCTGTCATAGCATGACACATGCTGATCTATCTCACGAAGGCATCTCACTAGAGGATGAAATCATCACCTCAAAGCAGATTCTAGAAAAGCATCTTGAGAAAGAGATCACAACCTTTATTTTCCCATTCGGCAGGTTTTCAAAAGACGCAAAACGGATCGCAAATCGACATTACAAATATGTGATGCGGATTGGCAATGCAGTTAATTTTTCATGGAAGCAAAAAATGCTCTATCGCATCAACGCTGATTGCTTGAAAGATGCAAAACCTCCGTTTACCTTTTCCCAAATTCTCCGCTATTTTTTTAACACTCTACGATTGCGCTAATTCCACCCTCAACTTATTGTGAAATAAAACAAGTGATGGAGTCTGAATGTCAATCCAGGAACTACTGAAACAGATCAATGATAAGAATATTTCGGAAGATGAGAAGGTCGAAAAAATCAAAGAACTTCAGGAATATGTGAAAAATCAAAATGAATTTCATGATGATCATGGTCCAGTGATCATTGGTGGGCGCGAAGATGACCCGCATTTTCAGAAGAATTAGCGGCACTTGGACTCGAACCAAGGACCTGCGGATTATGATTCCGATGCTCTACCAGCTGAGCTATACCGCCCAATAAAAAATAGCGGGGGAAGGATTCGAACCTCCGGCCTTCGGGTTATGAGCCCGACGAGCTAACCACTGCTCCACCCCGCGATAAATTAAATGGAGAGTATAGTAACAAATCGATTTATTCACAACTTTTTATTTGTTTCCAAGATCTCGCGGCCGCTCCTCTAAATTGCTCTAACATCTCTCTGCCTCTCTTCTGCATTTCTGTTAGAAGTGAAGGGTTTTTCAAGAGATTTATAATGTGTTTTGAAAGTGTTTCTTTTGGGGTTTGAAGACCTGAGCTGTAGTCGGTTGTAATTTTGGCTAGATGCTGTTGGTTATGCATATGCGGGCCAAAAAGTGGACAGGCTCCAAAACGTATCGGCTCAATGATATCATGCCCCCCAATATGAGACACGAAACTCCCTCCCATAATGGCAAGGGGTGCTTTTTGAAAATATGTCGGCAAAACTCCCATCTGATTGATGAGAATGATCCTTTTATCGTGGATCATTTTAGAAACGGTTTCAAATCTTTCTGGATGTCTGGGTGCGATATAGGCTTTAAGGTTGGGATATTCTTTCCAAATCTCTTTCATAACTTCTATTGCAAGTGTCTCTTCCCCTTCATGGGTTGAGGCAAAAATCACCGCATTTTCTTTTTCGCAAGGCGCCTCTAAGGCATAATCATATTTTAAGTTCCCCGAAATGACCATTTTTTCTTTGGGCACTCCAAGAGAAAGAAACCGTTTTTGGTAAATCTCATCTTGCAGGGAAAATGTATCGATATTGCTAAAGATTTTTTTTGCGTAGAAAGGGAATTTTCGGTAGCGGAGGTAAGATTTTTCTGAGATTTTTCCGTTGACGAGATGAATTTTCGCCTCGCATTTTAGGAGATTGAGCCAGAGGTCATTTTCAGCGATGATTAGATGGGTAGGTGCAATCTTTTTTATGAAACGTTTCATGATAAATGAAAGATCGAGAGGAAGGTAGGTCGTGTGGTGATTTGGATAGATTCTTTTAGCTTCGTGTTGCCCTGTTTCAGTGACTGTTGAAATTAGGATAAAGGCTTCTGGATGTTTTTGTGCGATGAGAGAGACAAGTGGCCGCAACGCTTTAACTTCACCCACTGAGGCTGCGTGGAACCAAAAACGTTTTTCGGCAGGATTTTTTGGAATGGCAGGAATTTTCAATCCGAGGCGGTAGAGGAAATTTTCCGAATACTTCCCACAGCTAAAGTAGAGATAGAGCATCCTTGGAAGGAAAAGAAGAGTTCCAAGGATTAAGAGAAGATTGTAGATCATTTTACTACGAGATTGATGAGTTTATCGGGTACAAAAATGACTTTAACGATTTCTCCCTGCAGATAACTCTCAAGCTTTGGCTGCGTTCTGATAAAGGTAAGAAGATCTTCTTTGGATTGTCCTATGGGGAGCTCCCATTTGCCTCTTAACTTCCCATTGATTTGCACGATAAATGTGACATTGTCATCTGTGAGAAGTGTGGGGTCGATGTCAGGATAGGGTGCGAATGTCAAAAGCTCTTTTTCGCCAAGAAGTTCCCAACACTCTTCAGCAAGGTGTGGAGCAAATGGGGAAAGTGCTTGTACAGCCATTTTCAGAACTTTTTTAGGATAGGCATCGAGCTTGGTCAGGTCATTTATGAATTCCATCATCTTCGCTATGGCAGTGTTGAAATAAAGCCCTTCGATGTCTTTTTGCACATCATTAATGAGTCTTGTGCCAAGTTTTAATGCCGCTAGATTTTCTTCATCACTTACCTTGGGTGAGGTAAATAGGGAATAAAAACGATCTAAAAACCGTCGACAGCCACTTACTGCCTGGCTATTCCACAATTTCTCTTTATCAAATGGTCCCATAAACATTTCATAGAGACGTACGCTATCTGCACCAATTTCTTCGACGAGCAGGTCGGGTGTGACGCCATTGAGTTTGGATTTTGACATCTTTTCAACGAGCGTTTCAACCTCCTCCCCTGTCTTTTTATCGAAGTGTTTATGATCTTTTTCTTTGACTTGATCGGGATCGACATAGCCGCCACCAGATTTTTTATAGGAAGGTGCTGTGACAAGACCTTGATTACGGAGAGTTTGAAAGGGTTCGATGGTAGAAACGAGTTTTAGATCGTACAAGACCTTGTGCCAGAAGCGGGCGTAGAGAAGGTGCAACACTGCGTGTTCGACACCGCCGACATACATGTCCACTGGCAGCCAATACTTTTCAGCCTCTTTTGACCAGGCCTCATGGTCATTGTGCGGATCCACGAAGCGAAGGTAATACCAACAAGAGCCTGCCCATTGCGGCATGGTATTGGTTTCTCGGAGGGCTTTCCTACCTGTTTTGGGGTCAGTGATTTCAACCCAATCGCGAACTTTCGCAAGTGGACTGTTTCCATCACCAGAGGGCTTGTAGTCGGTCAGCTCCGGTGGTGTAAGTGGAAGTTCATCGAGTCCGAGGACACGTTTACTACCATCTTCAAAATGGAGAATAGGAAAGGGTTCTCCCCAATAACGCTGTCTAGAAAAGAGCCAATCTCTGAGTTTATATATAATGGTTCTTTCGCCACATTTATTTTCTTCAAGCCAGATCGTAATGGCTTCTTTGGCATCAGGAACACCGAGACCATTAAATTGCTCACTGTTAATCAGCTTTTCATCTTCGTAGACTTCGATGATTGGAAGGTCATATTTCTGAACAAATTCGAAATCCCGCTCATCATTTGAGGGAACGCCCATGACGGCGCCTGTTCCATAGCCCATAAGGACATAATCGGCAACCCAAACGGGAATTTCCTTTCCGCTGATGGGATTGCGGGCATACGCTCCGGTTGGAATCCCTGTTTTTATTTTGCTCAGCTCAGTCCGCTCTAGATCGCTTTTTTGGGAGGTTTCTACTTGGTAGGCTTTGACGGCTTTTTTCTGGTCTGCTGTTGTGATTTTGTCTACTAAAGGATGTTCTGGTGATAAAACGAGAAAGGTTGTGCCATAGAGCGTATCCCCACGCGTTGTAAATACGGTGATGGGCTCATTTGTCTTGGTCTCATTGAATGTGATTTTGACACCCTCACTTTTGCCAATCCAATTGCGTTGCAACCGTTTGAGGTAATCGGGCCAGTCTAGAAGATCAAGATCATTCAAAAGGCGCTCTGCATACGCGGTAATCTTTAATACCCACTGCCGAAGTGGGCGTCTTTCTACGGGATAGCCCCCTTCTTTTGATTTCCCATCGTCAACTTCTTCATTGGCTAAAACGGTTCCAAGTGCGGGACAAAAATTGACAAGGATTTCAGCTTCATACGCTAATCCTTGTTCGTAGAGTTTTGTAAAAATCCATTGAGTCCATTTGTAATACTTTGGATCGCTTGTCGCAAGTTCCCGATCCCAATCGTAACTAAATCCGAGCGATGTGAGCTGTCTGTGGTAGGTTTGGATGTTTTTTTCAGTGGTCACAGCTGGGTGCGTTCCTGTACGCACTGCGTATTGTTCTGCTGGAAGTCCAAAACTATCCCAACCGATGGGATGCAAGACGTTAAATCCTTTTTGCCGTTTATATCGGGCTAGAATATCGGTGGCTGTATAGCCTGTGACGTGACCCACATGCAAGCCAGCACCTGAAGGGTAGGGAAACATATCGAGAATGTAGTATTTAGGTTTTGAAGAATCAATTTCAGCTTTAAAAAGTTTTTTCTCTTTCCAGACCTTCTGCCACTTCTTTTCGACAGCGATATGATCATATTTAGATTTCACGCACTTCCCCAGTTTTTAACAATATGATAGCATGATTTCAAAAATACGTCCACGAAGGGATTCCATGCGTTTTAAACAAATTTTTCTATTGATCTTATGTGTTCCAGCTCTTTGGAGTCATGATCGGGAGCCACTCCCCCCATATATTACAGGCGATGGATTTCGAGACTACGCTGATCATCTTTACGATGAAACATCGAAGGAAATGAGTCCTGCTCAGGTCTTGGCTGGAAGTACAGTCTTTGTAAAAGCAGATCTTATCTGTGAATTTGCAAAAAAAATCCATCCTCAGATCACACACCCATATATTCTCATCACACACAACGCGGATCAAAGAATTCCAGGCGCATACAGCTTTCTATTAGATGACCCTAAGATCATCGCGTGGTTTGGGCAAAATGTCACAAATTATTGTCATGAAAAACTTCACCCGATCCCCATTGGACTTGAGAATCGCTATAATAGAGGAAAAACAGCTGAAGTGATCGCTTCATTTGTTAAATTCCCTCGAAACATCACTCCCAGTGTACTTCTTTATTTAAATGTGAATCTTGCAACAAATCCTGTTGAACGGGGCATGGTGATCGAAAAATTTAAGGACAAACCATACTGTCATCATGCAAATAAGCGTCTTTTCTTAGAATATCTGAATGACATTCTCCGCTCTAAATTCATCCTCAGCCCCGAAGGAACTGGATTGGATTGTCATCGCACTTGGGAGACGCTTTATTTAAAGCGCATTCCTATTGTAAAACATTCCTCTAGTGATGCCTTGTTCGAAGATCTTCCTGTGTATTTAATTGATTCATGGGATGAAATTTCACCCGAAAAACTGGAAGAGGTTTATCTTAAAACGTCTGATAAGGCATGGAACTATGAAAAGCTCACTCTCGACTATTGGCTACATGCGATTGAGAGAGTGAAGAAAAACTTTCTAGAAGCTTCGAATGAATGTGTAAATTATTGATGCGAACAAGCTCTTTTTCAAATTTAAGATAGGGAATCTGTCTCCCTTTGTGATCTTTTTTCCAAACATATTCGAAATGACCGGGGTTGAAAATAGCACTTTCATTGATGAATCCTGGTGCTGACGGCCCATTTCTTGGATCAATCCCCCCTAAGTATTGACCAATAGCTGCGGCATCAAAGATGGAATTAAACTCAGTGAAATTATTTGAAAAAACCCCTTTATCTACAACTTGATGCCCCATGGGACTTTGAAGAGGATATTTTGAAGCGTAACTTGGCGGAATAATTGGCAGGTGTCTGAGATTGTGTCCTTCATTGGATTGCTTATATAAAGCTATCAGCTCCATATCATTCAATTTTTTGTTCGAGCTCATCAGCATGAATGAAATTAGGGAGCGTGCGACTTTTTGATTGTTAAAATAGATAAATCCCGCAATTGCCCGTTCGTCATTATCAAGTGTTGCCGCAATTCCAGGGTATTCTTTTTCCATTACTGGTAGAATCTCAGATAGATCGAAATACACCATCACGTCAGATTCCATATGAAAGACATGTTTCAGTTGGTACTTGCGCATAAGATCTTCGATGTAAAAAAAACGCTCAACAGCAAAATGCCAAAAACCACCGCGATATCTCCTATCTAAAGAAGGAATGAGCTGAAAAAACGTGTGTTCTTGGGATTTTTTAAGGTCCTCACATGTCACAATAGTAAAGTTGTCATGCATTGTAAGAGTGTTTTTCGCTTTTTCAACGGCCTGCTGATTTGCAACAAGGATTAAATCCGCATCGGGATTAAAAGTCGCAGCTTGATTAAGGGCTGTAGGCAAGTATGTAGGGAGCGTATCACCAATGTGCACAAAGACCATAGAATAGTCCCTTTCAAATCCCCAAATAAGGCTCTGGAGCAGGAAAAACATCAGAAGAAATAGGCGACTCATTTCAAACACTCCCTTAGATAACTATGACATGCAATATAGTCGTAATTTAGATCTCGATATGCATTTAAAGCTTTATATGAATGCACATTGGTCCATTTTAATGGATGGATTTCAATCTGATCGGTTGAGAGATTGGCAAAATTGAAATAAATCTCATATTCAGAAGCCGCGGCATCATCAAGCTCTTTCTGATCGATACAATAACAAAAAGCCTGCCAAAATGGAACAGTATGAATTCTTTCAACGCTTTCCATCAAGCGCTTCAAAATGGGTTTTTGGAAAAGCATGAAGTGGCAAATCCCCGAATATTCAGGATTTACACGTCTTAAGCCAGGAAGGAGACGTTTCATATGATGAAAGTAAGGCTTATGATATTCGTTGCCAACATTGAAAAATGGGCCCGAGCTCTCCGAAATAAAATCACACTTTTTCAAAAAAATTACGTCAGAATCCACACAAAGAATATTGGAAGATAGTCCTGGAATCACATTGGAAGCGTACAATTTTAAGAGTTGTTGATACACCCAACCGATTCGATTCCCCTCTTTTTTCAAATAAATGTCAGCGTCTTCCTTATTTTGGAAGATTTGATAGGCAATATCAGAAAAGCTAAAAGGGTACCTATCTTCTGGAAACCACTCAGCGGTATCGGTTAGTTTTTCCTTTGAAATCACAATGATCCGCCTGATATCGGGATGATGCTCACGAATGCTCTTTATGCAAGGCGCCAGGACTTCTTTATCCTTTTCAACACAAGGGATGATCACATCAATCGGGTCATCAAAAAACTCGTAGGGTCTAGGGTGAATATGAGCGGTGGCAGAACTATATGACATTATCAGAACGAGCAAATACCACAATCTTTTCACTTTATCTCCGTGATGTAGGTGTAATATCAAGTATATAATCGCCTAATAATGAAGCGCAATAAGAAAAGTTGGATTCAGAGCGAATGAGAACGTCCATTTCGATCATCGAAAAGAAATCTTCTATAACATTCCTATCATGAGAATTACCTGAAACTCGATAACTCACCTCAAGTCCGAGCTCTTCGGCAAGTTCTTTTGGATTAGGATCGTCAGTGAAGATGTGGATGTCAAGTGGCGTTGGATAGAAATAATCTTCAACATACTGAAGCGCCTCGAGGAAATAGGAAATCGGAGGTGCTTTTAAAGGTTCTCTTTCCATTAAACCCGGCCCATCAAAGACTTTTCCCCGACGAATATGCAGGGCTACGGAGATGTGCCCCTCTTTAAATTGAGGAGTTTTGACATCAAAAATTGGCCGCACCATAGATTGAATACGCTCCTTAATCATTGGATCGTCCCAATCAATTTTGATATCTAGCCAATGGGGATTGATCTCCTGTTGCCCCACAAAATCTGAAAAATAAGGCAGATGATAAATCACATTCTCCTGAAGAGAAAGGAGATCTGATTCATCTTCAATGAGGCGATACCCCGCGTTGATCTCCCCTTCCCGATAAGGCATGTGATAATGGAATTGCAACTGATTCGAATAGGGAAAGGGGCGGTAAATCAAAGGGAGTTCATATTTTTCAGCGAGGTAAAATCCATGAAGGAAGGCCAGTAAATTATCCCCAAACCGCCCACCGCTAAATTCATATGTCAAATATGACTGGCTAAATAGCATGAAAGGAAAACAAAAAAATAAAATTTTTATCATTTTTCTCTGATTTCAACGCGTGTTATAGAAACCTCCCCATCTTCAATCACAAACTCTTTTGGAGCAATTTCTAGTCTTAAATCTGCAAGCCTAGCAGCAGAATAAGAAAAATTTGATTCGGGTCGGATTAAAATCTGAAAGTAAGTCATCGAAAAAAAATCATCTAAAACATTGAGGTTATGCCGATTTATACTTGTTCTACAGTGAATTTTGAAATCGATAAATGCATCTTCAATTTCATCAGCTAATTTCTGGGGATTCGGATCATCTGTAAAAAGATAAATATAAAATATTTCATCGGGATATTTGTTGTAGAGATATTCAAGCTGCTCTATGTAATAGGAGGTTGGTGGAGCCTTTAAAGGCTCTCGAAGACACATCATAGGGGCATCAGCCCCCCCTCCTCTTCGCACATGTAGAGCAATAGAGAGATGTTTTTCTGGAATCTGTGGAGGTAAAAAAGCATACGTTGGGGATATAGACATTTTAAGTTCGTTTTTAAATCCTGGGTCTTCCCAGTCAGCATCCAATGAATTTTCAAAATCCTCATGTGAGAAATCAGGGAAATATGGAACGATATGTAGCGATATATCCGATTTTATGACTCCATTATGAACAATGCCTCTCTGTAAGTTATTAAACAGCCTCCTATTATTTTGGATAAATGGCAAATACTGGGTTTCCAATTCATGCATTTTCAATTTATCTGAATATTTAAAAGGCTTATAAAGCAATTGTATATCATATTTGTAGGCAATCCATTTCGCATGCATATATGAAATAAGCTTGTCTCCAAAGCGCCCATTACTAAACTCATATGTGACATAGTCCTGAGCATAGACAGATGTTAGAATAAAAAAGAGAAATGCAATGCGTCTCACTGAGCATCCTTAATGAATTTTTCCCAATAGGCCATATAGAGCTTTTCAGTGCTAAATTCACCACTTTCAAATTCAGTATACTTTTGCAGCAAATAATCTTCTGTGAGCTGATCCCATCGATCGACAATCACAACAGGTAATCCCTCATAGAGAGAGTCCACAATCGAGCTTTTCACAACAGGAATTGATCCCATATAAAGAGTTTCCCAAACTCTAGAAGTGTCGAGCGTCTTTCCTTGAGGGCTGATTACAAATTGACTCTCGGCCAGATCAGCTAAAAACAAATTGTAATCTTTGTGATTGCTTACCTTGCAATAGTTATAGAGCATAAAACGAATATATAACTCATATCTTTGATGGAAATTAGCCGAAACCTCAAAATTTAAATATAGAAGATGTCTTTTTTTAAACTGCCAGGGAGCTTGATATTGTTTTTGAAAGACATCGAAATCTGGGCCAGAAGATGTCCAGTCAGGCAGGCCGATCGGTATAGGGATCAATTTCGGATGCGAGGTTGTTATGTTCGATGAAAACCATTTGAGCAATTTTGGATCATCTATGTATTCGCGAATAAGTTTAGAAAAATTTTGATCGCCTCCATGGGTCAAAAGAATATACGGCTCAGCTATCTGATGATGATAGCGGTCGAGAAATTTTTCCAGCTGATGCTGGTCTACATAAATGATATCTCCCTTTTCAATAGCTCGTGGATCGAAATTTGGATTAAAAACAAAATTCGCAATCTCTTTAAAATGATTTGAGGTGAGTACTTCATTTCCAAACAGGGTCAGTGTCATAAATGACAACAAGAGGAAGACTTTCTTCATACCAGCCTCGCAAAAGATTAAAAAGTGCTCTTGATAGCCATTTCTGGAAAATGTAGCAAGTAAAAAATCGGGAATGTTGAAATTAATCCCCTATAAGGAATAACATTGACACCGGGGAGAACAAACACGACCAAGGGCACTATGTTAGAAGCGAATACCTACCGTAAAAATAAGATTAATCTATCTGATTACGATTATCAAACAGACATTAAAAATCGTCTTCTTATGTCGAAGTTTTCTAAAAATGATTTAGAGGTTCTCGAAGAAATTCTCTATAGTTCTCTCAGGCTTCCTATTCAAAAGCTAGCTGACAGTCTAGACCTCTCTGAAAAAGAACTTTTTCCGATTTTAACTAAACTTTCCGAAACAGAGCTGTTTCAAATTGAAGATGATACTATCGTTGTAAATAAAGAAATGCGTAAGTATCTCGAAATTCAACTCATGAAATTTGAAGAGAATTTTACACCAGGTATGGAATTCCTGCAGTCGATCTTAAAAAAGGTGCCCATTCACGTTCTTCCAATCTGGTACCCAATTCCACGCACTTCAAATAATATTTTCGATTCATTAGTTGAGAAATATTTGATTACACCCCAAGTCTTCCAACGTTATTTATCAGAGCTTCAATTTCCCGATGAAAGAATGCATGATGTTTTTCAAGATGTTATGAGTTCAGACGAATTAGAAATCCCCTCACACAAACTTAAAACGAAATATGCCTTCTCAGATGATGAATTTGCAGAAATCATGCTCCATCTTGAGTTTAACTTTATTTGCTGCTTAACCTATCATAAAGCGGGCAATGGCTTTACAGAAGTTGTGTCCCCCTTTCATGAATGGAAAGAATATCTAAAATTCCTTCGCTCGACCCAATCATCTGTAATTCAAATCACATCCAAAATCCAAAGACAACGTCCTGACGATTTCTCATTTACAAAAGATCTTTCAACGCTGCTTAACTTTATTAAAAAGTCTCCCATGCAACTTCGTCTAACACTTGATGAAAAGTGGATACCAGAAGACGACTTTTCCAGCATTTTCCAAGATAAATTCGATCCTTACGAAGAACATGAAAAACAAATGAACTTCGAGCACTATCTTTCAAAACTCATCCACAAGCTGCTATTCTTGCGCCTTGCACAAATCAACGATTCAGAACTTGTCCCTGCAGAAAATTGTGATGATTGGCTAATTCTTCCAATCGAAAAAAGAGCACTTTCCATTTATAGGCATACCTTAAAAAATTACCCGTTCTCTGAGTTTTCTCACCAAATATGCACCGAAAGACATCTTCATGAAATTGAAAAAAGCATCACGCGTATTATTGGCAAAGGGTGGGTGCTTTATCAGGATTTCATCAAAGGAATCATGATCCCTCTCAGTGAAGATAGTCGCATCCTCCTAAAGAAGACTGGGAGATTTTGGAAATATTCCCTTCCCCTTTATAGCGATGAAGAATCCCATCTCATCAACCTTCTAATTCTCGAGTGGCTCTTTGAAGGTGCGATTATCGCAAAAGGATGGCATCAAGGGAAACAAGCTATTAACGTAACCCCTCTGGGTGAATCCCTATTTGGTTAAAATGCATGAATTACTAAAAAAACGTCATAGTGGACGTTCATTCGATCCTAAAAAAAGAGTGTTGAGAGCGCAAGTTGAAGCCCTAATCGAAGCAGCACGCTGGGCTCCTTCTTCCTATAACGATCAGCCATGGCGATATATCATCTGTGATAAAGTTGATGATCCGGAAGGCTACAAGAAAATTTTCGATGCGCTAGTCGAAGCCAATCAAGAGTGGGTACAAAACGTTCCCCTTCTTATCGCCGTCATAGCAGATTCTCGCCTCCGGAAAAATGGTAAACCCAATCGTCATGGGCAGCATGATACAGGAGCGGCTACAATGAGCATATGTTTAGAAGCCTCTGATTTAGATCTCATGACACACCAAATGGCAGGGTTTGATAAAGATAAAATCCAAACATCTTTCAATATCCCAGAACAATTTACCCCCATGTCTATCATGGCAGTAGGCTATGAAATTAACGAGCCCCCTCCGGCCGACCGCAAACGTCTTCCAATCGAAGAGAACTTTTTTAAAGGTGATTGGGGTGTGGGCTATAAATAGAGGATATTTGATCCTCACCCTCCTACTTATCGGGTGTCAATCCATGAAATCATCACGTGAAATTTACACTAGAACTGTAAAATCAATCGATACATATCTAGTGAAATCTAAGTCCGTTCAAAATGACTTCTATGAGCCAAAACTTCCCATTGAATTGACAATTTTTGAGCATTACAATCCTCAAATCATTGCATTTGATAAGAAGCATCATCGCCTCTCAAATAGCCATCCTCTCATCGGAACCCACACAGACAGTGATGAAGACATTGAAACTTCCAAAGAGCTCTTGAAACTCATCCACACACATATCATAGATCCAAAACACCGTCTCCTCCTCACCGCTGAAGCCCTATGTAAAGTGATTGCATACCGTTCACTGAAAGAAGGGATGACCCTTCAGATTCCATGCATCGATGCAAATAACGACCCAGTCCTTGTTGCCTATTCCATCGATCATGTCTTTGATTTATGGAAAGGAATTCCAGCCTATGGATTGGTTCCCGAATCCAAAGGCAATGCCTCCCCAATCCTTCTTTTTAGAGGAACCGTAGTATCAACATCAAAACCAGCCCTAGCTTCTATGATTTCAGATCTCGATCCTTCAGGACCCGGGTACCACATTTACAAAAGATCGCGAGATCAAATCACAGCCTGGTTATCCGAAAGAGCCTCAACAGGTCCAAAAGCACGCGTAATGGGCTTTAGTCTCGGAGGCGCTCTTACTCATTACGCTCTGATTCTAGACACCGCGTTTATTAACACAGATAAAAAGCACCCCTCGATTACATTCGGCTCGCCAGGTGTGACATTAAAACTCCTAAAAAAATGGGAGCTCATTCCTAAAACGGAGAGGCCTTACCTCTATTCCTTAATTCACAAAAATGATCAGGTCTCAAAAATTGGCCATCTCTTCGGAGATATCAACCAACTCGATACCGAGGAGAACTACGGCCCCTTAGCTTCTCATTCGACATTCATGCTTGCAAAACCAAAATGCTTTCTTATCGGATTATGGTTGAACAAAACCGACTAAACAGTGGAAAATCAACATCATGAACAAGAAAAAATCTGACAGCGAACTCGTTTCCAACAGGCGTGCACGCCATGACTATGAAATCCTAGAAACTCTCGAAGCTGGAATCGTTCTACTTGGCACTGAAATCAAATCCCTGCGTGATCATGGCGGGACACTTCAAGATGCCTATGTCACCATAAAGGGTTCAGAAGCTTTTCTCATCAACGCTTCAATTGCGCCCTATAAGTATGGTAATATCTTCAACCATGAAGAAAAAAGGGAACGCAAACTTCTCCTTCATAAAAGAGAAATTGCCACGCTAAAAAAAAGCATGGTTCAAAAAGGATTCACCCTTGTTCCGCTAGCCCTCTATCTAAAAAAAGGCTATGTCAAAGTCAAAATAGCCATTGGAAGAGGTAAAAAGAGCTACGACAAACGAGAAACAATAAAAAACCGAGAACAAAAACGCTCTATAGACAGAATGCTAAAAGAGAATGGTTGACAACGAGCTTGTCTTATCCAATAATTCAATCTGTGTAAAATAGGAGGATAAACGCCACATGAAAGCCACCGTTTCAAGACCAGAACTCGTCTCACTTATAGGAAAAATTCAAGGCATTGTTCCAAGTAAAGCCGCCATTCCAATCTTATCTAATATCCTCATTGAAGCCTCTGGACAAGAGCTCATCATCAGCGTCACAGATCTCACTGTAAGCATGCGAATCCAAATTCAAGCCAATATTGAAGAAGAAGGCGCCATCACCCTCCCAGCACGCCGCTTTTTTCAGCTTATCCGAGAATTAACGGCTCCCGAGGTTGAAATCAATTCATCCACAGATGAAATCGCATTCATCAAATGTGGGAGTTCACAATTTCGACTCAATGGGATGCATAAAAGTGAATTTCCAGCCCTTCCAACGCTCGCTGACGCCCATGAATTCACAATAGAGAGTAAAACCCTTAAAGAGATGCTAGTACGCTCCTCATTTGCCGCAGCGCGCGATGATAGCCGGCATGTCCTTAATGGAAGTCTCATGCAAATCAAAGATGATCAAGCCACATTTATTGGAACAGATGGAAAAAGACTTGCAAAAGTGATGACACGTATCGATTTAGAAACAACCCTCAACCACCATTTTCTCATCCCATTAAAAGCTGTAGAAGAAATCATCAAAATTCTTGATTTTGAAAAAGAGGTAAAATGTCATCTCCTCGATGACAAAATTGCCATCGATCTCGATTCCATCCTTCTAACCACCAAGCTCCTTTCAGGAAAATATCCCGATACCGATCGCGTTATCCCAACAAATTCCTCTATCAGTGTCAACCTCCACCGCGAAGAATTGATGACACTACTCAAACAAGTCTCCCTCTTTACATCCGATAAAAATCACTCTATTCTCTTTATCTTTAATCCAGGTGAGCTGCATCTCGTCGCTTCCAGCAGCGATATCGGCGAAGGAAAAGTCTCCATGCCCGTTGATTATCAAGGAGAAAAACTGGAAATTGCATTCAACCCCCACTACTTTATTGATATTTTACGCCACTGCAAAGATGAAACAGTTTCTTTTGGGATCTCAGATTCCTATAACCCAGGAATTGTGACCGATTCCTCAACGGCTCTTTTTGTCATCATGCCAATGAGGCTTAATCCTGCAACGACGTAAATGTTACTTAAATCACTTTATCTAAAGAATTTTCGAAGCTATCGTGAAGCCGAGTTCAGCTTTTCAAAAGGAATTAACCTGATCCATGGAAAAAATGGAGAAGGAAAGACCAATTTACTCGAAGCCATCTATCTCTTTAGTACAGGTCGTTCCTTCCGCCAAGCCAAGTTCCAAGACCTTATTCAGCACAATCAAACCTATTTCTACATCGAAGCTGAATTTGAAAAAGACCAGGTCCACCAAACCCTCAAAATTGGGTTTGATAAAAACAAACGTAAAATCACATACAACCGGACGGAACTTCCAAGCCTAAGCCATCTTCTGGGCATTCTTCCCTCAGTCCTCTATTCGCCAAGCGATATCTCTCTCGTTTCAGGAACACCGACAGAAAGGCGCCGCTTCTTGAACATCCAAATAGCTCAAACAGATCCCCTCTACATCCACCATCTTAGGTGCTACCATAAAGCCATGAAACAACGAAATCATCTGCTCAAAAACCGGCAGACAACTAGCATTGAATCTTGGGAAGCTCAAATGGCACATTCCGCAGTATATCTCATTGAAAAACGGCAAGATAGACTTAAGAGTCTTCATGATGTCGCCCTGAACTATCAAGAAGAACCCCTTGCGATTAAATACCGCCCCTCATTGTCATCTAATGTCGCAGAGGAGATCGCCGGTGCGTACAAGCAACATAGGGAGAAGGAACTCATGTATGGATCTTCACTCATCGGACCACATCGCGATGATTTTCTTTTAATGTCCGATCAAAAAGCTGCAAAGACCTTCTCGAGTGAAGGACAAAAACGAAGCCTGATTTCCGCTATCAAATTTTCAGAATACCACCTATTAAAGTCCCTTACAGGACAAAGCCCCCTTCTAGGAATCGATGATTTTGGCTTGCATTTAGATCCTATTAGGATGAGTCAGAAGCATTTAATGCTCAAAGAATTCTCACAAGTTTTTCTTACATCACCTTATTTTAGTGATGATCTTGAATTTTCAAAATGCATTGAGATAAAAAAAGACCCCTTTTCACAATGAAAAGGGATCTTAAAGATTTCAAGTGTAAGAAAGGATTACTTTCTTCCACCCTTCCAGCGATGCTGAATAGACTTCCATCCAAAACCTTGATATAGCGCTGCAATACCAATGATAACATAGATGACTCTATCTACCCAAGTACGACCGAAGAGATATTGAATAAGATTGAAATCAAAGAATCCAACTAAACCCCAATTAATACCCCCGATGACGACCATCACTGCAACTAAACAATCGATTTTCTTCATCATACCTAACCTATAGGTTACATTAATAACGTAATTCGCATTACATCTTTAGTAAAATACAAAAGCTGTTTTTTGTAAATAGATTCTTTTAAATTAGTTCTTAAATTCTTAAAACACACTATTTTATATAATAAAATGCATCACAAAACTAATTATAAAGAAGGCGTTAAGAGGAAATCTGATTTAAATAAGCTTGTCCGAGAGGAAACTCTTTGGAATCAATCTCTTCTCCTTTCCGTCGTTTAGCAAACAATTCAATCATCTGATTAGCCAATATCTTTCCAAGCTGCACACCCTCTTGATCAAATGAATTAATATTCCAAATGAATCCCTGAAAAGCGACCTTATTTTCATAATACGAGAGAATAGCACCGAGGCTATATGGACTACACTTCTCCGCAAAAAGGATGCTATTTGGACGGTTTCCCGGAAAAAATTTATTAGGATTGTCATTTTTTTGTCCCGTTGCCAATCCGATAGACTGCGCAAAAAGATTCGAAAGGAGCTTTTCTTGACTGATTGTCCCTTTGAAGGGGAGATCTTCTTGCAGCTGCGTCTCTTTAAATCCAATAAATTCCACAGGTACAGTTGTCTTTCCCTGGTGAATAAGCTGATAAAATGAATGTTGTCCATTCGTACCAATTTCACCCCAAATGATCGGCCCCGTCATGAACTCAACAAAATTTCCATTTTTATCGATCCCCTTTCCATTGGATTCCATGTCACACTGCTGCAGATGCGCAGGAAAGCGGGACATAGCCTGGGAATAGGGGATGATCGCACATGTTGGAAGATTTAAAAAATTCCGATTCCAAATCCCTATCAAAGCAGCTAAAAGAGGGAGATTTTTATGAGGATCTTCATTTAGAGCAAGTTTGTCCATTGCACTCGCGCCTCTTAAAAACTCTAAAAACTTCTCCATACCCACTGCAAAAGCAATCGAAACAGCCCCAACCATCGAGGTGACTGAATAGCGCCCTCCAATATAGTCCCATATGTAAAAAGAAGAGCGATATTCCTCTGGATTATCCATTGGACTTCCCTTCCCAGTTACCGCGATAAAATGATTCACAGGAGAGAGACCCTTCTCCAAAAAACGCTCTTTTATAAGCGCTTCATTCGTCAATGTTTCAAGAGTGGTTCCAGATTTTGAAACAACCACAACAAGCGTCTTATTTAAATCCAATTTATGCAAAATTGACGCCGCATCGTCTGGATCGACATTGGAAAGAAAATGGACTGAACGCCCCTCTTTTTGATACGCTTCAAGCGCCAAATAGATCGCTTTGGGTCCAAGTTCAGATCCACCAATTCCAATCTGAATCACATCTGTAAAACCCTGCTTATCTACCTCTTCCAAAAACAGTTTCAATTTTTCCAGTTCGTCATACGCAAGTTTTGTTGCTTTGACTGCCACATTATCTTCATTTCTGTGATCAAAAAAGTCTCGCATTGCCGTATGCAATACAGCGCGATTTTCAGAGTCATATCCCTCAATTCGATTGATCACATGACCCGCCTGCATTGCCTGCATCTTACTGATTACATTTTGCTCAGTCGCCATTTCGGAAAGTGCTGCCAAAACATCGGGTGTAACTCTCTGCGTTCCATAAAATAGCTTTAGTCCAACTCCCTCTGCAGTCATCTCCTCGATTCTTTTTGGAGATAAGACGCCAGCTTCTGTTAAATCAATTGGCGTTTTTGCAAGTTCCTCTAACTTTCTAAAAGACTTTAATTCATTAAAAGAACCCATGTGAATCCATCCTACTCAAATATATGAAACAAATTCCGTTTATCTCACAATCCTATAGAAGGATCAAGAAATTTTTTGAAGAACTTATCTCACTTTTTATTGAAAATTAATTATGAAAAACATTATGATAGATACAAAATTTCGGGGTATAGCGCAGCTTGGCTAGCGCGACTGCTTTGGGAGCAGTAGGTCGGGGGTTCGAATCCCTCTATCCCGATAACCCTATCTTTTTATGGCAAAGCCCCCTTTACCTTGTTTCAGACGTTTTTTTCGAGTGCTTGAGATTTATCCTCACGCTAAGGGGCGTTTTGTCCAAAAAATAAAGAAAAAAATAGCACGTTTTTTCTTTTTGACCCTCGAAAGGCTTTCCGTTCCATTTGAACGATACCTTCTCGGAGGCTCCTTACCTAACGGCTATCGCCTCCATGAGACACTTTATCGAGGCGGGCAACCTGGCTTAAAGGGGTTCCAATACTTAAAAAGTCTTGGCATAAAAACAGTCGTCAACCTACGCAGTTTTGAGTCAAATCTACCTTATCACAATAAAATTGATCTCGAATTCCTACATCTTCCAGTCAATCTCTACCGGTTAAATGAGACAATTATCATTCAATTCTTAAAAATTATCGCGACATCAGAGCGTGTTTTCATTCACTGCTTTCATGGATCTGATCGCACAGGGATGTTTATTGCTATTTATCGGATGGTGTTTTTGAATTGGAGTAAAGAAGCGGCAATAGAAGAGATGATGAAGAAAGAATATGGATTTCATTCTTGCTGCAGACATCTTGTAGATTTTGTAAAAAGGCTCAACATCCGAGAGCTGCTCTATCGAGCTGATCTTGAGCATCTATTGGAAGATCGAGAAGAGGTCCCACCACCAGCAGTTTTCCTCCAGACGCCACAAAACCTAGAAGTTGTCTAAGTCCCATCGGGCTTACATAATCAGAGAAAATGATTAATTCATTTAAACCATCCCAGCTCTCAGAAAGCAAAGATTCAGGGATGATGCGCATACTCTCTTCTAAAAACCCTTCCACCAGTTCATAGTCATCGAGCAAATCTTCAGATGGAAGCAATAATCCCCTTTCAGCATTCTCTGTAAAACGCACCCCTTCAAGCTCAACTTTCAAATAAGAGAACCTCTCTTTTGAGGTTAAGAGGAGTGCTTCTACTAGCGACGCAACACGCCCCCGATTAAAAACAACAGAGAGCTCAAGCTCCTCTGGCAAAAGAGCCGTTAAGCGATGTAAGTAATCTGAGATAGCCTCCACACAATAAAAGCGTTCTGCTTGCCCCGATTCATCAAAGAATGCCTTTTGTGTTGCATCCCATGAAAATGTATCGAAATCTAAAGAAGAACGGTAGACAATGACCCTCTCCGTCTTATCCTTGAACGGAAACCATAATGTTTTAACAAAATGCTTCAGAGCAATCTGCAGGCTTAAAAATGTCATCTCATCTGTTAATGAAAACTGTCCAAGCTCAATTTCCCAGACAATATGCTCAGCACCTTCTGCAAGCGTTAATTCTTTGTCCCATCTAAGGTCAGAAGGTAGCATCGCATCAACTAGAATGTGCATATACTTTCTCATTGCAATATTCGAGGTAAAAAAATGTTCTTCCGAGTGAACGCCAAAGCGTTTGAAAATAAGACCCACCATACCCTTCCAGTGTGGACTCAGCCCTTTCAAAAAGAGCCTTCCAGCCTTCCATCATCCTTTGCATCTGTTCTGCATAATCCGCATGGTCCGTTACAAATACGCTGCTTCCACCCGCATTCATCACCCGCTTCAATTCACTCACAAATTCCTCTTGAATCAGTCGATGTTTTGCATGCCGATCTTTTGGCCAAGGATCAGGAAAATTCACAAAACTCCCCTCAATGCAATCTTCTTTCAGGTAATTTTTCACAAATGTTAAAGCTTCACCCGAGACGATAAATAAATTAGAAAGCCCAAGATTATGCCTTTTAGAATAAATTTTACGCACCCGCTTGAATTGTTTTTCAACTGCGATCCAATTCTTTTCGGGATGCATCTGTGCTTTTTCAATGATCCAAGCCCCATTTCCCGAGCAAAATTCAACCATTACAGGGTTTTCATTCCCAAAAATTTCAATCCAACTTGGAAATGCAAACGCAGCGTGCTCTTGGTAATAAGCAGGGACATAAAACACCCCATCTTTTAACAGTGGGTGTCTCGCTTCAAAGGAGTAAGGACACTTTAGATCTTTTGGTTTCATAGTATTCGCAGCTATGATACAACATTGCTGATGAAACATGTAGTGAAAAAATTTTTACCTTTTCTATTTCTCGCTGGTCCACTTATTGGGGCTGAACAGTCCGAGCCGACCATCATGGAATCCATCAAAGAAAATCCCAGCCAATTTTTTCAAGTTGAGCGGCTGAATAGGCCCAAGCCTCAAATTGTAGAAGAAAAAAAGAAGACCCCCAAGGACATTTTTTTTGAGTCCCCCTACCTTTATGGGTCGATTTTACTCCTCTTTATTATTGGTCTCGATGTGCTCATCATAAAAATACTTTTAAAGCGCACTCGAAAGAAAAATGCTCCAAAAATTTCATTGAGATAATTCGCGATATTTTATAGACTTACCACTCATTGCTGCCCAGGTGGTGAAATTGGTAGACACGCCAGATTTAGGTTCTGGTGCCGTAAGGTGTGTAGGTTCGAGTCCTATCCTGGGCATTTTCTCAACTCAAAGGTATGACAATGTACCGTCTCTTGATCCTCGGCCTTATTTTTACCTCAGCTCCTCTTTTATCCCTTGAGTGGGATGGCAAGGAATATTCTCAAAACTCTTCCGTGCAGCTATCACATGCAGAAATTATGCTGAAAAATATAAACTTAAATGGTGATGAAAAAGTTCTAGATATTGGCTGTGGCGATGGAAAAATCACAGCACTATTAGCGCAACGAGTGCCAAATGGAACTGTAATCGGAATTGATCCTTCTCCCTCCATGCTCACCAAAGCATGCGAATTGCAAAAAGAGAACGCTTTTCCTAACCTAAAATTTTATCAAGACTCTGTCGAAAAATTTTCGTTTAAGGAGAAGTTCGATCATATTACTGCAATACATGTTATGCATTGGCTTGAAAAACAAGAAACAGCACTAAAAAACATTTATGATCACCTAAAACCAGGCGGACAAATCCACTTTATTCTGGCTCCGTCGAAAGAAGGGCTACCCTTTCATCAAGCACTAGAAAAAACAGTCCTCGAATGGGATGAAAATTTCAAAGAGTTTGTCAATCCCCAGAAAGCTTTTGATATGGAAACCTATCGCAAACTAGTCGTAGATGCAGGTTTTCATATTCGAGCCATCCATTATGTGTACCATGAGTCAATTCATGAAAATAGAGAAAAATTAAAGTTGTGGATCAAACAGTGGCTTCCACACCATAAACATTTGCCTGAATGCAAGCAGATTGCTTTTCTTGATGAACTTATGGACAATTATATGGGAGAAGCCGGAGATCCTGTATGTTGGGGTGAATACGTGCTCATTGTAGAGGCAACCAGACCTATGAGTTCTTATTAATTCCAATTAAGATATCTAGCACGATCTTTGCATGATCACTTGCTCGCTCATCGTAAATTTCAAAATCCGTATGAAAAGCGCGGCTACCGCCCAATTCTTCGTTTGACATCTCCCAAATCTTCTCCCAAGGCTTTCTCAGCACATCCGGCATAGAACCCGGCCCGTTTGTAAATTTTACATAAGTTTGAGCAGGGATAGTCAGCGTTTCAAGGCCTTCTGGAATCTCATCGAAAGAGCTAACGCCTTCACCGATAAAATAAGTATATTCCCCAGTATGATCACTTTCATACTCGGTATAAGCACAAAATGTGGTGCCTGGATGGGTGCGATTTAGAATCTGTTCTGCAAGATTGCCATGGAAATATTTTTGAACGCAGCCAAATATTTTTCCGGCGTGAGGATCCAGCTCAGCCTTATTGCTTGTTCGAACTTTAATCCCTACAAGGAGTATCTCTTCTTGTTTTAATAGCTCTTTTTGCATTGGTATTTCCTCAAAATAATTTACTTCCGATTTTTGCATCTGCGGACGGCGAAATAGGAGTCGCCTCACCACTATCTGCCTTTGGAAACTGGACACCAAGAATCAGTACTTCTGAAAGGACATCACCAATTTGACGAGGTTCAAAGTTCAAAACTCCAAGAACAAGTCTATTTAAAATCTCTTCCCTCGTATGCTTCGTAAAACGCCCTATACTTGTTCGCACGCCAAATTTTCCAAAATCAACCTTCATGCGATAAGAAGGTTTGGGAGCCGTTGCCTCCATTTCAACTTCGATGACACGCCCCACTCGAATATCTAATCGATCAAAGGTGTCTTTCATCTCTACAATAGGTTTCGTATCTTTCGCCATACTTAAGTTCCAATAATATGTGCTGAGTTAAATAATGCTGTCATTAGTTCTTTTCTTCCATCGTTGTCCATAAGGAGGCATTTCTCTCGAAGCTCAGGATCTATTTCTATCTTCGCTGTTTTATGAACTTCAATAAAACTTTCAGGTGTCACTTCAGGATGCACCCCCGTGCGCACAACACGCCCTCTACCATATTCGGTGACATGAACTGCTACGGTGTCATCTTCATATTTCGCTAAAACTTCTCCATACCGACATGTATAGTCAGATATTTTATATGAACTCCCGTTATTTGCATAGACATGATAGGGTTTCTCATTTCCATCCGAATAAAGAGGAACTACATCTTCTCCTTTTCGCCATACTGCATATTCTGGAACTAACCCTAGAAAATTTTCCTCAAGAAACCCCTCACCCATCTGCAAGTCCCTGCAAGCAAGGTTTCCACCGCTACAAAACCCCAAATAATTGAGAGTGCCTTGTTTAACTTGCGCTTTGACTTTTACTGCAACTGAACTTAAACTCTCTCCCAAAAGTAGGGTATGTCCTCCTGGAATGACTAAACACCCTTGATCAAAATGATCGTGATTAAGATATGAGGCATCTGTGATATCAACAATACGGGCAGCCTCAACACCGTGTTCATCCAGCTGTGCTTTGACCTGATTTGCTAAAAATTCAGAAACGCCATATGTCTGTGGGGGACGATAAATATATATTAAACTTTCAGTAGCCATAATTAACCAATTATAAATACAAATATTTTAACATAAGGAGAGTAAGATGGCAAGTGTCACAAGCTCAGCAAAAACAGCACAGACACAATCAGTTACGCTCCCGACAAAAATCACTTGTGGTCTAGAAGAATGCAGGAAAAAAGTTCAAACAATTTATACTTCTAGTAATTGCGGAGGCTGTGATACATATTATTGTAAAGCACATCGTCAGCCAGAAGATCATGAGTGCACCTTTGATTATAAAAAAGCAGGAAGAGACCTGTTAGAACAAGAATTAACCAAAGTCTTTGCAACAAAACTTTGTCTTAGCTCTGCTTCAGGCGGACCTAATACAGCGCATTAATACCGTAATAGGAAAACATGGAACAAATTGGTTGTTTTTTTAGCCAGGTGAAATCAATACATCCCATCTTACTGGGGTTCATCGGACTCATGGTTCTGCTCAATCTAGTCTTTTTCATCTCTCTTTATCGAAAAAAAGCGCGATAAGTGTGACTAGCATACTGTGTTGAAATTCATCGCCGCGTCTTCATTTTGATGAGGAGCCAGTTTTTTTCTCGAAAATGCACCAGTGCGTAGGGACCATTTAGTTTGTCACCGGTGAGCTCGATTTCAATTTGACCTTTTTTTAAACAGGTCTGAATGGGAATGAGTTTCCCCTCTTTATCTTTCTTGGTACTTTTGTATTTCCCATGATCCCAAATGATCACTTTTCCAGCGCCATATTCACCTTCAGGAATAGTCCCCTCAAACTTAGCATAAGACATGGCGTGATCAGCAACGAGAATAGCAAGACGCTTTTCGCCAATTTTGCGAGATGGACCTTTAGGAACCGCCCAGGATTTTAGCACGCCTCCCACCCCGATACGAAAATCATAATGGAGGTGCGTAGCGTAATGCTTTTGTACGACAAATATACCCATTACTCTTCTTCATAATATACCTCGTATTTTTTGTCTTTACACGAGACTTTATAACCGCAGCCTTTCAGGATTTTAGGCGCGCCAAAATGTTCAATAACGGGGTATTCTCGGCAAATGACAGGACGAAGATGATAATGGGCGCAGGAGCCGTCTTTTTTTAGATAGCGGCATCCCATTACAAAAACTTCTTTATCATCAAGCTGTTTGGGCTCTGGATCTCGGACATAAAAGCCATTGATCTGTGTATTCCAAAAACGATCAATAAAGTGCATGAAACGTTTTGAGCGTTTCATCAAAATATAATAGCAACAGTTGCCCCGCCGTTTGCACTGCCCCTCTTTTTTAAAAGGAGGGCGGATGATCTTTCGGGCAACTTTCTTCATAGCACTATCTAAAACGATAAAAGGGAGAAAAATAGCGCGGATAGGCCAGCGAATCCATCCAGGAACCCATTGTTTTGGAATCCCTGGTGCAGGAGGCGGCGGTGGCGATGTCGCTTCGCCGGCGTTATTTAAAATTTTAAGTAAGTCGTCTGAATCATTCATATCATTGGAATAAATGTTAAGATTGTGTAAACTCTAGGGCAAAAAAAACATAAGTTATCATATGCCAAGTACACAATTTTTAGAATCACAAGTTTTCACAAGAGTAGATACAGCTGTAGCCCATATTGAAAACTTTGAGAGGCAGCATCTCGATTTTAAAGTTACGTGGCACCCTGACAAGGTTGAAATCTCTCCTGAGTATCAATCAAGCCCTGCACAAAAACTACAAAGTTGGGAAAACTTTTTAAATTTTGTAAATTTAAAACTTAACTATCGGGATATCAAACGTCTTTCTCCCAGTGAATACCACCCTCTAAAAAAAGTTACGAATTTTTGCTATAGGATGTTCCAAAAATTAAAGAAAAAATATCCCAATAACTCAAAACTTGAAGACATAAAATTTAAAACATATACCGCAAAACTTGGGGGATCGATCGATCCTAGCTCCTTTAAAAATGGGAGATTTTTGCGTTTTATCGAAGCCAACAAGCTCTTTCATGCCTGCTGTGAAATGCAAACCAAGATAGAGGGGGGGGCTTTTCCAAAAGACCCGGCTCTTACAATTATCGATACCAAGGGTATAAAAGCAAAAATAAGATGGAGCCGACTCCGAGAAGTTTATGATGAGGCGGAAGAGAAGAGAATTTTTTACACTCCATCTGGGAAAATTGCCTTTGAGACTAAAAAAGATTTTCGTCTGACACACAAATATTCCCTTACAGATGAAGGGATCCATCATTATGACTACTATAATGGGGAAACCCTCCTTCCACAAATGCATCGCCCTCCAGGCGAATCAAAATTTGAACACCAATTAGAAATCTGCAATGTTATGATGGATAAAGGTGGCTCATGGCAAGGAATGCACTCTTGGCTTATGCTTCACGATGAGAAAGGAAATGTGATTAGTGCAGGAGGATGGGGCCCCTTTGATACGCTAAATTGTTATGATCTTGCCTCCCCTCTTGGTAAAAAAGAAGGACGTATGATGTCGCCTGACGAATATACCTATTTTGCCAAGGATAATATCGACTTCTTTAAGGTAATCGCAAAAATCACTCCTGAGCAGCATAAAAAACTCTGCGAACTCATTTTAGAGGCGAGAAAATCCCCTCAAAAGTCATTTTCAATTCTAAGTGAAAATTGTCTGAGTTGGGTTGCGGATAAAGTATGCAAGGCAACTGGCTTTAAAATAAAAACACAGATCCCTCTCTCACACTATCTATTCACTAAATATCCAAATTTCATTCAAAACACCTACCACTTCATTAAAAAGCATACCTATGATCGTCTTCCAACATTCGTGCAAGGGATCATCGATTTTAGTACATTCTTACCCCGTTATTTATACTCTGTCATGCTCGGACTATTCTTAAAATGTTTCTGCCTTTTCAATCATGCAGGTCTTACAGGTAACGACATCACTTTTAAGAAAATCCTCCTATGGGACTGCACGCTCGATCATCCAGTAGTGATGCGTAAGCACCTCAAACAAATTGCGCCAAATGGCGTCCTGGACCTTTCTAGAGGGTGATTTTTTTCTTGCTTTTCTAACCAAATTTCTTTATCGATTTCCTTCTTTTAAACAAGGAGAGTCAATCATGAAAAAGGTTTTTTGTTTTCTAACTACATTTTTGATGGCAGCTACATTTGCATTTGAAGAAGGTGCAAATATACCCATTTTAGATATGAATGAGTATTATTCCGAAGAAACACGCGATGATTTTGTAAAACAATTATCCAATGGATTCCATGAACTTGGATTCGTTGCGATTATCAATAGTGGACTTGATCAAGAAATTATCGATCGTGCCTATGAGAGTGTTGAAGAATTTTTCAACCTCGACCTTGAGACAAAACAAAAATACGATGGGTTAAACAGTAATTTTCAACGGGGATACATCCCTCATTTTCAAGAAAAAGCAAAAGGGGAAAAACTGGGTGATTTCAAAGAATTTTATCATATCGGCCGTATTCTCACAGAAGAGCAGCAAGAGCGTCTTGGCTTTTTCATCAATGTTTGGCCTGAAGAAGTCTCTCTTCAAGAAAATATGATCCCGTTCTATAAACAGCTTGAAGCGTATATGATCCCACTACATAACGCAATTGAAGAAGCTCTCGGATTTCAAAGAGATTATCTTAATGAAATGACCCTAGAGGGGGATTGTCTTCTTCGCGTCATTCATTACCCGAAAAACTCTCCACCTGACTCTATTTGGGCTGCTGCACATACAGACATTGATTTATTAGCCATTTTGCCCCGCGCCACATGTGATGGGCTTGAAGTGCAACTAAATGATGGTACATGGCTCCGAGTTGACGCCCCAAAAGATGCCTTAATTATTAATGCAGGTGACATGCTCGAAAATTTATCAAATGGATATTTTAAAAGTGCACCGCATCGCGTCACAGCACCGACTGATCGCCCTGAAGCTGAGAGGTATAGTACCGTCCTTTTCATTCATCCACGAAAAGACGACGATCTAACTCCTCATCAGCATTGTATCGAAAGGACTGGCGGTGTGAAAAAGTATGCAAATGTCACCAGATGGGAGCTACTAATGGAAAGGTTAGCAGATCTAGACCTCGCAAATGATGAGATGCTAGAGGAGTTAGCTGCATCAGGAACCATGGAACGTCTCATTGAAGTTGGTCGAGCAAGTCCCGATGCCCTGCTCCGCATTCGAGATCATGGCTATGCTAATGAAAAAATTTTAAAATATATCGATGAATTGGGATTATAAAATTTATAAAATAGGGTCTTGGAATTAAGACCCTTTTAGGATATGATATAGACCCATGAGTACGGTAGATATTAACTCATTTGGGAAGTGGCGTTCACGCCTTTGGCCAATTCATTCATTTGAATTGAAAAAAATGCTTCCCCTTTTTTTACTCAAATTCCTCGCTTCGCTCATATATTCCATTCTCACATGCATGAAAGATACCCTTGTCGTCACTGCCGACAATTCAGGCGCTGAGGTCATTCCTGTTCTCAAAGGTTGGGTTGTCCTTCCCTGTGCCATTTTAGCAACAGTAATTTTTGTAAAACTGAGTAATGTTTTAAAGAAATCAACTCTTTTTTATGGAATTATCGCCTTCTTTTTAGCGGTTATTACGATTTATGGGTTTGTCCTCTACCCTAATATTGAATTTTTTAGCCCCCACGAATCGGCTGATTTATTGCTATCGAAAGTAGGGCAAAACTTTTCACACTGGATCGCGATCTATCGCAATTGGATCCACTCCCTCTTTTTTGTCACATCAGAATTATGGGCTCAAGTGGTGATCATGATTCTATTTTGGGGTTTTGTGAATCAAATCGTCCTATTTAGTGAAGCAAAACGCTGCTATACTCTCTTTATAGCAGCCGGAGATGTTGGTTCACTCTTAGCCGGCCCCCTCGTCCTCTTCTTTGCTAAAAGATATGCCCATCTAGATTTTAGCCATACCTTGCAAATGCTTATCCTCTTTATCGTGCTATTTGGCGGACTACTCATGGGAGTTTATTGGTGGATAAATCGTTATGTGTTACCCGATCGGAGATTTTATGATCCTGATAAAATGGGTCATACAATTAAGAAGAAAACTAAGCTCTCACTTCTAAAAAGCATAAAATTTATTGCCTCCTCGAAATATCTTTTACATTTGGCAATCATTGTCATCGGATGTGGACTCACCATTAACATGATTGAAGTGACTTGGAAAGCAAACCTTAAGCTTCTCTATCCAGATCCGGCCGATTATCAAAGTTTTATGGGGGTCGTCGTATCAAGCGTGGGTTTCTTTGCGTTGATAACCATTCTATTCTTCGGAGGAACCGCTTTAAGACGCTTTGGTTGGCTCTTTAGCGCGCGCCTTACACCCATTCTCGTCGGAGCAACAGGTCTTCTCTTTTTCCTCTTTAGCCACTTTCAAGATTCCATCCATCCCCTCACATCACTTTTTGGGATTACGCCTCTTGTCCTCGTTGTCTTCTTTGGAGCCTTTCAAAACGTCTTAAGTAAAGTGATGAAATATTCATTTTTTGACTCGACAAAAGAAATGGCCTTTATTCCACTCGATCATGAATCGAAAGTGAAGGGGAAGGCAGCCATTGATGTCGTAGGATCTCGTTTAGGGAAGTCGGGATCCTCATGGATCCAGCTCGCCTTTATAGAATTTCTAGGAGCAGGCTCCGTATTGAACATCACTTCCTATCTAATTCCACTTGTGACCATCATGGTCATTTTCTGGGTCTATTCGGTGAGTGCGATCAATAAAAAGCTGGTCCCAGAATCAGTTACGCCTGGCGTGTTAAATACGTAATTTTCATTTTTTTTGGATTAAAGTATTTTTGGATGACGGCTTTTGCCGTTTCAATTCCAAATTCCTTACATGAAAAGATATCGATATAGGCTTCACCATTTAAATCGACAAAATGGCCCGTAATCGAAGACGTTTCAATGAGTTGAACTAGGGAATGCCCAGCAGCTAGAGGATTATGCGTTGCAAAATGTTCAACAATCGGCTCTCCAAAAGCAGTCATCTCAATTTCTTTCACAAGATTTTTGACAAAATCGATAATATTTTGACGCTCTTTTACCATATCTAAATCACATTCTTGACAATCAACAATGAGATGATATCCCCAGTATTCTTTCATTTAGTTATCTCCTATTAAAATCAACGGTAATTACATCAAAAAACAACCCTTTTTTTCAACCTAAAACTTGCAAAAAATAAGAGTATATCTCAAGATCCTTATCACCTCTTAACAACCCTATAAATCTATATGAAACTGATGATCTTCGGAGCAAAAGGTGGCACAGGCCTTCAACTCGTGCGTCAATCCCTTAGTGCAGGGCATACTGTTACCATTGTCGCAAAGAATCCCAAAGCTCTTTCCATTCAACATCCCAAACTGCGTGTTGTTAAGGGAAATCTTTTAGACCAAAAATCCCTAGAAAATGCCCTGCAAAACCAAGATGCGGTTATTTCAGCTCTTGGACCCAATAAATATCTCACCAAAACCAAGTATTCCAAACTCCATACAATCGGTATTGACAATCTCTTGAAAGCCATGGAAAAAAAAGATGTGAAGCGGTTCATTGCAATCAGTCTTTCCTCACTTCAAAAAGGTAATTTTTTTGCATCACTTAAACACCTTTTTCAAACGCCAAAACAGGATTTTGAAAAGCGAATCAAAAGCAGCGGGCTCGATTGGACGCTCATTCGCCCCACTGGCTTAACCTATGGTCCGCAGCTCGGTAACTATCAATTGTCTGTTGATAACAGCATCCCTTCGAGAGGAAAAATCTCTAGGGCTGATCTTGCAGAATTTATCATCAGCCAACTTTCCTCAGATCAATTCTTCAAAAAAACCGTCTCACTCGCATATTAAAACCTAATTCTTTATGATACGATTATGAAATGGATATGCGTTCTATTAATCTCAGTTTCTCTCCATGCCGATGAAAAACTGTTTGCTCCTTGGTTTACAGGCTCCCTTTTATCTGGAGCCGGACGAACACAAGCCCCTAGGACAACAAATTGGGAGCCCTACCTTTTTGTTACAAATAATAATGGAACTTATAGCCATCGCTGGAAACCCCGAAAAAAATCACAGAGTTTCACACTCAGCCCCTCACTTTCTGTAACACATGGCCTGACAAATCACCTCGATGTTCAAGCTGTTATCCCTCTTGCCTGGAATAAAAAACAGGGGCAATCTTCTTTTCGATTTGAAGACATCACTCTTATCTTAGGAATCCAAGCGCTCGAAGATGATCCGGATACATGGCGTCCAGATCTACGCATCACCCTTCAAGAAGGCGTTCCAACAGGCCATTATCAAAAATTCAATCCTGCAAAAAAAGGCACAGACCATACAGGAAGTGGTTCCTTTGAAACGGGGGTCGGACTTAATTTTCAAAAGCTTTTTGTTATCAGTGGAAGACACTATTTACGTCCAAGACTCAATCTCACATGGATTGTACCCGCTCCAGTACACGTCAAAGGATTTAATGCCTATGGTGGCGGCTATGGAACAAGTGGCAAAGTCTATCCGGGACAAATTTTCAACCCTATCCTCTCATTTGAATATACCTTTACTCAGAAATGGGTTGCAGCCATTGACATTCAATATGTCTATGGTTTTAAAGATCGCTTTTCAGGAAACAGAGGGAAGAATAAGGATGGCACAAAAGCAAGTATGGGCAACTCTACACTTGTACAGTTCAGCTTAGCCCCCGCTTTAGAATACAACTTTAGTGAAGCCCTTGGGATCATTGCAGGTGTCTGGTTCACAGTCTATGGGAAAGACTCCTCCGACTTTGTCAGTGGTGTCATCGCCATCAATTATTCAAATTGAAAACGTCGAAGATCCTGAATGGGCCCCTGTATATTCTGGTTTACGAAGAATCATTACATTAGACCCAATATTATTAAAAATTCTTACCAATCTCAATGGAGAAGAAATGAGATTGGAAGGCAGATCCAAACTCCCCTTGGTAATTGATAGCGCCATATGGGTATTTCTTTTTGCAGGGGATAAACTGCGTGCTAAATTGCACAGCTCCCAAGTTTTGGGTTTGATTGCTAAAGATCTCAATGCCAAATGATGACACTGATCCTGTGAATGCAACATGTGTGCTATTGGCGTTAAAGGGTTTTTTGTTCACCCAGCTTGCTTTTTCTTGCAAGATCACACTCCCCCACTGGTAGCCAAGCGACTGGTAAAAGCGCAGACCCACTTCACTGCGAAGTAAGGATGTGTATTGGTTGCCAACAACAAGATTGAAGCCTGAAGGGCCTGTTTCTTTGAAACTGTCTTGCCAGTTATTGGCCCAGTCGAACATAGCAAAGGGTTCGACCACAAACCAGGGCTCTTTACCGTAGAAAGGTGTGCTGATTTCAAGATGGGGTGTTAAGAGCCATCCATCAATATTTGCTCTTGATGTCATACCCATCGCGCGGCGTGTATTGCGTGACTGGTAAAGTCCTCCCCAAAGCGCGGCATTGATGAATAGATATTTACGGTTCCAGGATCCATAGATAGTTAAAAATTCTTGGTGGGTTTTTGTATTGCCCTGGTTACCTGATAGATTAGCATAGTTGTAAGCATAGGCGGCTCCAAATCCAATCACACCATTTTCAAAACCGCGGTAGTCAAACCCCAGCATAGCACCGCCAATCCAGTTTGTTATTTTTGGAAAGCCGCCTGTTTTCTGCTGTCGCACATAGTCTCCAAAACCCGCTACCCATAGGCTGTAATTAGCATCTTTATTGCATGGGATTTTATGTCGGATGACATCACTTGCATCGGCTAGAAGCCCTATTTCTTGATCAAAATTGGGACTGTTACTTGCTTGATTGTAAGAGGCTTTATGCTGGTAGCCATAATGATTGGGTAAAACCTGTGAGGTTAGAGCAAAAATGGAATTGGCAAAACTATTTCCACCACCAAAACTACTTGGAACAATAGCTGTCAAAATAGATTCCGAAACTTCAGGAAAAATAATACCAACAGAACTAATACTGCCACCTCCTATCGGTAAAGCTGAACCTGAGAGCGCTGTCGTCACCCCTGTTGGTGATACTAATGCAACATAGGGTGTGGTAGACATATTATCCAACCCTCCAATAATAGCTATTCCTGTATCATTAATGGTTACGCTGTTAATGAATCCGTCTCCAGTAGGTAAAGCGGCCCCTGTTAATGCTGTTGTGACTCCTGTCGGTGAAACAAGAGCGACATAGGGGGCAGCATTTCCATTGTCTTGTCCGCCCATAATAGCTTCTCCAGAGCTGTTTATGGCAACACTCCGAATACGTCCAGTTCCAGTTGGTAAAGCGGCACCTGTTAATGCTGTTGTGACTCCTGTCGGTGAAACTAGAGCTGCATAAGGTGTGGTATTTCCATTTTCTGCTCCTCCAATAATACTTTCTCCTGAATCGTTAATTGCCACAGCTCTGACCTCTCCATTTCCTATTGGCAAGGCTCCTCCTGTTAGTGCTGTTGTGACTCCTGCCGGTGAAACAAGAGCGACATAGGGGGCGACTGATCCAGTATCTCTTCCTCCAACAATACCTGCTCCAGAACTATTAATCCCTACATTCAAAATAACTCCAGTTCCAGTTGGCAAGACTCCTCCTGTTAGTGGTGTTGTCACACCGGTTGATGAAACTAAAGCTACATAGGGGACGATTCCTCCAAGATGTGTCCCTCCTATAATACCCGCTCCTAAATTATTAATAGCCGCGACAGATATGAGACCAGAGCCTACTGGAGTGATCGCTCCTGAAAGAGCCGTTGTAACTCCTGTTGGTGAAACTAGAGCTACATAGGGGACGAATGTTCCAGAGAATCCGCCTATAATACCTGCTCCTGAATCATTGATAGCAACAGCAAAAATTCTTCCAAAGGTGCCCGGAAGAGCCGCACCTGAGAGAGCTGTTGTAACTCCGGCAGAAGAGACAAGCGCAACATAGGTCTCATTTGTATTATCTTGTCCACCTATAATACCTGCACCCGAACTAGCGATCGCTACACTATCAATCATTCCTGAACCGGTGGGTAGAGCTGCCCCTGTTAATGCTGTTGTGACTCCAGTTGATGAAACTAGAGCTGCATAAGGATTTCCATCATCTATTCCTCCAATGAGAGTTAGCCCAAACACCCTTATTGAAGTTCCTAACAACATCAAAGTTGCCAAAATTTTATACATTGATATCTCCATCTAACAAGGCTTTAGTATTCATAAAATATAGGGAAGTTAAAAAGAAGCTTCATGGTAATGTAGGTATCACACAAAAAAATAATTGTCATCAAAAAAACCGGGTTTAAATGTAGTGTATGAAGCTCGCCTTTTATGGACATAAACGCACCAATATCAAATGGATCGGTGATCATCGCGCCCTTGAGGTCATATGCAACGGAATGCGCTCGATTAACCAAAATGCATCCATTGTCTATTCTGTCGACGATGCGCTGAAGGCCGATTACCTTTTCCTCTCCAATACATGCGATCGCTTATCTCCTTTAATGCACTCTCTTTCTCTTGCAGGGCGCCCCTACGCTCTCATTCCCTTTCACGAAGATCATCAAAGATGGCGGCCAATTGCATATGCTTTTCATAGCTTTATCTCCTTTGCTCTAAAACAAAAAAATCCTGATAAGCATCTGCAATATTTGCTCTCACATCCAGAATTGATCTCTGAACTGGCTGTGCCCATCCCCTGCCCTGATAATCAAGAGGTGATGGAAAATGCCGATTTTTGTATTGCAAATTCTGCGACTGAGGCCGAGACGATCCTTAAGTATGCACCACAAGCCACAACGCGAGTCATCCCCTGGACAAGCGGCTATCTCGATCAGCAAAGTTACGCCTATTCTGATCCCTTTTTAAAAATGACAGGCCTCAAAAAAGGAGAATACATTCTCCAAGTGGGGCGTTTTCAAAGAAAGAAAAACCAACTCGCATCTATCCTAGCGACGCGCAATCTAAAAATGCCTCTCGTATTCATTGCAAGTCGCATTTTTGAAGAAGATTATGCTAAAACATGCCTCGATGCAATTCAAAGGTTCCGGAAAGCTCCAACATGGATTATTACACATGATCTCCCTGAGCAGCATTTAGACAACTTGCGTATCAGGCATCTCGACCAGGTCGATAGTTTTACACAAGATCTTCTCATCAGCGCGTATCAAAATGCCGGGCTTCATCTCCACCCCGCTTTTACAGAACTTCCAGGCTACACCTATTTAGAAGCCGCTAAATTGGGGCTTTTTTCTATCGCATCGACTTGGACAACGATTGGGGATTATTTCAAGGGGGATGAAGAGCGGATCTGCTATGTTCACCCACTACATCTTGAAGAAATGGAACGTCTTGTCAGAGAAACGTTTGGCCGCTCCTGTTCACCTATGAATTATCTGCGCTCTGAGGCAGATGTTGCAGAAGAAGTTTTAGAGGAAGTAAAGCGTTTTTCACGGTAGAGAGATTTGAAAAACATTTCATAGTGCTTTGCGCCTGATAAAAATTCAGTAACGACATCGGGATTTTCATAAGCGATATTATGCTTTTCGATCGGATCATTGATGAGATTATAAAGTTCAAGTTCACGTGTTTTCTGTGTATAGATGAACTTGTGCTTCCCTTTTCGCATGCCAAAATAGCGGTGGACATAAGGATTATGAAAAAAAACCGACCTGTTTGCTACTTTGCGCATCAATGAATGGCCCATACTATGATTTTCAGCTTGGATACCAAATAGATCCATCAACGTAGGTAAAAGATCGACTTGGCTTGCTAAATCATCGATATGCAGGGGCGTTTCAATCCGTCCATCTGCCAAAATCAAAAGAGGGATGTGCATATTTTCTTCATAAAGGCTCTTTTGACTCATGAAGTTGTTATCGTGCTCGCCCATAGGCTGTCCATGATCAGCCAATATAAAAAGGATCACATTTTCGCTTAGATTGTCTTTGCGAAGCTGTTTTACAAAAGATCCAAGTGCCTCATCACTATAACGGAAGGTTTGCAAAAAGCGGGAATATTGAGGATTGAGATTATCTGGAAGTTCCATGGGCTGATGTGAAGAAGGCAGCGTCCACGGGTGGTGATTAGTGATCGTAAACATGGTGAGAAATTGAGGTCGGTCCTGTTTTTTTAAAAATCCATTCGCGTACTGCATGAGATATTCATCCGGAATTCCCCAACTATTCGCTGGAGCCTCTGGAAAACGCCTCATGAGCTCCTCCTTACCCAGCACTGTTTCAAAACCATGGTGAGAAAAGAAATGATCCTGATTTTCAAATGTCAGAGGACCATTGTGTAGATAGGAAGAGTGGTATCCATGTGCATTTAATATTTCTGCAAGACTTATCAAGGGAATATCTGTTTTTAAAGAACGATCTGCTGAAGCGATATCGGAGGGTATGCCAAAAAGTGACGCCGTTACGGCCCGGGATGTCTTCACAGAGTTAGCGTAAAAGTTCCGAAAGAGAATCCCCTCTTTTGCCAAAGCATCAAAATTTGGGCTCACAGCGTGCTCTCCATTCAAAGCGCCGATATTTTTACCCCGAAAGGATTCCATGAAAAGGAAGATAACATGAGGCTTCTCCCCTTTTTTTAGACGAAGATTAAACTGTTTTTCGCCATAGAAACCTTCAGTCTTTTTAAGCAGAGGATATTCATGGTCCAAGGGCTCAAAAGTTTCATTTTCGGGATGAAAAGGCTGTTTTTCTCTCCGAAATTCTCCTTTTTTTATGATGCGTAGTTTCCCAAGGATAGCTTTTTCATACCGCACGAAGATATTTTCTATGAGATATGAGATTTTACGTCCTAAAAGAAGTGCACCTCCAATCCCGATAAGACCTGTCACAAAAAGTGACAAAAGAAGAAATTTCAGAGAATAATCCTGGTATGTCAGCATAAAAACACAAACTAAATAGAGCAGGAGTACGCCACTTTTTGGAAACAGCTTAAAAAAACCCCTCTCTTTTGCAGAATCCCAAAAGCATCCAAGATCATCGAGAAATGAGAAAAAAGAGGTTTCCATCCGCATGCCCGTTTTTCGATAGAGGTAGGCGTCAAAGAAGACATTGATATATAGAAAAAAAAGGCAAATAAAGGTGACCACTTTTCCGAAGAAATGAGAAAGAAGTAAAAGCTGACTGATGACAAAGAGATCTTGAAAAACGCCGACGAGATGAGAAAGAAGGTTCAACTTTACACGCATAAATCCTCTGAAAAGCACGATTGGGAAGAGGAGCGCTAAAGCAAAATTCACCTAAAGACCCCCAATGCGTCCAATAGAACGACTAAAATAATTAGCGGGGCGAGATATTTGATCATGAAACCAAGATAGGAGCGTATGATTGGATACCTCTCAAATAAGTTCCCAGTGCCCTCTGCAAGATCTCGAAAGGCATTTTTTAATCCCCAGCGCCACCCGATCATGATGACTGCGGCGAGACCGCCAAGCGGAATAAGGATATTCACGCAGAGAAATTCAATAATATCAAAAATTGGAAAACTCTTAAGCGGACCAAAGGAAAGCGCGCAGATAATAGCGATAAGAAAAGAAGAGCAAAGTGTGACAAAAACCGCGCGATGCCGTTTCCACTTTTTTTGATCGATCAGATAGGCAATCAAAGGCTCTAAGGCTGAAATTTGCGACGTTAGACCTGCAAGAAATAGGAGCAAGAAAAAGATCAGCGCGAGGAAATAGCCCCCTGACATCTGAGAAAAAATAATAGGGAGCGTCTCAAACATCAAGCTCATCCCAGACGATGGCGCCATCCCAAACGAAAACACGATAGAAAAAATCGCAACTCCAGCAAGGAGTGAGACACACGTCCCAAAAATTGTAATGGGAATGCACGTGCTCGGTAAATTCTCCTTCTCCGTCAAATAACTTCCATATGTCACCATTGTTCCTTGACCGAGAGAGAGCGCAAAGAAAGCCTGCCCAAGAGCCATTAACACACTCTTAGGCGATATCAGCGACCAGTCAGGGAGAAAAAGAAAACGAATACCTTCGCTACTACGCGGCATGGTCAACCCTTTAATCGCAAGCCCAAGGAGCATAATAAATAGAAGGGGCATCAGGATCTTATTCCCCCTTTCAATCCCTTTGCGCACCCCTGTGTACAAAAAGAGCCCAGCACAAACCATAAATCCAAAAAGACTTCCCAAAGACCAAAATGGCGAAGCACTCACCTTTAGAAAATGAGCCTTAACAGCGGCTGCCGATTCAAAGTGAGTCAGCCCTCCAAAGATGGCCTCTATCAAATAACCAAAAGTCCACCCAGCAATCACACCATAAAATGTACTTACCAAAAATCCGGTGACCACCGTCACCGTTCCAACGCCTTTCCACGTTTTAGTGCGCCCTAATTTTTTATACGCTCCCGTTGGATTGAGTTGCGTATGCCGCCCAATTAAGAGCTCAGAGATCAGAACTGGAAATCCAATTAAAAATAAACAAATGAGATATAAGAAAATAAACGTCGCGCCACCATTTTCCCCAACAACGTAGGGGAAACGCCAGATGCTTCCCAAGCCCACAGCAGATCCTACCGCAGCCCAGATAAAGCCAATACGACTCTTCCATTGTTCTCTCTTCTTTTCCATATCTCCCTATATTAATTAACCTATATTGAGTATAATCCAAGAGGAGAAATTATGGTTAAAAAAAAGTCAGAAATTCCTTTTTTCTTCAGTCCAGTCCAAGCCGGCTTTCCATCCCCTGCTGATGATTTCATTCAAAATAAACTTGATTTGAACGAACTCATCATCAAACACCCCGCCGCCACATTCTTCGTACGCGCCTACGGTGAATCGATGAAAGAAGCTTTTTTAACAACCGGAGATATTCTTGTTGTCGACCGTGCCCTCACCCCCGCAGATGGGAAAATCATCGTCGCACTGCTGAATGGAGAATTCACCGTCAAACGGCTACGCATCAAAAAAAATACAGCCACGCTCATGCCCGAAAACCCCGATTACGCTCCCATTTCCATCACGCCAGAAATGGATTTTGAAGTGTGGGGCGTCGTAACCTATATCATCCACGCATGTACGCATTAGTAGATTGTAATAATTTCTTTGTCTCTTGCGAAAGAGTCTTCAATCCCCGCTTAAGAAAACGCCCTGTTGCTGTCCTCTCAAATAACGATGGTTGCGTTATTGCAAGATCAAATGAAGTCAAGCAGCTCGGCATCCCCATGGGAGCGCCGATTTTTAAATACCGCCATCTCATCAAAAAACACCAAATTATCACCCTGTCCTCCAATTTCGCCCTCTACGGAGATATGTCCAATCGCGTGATGCATACGCTTGAGTCCTTTGGATACCCCATTGAATTTTACTCCATCGATGAAGCCTTTTTAGAAGTTCCAACCTCACGCATCGAAAATATTTATCAGAAAGTCAAACAGTGGACAGGCATCCCCACATCCATCGGCATCGCCCCAACAAAAACCCTTGCAAAAGTCGCCAATAAGATCGCCAAAAACCGAGGACTTCCCACCTATATCTTCAATCCCACCGATCTCAAAACCTTTCCCATCAAAGACGTTTGGGGATTTGGAAGACGCTACAGCGCCTTTTTAGAAGAGCGCGGTATCACAACCGTCCACCGATTTCTTCAGAAAAAACAACCCTGGGTCAAAAAACATCTCTCTATCAATGGACTCCGAACCTATCTAGAACTCCAAGGCACACCCTGTATCACCCTAGAAGAACAAGCATTCAGCCGAAAAAGCCTTGTCCGCAGCCGCTCCTTCAAGCACGAAATCACCTCCTACACCCAAGTGAGAGAAGCCATCGCCTCTTTCATCACATATGCCGCAGAAAAACTCCGCATAGAAAACCTCATCGCCAGTCATCTCACCGTGTTCATCAAATCCAAATGTTCTGGATACCACTCATCCTATTTTCAACTTCCGCAAGCAACCGCCTACACGCCACTACTTCTCCAGTATGCCCTGATCCTCCTCGAAAAAATCTTCCGCAAGGGTATGTCCTACAAAAAAGGAGGTGTGATGCTAAGTGAGCTTACAGATGCCAATTCAATGCAGCCCGATCTATTTGAAAAAAACGCCTCTAAAAAAGAATCTCAGCTCATGAATACAATGGATGCGATTAATACCAAATACAACAAACAGATGATCCACTCAGCAGCGCTCGGGGCGTCATGGAAAACAGAGCCCATAAACCGCACGCCCCATTTTACAACCCAGTGGGATGAAATTCCCGTTATACAAATAGACAGAGATTGAGAATCAACTGAACTCTATACAACTCTAAATTAATGAATTACACCAATATTATAATATAAAAAATTTGATTTCTTTATATATATATTTATTTTGATAATAATTATAATTCATGTTATAATATTTAAAATAATAACATTTAATATCAATGTAACAAGAGTGATAATATAATGGCATGCGAACCAAACAAAAGACTTTGCTTCCAATATCAAACGGCAGCTGAAAAACAACCACCCCAAATAGTAGAATCCAAATTTGTTCACAGAAATCCTGCAGCACTATTTCCACACGAAGCACTACCCACTGAGATTTTTATGGAGTTTGTTAAAAATTTATCATCAAACGATGCAATTGCTTATGCAAATTTTTTATTTAATAATAAAACAGCAAATGGGAAAAAGGGAGAAAGTGCACGATTTAATCTTTTCAAAGAGCACCTAAGTGGGGTTGATGAATTGACTCCAAGACTATTCACTGAATATAAAAACACTTTTGATCGATTAAGTGATATTGACCCCCCTACTAGTAATTCAACTTTCTTAAGTCTATTCAAAAATCTCAAAGCATTTAAATTGGATAATGCGTTAGCAACGCCCGAGACATTTGAAGTTCTTCAAAATATACCCACACTTAGAAATCTGGATCTTACATACTGCACTCAAGTCAAAGATTTGTCCTTCTTACAACATTTACTAAACCTTACTCATCTGGATCTTCCATACTATACACAAATCCAAGACTTTTCCTTCTTGGAGAATCTAACTAACCTTACTCATTTGGATCTTGCTAACTGCACACAAATCGATGACTGGTCCTTCTTACAGCAGCTACCTAATCTTATTCATCTGAATCTTGCTAACTGCACACAAATCGATGACTGGTCCTTCTTACAGCAGCTACCTAACCTTATTCATCTGAATCTTGCTAACTGCTCTCAAATCCAGGACTTCTCTTTCTTGGAGCAATTTACTAACCTTACTCATCTGGATCTTAGATACTGTCATCAAGTCCAGGACTTCTCCTTCTTGAAGCAATTTACTAACCTTACTGAGCTATCTCTTGCTGTCTGCACACAAATCGATGACTGGTCCTTCTTGGAAAATCTAACTAACCTTACTAATCTGGAACTTGAGCATTGTAGTCAAATCCAGGACATCTCCTTTTTACAGCATTTAACTAATCTTACTCATCTGAATCTTTCATGCTGCGGTCAAATCCAAGACATCTCCGTCTTGCGGTATCTACCTAACCTTGCTCATCTGGATCTTTTTTGCTGCGGTCGAGTCAAAGGCTGGTCCTTCTTGCAGCATCTAACAAAGCTTACTTTTCTGAATCTTCCAGGCTGCGATCCAATCCAAGGCTGGTCCATATTTGATGCATATCCACATATTCAAGTTAGAGGTAGACCCAGCACCTAAAACTTCTTGAGATTGAGGATCTCTTTGGCAACATGAAACTAGCCGCCTTGTTTAGACGCTCCTCTTGAATCAACACCTTTCTATACAACTCTTAATATTAATATAAAAAAAGTGATAATATAATGACATGCGAACCAAATACACGACTTTGCTCCGGACATAAAACGGACATTGGAGAACAGCAACTCCACACAGTAGAAAACAAATTTGTTCACAAAAATCCTACAACGCTATTTCCACATGAAGCTCTACCTACTGAAGTCTTTATGGAGTTTGTTAAAAATTTATCATCAAACGATGCAATTGCATATGCAAATTCTTTATTTAATAACGAAACAGCAAATAGGGAAAAGGGAGAAAATGCTCCTATTAATCTTTTCAAAGAACACCTAAGAGGTGTGTATGAACTAACTCCAAGACTGTTCGCTGAATATAAAAACACTTTTGATCAATTAGGTGATATTGACCCCCCTATTAGTAATGCAACTTTCTTAAGTCTATTCAAAAATCTCAAAACATTTAAATTGAATTATAAGTTAGTAACACCCGAGATATTCGAAGTTCTTCAAAATATACCCACACTTAGAAATCTGGATCTTTCATACTGCAATCAAATCCAGGACTGGTCCTTCTTGCAGTATCTACCTAACCTTATTCATCTAGATCTTTCACGCTGCGATCAAATCAAGCTCTGCTCCTTCTTACAACATACGCCTAACCTTACTCATCTGAATCTTTGCGACTGTTGGCAAATCGAGGACTACCCCCTCTTGCAGCATAAGCCTAAGCTTACTCATCTGAATCTTTCATTCTGCGATCAAATCGATGACTGGTCCTTCTTGCAGCATCTACCTAACCTTATTCATCTAGATCTTTCATACTGCACACAAATCGATGACTGGTCCATATTTGATGCATACCCACATATTCAAATTACAGGTAGCCCCAGCCGCTAAAAAACCCGGGTTTAACATGTACCCACACTTAGAAATCTGGATCTTTTGAACTGCGATCAATTCAGCAGCACTTGTTGCGTCGTGGAAATCAGAACCGGGTATTTGCACACCTAACTTTACAACATCTTGGGATGAGATTCCGCAAGTGCAGATATAAGATGATTTGCAGCAACTGATGCCATATCATTCCGCGCATCCACTGTTGCACTGCCGATATGGGGAACGATCAGACAATTTTTTATATGGCAAAGCGGATGATCTGCCCGCAGAGGTTCTGGATCTATCACATCCAATGCAGCACCCCTAATTTGCCCTTCGTTTAACGCCCGCATGAGTGCCTCTGTGTCAACAACACTTCCTCTTGCCATATTGATAAGTATTGGCCTTTTTTTCATCCGCGCAAACGCTTTTTCATCAATCATGTACTTTGTCTCATCCGTAAGTGGAACATGCAATGAAAGATAATCCGATGTTTCAAGTAGCTTTTCAAAACTCACCTGATCCACCTCTTCAGCTAGTTTGCGGCGATGATACACACTCACCTTCAGTCCAAATGCCTCTGCCCTTTTAGCAACAGCGCGTCCAATACGTCCGTACCCAATAATTCCAAATCGTTTTCCATAAAGCTCTTCGCCCAGTAAAAGCATCGGATCCCATCCCATCCAGCGATCTTCCTTTACAAATGCCATCGCCTCGGAAATTCTCCGAACCAGCGACAATAAAATCGCAAACGTCAAATCAGCCGTACTCTGCGTTACCGCATCTGGCGTATTACAGACGATAATTCCCTTCACCTTGGCAGTATCAAGTGCAATGTTATCAAGCCCAATGCCGTAATTTGAAAGGACTCTAAGGCACGTAGCCTCCTTCAAAACATCTGCATCAAAGAAATCATGAATCGTCGATAGAATGCCATCATATTCAGAAACAGCCTCTGTTAGCTCCGCCTTCGTTAAAAAACGATCTTTACGATTGACCGTTACATCGAAATGCTCTTTGAGTCTATCTTCTGCTAGCTGCGGTAGTACTTTTGTAATCAGAATCTTTTCCATTGATCATCCCCATTAATTTTTCACCAAGTTTATCCACAGGAAAACTCGAGTCATTCACCAAGATAATCACTCCTGATTTCTTCCCCTTAATCATGCCCATATAACCACTAAATCCAGTACATTGAGTGCTTAGGTAATACCTATCGACATCCGCAATCATCCAAGCAAGCGCGCTTTCCTTGACATAGGGTTTATTTACAATATTCGCTAACTTGGAATCCCCCATTAATAGCTTCAAGAACTTCGAAAGATCTTTCAACGTCGACTTCAAACCTGATACGGGGACAAATACCGAATACGCCTTTTCAAATTCCGATGCTCCTACCTGCACACCATTTTGATAGCCTGTTACCATTCTCAGCTTTTGATCCTTCCGCAAAAAAAACGATGTATCACTTAAATCATGTGGAATAGTTATCGCTTGCTTCAAAAGGATCGGATAAGACGTCTTCATAATCTTCAGTAAGACATTTGCAAGCAGCACGTAGCCAATATCCGATGGCTGATAGGCCTTCCCAGGCCGCTTATTCAAATGCGTATGCGCCAGAAAATTATACAAATCCTTCACATCGTATTCATTGCGCGGCTTCGTATCATCTGGCAACCCCGAAGTATTTGTAGCGAGATCCAAAAATGTGATTTCAGTCCCTTTATATGTTGGAAGCTTCACAGATTTCGCCAAAAACTTAACCACAGGGTCATTTAAATCCGCACGCTCTAGTTCTACAACATACGCAAGAAGCGTTGCCGTAAACAATTTTGTGAGCCCACCTATCCGAAACTCACTCGATTCAGTAATCTGAAGATTGCTTGTTCTAGAGAGCGTACCATACGTGTAGACCTTCTCATGCCCATCCTCAAAAACACCTACAGCAATCCCTTCACTTTTTCGATAGCTCTCGATTACGCTCCCAAAATCATCGTTTGCCAAAATAAAAATAGGAAGAATGAATATAAAAAATCTCATCGCATAAATCATAGAAATTAGTGTAGGATCAAATTTAAAAAATACCAAGGATAAAATGAGTTCAAATCGCAGCCTGAACATCTTTTTGCTAGCCATGATCAACGTGGCAGCCATCTGTAGCATTAAAAACTGGCCCCTCACCGCGGAATATGGCTTCACTTCCGTCTTTTATTTTCTCGTCTCAGCCATTGGATTTTTTATTCCCGTCTCGCTCGTTTCTGCAGAACTTGCCACAGGCTGGCCTGAAAGAGGGGGCGTTTTCGTCTGGGTCAAAGAAGCCTTTAATCATCGCATCGGCTTTCTCGCAGTCTGGCTACAGTGGGCCGCCAACGTCTTTTGGTACCCCACCATCCTTTCATTTATCGCTGCGACCATCGCCTACATCTTCAATCCCGCACTCGCCCACAATCCCACCTACATGTTCGTCGTCGTCTTTATCGCCTTTTGGGCCTGTACGCTTCTCAATTTTTTCGGCATGAAAACCTCAGGATGGATCAGCACCTCAGGAGTCATTCTCGGCACCATCATCCCCGGCGTCATCATCATCCTCCTAGGATTTATCTGGTACGTTACAGGACGCCCCTCCCACATCACCATGTCATGGGACACCTTCATTCCCAACCTCAAATCCCCATCACAACTCGCACTACTTGCAGGCGTCCTGCTTGGATTTGGTGGCATGGAAATGTCAGCCAATCACGCCCGTGAAGTCCAAAATCCCCAGCGCAATTTCCCCCGGGCCATTCTCCTCTCATCTGTCATCATCATCACCCTTTCCGTTCTCGGCACCCTAGCCATCGCTATCGTCATCCCCCAAAGTGAAATCTCCCTCGTCTCAGGCGGACTCGAAGCCATCGCCTTTTTCCTCCGATCCTACGGAATCGGCTGGAGCATCCCCTTGCTCTCTTTTCTCATAGCATTCGGAGCGATCGGCGGCGTGAATACCTGGACTGTCGGACCCAGTAAAGGATTGCTAGCAGCTGCTATCAATGGTGACTTCCCACCCATCCTGCATAAAGTGAACAAAAAAAACGTCCCCGTTGCCATGCTCATCTTTCAAGGGATCATCGTCACCTTCGTCTCCCTCATCTTTTTCTTCATGCCCGACGTGAGCAGTTCTTTTTGGATCCTGCTCGTCCTAGCCGCTCAGCTCTATCTTCTCATGTACATCCTCATGTTTGCCGCAGCCATCGTTCTCCGCTACAAACGCCCTGATACACCCCGTGCATACAAAGTACCCGGAGGCAATCTCAGTATGTGGATCATCTCCGGGCTCGGACTTATCAGTTCACTCTTCTGTACAATTATTGGATTTTTCCCACCAGAGCAGCTAGATACAGGGAACATTATCTTCTTTGAGTCAATGCTCATCATCGGCATCGTCGCCATGTGCGCCGCACCTTTCGTCATTCTCTACTTCAAAAAGCCCTCATGGAATGAAATTGTCCCATCAGTTCACGACGAATCAGATTGACGCTTCGACTGACTTAGGCGATTTACTACAATCTGAAGAATAAGCGATCTAAAATCCTTATCCTCTTTTGTCATTTTTTCGTATAATTTGATTTTGTTATCATCCATTTCATTCAATGCCTGTGTCTCACAGCTCTCTATGCAATGATCTATCCCTTCTAGGATCGAATCAAGGCTATAATCTTCTACATAACCCTCACCATTCATCTGTATAAGATTAGATAATGAAATATGGCTATGGATTTGCTTTCCAAGAGCATCTACTGTAGATTTTTCACAACATGGGTCGAATTGACGCTCCGAGCATATTCGGCCTATTTCAGCTAGATTTTCTCTATATTTTGTAAATTGAGTATGTACTTCTTCAATCAGTTCATAACCCTCGAGATCTTCCCAACGCCTACCATGCTCTACACAAGCTGACATGGTTGCATAATAAGTAGGATGAGCAATCATCTCATTCTCTCGCATCTTTGAATATGCGTCAGGTTCATGACAATGGATATACGTTCCGGCTCTAAATGTTGGTTGTTCCAAAGAAGGATCAAATTCTTGATCGTAAATGCGACACTGATAACCGGTTTCATTGGTAACTGCCATAATTTTCTCCTGATTTTTTACAACAAGAAGAAATCATAAATCGCTCTACCTTAAAACTCAAGCTTCAGATACGCCAAAAGATGATCGATAGGGTGAATCATTCACCCTACATGAGCCACCAGGTAGCGAGAGAGAGATAGATCGTTGTGGTCATGACATCGGCAAACATGAGGACAACAGGACCCGCGGCAACTTTGGGATCCCAGTTGCGGGAGTGAATGATGAGTGGCACTGCTGAGCCCACGGAGGCAGAAATAAGGACAGAAACAAGGATTCCCGTAGAAATTGTAAGAGCAGGAGTAAATCCCTCTCCCCATAAAAGCGAAACAGCTCCTACGGCCAACCCACAGGTAACAGAAAGGAGTCCAATAACCTTCCCTTCTCGCAGAAGCGCTTGTATTGCGTGTTTAAGAGAAAGTTTATTTCTCCGAAGAAGTTGCATGCTCTGTGCCATCGATTGCATTGAAATGGATTCAGATAGGGTTAGAAGTAGTGGGATAAACATCGCAAGGAGCAGAACTTTTGCGAGAACAAGTTCAAAAACTCGAGCAATGACAGCACAAGCCATGCCACCAAAAATATTACAAGAAATCCAAGGCATCCGGCTCCGATAGCTTTTCCAAGGAGTGAATTTCTTTCCCTCTTCGACATATAGACCAATCATTTGGAAGACATCACTTCTTCGATTGGCTCTTGCCACATCAACCGACTCTTCAAGATAAAGATCAACGTCGATCACCCCTAGAAATTTCCCCTCATCATCAATTACGGGAAGGGCGAGAAGTCGGTGCGATTCTAAAAATTCCATCGCTTCACGTAGCGTTTGAGATCCCTTCAAAGAGATGACGGCAGATTGCATGATATTACCTATCCTTGCCTCTGGCTCAGCTAAAAGGAGCGTACGTGTTGGGATAAAACCGACTAATTTGCCTTCTGGATCGATGACATAAAAATAAATAATTTTATCACTAATATGTCTTTTTCTTAGCTCGGAGAGAGCTTCTTCGATGGTCTGATCAGCATAAATTACGGTGTGAACTTTAACAACATATTCGCTGACTGGCTTTGTAAGATCTTTATGACTCATATCACCACATCTTACAGCCTTCGAAAGATTTTTACCACAGAGAAATTTTACACCAGAGATCATAGAGGAAATTTATCTCTCTGCTGCTTTGCAGCAGCTCTGTGATCTCTGTGATCTCTGTGGTAAAATCCCTCTCTGTGGTAAAATTGTTTCCATGGCTAAATCTTCATGGAAAGGGGTAGCGAAGTGGTACGATAAAATCGTCTCAGATGAGGGCCACTACTACCATCAAAATATCATTCTTCCAAAAATTTTGGACCTTCTAAGGGTCGATTCAAAATCGCGACTTGTCGACCTCGCATGCGGTCAGGGTATCCTCTCAAGGCATCTCCCAAAAGAAATTGACTATCTTGGAATCGATGTTGCACTGCCCCTCATTAACGAAGCAAAGAAGCGTGCGATCAGCCAAAAACATCAGTTTGAAACATTCGATCTCACAAAAGTATATAAGAAAAAATTTACACCATTTTCTCATGCGACCATCATTTTAGCGCTCCAAAACACCGATAATCCTCTGGCTTTTTTCAAAAATGCAGCCCATCTATTAGAACCAGGCGCCCCTCTAATTATTGTTTTAAATCACCCCTGTTTTCGGATTCCCCGTCAAACGAGCTGGGGCTTCGATGATCATTTGCAATATCGCAAAATCAACCGTTATCTCAGCCCCATCAAAATCCCTATCAAGATGCATCCAAGCAAAAAAGATTCTCCTGTGACCTATTCTTATCACTATAGTCTCACGGATCTTTCAAAATATCTTTGCGAAGCGGGCTTTGCTATTTCGAGAATCGAAGAATGGTGTAGTGATAAAAAAAGTTACGGGAAAAAGGCAAAAACGGAAAATCTTTCACGTAGAGAAATCCCCCTATTTATGACCCTGATTGCAAAAAAAATGATGCAATAATCGGAAACGAAACATAAAATTGGCAATATGTGCGGAATTTACGGCTATATCGGCTCAAAAAAGACTGAAAGCTCCATAGATGTTTGCTTAAAAGGCTTAAAATATCTTGAATATCGGGGATATGATTCGGCGGGAATTGCTGGAATCATCGACGGAAAATTAAAGGCATGCAAGCGTGCTGGAAAAATCATCTCGCTCGAAAAAGCCCTCGAAAAAGCAAATCTCTCCTTCGATATCGCCATTGCCCATACTAGGTGGGCAACCCACGGAAAGCCCAATCGTGAAAACGCTCATCCCCATATCGATCAAACAAAATCAATTGCCATCGTACATAATGGCATTATTGAGAATCATCTCGAACTTCGAGAAAAGCTCATTGCAAACGGATTTAAGTTTCGCTCAGAAACCGACTCAGAAGTAATCGCTCAACTCATCAGCTTCTATTATAAAGATGATCTCCGCTTAGCCGTTGCCCAGTCGCTCAAAGAGTTAAAAGGCTCATTTGCCATTGCCGTTATCCATAAAGCGCACCCAAATCAAATCGTCGCCGCCTCCCGAGAAAGCCCCCTTTCCATTGGATTTCATTCAAAGAAAAAAGAAGCCTACCTCTCATCCGATCCCAACTCGTTCCGAGGAAAGCCACTCGACATCCTCTATCTCCATGATGATGAAATCGCCTTGATTGAAAATTCAAAGATCACGATTTTTGACAAGTATGGAAAAACCATCGATAAAAAAACCGAGAGACTAACCGATCAAGCTCAAGTCGTATCCAAAGATGGATATGAACACTTCATGCTAAAAGAGATTTTTGAGCAGCCACACACCATCCAACAAACCCTTCGTGGACGGATGAGCAAAGAGTTTGGAACGGCAATTTTCGAAGGCCTATCTTTAAATGCACAAGAGCTCCAGTCAACCAAAAGAATTCTTATTTTAGCTTGTGGGACGTCCTGGCATGCAGGTTGCATCGCCGCCTCCATGTTGGAAAATATTGCACGCATCCCAACAGAAACCGAAATCGCCTCTGAGTTCCGCTATACAAACCCCATTGTATCTGAAGATACCCTCGTCATAGCCATCAGCCAATCTGGAGAAACCGCCGATACACTCGCTGCGGTGCGCGAGGCGAAAGCAAAAGGGGCTAAAATCATCGGAATCTGCAATGTCAAACATTCAAGTTTGTCGCGCGAAGCCGATAGTACGCTCTACCTTCGAGCAGGCATTGAAATCAGCGTGTGTTGTACCAAAGCCTTCACCTCACAACTTACACTCCTCTCCCTTTTCACCTTATATATGGCACGCTTGCGTCACATGGGAAAAGAGGAAGGTAAAGTCTTTTTAAAAGAGCTCAAACAGCTCCCTACCATCGTGAAAAAAGTACTTGCCCAATCAGAAAAAATCGAAAATTTCGCAAAAAAATACGCCCAATTTGAGCATTTCTTCTTCTTGGGAAGGCGCTACATGTTCCCAACAAGTCTTGAAGCTGCCCTGAAACTTAAAGAAATCAGTTATCTCAACGCTACAGGATACCCCGCAGGTGAAATGAAACACGGCCCCATCGCACTCGTTTCACCCGACCTTGCTGTGATCGGCATGTGTGGAAATGAGCAGACCTTTGAAAAAATGCTCAGCAACCTGATGGAAGTGAAAGCGCGAGGTGGAACCATCCTAGCCATTGCTCCTGAAGGAAAAACTGTCCTCCATAAAATCACAGATGACGTTCTTTTTCTTCCAAAAATCTGTGATCAACTCGCTAGCATCCCCTATAGCGTAGCAACACAACTCTTTGCCTATTACATTGCTCGCATCAGAGGAACAGAAATCGATCAACCAAGAAACCTTGCGAAATCCGTCACCGTCGAATGATTGACATCTGCACATTTATCGGCATCCTCCTCCTTCTTATTTCCACAGGACTCATCAAAAGCCGCAACGTTCAATCTGAAAAAAACTACCTCTTTGCCGGAAGAAACTGCAACACCCTCGAGCTGACAAGCACTCTTGTCATGACAGAACTCAACACCTCCACACTCATCTCTTTTACCGGTCTGGGATTCCTCGTGGGTAAAAAAGCCCTACTTCTCCCCTTTATTTTCCTCATCGGCCTTCTTTTTTATGCCCTATCCGTTGCAAAAAAGTGGAAAGAGCTCAATGGCTCATCCGTTGTCGATCTTTTTAAAAAACGTTACGGCACACGCCTCTCAAAAGTCGCAAGCCTGATTCTCATCCTTTCCATGCTCGGCTTCACCGCAACCTACGTCAAATCCCTTAACCTCATCTTTTCGCCCCTTCTTCCCAACCTAAATCCCTTTCTGCTTAGCAGCTACTTCATTCTCATCACACTCTTAATGACCCTTAGAGGAGGCCTCTTTGCCATTATCAAAACCGATATCATCAGCTTTTTCCTTTTTCTCGCCATCATTCCTATCATCCTCTTTAGCGCCATCCAAAACCATGAGCCCCTTCAAAATCATGGCGAACTCCTCCCAGGAAAATTTATTCTCTCTCTCACCATCCTTACCATGTTTACCTACATCCTAGCCCCCTGGTATGGACAGAAAATCTTCTCAGCAAAATCCAAACGCGTCGCCTTTACCTCTGTGATCCTATCAGCAATCTTTGTCTTCCTTATTTACGGAAGCTTAACCCTTGCTACCATCTTCCTAAAAAATTCCAATCCCAATCTCACATCACACGAACAAGCCCTGCCCCATCTCATCCTTCACCATCTACCCATCGGCATCAAAGGAATCGCCTTAGCACTCCTCTTTGCCGCAGCAGCGACAACCCTGGCAGGCGTATGGAGCGCCATGAGTTCCATGCTCATCTGTGATTTTATGAAACAAACAGAAAAGTCCACCTTCAAACGCGGCTTTATAATCACGCTTATTATCGCTACGCTCTCCTACATCTTAGGCAACACACTAGTTGATCGCATCTTTGACAAACTCATCCTAGCGAATATTCCCGTTGCAGCGCTTTCATTTGCACTACTTGCAGGATTCTACTGGAAAAAAGCATCGCCACTCGGAGCCTATCTCAGCATCATTACTGGGTTATTTTGGGGAATATTTTGTTATTTTTATTTTGGGGAACAAGGCATGTACACATGGCCGTGGGCAGTATACGGCATACCGCTCATCTTTGCTTCGGGCATAACCGGCTCATACATCACCGCCTACAGAACCACTACAATCTGAAACATATTTTAACGCCCGTTCGTTGCACTCACTCGAGACGCAGAGACGCGAAGATACGCAAAGAATTTTCTCTGCGCCTTTGCGTTAAATTGCTTATGAAATTAAAGCCATTCGTGGATCAAGTTGGCTACGAGCCCACTCCAGCCAGTTTGGTGCGAAGCACCCAGACCGCGCCCATTATCCCCATGATAATGCTCATAGAATAAGATGAGATCCCTCCAATGCGGATCATTCTGAAACATCTCACAATCTGCATAGACAGGACGCTTCCCTTCCTCATTGCGACGGAAGAGACTAATAAGCGCGCTTGCAAAATAGCGTGCCATCTCCTTTGAATTGACAGGTTTTTGATCACCAAATGAAACCTTTAACCCATCTCCAACGATTACATCCAATTTTTTAAGCGATTCAATCAGCATAAAGTTGGTTGGAAACCAAATCGGACCGCGCCAATTAGAATTTCCACCTTTCAAAATAACCTCTGCCTCGCCCGGCTCATAACTAATTCTATGACCTAATAGTTCATACGGATTTTTCTCATAATATTTCGACAGACTTCTCACTCCATATAAAGAGCGAAATTCTCCAGGATTCCACACACACTCAAGAACCCGTTGCATCTGCCCGAGATTCATCAGAGAAAGAAGATATTTTGTTTTTCCATCAGATTCAATCGCCGTCACACAATTTGCTGTCAGTTCAGTACGATATTTAATAAACCAGCGGAAACTCTCGCTAAATTCTTTGCACCGCTCTAACTCTTCCGCACTCAGACAATCAATCGCATAGAGAGGAATAATCCCAACTAGGGAGCGTACTTCAATTCGTTGGTTGGTTTTATCAGGATAAGCTACGACATCGTAGAAAAATCCATCTTCATCATCCCAAAGTTGCACATCACGATTTTCAGCATGTTCCAATGCATTGCCGATATAGATAAAATGTTCGAAGAACTTTGTCGCCATCGCTTCATACACAGGGTCATCACGCGAGAGCTCAAGTGACATTCTCATCAGGAGAAGACAAAACGTACCCATCCAGCCCGTTCCATCCGATTGCTCGAGTTTTCCACCACCTGGAATCTCAGCGCTTCGATCAAAAATCGTGATATTATCCAATCCAAGAAAGCCACCTTCAAAAACATTATTTCCTTTCGAATCGACCTTATTGACCCACCAAACGAAATTTAAAATCAATTTGTGGAAGCACTTCTTTAAGAAAGACAAATCCCGTTTACCAGTCTGCTCATATTCCATCTCATAAAGACGCATTGCCGCCCAGGCCTGCACAGGGGGATTAAGCTCAGAAAATTCCCACTCATAAGCTGGAATTTGCCCATTAGGATGTTGAAATTGGTCAAAAAGCAGATGCCATAATTGTTCTTTTGCAAAACGAATGTCGACAAGGCCAAGCGACACCGTATGAAAAGCTAAATCCCACGCAGCAAACCAAGGATATTCCCACTTATCTGGCATGGATAGAACACGTTTAGAAATCAGATGGCGCCAATGATAATTACGCAGCCCCTCGCGTCCCTCCGGAGGTGGCTTATTCGGGTTATCGCCTCTGAGCCAATCATTCACATCGTAGAGATAAATCTGTTTGTTCCACAGCATTCCCGATAACGCTTGCCGTTGGATCCTTTTTTCATCTTCAGTCGCCTTCTTCGGGTGGATATTTTCATAAAACGTATCCGCCTCAGACTTCCTTTTTTCCACAATCTTATCGAGATCACCTAAAGGATTGCTCATCGCAGTATTTGTCATGCGTAACTTTATAACATGCGATCCCTTTGCAGGAACTTTGATCTCCTTATAATGAATCGTCGCTTTGGTCCCTATTTTTTCTGGATTGACAGCGTCCTCGCCCCCAATTACGTGACGATGAAAAGCATCTTTTACGTAAGGTGTGGCGCTTTTTCCGCCACCTAGAACTTCTTCATGAGACTCATTATTAGTAAAAAGAGGCTCTCCTCCCTCGTCGCCATACAGATAAATTTTTCCAAGCCGGTAGACAATATTCAATCGAGGAAGCGGTTCAAGTTCAGAGTCATCAGCTACAAGAGTTTGACACCCCTTCTGCACCGGGCCAACTTCAATTTTAGGCTCCGTTTTTCTCTCTTCGCCCCAACCCCATGTATTTCGAAACCACAAATGCGGAAGTATATGAATCGAAGCCTCTTCATCACTCCGATTGAAGATTTCTAACCGAATGCAAATATCATCCGGTGAAGCCTTTGCATACTCAATGACAAGATCAAAATATTTTTGCTCTTCAAAAATTCCCGTATCGATCAATTCATATTCCCGATCCTTCATCTGCCGCTCAGCATTTTTCGCGACAAGGTCTTCGTAGGGATAAGCAGCCATAGGATATTTATAGAGATACTTCATGTATGCATGTGAAGGCGTATTATCAAGATGGAAATAGTATTCCTTAACATCCTCACCGTGATTCCCCTCAGCACTTCCCAAACCAAAAAGACGTTCCTTAAGGATCCGATCCTTCCCATTCCAAAAGGCAAAAGCAAAATTCAAAACCTGATACCGATCACAGATTCCAGCGATCGCATCCTCTCCCCAACGAAAAGCTTTAGAGCGAGATTGTTCATGTGTAAAATATTTCCAAGCATCCCCATCAGAGCTATAATCTTCCCTGACAGTTCCCCAAGAACGTTCCGACACATAAGGACCCCATTTGCGCCATGGAAGTACGGGCCCCTCACCTTCTCTTAAGCGTTTACTTTCTTCAGTCAATTGTTATTCCTTTTTCCTTTTCTATTAACAGCTCTTCTCATATGTTGTAAATAAATTCTTTAAATAGCAAAGAACAGGATTTTACTATGAAAGCACTTGCCCTAACTCCCGGAACAACTAAAGTTGAACTCAAAGATTGGGATGAACCCAAAATCGAAAAGCCCAACCAGGTCAAACTTCGCATCCGAGAAGTTGGTATTTGTGGAACCGACCGCGAAGAATGTTCAGGAGGAAGAGCAGACGCCCCTTATGGAGAAAAAGAACTCATCATTGGACATGAAATGTTTGGAGAAGTCGTTGAAGTGGGATCCAACGTTAAAAGTTTAAAAAAAGGAGACTACGCTGTCACAACGGTACGTAGAAGTTGCGGTAAATGTGCAGCCTGCGCCGTCGATGCTTACGACATGTGTTACACAGGCGAGTATACAGAAAGAGGCATCAAACAAAGACACGGTTTTCAAGCAGAATATGTCGTCGATGAAGAAACCTTCGTCCTAAAAGTCCCTCCATCCATCATTTCAATAGGTGTCCTAACAGAACCCATGTCCGTTGTAGAAAAAGCCATCGATGAAGCCTCCGAGCTGCAAGCCAGACGCCTTCCTACAACCAAAGAACCCAAAGCTTGGCTCAAAGATAAAACCGTTTTTGTCGCAGGCCTCGGGCCCATAGGACTTCTCGCCGCCGTCATTCTCAGGCTTAGAGGCGCACGCGTGCTTGGAATGGACGTTGTCGATGAAAACAGCGCACGCCCCCAAATCCTCAAAGAACTTGGCGGAGAATATATTGACGGACGGAATCTCACACCCGAACAAATTCACCAAAAAACCCCTCAAATCGACCTCATCCTAGAAGCTGCAGGTATCCCTAAACTCGATTTCGATCTCTTAAACGCCCTTGGGATCAATGGCATTTATGTCCTCACTGGTGTTCCAAAAGATGCCCCACCACTCAACGTCGATGGCGCAAAAATTATGCGCGAACTCGTCCTAAAAAATCAGGTGATTTTTGGCAGCGTTAATGCCGGATTTAAACACTTTAAAATGGGCATTGAAGACCTTGAAGCCGGACTAAAAAAATGGCCCAAAACGCTCCCTAAAATCATTTCCAACAAAGTCCCGATTACCTCATTTCATGAAGTCATAGCGAAGCATACAGCCGATGAAATCAAAGTTGTAATCGATTGGAATCAATTTTCTTCTTAAACCTAAATTGTTCACCTTCAAAATCTCTCGAAAACACAACATTGTAAAGAGTTTTTTAATACAATGTTGTGTTTTCATAAAATCAAACGATCTGATAACGTGTCCCCAATTTTAACTTATTAATTTAAGTTGCATGAAAAAGACAACTTGAATTTATACATAAAAAAAAGGATACACCATGGCAGCAACACCAGTAACAAGCGCTAATGCCGTTCTACAACAACAACCGCAGACTCAAGAAAAACCGCGGCTCACCTTTCCCGAATATCAGGCAAAAGCCTCTCAACTAATCCTCAGCCTCAACCAAATAAACGATGCGTTTCAGGCAGACTTTCACAATAAACTCGATACATACACCGCGCATCTTAGTGAATTTCAATGGTCGGTAACATCAGAAGCTGAAAAAGAACAATTTGAGTGTACACAGAATTTGTTCTATGCCTGCATAGACTCCCTTGCAAATCATCCTCACAAGGAAGTGATTCGATTAACACAAGACATAGATGCGTTAGCTCATGAGGTTAATCAAGGACACGCCGACTATCAAATATTAGAAAAGCATTACAATGAACTGGCACAATTCCAAGATGAACTTAAGGCACCACAATTTACAGAGGAAGCTTTACAGCACGAGCAAAGACAACAGGAATTACAAAATCAATGCGATGACATGAAGCAGCAGGATGAAAGTCAAGTAAGTGAACTTACACAGTACCTTTTATCTCCAGGCGAGGGAGAATGGACAGATATAAAAGACCTTCCACAAAGTGAGGAATTCCAATTTGGTGATTTTGCTCCACAAGCCTCTTCTCCAGATCCGGTCTCGGGTAAGGCTCAAACTCCTGAGATGCAACAGGCTACTGAAAAAACACTTCCTACTCCTCAGCAGGTAGCAGTAACTGAACATACTACTACCACTACTACGGTCACAGCAACCAGCACTACTACTGCTTCCGCTTCGAATGGTACCAAGGAACAGGGTTTACTTGCTGCTCTCAGTGAGAGCTCTGGGGAAGCCTCAGCTCCAGCTGTAGTAAAAGAAGGATCAGGTCATTGTGCAGATGCAGATGAGGATGAAAGTGCTTCTTCAAGAGAAAAAGTAGTTGTAAGAAAACCTCAAAGACGGAAACGTAAAGAGAAAGTTGCAGTGCTTTCTTCCTCAGGTTCAGGTCACGCAGAGCTTTCTTCTTCAGCTTCAGGTAATGCAAAGCTTTCTTCTTCAGCTTCAGATAATGCAAAGCTTTCTTCTTCAGAAGGAATAGAAGTGATATCTCAACGCAAGAGTGTCAGATCAGGTAATGAATCATCTGCTACATTCTCAGATTCTTAATACATACAATCGTTAAATGGCGTCTGCATGATTTGTAGGCGCTTTCTATTGCAAAACAAGGAGGGATCATGACTGTTGATGCAATATTAAATATGTGCCCAAATGAAAGCGCAAGCGCGCTAGCTAGTATGACACAAAGAGGAAATCAATGCGCAGAAAACTGCTCTTCTGAGACGACTAAAATAACCGCTTTCGTAGAGCGATATGGTGTGGCAATTACTGGGCTTGTGGGCAATGCCAGTCTAAAAGGGATCTCTGGAGATGCTGAATTAAGAGAGCTTCTTTATATAACATATGATAAATATACAACTCTATCTGAGATGTTTTCTAAAATACAAGCTGATACGCAGCAATGCCTTAATGATCTCACAGAATTTAGAGATTCAAAAAAAGTCGCTCCTTTAACCGCGGAAGCTCTAAGCCAACTAGAAAAAATAAGCAAGCCCTTACATGAAGTAGTCACACAACGATTTAATGAGCATCAAGAATTATTACTTGAAACGAAAAACAGTAAAACAACACTTCAGAATGCCATCGCAGATTTAACGCCTCAATTGAGAATACTCACAGTCCATCAGAGCAATACACTAAAGATTATTCAAAAATTGGATTCGGGTGAATCACCCTTCAATATGACATTAGGAAAAGCAGCAGCCGTAGCCGGAATAAGAAATCAATATGGGCATGCAATAGTATCAGGAGGACATACAGCAGTAGTGGCTATCGGCGACATGGCTTCATCAGCTTTTAGTCTTCTAAGAGGTGCTTCAACAAATAAAACCGAAGCAACAGATCAGCTCCCAACTGCTTATGACACTGCAAGAGGTCATCGTAGTGACAAACTACCTCAATTATTTCCCTATATTCGAGATCAAATCATGCGAACATTTCCAACTTATGGAAATGAAGAGGAACATGTAACTACTACGACCACCGCTACAACTACACCTCCTCCTTCATTTGCAACACCAAAGCCGGCGGTGGTGGAGTCTACTGTTCCTGCTCAAGTAATTGTAGTAAATCAGCAAACAGAGCAGCCTAGCACCCCACCTTCATCAACAAAGAAAAAACAAGCTAAGTTTTTGAGTACAGAGGAGTTTCTTGCAGCCAACAGCTAGTTGTTGTGCCCTCTTCAATGGGGATGTCCATATCTTACAGCTCGTGTTCGAAATTAATGACAATAGATATGGGCTTTAACCCCTCAGTTTTTAAGCCTTCAATTTTTTCTGGCAGATGAATATCGATTTCGTTTTGCGACGTTTGTAGGTGAAATCTTGAGCCGATAAAAAGGGCAGCTTTTTCGTTGTGTTTTCTTAAAAAAGCCACGATCCCTTCATCTGAGGTTTCTATTGGGATATATGCACCTTCTAAAAAGAGCTCAGGGTGTTTTTGCCTAAGAGTCAGTCCTTGGCGTAGCAGGTAGAGTTTGTACCGCTCATCTTCAAGTGGAACCGGAGTGGTGTCAATTTCATTGAGGAGTTGCATGCGATAATCAAAATCAACTGGGCGACGATTATCTGGATCCACAAGGCTATCATCAAAGAGTTCCATCCCTTGATAGAGATCAAAAACACCGGGAGAACCCAATTTTAGGGTGAGGGCAGACAAGGAGTTGAGCCTACCGCACGGAGCAATTTTTTGAAGGAAAGGGAGGAATGTATCCCAGAAAGCTGGAGAAGCTGCTGGATTGAGTAGCGTTTTTAAAAAGTGGATGGAGGCATTTTCATACGATGCATTGGGATTGATCCAATTGGTATGCATTTTTGCTTCACGCATCGCTTTATGGAGGTATTTAACGAGCCGCTTTTCTAAGGCCCACCTCTCTTTATCTGTAAGTTTTCTTGGTGGATGAACGCCTAGAAGGGTTTGATAGATGAAATATTCAAGATTGGGATCGGGAAATTCTGCTACTTTATGCACGCGATTGATCTCGGACCACTGCCTCACAAGTTTTCCCCACTCTTCTGGCATCTCACTTAAGACATTGAGGCGAAAACGGACATCTTCTCCCCGCTTGGTGTCATGTGTCGAGGTGGTGATCATGCTATGGGGCCATTTTTCAAGCCGCTCTTGATTTTGCTGATGAAAATAGGTGCTATCAATGCCAAAAGAGGTTGGATTGGAACCCACTTCATTTAGGGAAATAAAATAGTTGTAGTGATAAAGCAACGTATCTTCGAGCCCTTTTGCCATAATGGATGGGGAGATCTGCTGAAAACGGAGAATAAAATCACGTATGAATGTCTTTTTCCCCTGAAAAAAGAGCCCTTGCAAGAGATCCATGATCTCTTTTTTTGGAGGAGGCAGGCTGTGACGCGCCCGTTTAAAGGCTAGATCCATATAGGTGCGATCTCTTGGAGCAAAATGATCATCTTCCGTTGTGAGATAGGTGCGGTAGATGGGAAGATACGCAAGGAGTTCCACGATGGCAACTTCCAAATCTTCCTCGGGCAGCTCAAGATGCTTGGAAAGACGCATTGAAAGCGTTGTGATCTCACTTTTTAGATAGAGTAGAGCGAATTGTTTTTTTGCACTCGCCAGGAGCTTCTCGGGATCTTCTTTGGTGCCGATAAATTCTTGGTAGATCTTCAAAAAGGCAACGTGATTGTCTTGTTTAATAAAAAGTCCATTAAGAGCCCTTAGGTATTCATAACCAACAGTTCCGCTAACGTTCCAATTTTCAGGGAGCGTTTCATTCCCCTGAAGGATCTTTTCTACCACAACGTATAGAGGCTGTTTTGCTTGAAGCCGTTTGAAATAAATGGCAGGTTCATAAAATCCATCGGGATGATCAATACGCACCCCATGAATTTTACCTTCATTAAAAAGCTTAAAAAAATATGCGTGAAATGCTTCAAAGACATCTTCATTCTCAATGCGAAGAGCTGCTAAATCGTTCACATCGAAAAAACGCCTATAATTAATGTTTTGAATCGCTTCTTGCCAATAGCTCAGACGATAATGTTGCATTTGCAAAAGTTCATCAAGAGAGATGTGATGCACTTTCAGAGCACTTTCAGGTGAAATGGGGAGAAGTGCTTTATTGACTTTGATCAAATGATGCTTGCCCTGAACAACCAGCGAAATCTCTTTGTTTTCAAGGGCTTGTTGGTAAGGTGTCAAAAGTAGAGGAAGGAGCAGCTTTCCCTTCAAATCATTCCGCGGCGGATCCCAATCAATGTCAAAAAAGTGGGAGTATTTCGATTCAGGACCGTAAGTGAGTACATCGTTCCACCATGGATTATGCACAGAAGCTGCCATATGATTGGCAACCAAATCAAAGAGATGGAAGAGCCCCCTTTTATTTACAGCACTGCAAAAGGCCTCAAAATCCTTTTCTGTCCCCAGATCGCTGTTGATTTGATCCGGAATGGTAATGTCATAGCCATGTACGCTCCCCGGCCGAGTTTGAAGATAGGGAGAGCAGTAAAGACCGGAGATTCCCAACTTTTTCAAATAATCCAGACATGCTGAAGCTTCTTTAAATCCAAAGGATTTTGTGAGTTGAAAACGGTATACGGATGCAGGAATTCTCATAATTCATTGATAGAAGATGTCGCGTGCTCAAGTCAAAACAAATTTTCACACCTTAAAAAAATGCTCGCAGGCTGTATACTACTTGATTATGAAAATTGTTATTGGACTCTCAGGTGGTGTGGACTCTGCTGTCAGCGCCTACCTTCTCAAACAAGCAGGACATGAAGTGATCGCCCTATTTATGAAAAATTGGGACGAAGAGGATTGCCCTGCTGCAAAAGAGTTTGAAGATGTGGTGCGTATTTGCGATGTCTTGGATATCCCCTATTACAGTGTTAATTTTGTGAAGGAATACTGGGATGCGGTTTTTTCCCACTTTTTAGATGAACTCAAACTCGGCTATACTCCCAATCCCGATATCTTGTGCAATCGAGAGATCAAATTTAATGTTTTTTTTAACAAAGCCATGGAATTGGGCGCAGATTTCCTTGCTACAGGCCACTACTGCCAAACAAAAGAAGGTCATCTGTTAAAAGGCGCCGATCCAGGAAAGGATCAAAGTTACTTCCTCTATACAATTAAAAAAAATATTTTAAAAAAAACGTTGTTTCCTATCGGTAGTTATCTGAAATCTGAGGTAAGAGAAATCGCCAAAAAGGCCAATCTCCCCGTGTTTGATAAAAAAGACAGTACGGGAATCTGCTTCATTGGGAAGCGGAACTTTAAAGACTTTATCCAAAAATATATTCCTGCAAAAGTGGGCGAGATCATTGATTCGGAAGGAAATGTGCTAGGCACACACGAAGGAGCTATCTATTATACCATCGGCCAGCGCAAAGGGCTGGGCATTGGAGGTCCTGGAGATGCCTATTTTGTCGTCGGCAAGGATATAGAAAAAAACCACCTCATTGTCGCCCAAGGCACCGAACATCCCGCCCTCTTCTCAGACCGCCTAACTGCCACAGAAGCCTCCTGGGTCCACGAAGCTCCCCTTAAAACACCATATCACTGCCGCTGTAAAATACGCTATCGGCAAGAAGATCGCCCCTGCGTCATTGAAAACATTGAAAATGACCTTCTTACCGTCTCCTTTCCAGATAAACAGCGGGCTGTCACTCCCCGCCAATCCATCGTCTTCTATGACCAAAACCGCTGTTTAGGTGGCGCAATGATCCTGAAAACTTTAAGTTCATTTTAGGATTGTGGCAATTGGCAAGCCGGTACACTCACGTCGTAGATGCCACATATTTTGAAAATGCTGGCAATCAGGAGTGAAATAAAGTAAAGAGTAGGATATGAAATATATCCTAGCTCTTGATCAAGGGACGACCAATGTCCGCGCTCTTCTGATTGATAAATCTGGCCGTATTGCCTTCATTGAAGAGAAAGAAGTCCTTCCTACGTACCCTCACACAGGCTGGGTGGAACAGGATGCGATGGAGCTTATCCGCGCTCAAATGGATGTGATCGACAAAGTGCTTGCCTTTTCCAAGGATATCGCTGGGATTGGGATCACCAATCAACGTGAAACAACTATCGTCTGGGATCGAAAAACTGGCATGCCAATTTATCCCGCCATCGTATGGCAAGATCGTAGAACATCACATGCTTGTGAAATGTTGCAGGGAGATGGCCTTGAGGGGCTCATCAAAGCAAAAACAGGCCTTCTTCTCGACCCCTATTTTTCCGCAACAAAACTTCATTGGATTTTAGAAAATGTTTCAGGAGCTAGAGAGCGTGCTAACAACGGTGAGCTTGCCTTTGGGACGGTCGATTCCTTTCTGCTGTGGCATTTGACAGGTGGAAAAGTACATAAAACCGATATCACAAATGCCTCGCGCACGCTTTTATTTAACATTCGTGATGGGAAGTGGGATGAAGAGCTTTTGGAGCTTTTTGCGATACCACATACGCTACTTCCTGAGGTGTGCTCTTCAAGTGAGATTTTCGGCATGATGGATGACATTCCAATCGCCGGCATTGCCGGGGATCAACAAGCAGCGCTATTTGGGCAGAGATGTCTGAAAAAAGGGGAAGGCATCGTTACATATGGCACAGGTTGTTTTCTATTGATGCATCTAGGAACCGAGCTTCTTATCCCAGAGAAAAAGCTGATCACAACGGTTGCAGCGCAAGTTGGTGATGAGATTTCCTACGCTCTAGAAGGGAGCGTATTTATGGGCGGCGCCCTTTTTCAGTGGCTACGCGATGGCTTAAAAGTTGTCAAAAGTGCAAAAGAAGCCGATAAAAAAGGGGGCTCAGTCTCCGATAGTGGGGGCGTCTATTTCGTTCCAGCATTTACAGGTCTTGGGGCGCCGCACTGGGATCCACATGCAAAAGGGGCTATTTTTGGGCTAACACGTGGAACAACAGATGCGCATCTTATCCGCGCCGCTTTCGAAGGAATTGCATTTCAGGTCGACGACACCCTCAAGTTAATGCAAGAGATGGCGCAGCTTCAAATTAACGCTCTAAGTGTTGATGGGGGCGCTGCTAAAAGTGATCTGCTCATGCAAATTCAAGCTGACATTTCTCGCATCAAACTAAATCGCTCAGCATCTCTTGAACAAACAGCGCTCGGCGTAGGATATCTCGCAGGACTTGCTACAAATTTTTGGAGTGAAAAGGATCTTATCTGCAAAGAAGAGCGAGAATTTTCGCCTAAGGCATCCATCGAACGCTCCGGTTGGGAGCATGCTCTCAAATGTACAATGCAATGGAGCGAGAGATGAACCGAGATGAGATGATCAAACAGCTCGATCAAAAGTGGGATCTTATCATCATTGGTGGGGGTGCCACAGGCCTCGGAGCCGCTGTCGATGCCGCTTCCAGGGGATTAAAAACGCTCCTACTTGAGCAAGCAGATTTTGCAAAGGGCACTTCAAGCCGGAGCACAAAACTCATCCATGGAGGCCTGCGGTATCTCGAGCAAGGGAAAATAGGACTTGTTTTTGAAGCACTTCATGAAAGAGGACTTCTTTTTAAAAATGCACCCCATCTGATCAATGCCCGCTCTTTTATTGTCCCTCAATATAAATGGTGGGAAGGGCCCTACTATGGCTTGGGTTTAAAATTATACGATCTACTAGCTGGAAGATTCAATCTCGAGGCGTCAAAAAATTTAAGCCGAGATAAGGTGCTCGAGTATCTGCCCACTCTCAATTCAGAAGGACTCCTTGGTGGAAAATCCTATACCGATGGGCAGTTTGATGATGCCCGCTTTGCCATCACACTTGCGCGTACTTTTGCAGACCTTGGCGGCGTGCCCATTAACTACATGCCCATGACCGATTTGATCAAACGGAGAGGAAAAGTCATCGGCGTAAAAGCAAAAGATCAAGTCACCGGTGAATGCTATGAATTACATGCAAAAACAGTTCTAAATGCGACAGGTGTCTTCTCTGACGATGTGCGCAAGCTCGATGATCCTAAAATTTCAAACATGATCAGTCCAAGTCAAGGTGCCCATCTTCTCTTTGACCGTTCCCTTCTCCCCTCCGATCATGCCCTGCTCATTCCCCATACAGAAGACAAACGGCTTCTTTTTGTGGTCCCATGGCAGGGGCGTACACTCATTGGTACGACAGATATTCCCACAAATTCACATGAATTAGAGCCCAAACCGACAGAAGAAGAGGTCTCTTTTATCCTCAAAACAGCCTCGCGCTATATTCCACTTAAAAAAGAACAGATTTTAAGCAAATTCGCCGGATTACGCCCCCTTGTTATGACCAAACAAAATGCAAAGACCGCCTCCCTTTCAAGAGAACATCAGATTCTGATCTCTCCAAGCGGTCTAATCACCATTGCTGGTGGAAAATGGACCACCTACCGGAAAATGGGGGAAGATGCTATTGATGCCGTGGTTAAAACTCCTTCATCCCAAACAAAGGATTTGAAGCTGCACGGATGGGCTCAAGACATCGATTTCAACTCCCCTATGGCTAATTACGGCTCAGACCGTATACATCTAGAGCAATTGATTCAAGAGGATCCCTCTCTAGGAGAAAGACTTACACCTAAACTCCCCTATCTAAGGGCAGAGGTGGTTTGGGCTATTCGCTATGAAATGGCCCTCACATTAGATGATATCCTCTCGCGTAGGACCAGATCCCTCTTTTTAGATGCAAAGGCAGCCCAGGAAATTGCCCCCATCGTTAATAATCTCCTTCAAAAAGAGCTGAGTTTGCCTCCAGCTTTCCTTGATCGCCAAGAAACACTTTTTAAATTCCTGGCTTCCAGTTATTTACAAAACAATAATAATAGTTAATAATTTATTGTTAATATGATATAATTAATACTTTAGTAATAATAAATAAAGCTATAATTATGGCAATAAATACAATAAAACCAACCATTAACCTATGTCCTCCTGCTAGACCGGAAGATGAAGGAAGCACAGAAACGATGTCTTTAAGCGGGACAGGAACGTTATCTTGTAGCTTTAATCCAGTACATCTTAAAGAATCTCAATCTCCAAAAGCAACTGTAGTTCTTAGAGCTACTGAGCATACTCCTAGAGATGTCATCCTATTCACCGGGTATGATCTTAGGACAGAATCCCCTCTTTTAAGCCCTACATCCCTTGAAATCTGGGAAACAAACAAACACCATTTTGAAGAAGCTGCGGCTGGCTGTAATGGATTCGATATAGAAAGAGCTGAACTCCTCAATTCTCCAATAAAAAAATATCTTGTAAATAGAGTCAAATCAATCGGAACTGGCTCGGAAAAAAAAGTCTTTGAAGGTCGATCAGGAAACACACCTGTAGCAGTTCTTTATCCAAGAGCAGGGTGTCGTCATGATATTTTAAGAACTGATAGATCTCCTATAGAATCCCCTCATCTTGCATGCAACCTAGATAAAATTGAAGCTGAAGATGGAACAATTCTTCTAATACAAAAATTATATAAACAAAATGCCAAAGAGTACCTCAAAGAGGCAGATGAAAAAAATCTGCTCGAAAGATGTATAAAAGTTGCAGAAGCTACATCAAAAGCCCTGCGCGACCTACACGCAAATGGATATATTCATCGTGATGTTAAATTTGCTAACATTTTCGTAAGTGCGAATGAAGAAATTGTATTGGGAGATTTTGGTGGAACAATGAAAGTTGATGGGAAAATACATGGAGGCTATGGGACGCCTGGTTTCAAGTCGCCAGAAATTGCGAGAGGAGGAATTCCCACTACACACTCTGATATGTATTCGTTAGGTGTCATGTGTCAAATAATGGCTGATCACATCGATTCCAAATACGACTTGGAAGAAAATGGAGATATAAAAGCTCACTCTGATTTCTTTCATAGCTTAGTAAGGGAACTCAAAAATGAAAATATGTATGGTAGACTTAGTGCCGAAGATGTTATCGGAAAAATCGATATCTTCCGCGCAGAGATCCTTGGAGAACACGCTGCAGCCTAATATCCCCTAGTTTACTCCATTAAAAAAAAGCCCCTTTTCCGGAAGGGGCTTTTTTTTTATTTCTATTTATGAGAAATAATAAATAGAACTAACTTGGATGGAACTATGAAAACTTGTATGTTTTTTCTCATGAGTCTCTTTCTTGCGTTTCCTGTTTATGGAAGCGATGAAGAGGAGGAGCCTATCTCAACGATCATTACACCTAAAGGCGGTTATGATCTCCAAGAAGAGAATAAAAAAGTTATTGAAACATTCTATAGTATGGTCAAAGAAGGTAATGTTTTTAAGATCAATCAGATTGTCAGCCCTCGCCTCAACATCATCGAATGGGGAGAGAAATACCAGAACAAAAATTTCAAGACGATGAGCTCCAAACTCTCGGAGAGAATTCAAGGAATGCACAATGCCTTTCCAGGTTTTTCTTTAGATATTGTCGAGCTGATTGGGGAAGGAAACAGAGTCTTTGCACGTACCATTTTGAAAGGAGTTCAAAAAGGTTCGTTTTTAGGCATTAGCCCGACACATCGGCAAGTTACCATACGCGGCTTTACGCTTTTTACCCTTACAAAGGGAAAAATCACTAGTATGAGCACCCTGTGGAATGAGCTCAGTGTCATGAAAGATCTCGGATATATTGTGTTGTAGGGAATGAAAAGAATTTCTCTTTTAAAACAAATCCTAATTGCTGTGTGCGTTGGCATCTTTTTGGGTGTTTTATTAGGAGAGAAGACCTCGATTCTTTTGCCTATCGGCAAAGCCTTCATCATGTTCATCCAAATGGTTATTCTGCCATACATCGCCTGCTCAATCATCCATGGAATTGGAACGCTAAGACGCGATGCTACAAAGCAAATTTTCAAAAAAGCTTGGTTTTTTTTAGTTACCATGTGGCTAGTTGTTCTCGTTCCAATTTATACAATGGGAATTCTATATGGACGCAGCACTTTCATGATCGATGCCAGTGGAGAGACAACGAAGCTCAGAGAAAATTTTCTCGCCTATATTGTTCCGGAAAATCCGATCTATGACTTTGCAAATAACATCGTACCTGCCATTGCGATATTTGCAATCATCGTAGGATTTGCAGTCATGCACATGCCACACAAGGAACCTCTCGTCTCCTTTTTAGAAAGAATAAATAACATCATTGAAAAAATTCTTGATGGAATCACACGCATAGCTCCCATTGGCATCGCAGCGCTCATCGCATATGCTGCGGGCACCATCAACATGGAGATTTTATCACGCTTAGGAATCTATATTTTCCCAACCATCATTCTCATATTGCTATTGACTTTTTGGATCTTTCCAATACTCATCTCTTCATTTACACCTCTGAGCTATCGGGAGGTTTTAAAAGAGTTTAAAGAAGTCTGTATTCTTCCTTTTGCTATTGGATCTCCAACAATTGCCATCCCCTTTCTCTACCGCTCTGTAGAGCGTTATGCAAATAAATTCCACGTCAAAGATAAAGAATTTCATAACGCCTCTCAAACGATTGTGCCCCTTGCATATACCTTTATGCAGCTGGGTAATTTCATGTCCCTTCTTTTTATCATGTTTCTCTCCTTTTTCTTCAGGCTGCCTATCGACTGGGTAAATAAAGGGATCATCACCTTTATGGCGATTCCACTTTCTTTTGGAAGTCCCGAGCTCTCAGTGAATGCCATCTCCTTTCTCACCTCGAAATTGGGTATTCCTGAATCAGGACTCAAAGTCTACGACTACACTTCGATTTTTATAGATAATTTCCAAGTGCTCCTAAGTGCCGTTTCAATGACTTCATTTGCAATTCTCTTGCTCCTTGGTTTTTATCATAAACTTAGTAGACATCTTGGAAAATTTATCCGCCATTTTGCAGCATTTTTTGTGATCCTCTTTTTCGCTGCATTTTTCCTAAAAGATTATTATGTAAAACAAAATAGTTATCAGATCAATCCTAAGGCGATGTCTATTCAAGAATCCTATCCAAACGACGTTGAAGTCACTGTCTATAAAACCAAAGAAGAAGCTGAAGAGAAAGCGCCTCCGATTAGCAGCGATGGAACTTTGGTGCGTATTCTAGATCAGCGCATCATTAGAGTGGGCTACCACGCCTCTGTGTCCCCATATTGCTACATTAATGACGACGGAGATCTTGCTGGATATAACATTGCCTTTGCCTATAAACTCGCTCATGATTTGAACTGCCGCATTGAATTCATTCCTTACGAGTATGACACCTTGGCAAACAGTCTCAATCAAAATAAAATTGATATTGCTTTTTCTCCTCTTGCCATTACCGCAACATCTCTATCAGAAATGGAATTTTCACATTATTATGAAGCTGTCCCCTTTGTACTTGTTGTCGCAAAAAAGAATGAGAGCCAATATCTCGATCTCAAAACATTGAAAAAGAACTCCAAAGTCCGAGTTGGTGGTTTTGGTTATACACTGCCAGTGATAAAAGCCATTTTTCCAAAAGCAACAAGTTCCCTCGTAAAAAACCCTGAAAGCCTTCTTGCAGGTGAAATCGATGTCCTTTTATGGAATCGCGTTGAAGCGCTTGCTTATTGTCGAGATCATACCGACCTAATTATGATTAATTTTGGAAAGCAGATCGGTTATGTCTATCTAGCCTATCCCGTCAAAGATAAATCCCTCCGCTTTATCAATTTCATGGATCAATGGCTCTATTTACAAAAAAACATCGGGTTTGATGAAAAGCAATATAACTATTGGATCAATGGAGAAACGATAGAGTCTTCTGCAGAAAGATGGAGCATTGTAGGAAACATTTTTCATTGGACAGATTAAATAGAAATGTATATGATGATTGATCATGAAAAGGAAATATAAGCTATTGTTCACTTTTATTTTTGGTTCTGCGATTGCTTATGTAACTACGCTCTACTTTGCTCAAGAAAAACTCATTTTCAAAAGACGTATCACATCGCGCGAATATGATTTTTCCATCGATGGTGACTTCAAAGAACATTTCTTTTCATCCGATGATGGGGGTGAGATCAATGCCCTCCATTTTCAAGTCAACGCTCCCAAGGGAGTCGTTTTATACTTTCATGGAAGCGGCAGCAATCTCGAAACCTACTGGACAGAAGTCGCCAAAGATTTCACCTCTCGGGGCTATGATATTCTCATCAGCGATTATCGAGGTTATGGTAAGAGTCGTGGAAAGCTTAGTGAAAAAGCCCTGCTAGAAGATGCAAAAGTGCAATATCAATATCTCCTGGAAAAATATCCCCAAGAACAAATCATCATTTATGGACGCTCCCTAGGAACTGCCATTGCCACCCACGTCGCATCTCTGTATCAACCCTCTCAACTCATCCTGGAATCCCCATTTTTCAGCATGTATCATCTCGTTTGTGATCGTTATCGTTATCTTCCCAGCTCTCTTATCACTGCGATTCTCAAATACCCTTTTCGCACAGACCAGTGGATCCAAAACGTTTCCTGCCCGATCCACATCTTTCATGGAACAGAAGATAAAGTTGTCCCCTATGCAAACAGCTTAAAACTCACTTCTAGCGCCCCAGATTCCTCTAAAGTACAGCTCACAACAATCGATGATGGAAGGCATGACAATGTCATCCACCATCCCCTCTATCACCTCACCCTCGACCAGCTACTATAGTGAGGGTTTTAATCCCTTATTCCTATTTTTAACGCCCGCTCTCTCAAGGCGCAAAAACGCAAAGATACGCAAAGAATTTTCTCTGCGTCTTTGCGACTTGAGTGAACGGGCGTTAAATTGGTTTTGCATAAATAAAGAGACCTCTCTTCTCCAAAAAAAAGTGTTTACTTAAATTCAGAATTTATTAAGATCATGTAAATCTCAATTTTAGGAGGTAAGCATGCTAACTTTACCAGCCCAGGAATTAGATCATACATTTAAAGACTATGAACTGCAACTGATCGTCCCCTCAGATATTGATCATCAAAGCGGAGATGATTTCTCAATTGAGCCCCACGAAAAAGATCTCATCGAAATTGAACTCAATCCAAGAATTGCGTCAGATGACGACCTTTTAAATTGCGCAGAACAGATCGTAAAAGCATACCAAGGTGGTTTTGATTGGGCGGATCTTGGCCCAGTGGTTCAAATAGCCATTGATTTCATCAACTCCTATACGAAAATGAGCCATGCTGAAAAAAAAGAAAGTATCCTTAATATCCTCCATTATGTGGTTGATATCGTGGAAACTCCCTATCTTCCTGAAAACATCTCCGAACCCATTTTCAATATGATCGTGCCTCCATTTGTAGATCTTACGATGCAGGCATTCAATGGTCAAATCCATGCACTTAGATCCATTCCCGATAAGCCCTCTCATGAACTTCTATCCATTGTCGCTGTCGATCTCTTTGCAACATTTAACGACAATGTGGAGTGGGAAGATTTAGCCAAGGCGACATCGCTGGCGTTCCAGTTCATGTATTCCTTCTATAGTCTCGACAATATTGAAGTGCGTCAGGGTGTCATTGAAATCTTAGATGATCTGATCCAACTGACAGATCCGATCTCTCTCCCAGAAGGATTTATCGAACCCGTATTTAAGGCGATGGTCCCCTCTTTTGTCGATATCATCTTGCCTTATGTAAAGATAGACTAAGGCACCTTAATTCCGACGGCGGGCCCGATCGTGCGCAAAGATGTCATCAGCTCAGAAAAAGCTTCTGGGCTGATCGTTTGAGCTTTGTCAGACAGCGCCTCATCCGGTCTTGGATGTACCTCGATCATAATCCCGTCCGCACCTGCTGCAACAGAGGCGCGTGCCATCGGCGTGACCATCATTCGTATTCCTGTTCCATGACTTGGATCCGCAATCACTGGCAAATGTGATAGATGATGTAAAATCGGCACTGCTGCCAAATCAAGCGTATTACGACTGTAGGTTTCATAGGTCCGAATGCCCCGCTCACAAAGCATCACGTTGGGATTCCCTTTATCGAGAATATACTCTGCGGACATTAAAAGATCTTGATAGGTCGCCGAAAGACCCCGTTTTAAAAAGATAGGCCTCTTACACGTTCCCAATTTTTTCATCAGGCTAAAGTTTTGCATATTACGCGCGCCAACTTGCAAAATATCGGCATATTCAGCCACAAGTTCGATTTGATCGGTATCCATCACTTCTGTGATTGTCACTAAACCATGCTTATCCGCGGCATCTCGCATATAGCGCAAGCCTTCCTCACCCATTCCTTGGAAAGAATAGGGGGATGTCCGCGGTTTAAAGGCACCACCACGCAAGATTTTAACATTCTCCGAGGCTATGATGCTCGCACACTCTTCGATTTGCTCCTTAGATTCAATGGAGCAGGGTCCTGCCATCACAGCGAGCGTTCCACCACCAATTTTCACCCCATTTACATCGATAACAGTACGGCTCCCTTTAAATTCCCGCGCGGCAAGTTTAAACGGATGCTTAAATTCTACAACTTTTTCAACCATAGGCAATTTTTCAAAGAGCTCAAAATCTGTCTCCCGATCCATTCCCTGGACAACTGCAATAGCGTACCGTTCTTCTGCTCCTGAAGGGTGTGCAACGAGTCCCATCCACTTGAGTTTCTCTAAGAGGTTTTCTAAGTCGGTATATGTGGCAGAACTTTTAAGTATGAGTAGCATCTTCTTTCCTCGGATCAATTTGTTCACATAATATTCTAAGCTCATCCGGCGTTGCCCCATCTTCAATGGCTTTAACAAAGAGGGAGCCGATGACAAATCCATCGGCCGATTGAAGGACTTCTTGAGCTGTTTCTTTATTTGAAATCCCAAATCCTACTGCAACTGGTAGGTGCGTATTCTTTTTAATATGTTCCACTCTTTCACTAAATCCTTCTGGAAGAGCGGCTCGCATACCCGTTGTGCCTTTTTGGCACGCATAATACAAGAATCCGGTACTTATACGGGAGATCTCCTGAACCCTTTCATCTGATGTCAAAGGGCTAATAATAAAAACTGTATCGAGATCAAGCGTTTCACAGAGCTTGATGTGGTCAAGTCCTTCTTCAGGTGGCAGGTCAACAACAAGGAACCCGTCGACTCCCGCATTTTTTGCAGCCGGGTAAAAATTGGGACCTGCATTGAGAAGTAGATTATAGTAGGTAAAAAGGATGATGGGAACATCAGAGCGGGAGCGTATTTTTTGGATCAGTTCTAATGTCTTCCCAGGAGTCATTCCCCCTTTTAAAGAGCGATCGACCCCTCTCTGAATTACAGGCCCATCCGCAACAGGATCTGAAAAAGGCATGCCAATTTCTAATAAATCTACGCCACCTTCAACAAGTGATATCGCCGCTTCCTCTGAAAATTCCATTCCGCCATCTCCTGCAACAAGGTAGGCGATAAAAAGGGGCCCTTTGTCAAACAGCGCTTCAATCCGACTCATCCGAGCACCTCTTTACTATAGTTGGCGAAAATCTGAGGAAGATCTTTATCCCCCCTTCCGGAAAGATTCACAATCACATGCATCTCTTTTGAGAGTTCCGGGGCAATCCGCATGAGATATCCCAGCGCATGGGAAGATTCCAGAGCTGGAATGATCCCTTCTGTTTGTGCAAGAAGTTTAAATGCATGCAAAGCTTCTTGATCCCGCGCAAAAGTATATTCCACATGCCCCTCTTCAAAAAGGGCAACATGTTCTGGTCCTATCGCTGGATAGTCGAGTCCTGCGGAGATCGAATGAGTTGGAGCAATTTGCCCCGCTTCATCCTGCAGCACATAGGTATACGTGCCATGCAACACTCCTGGCCGGCCACCAACAAAACGGGCTGCATGATACCCCAATTTATGTGACTTGCCGCCCCCTTCAACGCCGATTAAACGCACCTTGCCCCCTTTTAGAAAGGGCTTAAAGATGCCAATCGCATTCGATCCCCCTCCAACACACGCAATGATTATGTCGGGATTGCCTCCAAATTGTTTTTTCGTCTCAGTGCCAATCACACTTTGAAACATCGCCACCATTTCAGGGAATGGGTGAGGTCCAAGCGCTGACCCCAAGCAATAATGTGTCGTCTCAGCGGTCTTAGCCCAATCTCTCATCGCTTCATTAACAGCATCTTTAAGTGTCATCGAGCCTTGCTCGACACTCCTCACTTCCGCACCCAACAATTGCATTTTCTTGACATTGGGCTCTTGCCGCTCCATGTCTTTTTTTCCCATGTAGATCACAGCTTCAAATCCCATATAGGCGCATGCTGTCGCCGTAGCTACTCCATGTTGGCCGGCCCCCGTCTCTGCAATGATCCGCTTCTTGCCCATCTTTTTTGCCAGGAGACACTGCCCAAGCGTATTATTCAGCTTATGCGCTCCTGTATGCAATAGATCTTCCCGCTTCAAATAGATCCGAGGTCCGCGTATAGCCTTTGCAAAAGATTTGATCTCAGTTAAAGGTGTTGGCCGGCCAGCATAAGTTTCTAAAATCTCTTTGAGCTCTCCCTTAAAAGTTTTAGAAGACTTATATTTGTTCCACGCCTTGTCAATTTCTTGAAGCGGCATGATCAAAAGTTCCGGAACATACGCGCCCCCATAGCCGCCATAGCGTCCTTTCGTCATGATTTCACCTTTTGAATAAATGCTTGAATCATCTCTGGATCCTTTTTTCCATCCCTTTCAACACCCGATGAAATATCCACAATATGAGGATGTAAGATTTCCATAGCCTCATGTACATTTGAAACATTTAACCCACCGGCCACAATAAACGGAAAGTCTCGAGTTGGTGCTAAGCTCTTCCAGTCAAATGTCACACCTTTTCCAGGTGTCGGTGTGTCATACATCATAAAATCACGCCCCTGCTCAAGATTTTCTGGACACTTGCGCGCAACAAAAAACCGCACAATCTCTTTTGAAAGTTTCCCATGTTCACTTCGCGCCATGTCACCATGTAATTGTGCAATGCCGATCCCACAGGTTCTGCAAATTTCTGCCATTTCTTCCCCCGTCTGATCAACAAAAACCGCCACAGCACGCCCCTTAGCCTCTTGTGCGATCTCCTTGGCAACTTCCACTGATACAAACCGAGGCGATGCAGGATGAAAAACAAGTCCAATATAATCAGCACCCGCTTTCAGTGCAAAACTTGCTGTTTCAAGATCGCTCACACCACAAATCTTCACCTGAGGACATTTCATTTCTCGAAGAAAAGCCATGCGATCTTTAGCTTCAACCAGCGCCTGACCCACTAATACTCCATCATAAAGCGCCTGCGACATCTCTTGAGCCATTCTTGGCGATTTTATCCCCGATTCAGCAACCTTGATGATCCCCTCTGGAATGTTGCGTGCCAATTTTTTTGCAATTGAAAGATTAACCTCAAACGTTTTTAAATTACGGCTATTTACTCCTATGATTTCAGCTCCTGCCTCGAGTGCGATCTCGAGTTCCGCCTCATCATGCACTTCGACAAGCGCATCTAAGCCAATGTCTTCGCAAGCATTGATAAACGCCTGTGTTTTCTTGCCAAGGACTGCCACAATTAACAAAATCGCAGAAGCACCTGCCTTTTTTGCCTCGGCGATCTGCTTGATATCGATGACAAAATCCTTACGCAATACCGGCACATCGACAGCTGCAGCCACCCGTTTTAAATCCTGAAGCGAACCACCAAATCCCACTCTGTCAGTCAGCACAGAGATCGCACTGGCTCCCCCAGCGACATATTCCTTGGCAAGACGCACCGGATCTACAATCTCATTGATCTCACCAGCTGAAGGTGATTTTCGTTTGATTTCGGCAATTACAGAAAGGCCCCCGGCCTGAAGCGCATCTCGAAATAGGTGCGTGTTTGTCCCTTTTTCAATGAGGATGTTTAGCGACTTGATCTCTTCTTTTTTTCGCTCAATAATTTTATCCAGCATAGGACGCCCATTTTTCTAGTAGCGCGTGCGCTGCGCCCTCTTTCAAAGTCTTCTTAGCCATCACAATCCCTTCTCTAATCGAAGGGGCCATTCCCGTGATATAAGCTGCAGCGCCACCATTCATCGCAAGCGTTTCAAAAATGCCACTTTCTTTGCCACCCAAAGCTTCCTTCAATAACTTCGCATTGAGAGCTACATCGCCCCCCTTTAAATCGGCAAGAGTGCATGGTTTCAACCCCAATTCTTCTGGTGTGAGCACATAGGATGTGATTTTTCCACCATTTATCTCAAGAGCTTGGCAAGGACCAACCGGTGTGAGTTCATCCAGACCATTTCCATGAAATACAAGCGCCCGTTTCACCTTAAGTGCACATAAAATATGAGCAAATAACTCCAATAATTCTGCGTCAAAGACGCCTATCAAATAATATTCGGGACTTGCTGGATTTAAAAGGGGTCCGATCAAATTGAAAAAGGTGCGTATTTTTAAGGCTTTTCTAATCGGTGCGATTTTCCCCATCGCAGGATGAAACTCTTGTGCAAATAAAAATGTAATACCAAGCTTTTCAAAACACCTATCTGTCATATTCAAATTGATGCCAAAATATTCCAAAACATCTGCAGAACCACACTTTGAAGAAGAAGCCCGATTTCCATGCTTTGCAATTTTCATTCCCATTGCTGCAGATAAAATGGCTGAACCCGTCGAGATATTCACAGAATGGGAGTGATCTCCACCTGTCCCCACAATATCAAGAAGGGAATCCCCCAAATCAATAGGAATCATGAGATCTCGCATGGCATGCACTATTCCAGTAAGCTCCTCCGCAGTTTCTCCTTTGGCCCGCATCAGCGCTAAAAATGCAGCCATCTGGTAGGAATCTCCTCCTCTAGCCATCTCTTGAATCACTGCTTCACACTCCTTCTCCGAAAGATCTTTTCCCAAAAGAAGCGTTTCTAAATACCCTGTTAGCATACTTGGCATACCTTTAAGAATTGCGTGATCAAATGTTCACCCTGAGGGGTCAAAATTGATTCAGGATGAAATTGCACACCAAAACAAGGATAATCACTGTGGCGCATTCCCATTACCTTCCCTTCCTCCGTTTCAGCCTCAACAATAAAGTTCTCAGGCACATCTTCCCTTGTAACAATCAGAGAGTGATATCTTCCCGCCTGAAATGGGAGAGGCATTCCATCAAAAATCCCTTTTCGCGTGTGAAAAATAAGTGTCGATTTACCATGCACAATCTCCCCAGAGAGCGTCACTTTTCCGCCAAACGCTTCTGCCATGGCCTGATGTCCCAAGCAGACACCTAATATGGGAATCTTCTGATAAAATTCTTTGATCACATCAAGTGTAATCCCTGCATCCTGCGGCACACCCGGACCCGGCGAAATGATGATCCCATCAGGTTGCATCTTTTCAATTTCCTTCAAGGAAATCGCATCATTGCGCACAACTTTAACATCTGGATGTATCGTGGCGACCATCTGATAGAGGTTGTAGGTAAAGCTATCGTAATTATCGATAATTAAAATCATAAGACCCCCTTCTCAGCAAGCTCGATGGCCTCCAAAACCGCCTGCGCTTTTTGGCGCGTCTCCTTTGCCTCTTTTTCAGGCACAGAATCATAAACAACACCCGCCCCGCAGCGCACAGTAGCCATCCCATCTTTGAGCAGAACCATCCGAATTGCAATACAACTTTCCAAATTCCCATCTGCATTAATCATGCAAATCGCCCCGCCATAAATGCCACGGCGACTATTTTCAAGTTCATCAATCAATTCCATCGCTCGAACTTTAGGGGCACCAGAGAGCGTGCCGGCAGGGAGCGTAGCCTTTAAAGCATCGAAAGCATCGTACCGCTTCTCCATCGTGCCACCAATCATACTTGCAAGATGCATCACATGAGAAAAACGCTGCACCACCTTCATCCGCTTCACATGGACAGTCCCTGGCTCGGAAATCCGTCCAAGATCATTGCGTCCTAAATCAACAAGCATCATATGTTCCGCATCCTCCTTGGGATCGCTCAAAAGCTCCTTTTCCATCAGAAGATCCTCATCCCCTTTTTTTCTTGGGCGCGTACCAGCCAAAGGAATTGTTTCTAAATCCCGCTCACGTACGCTCACAAGCTTTTCAGGTGAAGCACCGGCAACAGAAAAGTCCTTAAAATCGAAAAAAAACATAAATGGAGAAGGGTTGATCATTCGAAGTGCACGATAAATCGAAAAAGGCTCCGCTTCAAATTTCCGCTTAAAAGAGCGGGACGGTACAATCTGAAAGACATCACCAGAGCGAATATAACCCTTTGCCTTTTCGACAAGCTTTGCAAAGGCCACATCATCCAAATCCATTTCGAGAGCATGCTGCGGTTTCTCTTCCTTCTTGATTGGTTCAGACAAAGAGCGGCTTAGCAATTTGTAGATCTGATTGATCGCCTCTAACGCCTCATCATATGCCACTTTAGGATCATTATCCACTTCAGCAACCACGACAACTGTTAAGCACTTCTTCTCATGATCGAATGTAAGAGCTTCTTGATGAAACTGAAAGAGAATATCAGGAACTTCCCGTCCCTTTTCATGCCGGTCTGGGATTTTTTCAATATACCGGACGGCATCATAGGCCAAATATCCCACCATGCCCCCAGCAAATCCCTTTAAAGCTTTATTACTTTTGCATCGGTACTTTGCATGTAATTTTCGAAGCAATTCAAAAGGGTCGCCCTCTTCTATATGCTGCTGTCCACCTTCCATTACCTCAGAACGCATTCCTCTGCAGCGCACCTCAGCCACTGGCCTAAAGCCAATAAACGAATAGCGCCCCACCTCTTCTTCCTTAAGAGCCGATTCCAAAAGAGAAATCTCTTTACCAACCTCTCGAAGCGATTGAATTGCTGCAATCGGCGTGATTAAATCTGATGGAAACTCGCGATAAACCGCAATCCGTTTTCCATATGTCGTCAGCGAAAGAAAATCTTCATAACTTAATTGATCAAACATCGTAAATACTCAATAAATTCATCATCTAATGTTTTAAGAAAATTGGACCCACGGGTAATTTTTGAAATACTCAGACCTAGTTCTTTAGAAATGACTCTCTGACTCTTATCCCCCTTCAAGAGAGCCTGAATGATCAAAAAGCGCTTGCTAATGAGATCCTGCTCCTCTATAGTAAGAAATAGTTTCAAAATCTGATCTAATCTCTTAATGTTCTGAGCCTTAAGGCAAAGATTTTCAAATTCAACCCATCCAGAGTCCATTACCACCCTAATTTAAATACTGATGTAATGTTACACAGGTACATGAATTCCGTCAAGAATTATTAACCAAGTTTTGAAATGATAAAATATGGACAGTATGATAAATTAGGCAGGATTTCGCCAGAATTCCATAATAAGTAAAAAGAAGGTTAACAATGAGAACTAACCCCAACAACCCAGTCGCAAATAACGCTTTCAATTCCAACTACTTGATTAACAAAAGAATGAAAGCTAAAAATTCCAGTCTTAAGAACAAACAATTCATTGCAGCCATTCTGAAAACAACAAAATGCAATCATCTTATGTATACCCACAATGAAGTTGCTTTTCAAGCATGTCAGGCAGAAGTATCTATTCTTCAACAAATATATGATAATCCATTAGTAGACACTAATACCAAACACGAAATGGTGATAGAAATTAACCATCAGCTTAATATATGTAATCTGCTACAAATGTTGAATCGTCGATGGCTTGCAATTAATCATGAGTGGGCTCAAATAATTAAATTTAAGCAGTTAACTTTTTGACATACTTGATAAAGTAGGCAGAAGATCCTGGAGAAAAAGACTTTTTAGATGGAGTGTCTATATCACACAACTCGGGTTCAAAGAGTAGATGAAGTATAAACCTGGTTGAAAAGCTTATACGGATTGTTTATTTTGACTTAGAGAATAGCTCTTCAAAGGCTTCCGAGAAGTGTTCGGAGAGGTGCTCTAATCTCTCTTTTTTTGGCCCGAGATCGAGATAATCGTCGTTTTCATCTTGAATGGCGCACACTTCAAGCAATTTTGAATGATAGATTCTCTTGGTGTTCTTAAATCTCAGCACAACCTTCTCCTTCCCATCATGAATAAAGAATTCAAAAGGATTGCGACTTCCATTATAACGTGCTGTGATCACAAAAGGATCTCTCTCTTTATGGAAAAGTGATTTCCCATCATACATTTCAGGATAAGATGACTTGCCTCCTACACAATGAATCAGGGTAGGAAAAATATCGATGTGAGATGTTAAAATGTTATCTTTTGGGAGCTTTTTCTTCCCAAGCTTGTAGTAGATAGGTGGCTGCGTTTGCATACTGCTCAAATGTGAGGCATGAAAGAGCTGCCCTTCTTCATAAAACTCCTCGCCATGATCCCCAGTAAATACAATCATCGATTGGTCATAGAGACCATAACTAACCAGTTTGGAGAGAAAATCACCAAAGAGTGAATCGACAAAATGAATCGAGTTGCGGTACCGATTTTTTATCTCTTCTAGGCCGCTCAGAGCATTGACAATATTCAGTTTTGTGGACTCATCTGAGATCGGTAAAAATTTCGTGGGATAATTCTCGGGCCAACTATAGTTAAAATGGGTGGCGTCTAGGAAAACCAGACACACCTTACCTTCTTGCATCTCATCTCGCTCGAGATCCTCAAGGAGTTTTGCCACAGCAGCTTTATCTGTATCTGCTGCATTGATCTCTCCATAATGGGGAAAAGAGTGCAAGGCATCGGCTAAATGCTGATCTTTGCCAAGCATTACCTGATTGAGTTTGTAGTATTTTAATTGCGATGAGGTGTAGACATGAACTTCATATCCCATTTTTTTCAACATTTGAAGGGGAACACTCCCCTCTTCTTTTTTCTGAAAACTTTTATAGGACCAGTGGAAAGGGTAATTTGCATGGAAGATTGAATACCAAGAGGTGTGCGTCCCATTACCTGATGAAAAACTCATCGAGGAAGCGTAGTTATCATTTTTGAACATGTGAAGATTCGGCGCTGTCATATCAGTGAGAAAATCATCCCGAAGGCTCTCAGCGATAAAAAGGTAAATATTGGGCCGCTTTTTCACATTAAATTTTATACCTTGAAGCGCAAGCGCGAGTGCTTTTTCATCGCGGATCGGCTTGAGAGGACCATTGAGTTTAAGTTGATCTTTCTTTCCTGAAAAAAGTGTCGTTTTCCAAGGAAGCGTCATCTGGTAGGTCTTATAGTCCTCTCTTTGTACAAGTGGCGAAATTCCTATATCCAATACAAGAAGTGCGATGGGGAAAATGCAAAGAAGCGTAAGAACTTTCTTTTGGCTGACAGTAAAGGGCTTTTTTAAACTCACTTTATGCGTGATTCGGTAGAATAAAATTCCAAGTAGTGGAATTAAAAGGGGAAAGGGGAGAAGAAAAATCATCCAAAAATTCATATTTACTCCAACGCAGTGTAGCATTTCAATAAAGTTTTCAAACGTCTCATCTAAAACCATATCGAGTGCAAAATAGAATGACATGCCCATGAAACGCACGAGTATAAAGTCGATGAAGTGGACAAGAAGAAAAAGAAATGTCAGACTGATAAAAAATTTATAATAGAGATTTGGAAGACGTTTTTTGATCAAACCTCCTACAAAAACAAGTACTCCTACCTCGATTAAGCTTTGCAAAAGGCTATAGGAAAGGAAATAGAGTGAAGAAAGGGAAATGCTCGGCTCCAAAAGGATCACATGATAAAGATCCAATACAAAAAAACAGAAAAGTAGCAAACCAAAATAGAGATAGTTAGTTGGACGGTGATCTTGAGCGAAAGTGGAAAGTCTTTTAATCAAAGGAATCCTCAGAAAATAAAATTATTATTATATATTTTTCTTTATTATTAACGGGTCAATACTTGTCAAATGGAAAAGAATTTAAACCATGAGAATTACATCCAATTAAGTGGTGAGATTTTTGAAAAGGTGCAACATGGACATCTCTTCAAAGATTCAAAGCTTTTTGTCGACGCCATTCCCTTAGATGATATACAAACCATCCATCAAAAATACTGCGACGAGAGTAAGAGATCTAATTTTGATCTTAAAGCATTTATTCAAAATCATTTCACTTTTCAAGCAGCGCAGGAAGAGCATCTTGTCTGTGATGACATGTATGCTTATATTGAAAAAATGTGGGATCTTCTTACCAAGGATTTCAATGATACACTGCTTGTATCATCACTTATTCCACTGCCAAAACCGCACATCGTTCCAGGGGGCCGTTTTCAGGAAATTTATTATTGGGATAGTTTCTTTGTCTCCCTTGGGCTGATTGAATCTAAACGCACGTATCAATTAGAAAATCTGATTGAGAATTTTGCCCACCTGATCAGGAACTATGGACACATTCCCAATGGAAATCGCATTTACTATTATACGCGCTCACAGCAACCCTATTTTTCCCTTCTCGTCTCTCTACTAGATGAAGAAAAAGGGCTTACCTATTTCTATGAGCTCAAAAAGGAGTATGATTTTTGGATGCAAGATGGGGCCCATTTTATTGCATCAGAAGGCCTCAATCGGTACTGGGATCCTCTTAATCTTCCAAGACCTGAATCATATTTCGAAGATACGCAGTTATATCAACAAGCAAACCCGGAAGAGAAACAGGATCTTTATCATCACATTCGAGCTTCCTGCGAGTCTGGATGGGATTTTAGCTCCCGTTTTTTTCGGGATAAACATGCGCTCCATTCAATTTGCACCTGTGAGATTCTGCCGATTGACCTCAATTGCCTCATATATGATATGGAAATACGTCTTTCAATATTTTCTAAAAAACATAACAAACCAGATCTTGCCGATCTCTATAACAAGCAAGCACAAAAAAGAAAGGAAGCCATCAACCGTTATTTTTGGAATGAAAACAAAGGATTTTATTTCGATTTTTCTTGGAAAGAAAAAAAACAGACCGCTGCGTATTCCCTGGCAGCTGTTTTCCCCCTATTTTTCCATTTAGCAACGCAGGAGCAAGCAGAAGCTGTGAAAAAGCAAATCGAGAACGCCTTCCTATTTGATGGAGGATTGATCACAACCCTCGAAGAAACGGGTCAACAATGGGACTCACCCAATGGATGGGCACCCCTACAATACATAGCTGTAAAAGGGCTTTCTAATTATGGATTTAAAGATCTTGCGAAAACCATTGCCAAAAGATGGCTCATGACTAATGAACTGCTGTTTAAAAAAACTGGCAAAATCTTAGAAAAATACGACGTAATGCATCCCGGAAAATTAGCGAGTGGTGGCGAATATGAGCTCCAGGAAGGATTTGGGTGGACAAATGGTGTTGCGGTCAATTTTAAAAAATTCCTTTGCAATAATTCTTGAAATCGATTAATTCAATTGAACATGAAGAAATTAATCGCCATCATCATTGCTGCTATCGTTATCTTATTCGTCGCTTTCATCATCGTATGGAACATGCTTCCTTCGATTATTTCTTCTAAGCTTACAAAGATGGCAAAAGTTCCCGTCTCAATTACAGACATCCATTTTTCTACAAAAAGTGTTGAAGTTGAACGCCTAAAGGTAAAAAACCCCAAAGGTTCCGTTTTAGATGATGCATTAACAGTTCGAACAATTACCGCTGATGTCCCTCTCACACGCTTTTTCAAAAAAGAAGTCGTGATCAACCAGCTGTTACTCGATAAAGTCTACATTTCAATCGAATTTGATTCCAAAAATAGCAATCAGGGAAATTGGTCTACAATCATGAACAACCTTAATGAATCCCTGGCAAGCTCTCTAGAAACAAAAGAAGAAGACCAACGCGGCGTTCTCATAAAAAAACTTATTTTAGAGAATATTAAAGTAGATCTGGTCTATCGCGATACTAAAGAAGTACAGCGACTTAAAAAAATCAACCGAATTGAACTCGATAATATCAGTAGCAAAGGTGGCGTTCCATCAGCCCAAATCATGAATATTGTAATGCGAGAAGTTCTCAGAAACATCTTTAGCGTCGAGAACCTAAAAAACATGCTACAAGATATTATACAACCAGGTGGTAGCGGTTTTACGGATACGCTAAAGCGCCTGTTCTCAGAAGCAGAGGAACAAGATAATGCCGCGTAGGATCTATCTTATTCGGCACGGAGAAACTGAGTGGTCAGCAAGTGGCCAGCATACAGGACTCACCGATATCCCTTTAACAGATGCAGGCGTAAAGCAAGCTAAGGCTCTCCATAAAAGACTCAATGATCACACTTTTGATCACATCCTAACAAGCCCTCTAAAAAGGGCTCATGATACCTGCAATATTTGTGGATACGGAGATAAAGCCGAGATCTCAGATGACCTACTTGAATGGAATTATGGGGATTATGAGGGGATTACTACAAATGAGATCCATAAAACAAATCCAAAGTGGAATGTTTTTACACACGGTGGTCCCAATGGAGAAACCGTCGAAGACGTTCAAAAACGCGCAGATCATCTCATAGAAAAACTACTGCGATTCGATGGAGAGATAGCCCTATTTTCTAGTGGCCATTTTAGTCGTGCACTCACAGTTCGCTACTTGCAACTGCCCCTCACCCATGGACAGCACTTTTCTTTATCTACAGCCTCGCTCTCCATTCTCGGGTATGAGCGGAAAACACCAGCTTTGATCTTATGGAATGATACCAGTCACATTCACGCTCCTTTTCAACAAAAGAGAAAAAAATGAAAAAAGGAAAAGCACATCTACGTCTACTCAAAGACCTCGAACATGTCCATGAAGATTGGGAAATGCTCAAAAAGAAAAAAACGAACTATAAAGATTCAAAATTCTTAAACAAAGTCGCAAAAGACATCACGCAACTAAATCTCGATGCAAGCCAAGCAGAAAAAGTCAAAAGTTTAAAAGAGAAAGCAGAACTTGTGAACTATCTCCTCACGACACCCTGGGGAGCTCCATTTGTCGGAGAAACAACGCTTCTCGAAGCTGCTCAATCGTTTAAGGGGGAAAACCCTTCAACTTCACATCTTTCACATCTCATGAGAGATTTCGCCACTTATGGACGTAAATTCGACACGCAAATCTTCAAATTCTTTGATGACCTCTTCGACGAGCTCTCATAATTTTTCAGTATGCAATGGTTATCTTGTTAATCGTATTTTAAGGCCCGTTCGCTTTGCTCTCTCAAGCTGCAAAGATACGCAAAGAATTTTCTCTGCGCCTTTGCGTTAAAAGAAACCAGAAAGGACTTTCCAGGATATTACCCCTTCTCGAAGAAGAAGAGGCTGATTTGGATTTTCAAGTGATACAACTGTCGAGACGCATTTTTCATCTGTCATCCCGCCATCAATTATCGCTCCAATCTTGTCATGGAGATCTTCATAGAAATCGCTCACCTGGATAGGGCTTTTCTTGCCAGATAAGTTTGCTGATGGCACAGCTAGAGGCTGATCAACGCCTTCTAGTAAATAGCGTGCAATCGGATGAGATGGAATGCGCAGTCCAACAGAGTCCTTCCCACCTGTTACGAATGATGAAAGACTCTCCTTCCGTTTCAAGATAAGCGTTAAAGGCCCTGGCCAAAAGGCTTCTGCTAATTCCCAAAATATCTCTGGAATGTCATCAGCCAACTGATGCACCCCACCAACTTCAGGAATCTGAACCGTAAAAGGCTTACTTAAAGCCCTCCCTTTAACCTCAAAAAGTTTTTGAAGTGCCTTATCCTCCAAAACTGCTCCAAGGCCATAGACTGTTTCCGTTGGAAAAGCTACGAGTTCCTGCTGTTTTAAAAGATAAATTGCTTTATCTAAATCTAATTCCATGCGACTATCTTATAGAAAAAAGGATTAAGAATGAAGAAATCAACCTCCTTTACGCTGCTTATTTATGGAATCATGGTCACTTTAGGTGGTGTGATGGGATTTATCAAAGCTGGGAGCGTAGCCTCGTTAATTATGGGATGTGGATTTGGCCTCACGGTCATTTTTTCAAGAAAAAATAGACGTCTGGGGTTTCCCGTTCTACTCGTATGTATTCTAGATGCGTTCTTTTCTTATAGATTCTACCTCAGCATGAAATGGATGCCAGCAGGTCTTATGCTAACACTCTCATCTGCCGTTCTGCTCCTTATCATCTTCCAGAACCGGAAACAACCTTCTCGAACCTCTCCATAGGAGCATTCCAGTCGATGTTTTTGATGAAGGCATCGATATATGCACCCCGATCTAACCCATATTCGATGAGATAGGCGTGTTCCCATACGTCCATCACGAGTAAAGGAGTGCCTCCTGCTAGATGCCCGTGATCATGCTCGTTGATCCATACAGTATGTAGATGCCCATCTTTCGGATCGCGATAGAGAATCACCCACCCAATCCCTCGGATAAGTCCTGTGGCTTTGAACTCCTGAATCCATTCATCATAGCTCCCAAAATTATTTTCAATTTCCTGATAAAGAGCGCTCTTTTTGGGAAGAGGCTCAACTCCCCCGAGGTTTTCAAAATAAAGTTCATGTAAGATCATTCCATCAAATTCCCAGCCCATCCGACGTTTTAGAGCACCATACCCAATCGTCCGATCTTGCCCATTATCAGCCATCTCCTTAAGGGTTCTCAAAATAAGATTCGTATTCTTTACATACCCTTGATAAAGGGTAAAATGCATCGTCAAAAGCTTATCGTCAAATCCTTTCATTTTTCCTTTTAGATAATTAAAATTTTTAGGTTGATAATTAGGATATGAGGTCGTTTTCGCTTCACCAATTGAAGTAAAAATTAAACTCATCATTATAAAAAAATTAAGATGCATATTTTTCATAAAAAACGCTCCAAATAATATTTTAAGGGTTATTTAAAACTATAGTTATGTTGTAAATTTGTCGATTTTGTTATAAGATAATTGTGAAGTTAATAAGGTTTATAATAAAAGCGTAATAATCATGACGAGTATAGCTTCAAACACATTACAATCAAAAAATCTTTTTACACCCTCTGTAAATGCGTATTCCTCTGCTCAAAATAATACTGAACATAACTCAAATGAAGATAAATCTATAGGCGTTTTTAGAAAAATCTTTAATAAAGATGAGCTAAAACCTTATGAAGGCCCAGTCTATCCAAATCTACCTGGAATGACGAGTCTCCTCAGTGATCCCTTTGATTATATCCATTCGATGAATGGTATCAAAAAAGGGGTCATTTCCAAGGACCATGAAGAGGTACTCGATGCCTCATCACGCTTTTTAGGGGTACACATATCATCTTTAGCTGGAATTGGAGCAACCGTCTCTTTTATCAACCGGCATAAAGAAATCCACAATTCAGGCTTGATGGCATTTTCTGCTCTTAGTTTGTTTTTTGGACTCATTCTCTGCGCGATTGAAATGATCGTTGAATCCATTTCTGCAAAGAGGCAGGGACAGTTTATCTATAAAAATTTCTCAATCAATGACATCAAGGGTCTAGATGAGAATATGAGCAAAGCAGACCTCACCAAATGGATCAAGAAGGTTGAAAAGAACCCAGAGAGATATCTTGAAGCTCTTACCTCAGAAGAGGTACTCAACTTTATCCCTACCTTGAGAAAACTCTTGGATAGCCCCAAAGCAGAGGTAAAAGTTCTTCTTGATCGTTATCGAGAAAAAGTGATTTATTCTAAACTTAAAAAGCTTAGTAAGAGATACTTTCAACTTAATCCTTCTGAAACAACCCAACTTAAAGAGCTTTCTGAGAAAGAATTTCCGAAGCTTTCAAAAGAAGAGAGCTATATAAAGCTCGAACTTATGAAAGAAAATGCCTTAAAACGAAAGATGGTTAACCTTTCAAGAAGAATACGCCCTTGGTGTGTTGCTGAGATTAGTGGAGAGATCCATGAGGTGCTTAAAAATCTCACATCCCCTAATCAAAAGATTAGGGAGAATGCTGCCATAAAAGGAGCTGAGATTCTCAAAAACATCGATATTCAAGCAAAAAAGAAGCTTCTTGTCCATATCATCGGGATAATCGCAATTGGGATCTTTGCGACAGGACTCATCTTAAGTTCCCTTGCTGTGCCATTCCTAGTACCTGCAATCCTATTTGGGGTTGGAATGACGGTTGCATTGGGTCGCTATTTATTCTATCGCAAAGTACTTGATAGTAAAAGATGGCATGTTATTCCCAAGAAAATAGAAGAGACGCCTAAAGCACTTCCTATCAGGACTTATTCCTATCCTAAATATCGCGTAAGCAAACCTCGAACGCACTATTCTAGAAGGCCTTTTTACCCCTACCTAGAAGAACTTAAGAGATACCACCGTAGTCAAAAATTGAGACACGCGATAAAATGAATCTATGAAAATTCATAGGCTCATCCTTCTTGCTGTCATCCTTTCAGGACTTAGCTATTTTTTTTTAGACCCCTTGATTGCCGAAAGAGTTTCTGTATTCCCCTTGGAATACCGAGGGTATCTGAAAAAAATTTCATTTCTACTATCTCCACCTTTTCATCTTTTTTTCTGGCCTCTTCTGTTCTGCCTTATTCGTTATCGGACTAAAAGCTCTTTCTGGTCAAAGCGACTCTTTCATCTTGTTGTATCTCAAGTTCTCAGTGTGGGAGTGATACGTACCCTAGCGAAAGTATTTCTAGGAAGAGCTCGTCCCGAGATTTACCTCTCAGATCAAATTTACGGCTTCTTTGGATTTAGTCTCGACCATCATTACCAAGCATTTCCATCTGGGCACGCTGTGGCAATATTTACCCTAATTGCTTCTGCATCAACGGCTTTTCCTAAATCAGGTGTTTATTTATATCCAATTGGATTTATCTTAGCTCTAAGTAGGGTTCTTCTGAATTATCATTTTTTAAGTGATGTTCTTGCTGGCGCGTGTATTGGAATTGTGGCTTCTAAAACAACCACTCTGATGATTAACAAGGGTTATATTAAGAGGGTATTAAGGATTGAGGCATGAAAAAATCGAGCAGGTGTTAGGCCTGCTCGATTATAATCCACTAAATAGCAATAAGTTTTACTTTTTAGCAGCAGCTTTTCTACGTCGTCTACGTGCATGAGGTTTTTTAGCAGCTGTCTTTCTTTTCGTAGTCTTACGAGCAGTTTTACGAGCTGTTTTTCTCTTAGCAGTCTTCTTGGCAGTTTTTCTTTTCGCAGTCTTCTTAGCAGTTTTTCTCTTAGCAGTTTTTCTTTTTGCAGTAGTTTTTCTCTTAGCTGTCTTTCTCTTTGCTGTCTTCTTAGCAGTAGTTTTTCTTTTTCTACGCTTAGGTGCAGCCTTTGTAGCTGTCTTCTTGGCAGCTTTTCTTCGTTTAGCGGGCATAGCCTTCTGCTCCTTGTTCTTATCAATTTTAAAAGCACATTTAATAAATGCGCACTTTCAAAATAATTTCGTCCTACAACTTCAATATACAACAATTTAATTAAAAAATAAAAAAATATTTTTATAATTGATAATTAATATGAACAAAGTTAATTAAAACAGGCTCCTTAATATATTCTAAACGCGATTCGCAAAATAAAAAAAATAATTATTTTTTTTCAATACATATCAACAAATCTTGCATTTTTGAAATTAAACCCATAAAAAAACCAAAAACAACGCAATTTAATTCAATTATCTTAAGTCGTATTTTTAAAAACCTTAACCAACTAAGCTGTAATAATTTAAAAAAAAGAAGGTTCTTCTGTTTTATTTCATGAAATGATACAAAAAACTCTCATCTATTTAATTGATAACCAAACCTTTACAAAAAAAATAACCTGAATTAAATTTTATGCTAGATTTTTAGGAAATTGTCGGTAAAAATGGAGATTATTCATTTTATTAAAAGTGATTAAAGCAAACACAAATGTTTTATATAGAGGGGTTTATAATATAAAAAATGAGATTAAACAGCATTTTTCAATGCAAAGAAGCGTGTCTTATTTCAACGCTTTTTGCCACCATTCATGCATTTTCAATAGAAAAATCATCGTGCGAACTTCAATGTTCGTTAGAACTTTCTGAAAACTATACTTTGGATAAATCACTTCAATTCAACGAAGATAATCTGACATTTATCCTCTATTATAGCCCAAATAGCCCGGCATCTCAAAACGTGATTCACTTTTTGGAGCAGACTGGCAAAACAGTTCCAATGAAAAACGTTTTAGAAGATAGAAATTATGAGGAAGAGCTGCTTATTTTTGGTGGAAAAAAGCAAGTGCCTTGTCTTTTTATCGATGGAAAAGCCTACTACGATCCTCATGAGATTATAGGGTATCTAGCAAAGAGCTAGCTTTTCTTATCTTTCTGGTGTATGAATCATATTTTAAATCAATGTAGAGCGTAACCCTATTGGTTTCCTTTAGCCCGCAAAAAAGAGTCATCCCTGTCTTTGTACTCGCAATGTTGAATATCTCAATCATGGCGAGTTTGCGTAATCTCCCTTTAGTTTCAGAACTCGGGTATACAACCCTCTTCTTCTTCGCGCTTGTAGCAATTTTCTTCCTAATTCCATCTGCACTTGTTTCAGCTGAACTTGCCACAGGATGGCCAAAATCGGGAGGAATTTACATTTGGGTACGAGAAGCTTTTGGTGATCGTTGGGGGTTTTTTGCTGTCTGGATGCAATGGATCCATAATGTAACCTGGTATCCAGCAATCATTTCTTTTATTGCGACGACTATCGCTTATGTCATTGATCCAGAGCTTATAAAAAATAAATTCTTCGTCTTTGCAATCATCTTGGTTATTTTCTGGGGGATGACACTCGTAAACTACTTAGGAATTAAGACTTCTGGCCTTATAAGCACATTTGGAGTCATTCTCGGAACTCTCGTTCCTGGCATCTTTGTCATTCTGCTTGGAATCACATGGGTATCCAATGGTAAACCCCTTCAAATCCATTTCAGCCCATCAGCCCTGCTCCCTGATTTTTCGGATCTAGGGAGTTATGTCTTTTTAACTGGATTGTTTCTTGCTTTTGCAGGTCTTGAAGTTTCTGCTGGTTACGCTGGAGAAGTGAAAGATCCGAGAAAAAACTATCCGCGAGCAATTATCCTAGCATCCGTTATTACCTTTGTCCTTTTTTTATTAGGATCGCTTGCTGTGGCATATGTCATACCTGCAAAAGAAATCAGCCTTGTTTCAGGACTTATGGAAGCCTTTCACATCTTACTCAATCGTTTTCATTTAGGAATTCTTTTCCCTGTCGTGGGGATTTTACTAGTTTTAGGAGCACTCGCTGAGGTCAATGCCTGGATTATCGGCCCCATCAAAGCAATGTATACAACCTCTCACCATGGCAATCTCCCTCCATTGTTCCAAAAGCTCAATCAGAATGGAGTTCCAACCAATCTTCTCCTCTTTCAAGCAATTATCGTAACCTTCATCGCTTTTCTTTTTCTCCTCATGCCCACTTTAAGCACATCCTACTGGATGCTCACAGCCGTAAGCATCCAAATTTATCTCATCATGTATATTTTCATGTTTATCGCCTCTATTCGTCTCCGTTATAGCAAACCCCATGTTCCTAGACCTTACCGCATTCCCCATCCACATAAGGGAATCTGGATCATCGCAATTTTTGGACTACTTGCATCCATTTTTGCCTTCTGTATCGGATTTGTTCCGCCACAACAACTTAAAGTCGGTAATCTCTTTGTATATGAAGGAATTCTAATCCTAATCCTTTTGATTAATATCGCCCTTCCACTTATTATCTATCACTTTCGAAAACCTTCCTGGATTAAAAGGAAATGAATCTACCCCTTTCTGAAAAATTACGTCCCAAAACGTTCACTGATGTCGTTGGACAAGATCATCTTATTGGTTCTGACGGCCTTCTTTCAAAAATCATCTCTAATGGACATCCCTTATCGATTTTGTTATGGGGGCCTCCTGGTTCTGGAAAAACAACCATCGCTCGCCTCTATGCAAAAGCCTTTGATGGTGAATTTATCTCTCTCAGTGCTGTCATCCACTCCATCACCGACATCAAAAAAATTATCGCCGAGCAAAAAAAACGCCCTCTACTCGCAAAAAAACTTATTCTCTTTGTCGATGAACTGCATCGCTTCAATAAGGCGCAGCAAGATCTCTTTTTACCCTATCTCGAAGATGGCACGCTCATCCTCATCGGAGCAACGACAGAAAACCCCTCATTCAATCTCAATAACGCCCTTCTATCCAGATTGCGTACCCTTACACTTCAAACGCTCACGCCTGATGCTCTCAAGCAAATCCTTCTCCGTTTTCAATCAAGCCATCAAAACCTTGAACTCACTCCAGAAATCATCCACCAACTCATCGCTCTTGCCCAAGGAGACGGGCGCCATCTCATCAATACTCTAGAAAATCTAGCTACCTTAAATCCATCGGAAATCAATCTTACGACATTGCAAACGCTCTCTCAAAAAAAACTGGCTGCCTATGATCGACATGACGACCATCATTTCAATCTTATTTCCGCCCTGCATAAATCTATCCGCGGTTCTGATCCAGATGCGGCGCTCTACTACTTTGCTCGCATGCTCGAGGGAGGCGAAGATCCAAAATATCTCGGCAGACGCCTTATTCGCATGGCAAGCGAGGACATTGGACTCGCTGACCCTCAGGCGCTTCCCCACACTCTAGCAGCCGCACAAACCTATACCCAACTCGGATCTCCAGAAGGAGAGCTCGCTCTTGCTCAAGCTGTCATCTATCTTGCCCTCGCTCCAAAATCTAATGCTGCCTATACCGCATTTAAAGCAGCTCAAAAGCTCGCCACACAAACAACCCAACATAATCCCCCTAAGATCATCCTAAATGCACCTACAACGCTTATGAAAAAAGAGGGGTATGGGAAAGACTACAAATACGATCATGACGAGCCTTTAGCTTTCTCAGGGCAAAATTATTTCCCAGATGAGCTTCCTCGAGCCACTTTTTATCAACCTAAAGAGGTTGGTTATGAGAGAGAAATGAAAAAACGGCTCGCTTATTTTACTTCTCTACGAGTAAAAATGTACTAAAATGTATGTTAAAAAATACTTTTGATTTGCTATAGTTAAAGATGGAGGTAGGGAGTGATCCCTCCTCTGGGTCCAGATCGGATTTTGCTCGCAACCAAGTTGCGGGTAATAATCCTAGGAAGAACAGACCGTTCCTCTAAAAAGATCTGGGCCACAATAGAGGGGATCGCTAGTTTGTAGGATTTAGGTCCGACCAAACCGCTCTGGTTACCAAGCCTGTCTTATAGAGGCGAGAAGACAATTGCGCATGCAACGCGTCTTTCTCACAAGCCTAGAGTTTAAGGTGCGACCTCTTCTATTTTTTTCTGCATGTCTTCCCATGAAAAAAGATATTTCTTCTTTTTATCAGGTGCCTTTTGAGGTGGCGCTTTTGGCTTTTCTTGATAGATGCCATGTTTTGATAAGGCAAGTGAAATACTTCCCTCATTATTGATGAATAGCAACGTTGTGGGTTCACCACCATGCATAAGAATTCCCTCTTTTCCATGAGATGGCGCGAGGAGAATATGCGGCGTTTGTTTTGCGATTCCAATAGCAATATTAGGCTCTTTTGAATTTTGATATAAGCTGATATTGGGCTCATCGCCTCCTCTAATAAAGGTCGCAACTTCCCCATTCGAATCTCCGAGACCAAGAGCTGCACCGCCACTTTGCAGTGCAAAAAAGCTTCCAACCACTTCATGTTCAGCATTTTTTATGAGAAATGCTGGCGATTCACCACCTTGCAGTTGCAATCTTGTGCCTTGATTCTGGTCATTCATTTTCAAAAGGCTTCCTTTGCCCGGAACGAGAGTAAATTCAGCGGCTACTTGTTGATTATCTTCATAAAGACGCAGCGTCGGAACGTCTCCCCCTCTTAATTCAACACGGGGTTTTTGCGTCTTATCACATAGAACAAAAAGAGCATTTCCTGAAATATCGGTCGTTAGATTGGCAAGAATTGTTTCCTGAGCCCCAATAAGAAAGATCCCGGGACGATCCCCCCCTTGAATTTGCATACGTTGTCCTGATTGACCTTGAACATAAATAGCAGCTCCATCTTCATGCAGCGTATCCACCTTTGCTAAAACCTTCCCTTCAGCATTTTTCATCACGATATAAGGTGTGTCTCCACCTTCAAGAACAAGACGTTCATTTCCTTTACTATCCCTAAGGATAATTTTTTCAGCTTCAATGACATTAGGTGATTTGAAACCTAAAAGTATCATCATTGCCAAAAGAAAAAGTACAATGTTGCAAACTAAGAAAAATGTTTTTGCAAATTTTTTAACTGAAGTCATCACCCGCCCCCTAAGTAGCACCCCTAAGGCTCATCATAGAAATTCGGTGATTAAGTAAAAGAATTATTTTATTTTAGACATTCAAGGATCTTATCTCTTGTTTGTAAAAGATGTTCCTCAGTGTGTGCAGAAGAGACAAAACAGGCCTCAAATTGAGAGGGAGAAAAATAAATTCCAGCATCAAAAAGCGAGGAAAAAAACTGACGAAATGCTTCATGATCGAGTTTTTCGAGATCTTCTCGATTATGAACTTCCTTCAATCCGAAGAAGAGTGTGAAAAGCGACCCCACCTGATGAAGCGTTAAAGGGAGATCGTTGTCTCGAATATATTCTTTCAGTGGATCTGTAATCAGTCGGGTTTTTTTCTCAAGCGTTTCATAAAATTGGGGCTTTTGAAGTTCTTTTAACGTTGCGTATCCTGCTTCCATCGCAACAGGATTTCCTGAAAGCGTGCCAGCTTGATACACTTCGCCAAGCGGCGCAAGATGATCCATGATCTCTTTCTTTCCACCAATTGCTGCTGCGGGAAAGCCGCCACCAATGACCTTTCCAAAACAAGTCAGATCGGGCTCAATTCCATATAACCCCTGCGCACCCTGCAGTCCCACTCGAAAACCTGTGATCACCTCATCAAAGATAAGAAGCGCTCCAGATTTTTTTGTCTCCTCCCTTAGCAATTCTAGAAACTCCTGCGTTGCAGGAACAACGCCCATATTAGCTGCAATAGGTTCTAAAATCACACCTGCCAGTTCGCCCGAATGCTTCTTGAAAAAATCCCGGCACGCCTCTAAGTCATTATAAGGAAGGGAGATCGTATGTTTGACAACATCTAAAGGGACTCCCTTTGAAGAAGATTCCGGATTCAACGTTGCAACACTCGATCCAGCCTTAATCAAAAATCCATCAGAATGGCCATGATAATTCCCATTAAACTTCAAAATTAGAGAGCGATCTGTAAACCCTCTAGCAACTCGTGCTGCTGTCATTACAGCTTCCGTTCCAGAGGAGAAAAAACGCACTTTATCAATAGATGGGATAAGGAAAACAATTTCTTGTGCCAACTTCTGTTCACTCGGAGTCGCAATACCAAAAGAGCTCCCTTCACTCATTTGACGTATCGAAGCTTCCACTACCTCTTTAGGAGCATGACCTAAAATAAGTGCCCCCCAACTCATGCAATAATCGATATATTGATGCTGATCGAGATCGGTGACTAAATCACCACAGCCCTTGTAAACCATGAGTGGCGAAATCCCAAGACCGGAAAATGCCCTTACTGGAGAATTGACTCCCCCTGGAATCACTTCGCAAGAATCAGAAAATAATTGTTTGGATTTTGTACGTGTTTTCATATGCGGCAAAATATAATCTTTCCTCCATATCTTGTCAAAAAAAGTAGGAGAGCGTAAGATGTGCCTTCTTTTAAAAGGAAAAATATAAATTTTAATTTCACTCTTTATATAATCTTTAATTAAGTTGAATATATTCTAAATATTGGATAAGCTTATATTAGGGTAAATAAGAGAAGAGAGGTAATATCATGGGCGCAATGCAACATCCTACGGCTGCATTTGCTGAGCTTCAAATGAAATATGATGCTCACGCAGAAACCAAACTAAATCTACTCTTAGAGGATGCTGAAAAGTATCAAAATCACAATCAACTCGTTTCTGAAGTTCTAAGAGAAATTTATCAAGAAATGACGCGTCATCCTGAGGATCCATTTCCAGAAGAGATTTCAGAGGCAGAACTTTCAGAACCAGAAGCCGCTGCTCGTAGAGAGTATTTCAATCAGAAATATCAAGCGGTTCAGGAAGTTTATCAAACTTATCTTGAAGGCAATGACAAAAATGAATTTGGTGGGCTATTAAATGCACTTCCAGAGAATTTATCTTCACTGTCAAAAGATGATTTCCAGCCACTCGTTTCTCAACTTACAGATCTGAAGGAACGTAACCAAAATCGTTTGCAACATCTTCAAATCAGTATTCAAGCGCAAATCCACTACACTGAAGCTGTCATCAATGTGACAAGAAAAGCTGTTGAAAGCCACATCGACCATTCTAAATATATCTGCAGAAAATCAGGTAACTAAGATGGAAACCCTTGAAATTGAAAAAGCTCTCACAGAAGTGGGGGCTCTCATCGAAAATGGGCAGCCGCTGCTCCCCAAGAATTTTTCAAATGAGGATTTAGAGATTCTTTATACGTTGGGATATCATCTCTATAATAGTGGTGACTACGCGCAGGCAAAATTGATATTTAAGCAACTCGTTCTCTCCAAACCTCTAGAACATCGGCATTGGTTCGGCTTAGGATCTGTCTTGCAAATTGAAAAGACTTATTCTGAAGCGCTTGTATCATGGAGTATGGCATCTCTTCTAAATGGAGAAGACCCCCTGCCCCATTTTCATGCTGCGGAATGCCTTTTGTCTTTAAATCAGAAAGAGGAAGCCTTTAAAGCTTTCGATTCTGCTGAAGTATTGATCAAAAATACAGGAAAGCAAGAGGAGCTTTTGGGGAAAATCGAATATTTAAAAGAAAGGTGGAACCATGCCAGTTAGTGTAGCTCCATCCCCGTTTCCATTATTTCCAGATTTAGAGCACATTGAGCCGCCTAAGTTGGCTGAAGCACGTATATCTCCATTAGATAAGCAACTTGTCGCTTTAGAACAAAAAAAACGCCAAGAACAAACCGCGAAATCTCATAGACCAACTCTGCCAGAACCTGTACAATCTAAATCTGATTTATCGGTCCAAGAGCGCATGGCACAGTTTGCTGATCGCTGTGTCGAAGTCTCTGGTCTCCAAAACGAAGAAACGCAAACTGCTAGCGAATATCATCTAAATGAAATCCAAGGCTTAAGAGAGCGCCACGCGGAAAAAATAAGCGATGAATCCAAACAGCACGAATCACTCGGTGGATGGAGCATGTTACGTACCATTGCCTATGGAGTCACTTGTGCCGCATCGATTGCTCTTGGACTTGCAACAGGCGGCGTCGTTGGAGCTTTGATGGTTGGATCGGGTACTGCCGGAGCCTTTGCCCTCGCTCTTAAAGATATGGGAGTTGACGAAAGAATTGTCGGCGCATTATCACTTGCCAGTGCAGCTCTTTGCTTGGTTGGTGGAGGACTAAATATCGCAAGTTACACAGAAAACCTGCCAGCACTCATTGCTGCTATTGCTCAAACCGCCTCTTCCATTGCAGGAGGGGTTTCTTCAATCGGAGAAGGCGTTGCCAAGAGCAACCTCAATTGGCACGAAGCAGAGCGAATTCACTTGCAGCATAAACTTGAGATGCAAGAGCGGGAGCTCGGAAATAGGCAAAATGAAGCTGAACGATCGATGAGAATTTCACAAGGCATCGTCGATTCAATTTCAAGAACTTTACAAAATTATCAGAAAAATCTGATGCAAATAACTAGGAGTAACCAATTATGAGTCATATTGCGGCATTGGAAAAAATGGCACATGTTTTTACTGATTCATATCAGCAAGTCAAAGTTGATGCAGATCTCTATTTGAGAGATGCTCAAAAATCAACAAATGAACTTGCCGATGAAAAATCGTTTCAAGCTTGGGTGATTTTAATCTCACGCGTAGCGTCTGGAGCGATTAATATTGGTGGGGGGCCTTTAGGCTTTGAGAAAGAGGCTGTATCTGCATTTGCACAACTCGTAACAGGTGTTGCAGATGGCTATTTAAAATTCAGAGATCGTGTAGATGTGATCTTAAATAGCACAATACAAGATCTTCGAAGAGAGCTAGGCCGTTCTGATCAAGGAAATCAGTCGTGCCATCAACAACAATTACGTGCTGTTGAAAGCGCTTCTCGCGTTATGGAAAGTGCTGGTCGTCTGCTAGCGCACTAGTTCATTGACCCGAATTGTCCCTTCTCTTAGAATGAAAATTTTTTGATTGGGGGCACTTTCCGGGTCTATGCGTTTTCTTCTCAACAGACTGCATTTCATCGCTGCGATGGGGGAATATCTAACCCTCATTATAGACACATTTCTAGCTACTATAAAACGTCCACCTTCTTGGGCACTTATCCGTGAGCAGCTCTATAATATTGGTGTTTTGTCACTGCCTGTCGTTGCAATGACGGGATTTTCAACAGGGCTTGTGCTCGCTGCCCAATCTTTTTTCCAGTTGAGTGATAAAGGTCTTGCTGGCGCAACAGGATTGATGGTTGGGAAGGCGATGATCACCGAGCTGGGTCCGGTTTTGACGGCATTTATGGTCACCGGGCGCGTTGGAGCAGCAATGTGTGCTGAACTTGGTAGCATGCAGGTAACAGAACAGATCGATGCACTGCAAACAATGGCAGTAAATCCTAACTCGTATCTAGTAGCACCCCGAATCATTTCGGGAACATTCATGCTGCCTCTCTTAACGATGTTTAGTATCTTTATGGGGATTTATGGCGGATATTTGCTCTCCGTCTATTATTTCCACATGGCTCCAACAAATTATTTCGATCCCATGCCAATCTATATTAGCCTTTTTGATCTACTAACAGGTGTTGTTAAGTCGGTAATATTTGGAGTTTTGATCGTAACAATCTCCTGTTATAAAGGAATGATTACGACTGGAGGTGCCGAAGGTGTTGGCCGCTCAACCACAAATAGCGTTGTGATTTGTTATACCTGTATTTTGATCAGTAACTTTTTAATTACTTTAGGTCTAAACGTCATCCATAACGCTTTGGATAGGATTCTTGCATGATTGAAATTGTCGATGTGTGGAAAAAGTTCGATGATCATCCAGTTCTTGAAGGACTGAATTTGAAGATTGAGACAGGTGAAACGATTGTGATTCTTGGACGCTCCGGTGTCGGTAAAAGCGTTCTACTCAAGCATATCATTGGAATCTCAAAACCTGATAAGGGGTATATCGATGTGGATGGGCAGCGTGTTTCCAGCCTAAAAGGCAACAAGCTCACCAAAGCCACGATGAATATGGGCATGCTCTTTCAAGGCGCAGCCCTATTCGATTCCATGAATATTGAAAAAAATACAGGCTTTTATCTCAAACAGCATGGAGATGCAAAAACGGGAAAAAAATATACCAAAGCTGAAATCAAAGAGCGCGTTGACCATGCGCTTGAAATGGTCGATTTGCAAGGGGTACAGAATAAAATGCCCTCTGAACTCTCAGGCGGAATGAGAAAACGCGCTGGGCTTGCCCGTTTAATTGTCTATCGCCCCAGTTACCTTCTCTATGATGAGCCAACAACAGGACTCGATCCCATTACAGCCATGCAAATCAATGAATTAATTGTTGCCACCCAGGAAGAACTCAAAGCAACCAGTATTGTCGTGACACACGATATTATCTCATCTCTGTTTGTGGCAGACCGATTAGCACTTCACAAAGATGGAAAAATCGCATATATCAATGAACCAGATGCCTTCTTAGAAATCGATGATCCGATCATTGCTTTTTTAAAGAAAACGATTTCAGAAGACCCTCGCTCTTTTAGGAGAAGATAAACATGAATGAATACACGAAAAACTTCCTTATTGGACTTTTTGTTGCAGTTGCTATTGCTCTAACAATTGGAATGATTCTCTTTCTAGAACCGAGTGTTGGGGATGGGAAGGAAACTTTAGTTGTCCGCTTCTCCAATATCAATGGAATCACTGTCGGGACACGGGTGATGTTTGCCGGAAAACCTGTGGGTGAAGTTATCAAAATTGAGCAAATTCCCCATGCAAGACAGCAACCAACAGATGAACTGGGTCAAGTCTACTACTATCAACTCGTCCTGCACGTCGATTCAAGTGTGAAAGCCTACAATACAGATGAATTTACAGTGCAAACATCTGGTCTACTGGGAGAAAAATCGATTTCAATCGTCCCTAAGGCACCTCCAAAAGGCGTCACACCCAAACGCATTACAGAAAAAACCCCCGTCTATGCCGAATCCGTCGATCCTCTTGAAAGTGCCTTCAATGAACTCTCTGAGCTCTCAGATAAAGTCGAGGAGACCCTCGACAAGGTGATTACCTGGATCGATCAAAATGGAAATGAGCTCGGATCTGCAATACGCTCTTTTGATGATGCCATGAGTGAGGCAAGCATTGCTATTGAACGGGTCAATAAACTCCATGTGATCGATGATGTGAAACTTGCAACACAAAATTTCTCAAATGCCATGTCACAAATCGATGAATCAATGTCGCAGATGTTTGATGAAGATGTCTTTTCAAATATTGGCGCAACTATGAAATCTATAAAAAGTGCCTCTCGCTCATTTGATAGCGTTGCACAAGATCTCGCTGATGGAAAAGGGACCATTGGAAAGCTCATCTCAGAAGATGATTTCTACCTTCGCATAAATGCCGTCATGAGTAAAGTCGATACCCTTATGAATGATGTGAACCATTATGGTGTCTTCTTCAACCTCAATAAAGAGTGGCAGCGTAGCCGCCTCAAGCAAATCACCTTCTTCAATGCTTTAAAAACGCCTCAAAGCTTTAGAAATTACTTCCAACGTGAAGTCGATATGATCAACACCTCTATGTCACGTCTTTCCATGGTGATTGAAAAAGCTGATAATAGTCCTGAGAAAGAACAAATCTTTAGCACACCACAATTTCAAGATGATTTCTTAGAATTGCTTCAATTAACCAAAGAGCTCTCAGATAATTTAAGGCTTTACAATCAACAACTTATGGAAGCAATGAAGGAAGGTGCAGCATGAAAAGTATCCCCTATTCCAAACTTGAAAAGGGAACCTTTTTAATTGCCAGTCCGGAAATCACGAGCGGAATTTTTTTTCGGAGTGTGATTATTTTATGTGATCATAGTTCGGCTGGATCTTTTGGTTTGATCGTTAACAAACCCTTAAATATCAATTCTTCGAATGAAATTCTCAATCAAGAAGATTTTGCCAATCCAAATGTCCATCTCCGCTCCGGAGGACCGATGCAAACCAATCAGATGATGCTGCTTCATGCATCAGACAATCCTCCCGCACAATCCCTTAATCTTTGTGACAATGTACATCTCGGAGGAGATCTCGAATTCTTACAAGCAGCAACAAATGCAGTCGATGGCCCTCCCATGCTTCTTTGCTTTGGATATACAGGATGGGGTGCAGGAATTCTTGAACGTGAATTCCTTGAAGGAGGATGGTTTCTGCATCCTGGAACCAAGGCGCATCTCTTTCAAACTCAAGCAGAAAAAACCTGGAAAAACCTTCTTCTCGAAATGGGCGGAAAATACGCATCGCTCTCCATGATTCCCGAAGACCCCACCCAAAACTAAAATTTTTCTTCCCTCTAAATTTTTTCTTTAAAAATCATTGTGAAGATTTCGTAAATATTGTATACAGTTTTCTTTATAAATTTATAAGTGGAGATTGTCATGGCAACAGTAGCAGCGGGTGTATATTTACAAGATGCAAAAAATCTTGTAACAGATTATGCAAGATTACAAAATGAAGCTACAGAGTTAAAAGAAGTAGCTGTAGCAGAGCAAGACGTAGCGACCTTTGGTACGGTGGCTGAATTAATTAACGACTATGCAAATTCAGGGGGATTTCACCCATCTTTAAACGAACTCAAAATTTATGATTCGGAACACAAGTCATTAATAAATCGCGTTGAAGTACTCGCTAAAGAAGTTAAAGCTTTCAACGACAAGGTTATAGGATTAGCTCCTATTATGTTTTCTTCTAAACAATTAGATCAACTAAATGGTATCGGTCTAAAGGATAATTTACTCGCTTGGCATGAAAAACATAACGAATTAAGTGAAAATGGTTTGCATCTCTCTGAATTGCTTGTTGAAGCAAAGAAAGCGGCTGATCAATACACAAACTCAATGCAAGCAGCTTCTGACCTGATTCCAGATAATAGAATATTCATTACAAGATGGTTTTTTTCTAGACCTGATGTACTTTCTTCATCTCCTGCTCAAGGATCCGTGGTTCACGCATCACTCAGCAGATCTAACAGTATGGAAAGTATCTCAACGGTAGGTGCTAACGAAAATGAAGAAGAGGTAGCAGTTGAACAAACAATCGTAGGCAACAAAGAAAGTTCAGATAATATTTCACTTTCTAGTTCGTCTAGTAGGTCAAGTGTTACTCAAGAAGATGAAGATCCAGCTCCCCCTAAGTCAGGAGGTTCTGCAGCCTCTGATATGAGCTTTGTCAATGTAGAAGAAGAAGGAGATGCCATTTTTGACACTCAATAAAATTTAAAGGGCTTCATCAGCGCGTAATTTATTAAGCGTTGGAAAATCATAGAGGTTTTCTAAGCCAGTTGTCACCCCCTTTCGGTCCATCTCAAGTTCAGCACTCAGGACCGAAAGGGCACTTATAATCCGATGAAGACGTTGCAGATCAATCGCTCTTTCTCGAATGAGAAGTGGTGGTCCAAAAAACATCCAGAGTAAAAAATCCTTTTCTTTTTCTTCCCAAGAAAAATTATTCCCGAGGAGCTTGATAAAGGCATAAAACCCTCCGCTCATACTCCCTCCAATATCTAGCGCATCCTTACATGTAAAACTAAAGGAATCTGGACGCAAAATATCAAGCAATTTTAGCGTCAGAAAAAGATAGAAGATTTCAATGAAATCAAGACGATTTCTACGAGAGAGAACGTTTTTCTCTGAGAAAAATGTCTTATGTATAAAAGGGATAACTTTAGTCAAAAATGACTTAATTTCATTTTTTGCGATAGCTGGTGGAAAATAAAACCCACAAGACTCCCCACTCTCTACCTGATCTTTAAGCTGTTTCATAAACGCTTTGACATCATTCCCTTTGAGATAATCATCTGTTTGTAAATAAAAGTCAGTGCTTTTGGGAAGGGTGATTACAATAAGAGATTTTGTGAATTCTGCATTTTTTTGCAGCCCTTCTAATACTTGACAGCGAGCGTGTTCTTGCCAGGAAGTTCGATCTTGTAGGTTGATAAGAAGGTGCCGAAGCACCTTCTTATGCGAGCTATAGTAACGAAGAAGCCCAGCAAACTCTGGGATAACTGTTGCTTGATTGATCTTTTCTTGGCGTGTAGGACAAGGAATCCGCAAGCAATGCGTTTTATAAGATGGGTGTTTTAGCTCATAAAGGTCGCAGGGCATATTCCCCTGACCAATAGGATCAAATCCCTCTTGCATCTCTCGATTTTTAAAGACATCTAACGTCTTAAAAAGAGGACCGTTGGGATATTTTAATAAGAGGGAACGGATCATCTCATGATCATCTAAAATCATATTCCAAAAAGATAACGAATTTTTCGTACTCCGCTTGGCTTTTTTCGGCGCTCCCTTTTTTTCAATGAGTTGATAGATAAATCCAATCATCTCCTGAGGTGTCGCCATACGATTGAAAAAAAGATAGCAGAGCTCATGAATCAGTGAGATGATATCTTGCATAAGAGGATCATTTTTTTCCTGAGAAAAAGCAATCAAGCGCTGATACTCACCACTACTAAGAAATTCCCTTAAATAATACTGAAAATCCTCAAAATACTTGATGCAACTCTTCCCTACCGCATTTTGCAGAAGATTTCTATGATTTGCGGTTAGTAATAAGGCCATAATCACCTTATTCATCACCATAACAATCTCTATCTCTTTGTGTTTCAGCGCATTTTGATAAAAACTCTTCAGGGTTGGTGTGATTTTCTCTTTCATCTCAAGCGCAATGTCATGTGCCTGTTTATCCTGGATCAATTTAATGCGTAAGAGAGGATCATCCCCCTCTAAATCCTGGATTACCTCATCAAAATTGCTGACGAGCTTGATATGCCTTAAGAGATTACGATTAAAGAAGGGGTTGCCATCCTCATCAAGGATAGAAAAGAGCTCATATTGACGATCTCTTTTAACTGTTTCTAAATCTTTAAGCCCAACTCTTTCAATATCAAGCACATTTTGTTCGATTTGTTCCCATTCTTGCTGCCAAGCTTCTTCAGTTTCTAAAACCTTTTCAAAACGCTTCGTAATTTTTTTCAAATAGAATTCTTTAAGATCTTGATATTCTTTAAGATGCGTAACACTTGTTTCTTCGTAAGTGCGCTTAAAAAGGGAACTGCACTGATCCATTTTTTCAGCAGCTTCATCTGCAAGCTGCATGATCGATTGAATCCCCTTTTGCATCTCAACATCTTTGAGCTGCTGCTTATCTTTCTTATAGATATGCTCTAAGTATTCATGAACCGCTCTAAAAGTCCCTTTTATAGTGTCTAAAGTTTGATTGCGATCTCGAGGGTCAACCCACTGTGTTCCGTGTAGGCGCGCTCCCTCCTCTGCCTCCATTTCTCCAACTTCTGCAATATCCATCTCAGCCATACTAGATAGATTATCGACAGCTTCCATGATCGTTATAGGAAATGGTTCTTTTTTAGGCATGCATCAGTCTCTAATTAAATGAGCTTATATTAATATTATCAATCTTTGTTTATTTAATTATCAAAGTATAATTATAATAATATTAAGTCGCTATAATTGAATGGTTTAATTTAATTAAAAAGAGACTGTTTTGCGTAAGATGTTGTCTGAGAAAAACTTGGATTTATGCCACTGATTATAATCAGTTTACTGTGATTGTGCGCTTAACATCGTTAAAAATGCCTGAAACTCGCTTGCCATCTTTATCAATAAGCTCGAGGCGGACCGTATGATTTCCCTTGGGAAGGCCATAAATAAAGTAGGGAGCCCAAGCTGTCAAAAGGCGAACGACTTTCCCATCGATAGAAAAACGCACGCGGTACCCATCTTTAGAAAGCTGGCAATTGCTGATATAAAAATCCAATAAAATGGGTTTATCTCCAGAAAACTCACCTTGTGGTTCATTATAAGTAAGATAAGGCTTGGTTAAATCGACATTGAGAGTGTTTCTCTTTGAAGAATCTCTATAATAAAATGTAGATGCGTTAAAAGAGCCCTCTAATTTAAGAGACTCACCGAAAGATCGGGCTGGAAAAGCACGTATAATATGTTCACCTGGAGAAATGTTCCCAGGAAGTTCAAAACTTAAGATTTTGTCATAGTATTCCCGATTTTCATCAAATGAATCCTCAACCGATTGATCGTAGGAAACATAGGGATTATTATCGATAATAACACGGACGGTTTGTCCTTTTGGATCTTCTCTAAGCATCTTTCCGCGCTCGAAGGGCGTGATGGTGCCTAGAGAGAAGCCCTCTAAGCGAATTTGAGAATGGATGGGGAGTTTATTATAATTCTTCTGTTCCTTAGGGAAGACGATACGGACGACAACGGTTTTAGGTTGAGGAGAATTCTCTTCCGGGACAACACGCACTTCGCTGTCATCATGTGAAAGTTTTACAGCGCCGCATAGAGCCGCACAAAAAAGAAGTGGTAATAACGCTAATTTCCTCATCTCTCCCCCTAGATATTCCACAAATAGCCGATTGCTAAACTAAAGTACACAATTTTATCGTCACTGTGCCAAAAATTAATGGAGCTTTTTCTTGAAAAACTTTTGGGGGATGATGATCAAACAGGCAATGATAATTGCCGTCGCGATCATTGTAATGGTAAATGCATATACCCATGAAGATACAAAAGATGTCTTGAGATAATTGAAGGCTGCCTGGCTTAAAGTGTGCAATTTTCCTTCTGGAACTTTGAGTCCAACAAGTGCCTCCATAACAAGACGTGGGTTCAATCCCTTCGTCTCGTTATTACTTCCCATAAACCCTGTGAATTCCTTGATGCGTAATCCCATTAAAAGGGCTCCAATCAGGGCAACACCCATCGTCGCGCCTGAAAAGCGGCTCGTGTTGTAGATGCCATTTGCTGTTCCCCTCTTCTGCGCGGGAATATCCGTCAATGCTGTCACTCCAGTAGCACTTAAAATCATGGAAATACCCGACCCAAAAGGGAGGAATCCTGGTAGTAACATCCAAACACTTTGCAGGTGGATAAAAATAGCAATCCAAATAAAGGCAAAAAGAACAAAGAAAAGGCCTAATGTGACAGTTAAGCGAGGTCCCTTTCGATCGAATAGTTGTCCGGCTAGAGGACCTGTAATAATGATGGGAAGAGATGAAGCGAGCGTTACAAGACCTGCGTCGAAGGGGCTAAGATAAAGTGCTTCTTGAAAATAAATGGGCCAAAAAACCGTCGTCATGAGAATAAATTGTGTGAAAAATACGAGGCAGATGCCTGCTGAAAAGGCTCGGATTTTAAATAAGCTAAAATCGATGAAGGGATGTTTTGCTCTGCGGTCGGTATAGAAAAGGAGAAGTAAGAAGCTGGACCCAGAAATAACCGAAATAAGAACCAAGGGTGAGCCCCATCCATATTCTTTTCCTTCCATCAACCCAAAGATTAAGCAAAAAATCCCTAAGGAAAGAGAAAGAAATCCTGGAACATCAAAAGTCTCCTGAATTTTTTTAGATTTGGGCACGGCGATGAGCGTAGCAATTAAACAAAAAAGAGCAATGGGTAGATTCATCCAAAAGATTAAACGCCATGTGAGATATTCAGAAAAGAAGCCTCCAATAAAAGGACCGATCGATAAAAACAAGGAACTAATTCCAATCAGAATCCCAACAGCGCGTCCCCGTTTTTTTACAGGGAAAATCTCAAAAAGAATCGCAATCGAAGCTGGACTCATCAAGGCACCACCGACCCCTTGAATAAATCGGCTGAAGATAAACCACTCTTCAGACTGAGCAAACGCACACATCGCAGAGGCTATCGCAAAAACAACAACGCCCCCTAGGAACATTTTTCGATGCCCATATAGATCCCCAATACGCCCCCCTGCGATGACGAGTGATGCCATTGCAAGAAGATACGCATTGATCAACCATTGGAGTCCAAGTGATGAAACTTGAAGATCTCTCTGAATTGTGGGTAATGCTACCGGAAGTACCGTAGCGTCTAAAAAAAGCATCGCATTACAACAGGTAACTGCTAAGAGTGCGATGATCTGATATCGGTGCGTAAATAATTTTTCCATAGACCTGAGTGTACTGTTTTAAACCCGGGGTTGTGTAATATAGACATCACATCTAAAAATACAATCTTATCTGTAATATCTCTACCACTCAACCCGGGTTTTCATTAAAATAGCTGTAATGTTCAAAAGATTCAAACAATTCTTCTTAATTTGTGGTGCGATTTTATCGTTTTATGCAATCGAACGCTTTTGCCATAGGGAGACTGACGGCTTTGCCCTCGTCAATATTTACTCACCTGAAAAAGCGTTAAAACATCGGACGAAGCCTCATTCAAATGAAATTATTCCCCTTCTGAATCAAAAATTTCATTACTTGACTTGTGGCAGCCAATCTTACGTGTTCATCAGCGAAGATCAAGAATATGTATTAAAATTTTTTAAATTCCAACACATGCGTATCCCCCCCTTTCTGGAATTCATCCCCCTACCAACCCGGTTTGATCAAATTCGAGAGAAAAAGAAGGAAAAAAAACGTCTTGTGCGAGAAAAAACTCTCGAAAGTTACTATCTTGCGTTTTCCCATTTTCAAAATGAATCAGGATTACTCTATGTGCATCTCGATTCGACAGATTTTTTAAACCTAAAAGTCCCTATCTATGATAAAATCGGTATCCGTCATGAAATTGAGCTAGATAAAGTAGAATTTGTGCTTCAAAAAAGGGCAAATCTCGTTCATGACACTTTAAAAAATTGGGTTGCAAAGGGAGATTTACCGCGTGCTGAAAAAGCCCTGAATCACCTACTCAAACTTGCAGCAAAACGATGTAAAAGAGGACTCGGGGATATTGATCCTGATTTTTCAACAAATTTTGGATTTACAGGTGATCAACCAATTCAAATTGACCCAGGAAGATTATTTAGAGACATGACATGTTCTGATCCTAAAAACTATACTCTTGAAATGATTCGTATTACGCGAGATTTTAGACAGTGGATCCTAGAAAATTGTCCAGAGCTTCTACCTTCTTTTGATGAAACAATGCAGGAGCCTTTTTGAAAAAAATCATTCTTTATATTTTACTACTGATGTCCGTGACCTTTGGGGTGAATCGCACCTATCACCGCCTTACAAAAGGGTTTTCAACTGCTGCGATTAAAACTGATCTCCCAAATCGTGGAGAGTGGGAAAGTTGCTTGCCAGAGGATGAGGTCAGATCTCTTTTCAAACAAATATTCACATATTATTCACATGGATCTCAGAGTTTTGCATTTATCAGCGAAGATCAAAACTATGTGATCAAGTTCTTTAAGCATCATCGATGGCGTTTAAATCCCATGATGCAGTACCTTCCGCTCCCAGCCTATTTGCAGCATAAAAGAGCCATTTGGCAACTAAAAAAACTTGAAACCATCGAGGACACTTATCGAAGCGCCCTCATTTCTTACAGCAAGTTCAAAGAAGAAACAGGGCTCCTTTATATTCATCTCAACAGAACAAATAATCTCAACGAAACACTACACATCATAGACGCCCTTGGGATTGAGCATGAACTCAATCTTGACAACATCCACTTTGTCGTTCAAAAAAAAGCAAAGTCAATCCCTACTGCACTACTCGAACTCAAAAAAGCTGGCGAAAAAGAAAAAGCAAAACAACTCATCAGGGGGATGATCGACTTCTCAATTTATCGACGCATACAAGGGTATAATGACAAGGACCCTCATTTTATCCGTAATTTTGGAATCATCCAAGGCAGGGTCATTCAAATTGATATCGGAGGATTTTACCAAGATCCAAAAAAAGGGATGGATTACTTCTACGAGAGGGAGCTCACAAAAATCAAAAACAAGCTCATGCCTTGGATAGAAAAAAATTATTCCGAACTTTCAGATTTTGTTTTAGATGAATTTAATACATTGCAAAACGATGTTTAAAAATCTCATTACATTATCCCTACTTCTATTGTGCATCGGTTGCCAAAAAAAGATGCCTCAAAAGTTGGATAAACAGATCCTGCGTATTAACTTTTGCTATCAACCTTTTACAGTAGATCCACGTAAATGCAGTGACCCCGCTTCCTGCATTTTGAATTTCATGCTGTATGAAGGGTTAACGCATCTAGAACCCGATGGTTCTATTTCACTCTCAACAGCCAAATCTTATTCTGTGAGTCCTGATAAAAAAAGGTATACCTTCTTCTTAAAAAAGACGTTCTGGTCAGATGGAACGCCCGTGAGTGCGTATGATTTTGAAGCGAGCTGGAAAAGTCTTTTGGACCCAAACTTCCCTTCAACGACAGCACACCTCCTCTATCCTATAAAAAACGCAAAAGCCGCCCGAGAAAACAAGGTTTCACTAGAGCAGGTTGGAATTTATGCCAAAGATGATAAAACACTCATTATAGATCTTGAAAAGCCCACGCCTTACTTTTTAAAGCTCACTTCCTTCTGCACCTATTACCCAGTCCCAAAAGAAAAGACAGCAATGGAAATGATTTGGGATGAAAAAAGTGGAGATCATCTCATTTCAAATGGCCCCTTCCGCATGAAAAAATGGAGACGCAACGATCATATCATCGTGAAAAAAAACTCCCTCTTTTGGAATGCAAAAGATGTGAAGCTTAACCGTATTTTCATTACGCTCATCCAAGATGAATCAACAGCTTTTAAATTATATGAACAGGATAAACTCGATTGGATCGGAGGATTTATCTCCCCAATTCCGCTTGATGCTCTCCCAAGCCTTATCAGTCAAAAATTGATAAAACATAAACAAGTTGCTGGGACCTCATTTTGTGCATTTAATCTCAATTGCTTCCCCTTTTCAAATCTCAATATTCGAAAAGCCTTCAGCTATGCTATCAACCGAAAAGAAATCATAGAAAACATCTCACAAATGAATGAAAAAGCCGCAACAAGTCTTGTCCCCCCTGTTCTTCGCGGAAAAAAAGACCTTTCATTTTTTTCTGACTACGCACCAATACTTGCAAAAGAGCATTTTGAAAAGGGACTTGAAGAACTTGGACTAGATCGCAAGGATTTCCCCAAACTAACCTACTCCTATTTCGCGTCAGAATTGCAGCGTAATCTCGCGATTATTCTTCAACAGCAGTGGAAAGAAGTGTTGGGCATTTCAGTCGATATTCAAAAACGGGAGCTGAAAGTCTTTTTCGATCAGCTTCGCAAAAAAAACTTCGAGTTCGCCCAAGTTTCATGGATTTCACAATATTTTGATCAAATCAACATTCTTGAAAGATTTAAACATCTAGACTCATGTAAAAATTATCCTGGATTTCATGATCCAGAATACACAGAGCTTCTCGAAGAATCGGCAAACCAAACCAATGAAAATCGGAGACAACTCCTACTTGAGCGGGCAGAAAAAATCTTGATTGCCGCCCTTCCAATCGCACCCATGTTCTATTTCAATGTATCTTATCTGCACAAGCCCTATCTCAAAAACTTTGATATTTCCCCTATAGGAGATATCCAATTTCGCCATGCATACAAAGATTGACAATAATATCCCATCTCTAGATTATGGATCTCACCCATTGGCTCAACTCATGCGAGAGAACCAGAATGAGCGAAGAAAGTGAAATTTTTAGCATTAAAGCAAGCCATCCCTACAGATCTGGGGATAAAAGCGCGGAATTATATAAAGATTCTATTCAAGAATCTATAAAAAATATTATTCCTCCGCACCTCTATCATCAAAATCCTGATTTCAAAATCACCACGAAGAAACGCTTTGAAGAACTCGATAACCTTCTTCCTCTTGTCTATTGCGATATCGAGGATACCTCACCCTCTCCACTCATCATAAATCTCATTTGTGATGCTTATTTTACTCAAGGCACCGGACGCTTTGTATGCGATCTTTTTAGTCGCTGGTTAATTCCTGGAAAACAATACCCCTTAACGATCATTCGCTCGATGAATTTTGAATTCAAAAACAATTCGAAAAAAAATTACTTCTTTATGGAATTGATCATTAATATTACTGATGAAAAGGATATTACTCCTATAAAGAACAACCTACCTTCGATAATTAACGATTTACGCATGTGTATTCTTTGTGTGCAGCATGTAAGATATATCATTAATTCAAAGCCCCTCAACCTGCAGCAAAAAAAATTCATTATCCAAGAAAACATCGCGTCCTTGATCGACCGTCCCTCCAAAGAATTTGATAATACCATCTTTGATCAGATACATCAGCTGCTCATCAAAGCCTCAGCCGAAAATAAAGTGACACAATTACAGCAAGATTTTGCTCCGCTTTTAGAAACACAACCCAAAGCGTTCGATCGGGATATTTTTGATGAAATGCAACATTTTTCTCTTCTCTTTCACGATAATTTCACTGCCATGCGTGAGGTGAAACATCTTTACCGGCTTATCTCTTACCAATACCTTTTTAGAAAATCCCTTATTAATTCTATTAATTTAGAGCCCCACAAGCGACATCTCAGCATCAAAATCATCCGCACAAAATTACACCAACCCAGCGAAACCTTTCCTGCCCTTGGCATCTTAGTTTCAATCAACCTTTTCGAAGAAAATGAAGTCTTTGAAGATCGACATCTCCTTAGGGCGATTCAAAGCTCTCTTCCTGGCGTACAAAAAGTAAAAAACTCCTATATTAGAGATCGACGCGGCAATAAAAAGATGTGTCTTCTATATATGGAAGTTAAAAAAAGTGACCACACCTCATTTACTTTTCAAGAGATCAAGTCCTTGAGAGCGTCTCTTCCAGGTGAAATCAAAAGCCGCATAGAGACCGTCATTCACCCCCTCTTTATTCACCGAAATGAAGAAGAAGTGATGCGCAACATTTTGATTTTAAGTAAACAGCTCAAATACGTAGACGATCTCCCCCAGGTGATTATCAACTTCCACAAACAAATTGGCCATCAACTTTCATTTCTTATCGTGATGCTCCGTCTAATCAAAGGAAAGCCAGAGCCTGTTAAATCGCTCATTGAGACATCCAGCCCCCATTTAGTCCTTACAAATTGTGATATAAAAATGGTAGGAATGTTGAAAAAAAGGTATCCAAAAGAAGCGAACGTCATCGAAGTGCGTCTAGAAAAAAAACAATTCCTAAGAAAAGACTACTCTTTGGACCTATATAAAGCCCGTCAAACCCTTATCACTGAATTGACCTATGCCTTTGGAGAAATCCGAGATTATAATGGAGGGATGATTTCCAAGCAGCAAGAAGTCTTATCCAAGCTTAAAGAACTCATTCACGATATGAACATCAACAATGACTTCCTTTTAGAAAATTTCTTCTACTCCTTAAAGCCCGCCCATAAGCAAAGTCTAATTGATCCTCCAGTCCTAAAAACACTCTTCCTCTTAATGCTCCAAACACTAAACCATGACTTTTTACAAGAACGCTTTGTCCTTAAACATTGCGTCACTGATAACTATGCCTTTTCTAGTTTAACCTCTATTGAACCCTCCCTTATCGAAATCATCAAAATGACGCTAGAAGAAAGCCCCCTTAAAATTGATTTTACAACAACCCATGTTCAACTGGACGAATTACAATCTTTAAATTTCCTCATCCATTACCAAACACCGGATGAATTTTTAGATTTTCAAAATTTACTTCGCAAAGGGGCAAAAACCTGGCAAACTGTTAATGACACATCAATTAAGGAGTTCAAATCAAACATTTCCATTCCTACATGAAAAAACTGCCCTTATTACTTTTACCTCTTCTCCTCATCGGATGTGACAACCGCGCCAAAGGATTTACGCAAAAGAAAATCACCTCATTCTACTCCTTTGATCCCCGCTTTGAGGTGCCACTCTCTGATGAAAAGCGTCAAGAGGTCCTGCACATCCTCGCGCAATCCTACACATTCCTGGGAAGTGGAAATCACACCTATGTCTTTCAAAGTGAGGATGGCAAGTACGTCATCAAATTTTTCAAACAGAAGCATATGTCCAATAATATCTGGCAAAACTACGTACCCCTTCCCCATAAACTCTTTCCATCACGCCAAAAAATTTTAACACGCCGAAAAAATGAGCGGGAAAAATCACTTAAAAGCTATCTTTTGGCCTATCAAATCCTCCGCGAGAATACAGGTATTATCTATCCCCACCTGACAAAATCAAAACAGCTTAATATCTCAACCCATTTCACAGATCAGCATGGAACGCCATTTACCTTAAAAATGGATAACATGGAGTTTGTCATTCAAAAGAAAGCAGAAGTAGGATTTACCCATCTGCGAACACTTTTGGAAAAAGGGGAAGAAGAAAAAGCCCTATCAGCCATTGCATCCCTCTATAAAATCATCGTTTTACGCGCCCAAAATGGCATTCACGATCGAGATCTTCAAATTTACAAAAACTTTGGATTTATCGATGGAAAAGCCATTCAAATCGATATTGGTGAATACCGCCTTCAAACCCCACAACTTCGAGATGATCTCGCCAACATCAACTACCAATTCAGAGTCTTTCTCGAAAAAGACTATCCCACCTTCAGACTCCTTTTTGAAAAGCAAGTGCAAGAAATCATGCAAACACTATGAAAAAACTTCTGCTGCTCCTCCCTCTTCTCACACTAACGCTCCATTTTGCCTATTTTAAGCGCACCAAAGGATTTTGCTTAAAAAAAATCAACTCAACCTACGCCTACCAGCCAGAATGGGACACAGGTCCACCTACTCCCACGCAACAAACCCTACTCAAAGAACTTTCCAAACAAACCTTCAGCTACCTTGGAAGCGGCAAAGAATGCTACGCCTTCTCATCTGAAGATGGGAAATATGTACTCAAATTTTTCAAACAAAAACACATGAAAAACACCCACATCCTAAAAAATGTCCCCTTCTTCCGAGAAAAAATCGACAAAAAAACCACGCGAAGACATACCCTCCGCACAAAAACATTTACAAGCTACCTTCTTTCCTACCACACACTTCCCGAAGAAACCGGTGTTGTCTATCTTCATCTCACACCCTCCAAAGACCTCAACCTCAACTATCATTTTCGCGACCATAAAAAACGCCCCTTTTCCCTACCCCTTGATGAAATGGAATTTCTCATCCAAAAAAAAGCCATCCCTAGCTTCGATAAAATTCATCAGCTTATGCAGAAGCAGCAAATAAGAGAAACAGAGCTAGCCCTTGATTCCATCATGCAACTCATTCAAAAAAGACGTGCAAAAAACATCGCCGACCACGATCTAAATTGTGAAAAAAACCTCGGATTTATCGGATTGCAAGCCATTGAAATTGATCTCGGAGAATTCACCCTAGCAAGTACGCTCCCTACATTAAAAGAAGAAGTCTTTGAAGCCACAAAAGACCTCTCCACCTTTTTGCAAATCCATTATCCCCCACTCGCCGCCTATCTAACAAAACAAATTGAAAACCTCCCGTGACTCATAAGCACTTTTCAATAAAAACATTTTTATCTATACTTCACGAGCTATGGCAGCATTTATGAACCTCGTTACAACTGCGTATAGAAGAGCCGTACAACCTAAGTATGTCCCTTATGATTGTACAATTTCCAAAGAAGGCCTGTTAGAAGAACAAAAGATCAATCTAACTCCCCTGTCTGATGATCCTGTCTTAAATAGAATTGAATTGGAAGATCTTGATCAAGTTGTGCCTAGTTTTAATACTCCTGGATATTCATTAAAGAGCAAAGATATCATTGTTGCTCTTCGATACATCCAAGAAATGATATTTCCCGATAGTTTTACATTTGTGGAAAATTATTCATTGCGGCTAGGACCTCAAATGACCAAAGAAAATCTAAAAAAACTCATCCAGGATAATGACAAATTAACCGTCATCCCTCTCGTCGAAAAAGGACACGTCTTTGGATTTTTCAATACGAGCCATATTAAGTTTTTAATTGTAGATAACCAAAAGTTTTATTTTTACGACTCTCAAACATCTTCGGTAGATACCCATAAAATTGATGGTGAATCCTTAAGAGAAATTATCACTCAAATGTTTCCTGAAGCAGAAATCGTTGAAAATAAAACAAAACACCAAGACGATGCACATAATTGTGGCGTGTATTGCCTTATTTTCTTGCTTCGTTACTTGAAAGAAATGCCCTTTGATGACATTGATAGAAATCCACCTGAGCATATCGAATCCGCAAAATCCCTATTTGGCATAAAAATAGCAGAGTATTTACGCCAGAAGCAGTAATTATGGCACAATACAAAACCCACACCCGATTTAACCTCATCTTAGCTCTTCCAATCCTTCTGGGTCTCACATTCTACACCCTACATCCAACGCGCCCATTTCTCGTCACCTTTGGCATTGCCTTCACCTACGCCACCCTATTTATGAATCCCGACCTCGATCTCGCCCATCAAATCAAGCTCTTTTCCCTTAGAGGAGTCCTATCTCTTCCTTTTCGCCTATATTCCCGAGTTTTTCGTCATCGAGGCCTCTCTCATCACCCCCTCCTAGGCTCACTCACACGCATCCTCTGGCTTGCCCTATGGGCCCTTCTCACCTTCTATCTCATTAACCGTGCTTTCCCCAACCATAAGTCACTTATACAGTTTTACTTATCCTATAAACCCTACATCTTCTACGGTTTTTCTGGCATATTCCTCGCCGATCTCTGCCACTTGCTCCTAGACGTCTAACTATCAACCGCCTACACATTAGTAATAAAAGCTTTATTGATAATAATAAATTATTAATGATATAATATAACTAGTAATAAATTAATAACAGGTGTCTATATGAATTGTTCTACCCCTATAAAAACAATTAGCTTTTACCCAAAAAACCAAACAATCTTAATAGAGCGTAATCTTCAAGAAGGTTGCGATTTAAATCCCACCAAAAAGGGACTTGAAATCAAACTGACCAAAGAAACAACTAATAAAATTATTCTATTTATAAAAAAACTATTAGGTTTGATTTCTGAACTTCAAATTAATCAGCAGATTTTCCATGTTTCAAAAGATCAAATTCAAGCAATTGAAAGCTACTTCACTATTTCGGACAATCAAACAAGGTTAACTTCAGAAAATCGTCATCAACTTACTATGGCAGAAGAATCTAATCGTCGCAAAATGATCCTGACTGTAAAAGAAAACAAATTGTCACAGGACTCGAGAGGATTAAAGATTTTCGAACTTTTAAACAATCTCCCAACAGCTCCACAAGTAGAGGTCAGAAGCTTCTTTCAAAAACATTGCAGTGTTATGTAGAAATCCACTCTTTGAGTGATTCCCATTCTGCAGGATTTTCCTTTGGAAAGCGCTGAGCGATTTCGATAAGGAGAGGGATTTTTTGCCAATCATCTAATGCCACCGATTCTCCCAAGATGGGATTGAGTCGGTGGTAGTTTTTTTTCATGATCTGTTGACATTGATAATGGGGCACATCGACAATTCCATCTGAGATGATAGAAAAGAGTGGATGCCGCGGAGTCGGCGGATCAGGAAGTGGACTTAGGACAACCCACTCTGCTGCTCCCCAAGCGATGTCTTCTGGGATCGCATCTTTATTCACCCCAGTTCCAAATGACAAAAGCCGCAGGTCAGACAGGTTCTGATTCCCTTTTCCTTCATCTAAAGCTCTTGCTAGAGCAATCATGCTCGGATTATTCGAGGCAATTCCTCCATCGACATAACCCTGATAAGATGGAAAATAGATCGGCGCAGCGCCGCTTCGAAGAGCCACATCGATTAGAGAGAGTTCCTTTGCTACAGTGGAATCAAAATTATCAAAATAGGCAGGCGCCCAGCACCCTTTCTCGGGATTTTTCAATTGAAATGATGGAACGACCACTTTTTTTGGTAGATCAGCCAGTGTGGGATTTCCTGGAAAGACCTTCTTCTCCATGATCTGTTTTAAGATAACATTATCATATTTTGGTCTAAGGCTTAAAGGATCAATGCCTCCAGGATATGGGGTAAAAATCTCCTTCCCATGCAATTGGTAGAAGCCAACAAGATCCTTTGGCTTAAATCCTGAGGCAAGACCTAAAGCAATAAATGAACCTGTAGAGGTTCCAGCAAAGAGGTCGATTTGATTGATAAAGGGAGCCTCTTCTTCTAACATTGCCAATAATTGCGCGGTCAATGCCCCTCGAACACCCCCTCCATCACATGTGAGAATGCGATAGGGTTTCATATTGTATAAATTTATAAATGTGTTAGGATTTGGATTCAACAAAAAAAGGGATCAAAATGCTTCAACCTACACCCATGCCCTATGGAGAGTGGAAATCTCCGATCACTTCTGAAATGGTTGCTGAAGGTGCTATTCGTCTAGGACAGGTGCTTCTCGACGGTGATGATATTTATTGGATTGAATCTAGGCCATCTGAGAAGGGTCGCTCTGTTCTAGTAAATAGCAAAGACAATAATATTACCCCAGCGCCGTTAAATCTTCGAACAAAAGTGCATGAATATGGAGGCGCTGCGTGCGCTATCAAGCAGAAGCAGATCTATTTTTCTAACTTCAAGGATCAAGGGATCTACCGAATGAAAAAAGGGCAGGAAGCGACTCTCTTTTATCATAATGAAGGCATGCGTTATGCCGATTTTGTTTTAAGTGACGCTTATCTATTTTGTGTGCGTGAAGATCATAGTGGAAAAGAGGTAATCAACAGTTTGGTGGCAATTGATCTTAAAACGAAAAAAGAGCGTGTCATTGCGTCTGGACACGATTTTTATGCTTCACCAAAGCTTCATCCAAATGGAAATGAACTGGCTTTTTTAAGTTGGGATCATCCTCAGATGCCTTGGGATGGGTGTGAGCTCTGGACTGCAAAGATCAAGGAAGATGGAACGCTTGGTATGACAAAGAAAATTGCTGGGGGGACAAGCGAGTCAATTTACCAGCCAGAATACGCACCAGATGGACTGCTTTATTTTATCAGCGACAAGACGGGATTTTGGAATCTATACCGCAAAATCGACGATCACATCGAAGCGCTCTATCTGATGGAAGCAGAATTTGGACTCCCACAGTGGATCTTTGGACGGTCCCGTTATGGCTTCATTCCCAAAGATAGGGGATATGATATTGCCTGTATTTATACGGTTAAGGGAATCGATTTTCTCGCGATACTAGATCCCGACACGCGCGCCTTTAACACCCTTGACCTTCCATTTATCTCCTTTGATGATCTGCGTGTGCATCCCAATTTTCTTGTTTTCAAAGGGGCTTCTCCGATTCATTCAACTTCTGTGATCAAATTGGATTTGAAAACAGGGGAATATGAGATTTTGAAAGAGGGTTTTCCTCTCCCGTGTGATAAAGGATATATCTCAAAACCCGAACTGATTGAATATGGAACAGAAAATAAGCTGACGGCATTTGCCTTTTATTACCCCCCAACAAATCGTGATTTTTGTGGCAAAGAAGGGGATCTCCCCCCTCTTATCGTAAAAAGTCATGGCGGTCCAAGCGGAAATACAACTGCTTCTCTCAGCATGGAAGTGCAATTTTGGACAAGCAGAGGTTTTGCTCTTCTGGATGTCAACTATGGTGGGAGCACAGGTTATGGGCGTAAATACCGAGAACGCTTGAAGGATACATGGGGCATCACCGACGTTGATGACTGCGCAAATGGCGCACTTTTTCTCGCAAATAAAGGTCTTGCCGATCCAACGCGTCTTGCCATTCGAGGCGGGAGCGCTGGTGGCTATACAACACTTGCAGCCCTCACATTTCGAGATGTTTTTAAAGCTGGTGCCAGTTATTACGGCGTCAGTGAACTTGAAAGCATGGCTAATGATACGCATAAATTTGAATCGCGCTATCTCGATGGTTTAATCGGCCCTTACCCCGAAAAGAAGGAAATTTATGAGGAGCGTTCTCCATTGAATTTTCTAAATCAGCTCACCTCCCCCGTGATTTTCTTTCAGGGAGGAGAAGATAAGGTTGTACCAAAAGATCAGGCTGAAAAAATGGTCGCAGCGCTTAAAGAGAAAGACATCCCCGTCTCTTATCTTTTTTTCGAAGAAGAGGGACATGGATTCCGCGCGGGAAAAAATATTAAAGCCGCGCTTGAAGCAGAATATTACTTTTACTCGAAGATTTTTCATTTCAGCCCAGCAGATAAGTTGACAAAAATCCCCATCGATAATTTATGAAGAAAGAAATAGAATTTAAAGGGCATCCCCCTGGGGCATGGTATCTAATTTCCACTGTGATGTGGGAATTTTTCAGCTACTATGGAATGCGTGCTCTCCTTGTTCTATATCTATCTCAAAAGCTGCTTTTCACCGATGATCATGCTTTCAACCTCTATGGCGCCTACACAGCGATCATTTATGTAACACCCATTATTGGTGGATTTATCGCTGATAAACTACTTGGATATCGTTGGAGCGTCTATCTAGGAGGCGGTATCATCGCTCTTGGCCACTTCATTCTAGCTAGTAGTGATGCTGCTCTCTATTTGGGCCTAGCCTGTGTCGTTGTCGGCGTCGGCTTTTTCAAAACCAATGCGATTTCCCTCTTGGGAGAATTTTATCACCATGATCGAGCACATCGCCTGAGTGCGTATAATTTCTACTACGCAGGTGGCAACATCGGAGCTTTCATAGCTGGAATCGCTTGTGGATATGTCGCGTATAAATTCGGGTGGCACTACGGTTTTATCCTCGCAGGGATCGGAATGGTAATCGGCCTCATCCTCATGTTCATTGGCCGACGTCATTTTATTGGCAAAGGCGATCATCGAATCCTCACAAAACATCAGCGCCCTCTGAAATGGTTTTTCTTCCCAGGACTTTTAGTTTTAATCGGCCTGACTGTCTTGATCATTTATCAACTCATCGCCGGATGGGTCTTAATCGCCGTTGGAATCACCGCTATTTTCTATATCGCAAAGATCCATAAGCAATGCGAGCATAAAACACGCTCTGAGCTGACACTTTTTTATGTGCTGACCATTATTTCAACCATATTTTGGTCCTTTGATCAGCAGGGAGGGAGCTCATTTAGCCTCTTTATTTCTCGTAATGTCAATCGCATGCTCGATCTAGGAATCTTTGAGTATCGCATTCCCACTCCCATGTTTCAATCGATCAATCCACTCATCATTTTGATCGGAGCTCCGTTTGCTGCACTTCTATGGGTCAAGCTTGGCAAAAAAAAAATTCACATCTCAAGCATCCTCAAAGTCGGCGTAGGAATCATCCTAATTACAGCAGGATTTTCCTTCATGACCTATGGAGCTAAACTGGCAACAGTCGCTGGCAAAGTGAATATGGTATGGGTTGTTGTTGGAATGATGCTCATCGGCATTGCAGAACTTTTTATGGATCCAGTAATTCTTGCATTTGTCTCCCGCATTGCACCAAAACGCTCCATCAGTATTATGGTCGGAGTCTATTATCTTTTCTGCGGAGCCATTGCAAATTATTGCGCCGCGCAAATCGCTAAATTGACAGCCATCTCACCCAAAATCTTAGGAACTCTTAAAGAGCATGCACATGCCTATGAAACGGTCTATCTTAAAATCACCTACATTAGTCTTGGGTTATTGATCCTTTTAATTCTATTCCGCATCATCTTCCGGAAGCTTAGCGTAAAATAAACCAGTATTAATTTTTTATTAAGAAAGTCATGAAATTCTGCTCTATAAGTGCTCTAGAGAGCGTTTTTTATAAACTTATAATATTTTCTTAACTAACTTTGAAAAAATTCACTATTTTCAAAAGTTATCTCATTGATATAATCGCAGACCATTCGATGACACAAGATAAAAAATAATGATGTTAAAAGATAAATTAGCCTATTTCGTCTCTGCTTCAATTTTTTGCATGCCCTTGCATACAACTGAATATGCCGAAAATTTTGAAAAAAGCGGTTATACGATTAATTTCCCTGACGTTGCAATGCTCGAATTCATCCGATTTGTGAGTAAAGTTGCAGATGTCAACTTCATTTTCGATGAGAAAAAGATCGATTTCAATATTAGCCTCATTTCAAATAAGGCTGCTACCTCTGATAATGTTCTCAATATTATGATTGAGCTCCTCAATCAAAATGGTTTTAGAGCCAAAGAGCAAGATGGCTATTATCTGATCGAAGAGATGAATAGTCATGAGAAAAAACTCCTTAAACGGTCCAAACTTCTTCTTGAGAGAAAAAATGGCCATTCCAATCCCATCTTTTCAGATGGCACCGATGAATTCTGCACGTATAAATTGCAGTACAATCAAGGTGCTGAGATCCAAAAGGCGATCAAAGACATCGCGCTTGGATTTCAAAATAATGAAACCAAAAAAAATCTCTTTCATGCCATTCAATCTATGCAGTGGATTGAACAGACCAACTCCCTTCTGATTACAGGTGATGAAGAAACTCTTATGAAAGTGATCAACCTCATTAAAACCGTCGATGTTCCAGCAAAACAAGTCTTTATTGAGGTGCTTGTTATTGAAACTGACGTCAAAAATGGGATGGAATTTGGGCTGCAATGGGCTGGAGGTGGCAAATATAAAGACGAAGTGGGATTTGGCATAGGAAATTTCCCCGCATCTTCTAAATCCGCTCCCTTTGCATCGACAATTCAAGGAATAAATCCTTCAAACAAGCCTACAGGAGCTGATCAAATCCCCCTGGGTAAAGGATTTGACCTCGGTGTCATTGGAGATATCATCCTCCATAAAGGCAAAACGTTCTTCACCCTTGGCTCCCTCGTCTCAGCCGTTCAAATGGATGGCAATTCCACAATTGTCCTCAATCAAAAAGTTCTGGCGCAAGACAATAAAAACTCAACGATTTTTGTCGGGGATAACATCCCCTTCGCAGGTTCCATCGTTGAAACTGTGGGATCAAGCCAACAGACGACATCCAATATCGAATACCGAGATGTTGGTGTGAGTTTAAACATCACCCCCCTTATCGGCAATGACGACACCGTTACGCTGGAGCTTTCCGAAGAAATTACCGAGGCTACAAATCAACTCATCAGTTCTTCCTCAGCACTTAATGGCATTCAAACAACAAAAACAAATATGCTGACGCGTGTTCACGTACCTGATAAAAAATTCTTGATTTTAAGTGGTATGATACGCAATACTAAAATGCGCCGAAAGACAGGGATCCCTTGTCTCGGAGGACTACCATTAATTGGAGCCGCATTTAGCAAAACGGTATCAGATGATGCAAAACGCAATGTAATTATCTTCGTTCGACCGCAAATAATACACTCAAATCAAGAGCATGAAAACATTACAGCTGATCAAGAGACCCTATACAAACGTCAATCTCCATCCCCAAAAGATTTTGATAATGCGCTTCAGACTATCAACCCCAAATAAGAATATGAGGAAAAACAATGGCTGCGCTAACCGCATGTACACCTAGAAGCCCCCAGCTAGAATGTGAAAATATTCTGAAAAACAACAGATGTCATTTTAAACACTTAGATACAGTTGAGTATATGAATAAAATTACTGTATTTGCAAAAAATTGCCTCGGTTGTGGTTTGAATAATGGTCCAAAGCGAGAAAAAACATTTTGCAGCGGATGTATTTCTGGCCTGCCCACTGAGAATCTTAGTGCTGTATTAAAAGCCCTGAAGACTTATGAAAAAGCTCTTAATACATCTCCTATTGCAAAGCAGTCTTCAACTCCAACTCTTGGCAGCCCCCGAACACCGGTCCTATCTCGTTCAACCTCTGAGTCAAATATTTCACCCAATTCTCAAATTCAGCGTTTGGAGACAGAAAAACAACAACTTCAATATCTACTTAATAAAGCTCTTTTTGCAGAACGAAGAGCTAGACAAGATGCAAGTTATTGGAGAAGAATGCATGAAAACAAAGAAAATGCGCGACCATTTGTGAGCCAGTTTGAAACAAGACTAGCACGGTCAGCATCACCAGGAAAATGCCCACCCCATCCATCAAAACATAAACGACATTTTACAGATTCTTAAATCCGGGTTTAAAATTGCTTAAAAGGCGACAATCTATTATCATTTAGGACTCTCTAACTTAAAGAGCTATAATTATGTCGGAAAGAGTTCATACATCCTTTGAAACACCTCTTTTGCAATCTGAAATTCAGCCTAATGCAAATGCATGGGATCAGTTTTATGATGGATTCACCCCTATGCAAAGAGATCAGTTCCACGCACGGGTTCTAAGTCATTTTTCTCGGCTCATTCAAGAGCATCTTAAAAAGCTCAGAGAGAGTGCAAAAAAGCTCAAACAATCTCACAATTAGGAGAAATCTTATGGCAGCCCTCCCAAGAACCATACAACGAGAAGTTCCACTGGAAGTCTTAGAGCTATTAAATACTATCCATAAGATGGATTTGCAAGAAGGAACTTTTTTATTAGATACTCAAGCAAGTCGAACTGAAGTCATTGCGGTACGTTGTTTTAAATGCGGGATGAGCCTTAAACCTGGGCAGTTTGTTGATACAGGGTGCTACTATAATTTATTAGAAAGAGACACTTATCTAGAAACGCGACAACGATATAATTTAGTGGTTGGCAAGATGCAATCCACCACACAGAGTTACGAAAAAGATATGGAAAAACTCCAACAATTGCGAGATACTGCTAGAAGCCCTCATTCCCCCCGCTCTCAGACGCAATCACCAAGAGGTCACTTAGATCTCCCTCCTCGGCCGCAAACCAGTTATGGTGGCCGAAGAAATAGAACGACATCACCAGCACCCTCTCTTGCTGGTCGATACACCCCCATTGCAAAATATCACATTCCTCAATCGCAATCGATGTCATCGTTGGCTTAAGCTTTTTGGAATTGGCGAACATGGGCGTTGATCGTCTCTAAAAGACGTTGAAGCTTGTGAAGCTCCTTTATCAAATCGGATAGAGGAGTTTCTGCGTCTTCTTCTCCAAAAATCCCATCAAACAAGAATTGATCGAGCCGCTCTGTATCGATGCCGGGAATAATTTCTCTCCAGAAAAAACGAGCGCTTTGCGTATAGTAATCCTCTGGTGGAACAAATGTCGAAAAAGGATGTCCGCATTGGTTGAGGCCAGAAAATTCATCAAAAGCAGACGTAGATGGTGAAGCAACATTCACTTCAGTTTGAGACGGGACAAACCGGGCATCATCGATATATTTTGGCTCAAAAACTGCCTCATTTTCAGCAAACTGACTATAGACCTCATTGGGGAGGTTATCGATCGTAATTTTAGTTTGACTCATTTTTTCCTCAAAATTAATCACGAAGTGTACCATATTAGAATGTAATGAGACAAATATTTCCGATTCTGATTGTTCTATTTCTTGGGTATCTAGGGTTTTCCTTTGCGTTACCTCTATTTCCACCGATGTTTCTCGATACGTCGCGGTCAATTTTACCCCCTGGAACCTCACATCAGCTGCGCGCAATTTTACTCGGGATCCTGCTTGGGATGTACCCTCTCGGACAATTTTTTGGGAGCCCCATTTTAGGAAAATATTCTGATAAATTTGGTAGAAAACGGGTTCTGATACTTTCACTGCTTGCCATCATCCCCTCATATCTCATTTCAGCTATGGCAATTCATTTCAGGTTCATCGCACTCCTTTTTATCTCAAGGTTCGTCTGTGGTCTTTTTGAAGGAAACGTCACAATTGGACAAGCTGCCATCGCTGATGCAAGTAAAGATATCAGAGAGAAAACGAGGAATTTTGGTTTTGCTACAACCTTTATCAGTCTTGGATTTGTCTTGGGTCCTCTTCTTGGAGGGGGGCTTGCAAATCCCGAGCTCGTCAGCTGGTTTAAATTTGAAACTCCCTTCTATGCCGCTGCTTTCCTTGTCTTTTGCTCTCTCATGTATGTGACATTTCAATATAAAGAGGTGAAGCATGCAAGACCTGATATTACGATCAAACCCCGTAAAATGGCTGCTGATTATCTAAAGGGGCTCACCCTACCCAAACTGCGAAAAATCTACTTCAACAATTTTCTGCTATTTATAAGCATCATGTTTTTCTTTGGATTTATCTCTCTTTATCTCGTTGATACGTTTCAATTCAACGTTTCGCGTCTTGCCCAAGCAAATGCCTATCTCGCTATACCGATTGCCTTTGCTCCGATTCTCTTTCAACGCATCTCAAAATCACTTCCTCCGATCAAGTGGACGCTGATTGCCAGTTGCTTTTTAGCACTATCTCTCATCATTGTCATCCTGCCAAATACACCCTATGCGCTCTTCTTCACCCTTCTACCTACGGGATTTTTCATTGCAAGTGGGCTAACGTATACAGCCCTAATGGTCTCAGAAGAGGTCACAGAACAGAGGCAGGGACACGCACTTGGAATCAATCAATCCCTTCAAATGCTAGCGGAAGCGTTGACCGGTTTTATTGGTGGTTCTCTTGCAGCTCTTATCCCCTCACTCCCTATCATGGTAGGGGCGGGCTTTGCAATCCTTTCAGCGATCTTTCTTTTCTTCAGATTACGACACGCCTAACTTTCTCGCTTTGCAGCATCTCTTTGTGCATGTTCCCGTTTTTTCAATAAAAAGATTCCAAAGAACAGAATCACAAAAAGCCATGCTGAAAACCAGAATACATCATTTAAACCCAGAATTGCAGCCTGCTTATCAGTGATATCATTCAACATCGCGACCCCAGACTGTCCGGTAATATCCAACTGGTCTAGTTGATTAAAAAAACTTTTGGTGTTTTCATTAAACGGGGTCACTTTTGACGCCAAATTACTATGATGATGAATACTGCGTCGATCCCACAGCGTTACAAAAAGAGAGGTTCCAGCGCCACCTGCAAAAATCCTAAAGAAATGAAAAATCCCCGTGGCACTTGAAAGTTTTTGTGAAGGAATTCCCGCTAATGATATTGCCATCAACGGTGCAATCCAGCAAGCGAGCCCCAGTCCTAAAATTAATCTTGAAAAAGCGACATACCCAAAACTGACTTGCGTTGTAAAAAATGAAAAATAAAAGAAGGTTGCCGCATACGTGGCAAAGCAAATCATGACTAAAATCTTCAAGCGCATTACACCCATAAGCTTAGCAACAACCACAGCCAAAAACACAGGGATAATCCCCATAGTAGATACCGCAAGACCAGCCCATAATGATGTATACCCCATATACTCCTGTAACCAAAGAGGTGTGGTCACAATGGCACCAAACAAAGTCATATATGAGACTGAAGTGAGAATTGTCCCAATAACAAAATTACGACTTCTGAAAAGTGTTAAATCCATAATCGGATAGGGCTCGTTTTTCTCCCACACCACAAGAAGCGTTAAGAAAATTACAGAAACAATTGCAAGTGTGATAATTATGGGATTTCGAAACCAATCATATTGTTCCCCTTTATCGAGTAAAACTTGCAAGGCACTAATTCCAATTGCAAGGAAAACAAGCCCCATATAATCTACTTTTTCTTTGATGATTTTAGATTCATGGTCTTTCATAATATGCCAAATAAAAATCACACAGATGATGCCTATAGGAATATTGATATAGAAAATCCATCGCCAAACATAATCATATGTAAGCCATCCACCTAAAATTGGACCTGCAATGGGTCCAACAACCGCTACCATTGACCAAACAGCCAAAGCGAGATTTTTTTTATTTTCAGGAAAGGTTTGTAACATAAGACTTTGACTTAGAGGAATCATGGGACCTGCGACAAACCCCTGGACAAAACGAGCTCCAATTAACATGTTAAAACTCCATGCTGCACCGCAGACCCAAGAAAAGAATGTGAATAGTGTAGCAGAGACAACCATCACCCTCACAGAACCAAAGCGTCTTGTTAACCACCCTGTTAGTGGCAGACAGATCGCATTTCCTACAGCAAACATGGTGATAACCCACGTCCCATCATTATCACTCACACCAAGATCTCCGGAGATATAAGGAATCGAGACATTTGCGATGGAGTAATCGAGCACCTGCATAAATGTGCAGAGAGCAAGTGCAATGGAAACAACAACAAGGCTTAGTTTAGACATGCAGGCTACCGATTTTTAGTAATCACATCCTCAATCAATCTTTCAACCCCCATCTCCTGTTTTTTATAAACATCCGTCGTATAAATGGGTTTGAGTTGTTTAGCTGCAGCAAGCATTTCTCCTTGAGTGTTCCGCACATTCACCGTAACATCCATAGAAAGCCCAATACGCAATGGATACTTCTTGATCTGTTCTGGATCAAGACTGACACGTACTGGAAGACGCTGTACAATTTTAATCCAATTTCCTGTCGCATTTTGCGGGGGAAGAACAGAAAACACGCTTCCGGTACCTGCACTAATTCCTACAACATGCCCATTATAGACCACATCATCTCCATAAAGATCTGAAGTCATCTTCACATGTTGTCCAATACGCATTTTAGAAAGCTGCACCTCTTTGAAATTGGCGTTCACCCAAATTTCATCAAGAGGAATGACAGCAAGCAGAGGCGTTGTATCTGTTACATATTCCCCAAGTTGAGTGGAACGTTTTGCTATAAAACCGCTCGTTGGAGCCACAATTTTACAGCGCCTTAAATTGACATATGCTTCAACCACTTTCTCTTTAGCATTTTGCACCAAAGGATGCCGATCAACGGTCGTATTTTGGACTAGAGCATACGCACCTAAAAGCTCATGGCGCGTAGCCTCAAGGGCGGCTGCAGTCCGCTTAAGATCAGCCTCCACATGCTCAAAATTCTCAAGAGAGACTCCCCCAATTTCCACAAGATCAACCCGATTTTGAAAATCCTGCTCCGCGCGGACAAGTTCCGCCTCATTTACCAAAATCTGCGCCTCAAGCCGTTTGACATTCTCGAATAGCTGCACCACATTTCTGACAGTGTTGGCAAGTTGTGAAAGGCTCATTTCAAACGAAAGCTGATAATCCGTCTCATCAAGTGTGACAATCACCTGATTTTTTTCGACAAAATCCGTATCATCAGCATAGATCCCCGTGACAATTCCAGAAACTTGGGGTGTCAATTCGATAATATTTCCAGAAACATAGGCATCATCAGTGAATTTTTCAAAACGCCACCATCCATACCAATAGATGAAAACTCCAATCGCGATCAGGAGAAATATCCCGATTGTGATAAGCATCGTCCATTTTTGTTTCTTCTTTTTATGTGCTTCATCAGCTTCCATCTTCAATTCCTTCTGGTACAGGCGCCTCATAGCCCCCGCCAAGAGATTTAATTAAATTTAATACAGTTGTTAAACGACTATTTTGGAGCGTCATCAATCTCAGATCCTCCATCATTAAAGCCTCTTCCGCTTCAAGAACAATCAGTGCATTGATCAGCCCATGGTTGTAACGCATCTTTTCTAGCTGAAAACTCTTCCGAATCGATTCCACTTTATTAAGCTGCAGCTCATCTTGCTGATTCAATGAACTCAAACTCACCATGTAATCCGTCACTTCCTTTGCAGCATTCAATAGACCCTGATTGTAGTCATAGATTGCGACGTTAAACTCAGCTACGCTCTCTTTTAAATTCGCCGTCAACTTTCCTCCCGTAAAAATAGGGAGATGAATTGCCGGATTTAAGCTCGCCTTAAACGCCTCTTTACTTAAAAATTTGTTCCAGTCGAGACTCTCAATTCCAATGAAAGCCGCAAGATTAATATTTGGGTAAAAAGCCGCCTTTGCCACTTTGATCTCATGCGCCGCAGCTTCGACTACCCAAATCTGAGCCATCAAATCGGGACGACGCGCTAAAAGATCCAGAGGAAGATTTTCAGGCAATGGAAAGGAGCGATCGAACCTAGCAATCGGTGTGTGCATCGCGTATTCCTTATCCGGTCCATACCCCATCAACGTTTTCATCAGATGTTCATCGAGTTTGATCATCTCTTCTAAAACCGTCACATTTTCTTGCGTTTCAAATACATTTGCCTTCGCCTTTTGAACAGCGATCTCATTGTCGAGCCCATTGATGAGGCGCAGCTTAGTTAACACAAAGAGAGTTTCTCTTTGAGCAAGAAGCCTCTCAGTAAGTTCTAATTTTTTCAAATGCATCTGATAATCGAAATAAGATTTGGTTAGAGCTGTTGAAATAATCAGATCCGACTGGGCCTTTTCAGCTAGTTGAGATTTTGTTGTTCCTATCGCAGCCTCATAGGCATTGCGATTCCGTCCCCAGAAATCAAACTCATAAGAAAATCCTATATCGAAATCAATTTGATTGATCACAGCAGGCACTTTTGATGGAGGAAAACGAAAGAGGCTATCCTGACTCAAGTGTTGGAAATTAGTTTCAAACCCCGTATCCAAGTGGGGAAATAATCGCGCTTTAATTGAATTCGCCTTTTGGTAAGCAGACTCAACGCGCATCTGCGCTGATTTTAGAGTGGGGTTGTTCTTCAATGCAATGCCCATCATTTCATCCAATTGATCGTCTTTAAAAAGTTTCCACCACTGATCATCTGGCCACTCCCCTTTTTCATAATCGGAAGTTTCAAAAGCAGCTTCAAGAGAGAGGTTCAAATCAGGAGTAGATGCAATTTCAGCCAAGTCTTCTTTCTTAACTGAATTACATCCAGAAAATAAAATTAAAACTAAAAACAAAAAAAGAGGAAAACGAATCCACATAAAATACCCCTTATTATTATAAATAATAAAGAGAGAATGAAATAGCAACTATTTTAATATTGTGTTTTTCTCAATCCCTAGAGTAAAATTACTTATTTATGAATTCTTCAGATTTTCAAGTAGGACTTGAACGGGAAGCACTGCGGGTAACACCTGACGGAAAAATTAGCACACGTCCTCATCCAATATCACTTGGATCGGCGCTCACACATCCGCTCATCACAACCGATTTTGCTGAGATGCAACTCGAAGTGCAAACAAAGCCTTATCCATCACACCAAGAGGCGCTAAAAGCTCTAAGAGAAGTACTTAGTTTTACATCACAAAAAATTGACGATGAACTTTTGTGGCCCTTAAGCATCCCTCCCTACATCCCAAAAGATTGCATCAACCTTGTTGCAAAATATGGCCCATCTTTCGAAGGCATGCAAAAAGAAATCTACCGAAAAGGACTTTACTTTCGGTATGGCAAAACCATGCAACTCTTGTCTGGAATCCATTATAATTTTTCATTTTCAAAAAAGTTTTGGAAAGAATTTGGCGGAGATATTTCAGAAAATTATCTTCACATCACTCGGAATTTTTTAAGAGAAGGATGGATTATCTCCTATCTTTTTGGAGCCTCTCCAGATAACAAAATGGCAACCTCAATTCGGATGAGCCCCAAAGGATACTATAGCCGCGTTCAATCTCAGCACGCGATTTCATTAACTAATATGCACAGTTATCTTTCAAGTCTTAAGAAAGCAACATCAACTTCTTGTGAAAAATATCAAAAGATCCCCATTGGATCGCAATTGAATGACCATCTTCTGCAACTTGAAAATGAACACTATGCACGCATTCGACCAAAGCACGTTGGGCAAGAAATTATCTATCTGGAAATTCGCTCCCTCGACATCAACCCCTTCACTCCGCTTGGGATCGATGAACAAACGATGCAGTTCCTCCATATCTTTTTACTCTACTGTCTTTATAAAGAAAGTCCTCCCCTCTCCAAAGAAGAACAACATGAGCTTTGTAAAAATCAAACCTTCATCGCACTTGAAGGGCGCACGCTCCCTAGCACGCCTTTTCATGCATGGGCCCATCGCATTCTTAATGAAATGGAAAAGCTCTCAGGGATTTCCCTGCAAACGGAACGGGAAAAACTCGATGATCCTACAAAAACTCCCTCTGGCATGCTGGCAAAACTACAAAATCCCAGTCTGCAACTCGCAAAAGATCATCGCGCTTATTTTCTTAAACAGTCTTATGATCCCCACTTCGAGCACTTAGTTCAAGAATCTCTGCATGAAGAAAAAATCTTAAATACCCTAGAGCGTTCAACGCAAATTCTGATCAAAGCTGCAAAAAAACGAAACATCTCTGTTGAAATTCTTGATTGGGATGAAAATATCATCAAATTATCCAAAAATGGGCATGTTGAACATGTCAAGCAGGCGACAATTACATCCAAAGATGCCTATGTCACCTACCAACTAATGGGAAATAAAGAGGTCACAAAAAAGCTTCTTGCAGAAGGTGGGCTGTCTGTTCCCTCTGGCTCTGCCTTTGACTCACACATAAAGGCTCTATCTCATGTTCCAACAAAAAAAGTCGTGATCAAGCCCAACTCTACAAATTTTGGACACGGCGTGACGATTTTTGATGGGAAGCGTTATGAAGATGCACTTCGCAAGGCCTTTTCGTATGATACCAAAATTCTTATTGAGACATTTATTCCCGGAGATGAATACCGTTTTCTAATTATCGATGGGAGCGTAGTCGCCATAGCAAGACGCGATCCAGCCAATGTGATTGGCGATGGTAGACATACAATAAAAGAGCTCATTATTTTGAAAAATTTATCTAAACACCCAAAAGAACAAATTCCCCTAAAAGAATCGAAAAAAATTCTTCCAAAAGGGGAAAAACACACGCTACATGAGATTTCAAATGTCTCTGCAGGGGGCGATCCCATAGATGTTACAGATAGCATCCATCCATTTTATAAAGAAAAAGCGCTGCAGGCAGCTGAGATTTTCCAAGTCAAAATTTGCGGTGTAGATATGATGATTGAAGATCCTAGCCAAGTCGGGGCATATTCCATTCTAGAGATGAACTACAACCCCATGATCTCGATGCATCAATTTCCTTATGAAGGCGTTGCAAGAGATGCCGGAAGTCCCCTGCTCGATCTTTTAGGATTTAGTGCAAGTGAGACCAACTCTTCAATGAGATCAGAGTAAGGCAGGCCACTGACTTCCCATAATTTTGGGTAAGGGCTAAGAGGGGTAAATCCTGGAAGCGTATTAATTTCATTCACAATGACCTCGCCCTCATCATTTAAGAAACAATCAACACGCGCCATGCCGAGGCAGCAAATCGCTTGATAAGCCTGAATAGACACCTCTTGTACTCTCCGAATCACGGGTGCATCAAGCTTAGCAGGAAGATGGAAAACAGCTCCCCCGCGATCAAAATATTTCGCTTCATACGTATAAAATTCATCAACTGGCACCACTTCACCAGGCAATGAAGCTCTTGGATTAATATTACCCAAAATCGAACACTCAAGTTCACGCCCTGAAACATTCGCCTCAATGATAATTTTTTGATCGTATTTAAAAGCTTTTTCTAACGCCTTAGCAAGTTCATCAAGCCGTTTTACTTTACTGATGCCTACAGAAGAACCCATATTTGCTGGCTTCACAAATAGAGGAAGGCCCAAAATATCGATCACAGAAGCAGAATCAATTGTTTCATGGTCATGGTAGACAAGAAAATCTGCAATTGGAATTTCCGCATCACGGAAAAGCCGTTTCATCACATCTTTGTCCATCCCAACAGCAGATCCAAGAACATCTGCGCCGACAAAAGGGACTTGCATGAGTTTCAAAAGTCCCTGCACGGTCCCATCTTCTCCAAAAGGGCCATGCAGAATCGGAAAGGCCACATCTACAATCTCCCTTAAATCTTGAAGGTTAAATCTTTCACTTAAGGACTCAAGACTCGGAAGATGTTCTTGGAACATCTCTTGAAATTTTTCAAGCGTAAAGATATTCCATATACCCTTCTTATCGATTCCAATAGGAATGATCTCATACTTATCTTGATTAACATGAGCAATTACCTGTTTCGCCGATTCTATCGAAACTTCATGTTCGGCAGACATCCCACCAAATATAACTCCAAGCCGCAACTTTGTCATATCTACCCCTATCTTAATAAGAATTCTATCGCTTCCTGACTTAATTGACCTGCTTTTTTTTGTTCATGAAACGAGCGATGATTCATTGAAAATGCACAGCTAAGCTCATGATAACTCCTTCCAATCGAATCAACAGGCCCCGTTATTTTTTTCAATGCCCTTCGAATGGTATAACCTCTATGAGTTAGATAGGGATCTCTACACATGATCCAATAAATCCCATAATTAGGACGATTTTTTAAACACTGGCTAATGATCGGTTCAACCGATTCATTTTTTAAGAGTTTAAGTCTCATGAACTCGATATAACTATCTCCATATGATGGATCATTCTTAATCGCTGTATTGAGCACGCTTTCTGCAAGATCCAAATCATACACCTTAGAGCACGAATTCATAAGAAGCCTTGCAAATTCGCACCATATTTCACCACTTTTAGGGACAGATCTGCAAGCTTCACTGAAACACTCAAAAAATTTATTTTCGTCAGCAGGATCATCAATAAGCTGCAGCTTCAATTGCCAAAAAATTCCTTTTTTGGGGAGTTCTCTAAGAGCTTCATCTACCATTTCTTTAGCTTTTTCCTTATTATCTTCCCTCATATAAAATATGATCATTTCCCGATAATAGTTTGATTTTTTCAGAAATTCTAGCTCTCCCAGCGCGTCCAATTTTGCTTTCTTAACTTCCAACATACGTGCATGCATCATGCATTGTGATTCAAATTTTGGTGAACTCTTGAAATAAGCAGTCCCTTTTGTCAAAAGTGAGGCTCTATTATATTCAAGCTTGGATTTCTCCCCTCTGAATTTGATGCCGTTCAACTTAATATTCCGAAGACTAAATAAATGTATTACCGCTGCCCTATTTTGTTCTGTCTGATGTGAATGCAAGAATTCCTTGTACTTCACATGAAACACATGTTGCTCTGAAAATGCCAACCTAAGTAAGTCATACCGAGCGTTTTTGCTTGGAAGAGAATCTCGAACCTCAGCCTCGCTACCTAACGCTAAGGTCATGCCTAAAGGCGTATTATCAAATCCAATAACTGCTGACATAATATTAAATCCTTATTATTAAAATGGGGGTGTATATTAAGATGTAGAAGGATAGAAATAAAGGAAAATAATGATCCGCAAAGACAAATTAGAGAAGATTGAAGAAGAGCTGAGACGTCTTGGAATCCATGATGAGGATTTGATTGAAAAGTTCATTTTGGGATCTGGAAGCGGCGGACAAAAAGTCAATAAAACTTCATCCTGCGTCTATCTCAAGCATATTCCCACAGGAATAGAAGTAAAATGCCAAAAGGGTCGTTCCCGCGAACTCAATCGCTATTACGCCCGCGCTGATCTTTGCGAAAAATTCAAAGCAAACATATTAAAAGAAAAGACGCTCAAACAGCGCCTTGCTGCAAAAATTCGAGCGCAAAAAAAACGCCGCACTAGGCGGCAAAAAGAAAAAATGCTCGAAGAAAAGAAAAAGCAATCTACAAAGAAGGCACTTAGACGTCCTCCCTCTAGGGAGGATTAACCTTTTTTAATCTTCATCGAGATAATTTTCTGTTTTTCAACAGGTCTGTCAAGCGCATCGGTTTTGATATTTTCCATCTTCTGGATAATTTCATACCCTTTTGTCACTTCCCCAAAAATCGTATGATTATCATTCAACCATGGCGTAGCTGCTGTTGTAACAAAGAACTGACTTCCATTTGTCTTTGGCCCTCGATTTGCCATGGCTAATAGACCCGGCCGATCAAAACGCACACTTGGATGGAATTCATCTTCAAAATCTTTTCCCCAAATCGACTCGCCACCGCTACCTGTTCCAGTAGGATCACCACCTTGAATCATAAAGCCTTTGATGATTCGATGAAAAATCACATCTGTATAATATCCTTTTTCAGCAAGGCGAATAAGATTTTCGCATGCTTTTGGAGCAACGTCCGTTTTTAGGGTGATTTCAATCGTTCCTTGAGTCGTTTCAACCACGACTATGGGCTCTTTAGCCATTACAACTCCTACGGTAAGTGTCAAAATTAGTGTTTTAATGGGAAGAATAAATCTTGCTAGCATCTGCACTCCTTTTTATTTCGAAGTATAGATTTCAACTGGGTAAAAATAAAGATCAAAATCAGCCGGGCCAAGTTTCCTCTGTTCAGAGCGGACCACATCAACTCGCAGTTCATGTTTTGCTGTTCTGACAAGATAACCCCCGTCCACTTTATCAATGGATAAGATGGCTTCATTTTGCAAAAGCTCAGCCAGCTCCGGTCTATCTAAAATCGCCTTAATTTCCCGCGCATTTTGATAAAATGGCGGGAGAGCGAAGACAAACAAATCCCCCTCTTCAACGCTTTGAGGGATCTGATGATCAATATTTTGATTTACTTCTATTACTTGCATTCCAGTATTATAGCACAAAAAGTTATTTCAATAACCTTAAAATATATTCTGGTAAAGCAAACGATGCTTGATGTATTTTCCCATTATAATATTTAAAAACAATTTTTGATTCTTCAATTCTTTGGTTTAATTCTTCTAAAGACACATTTTGATATGAAGAATGATTTGTTGCCCATCCAAGAGTCATAAAGCCACCAATATAGGTAGGCACAGGCACCACATAATAGGTGACTTCATCAAAATGTTCTGAGCGTCTAACATATGAATCCACTGCTTCATCAACTTGCAGCGTAGGGACGCCATTTTGATTTACAAAAATGCCGTCTTCAGCGAGACACTTCTTACAAAAACCATAAAAATCAGTCGTATAGAGCTTTTCAGCAGGTCCAATTGGATCCGTTGTATCAGCAATGATTACATCGTATTTTTCCACGCAATTTTGAAGAAAATCAAAAGCATCCATAATCACGAGATCGACACGAGGATCATCAAAAGCCCCCTGTGATAACATCGGGAGATATTCTTTTGACATATCGACAACGGATGCATCAATTTCGACCATCGTCGCCTTTTCCACTTCAGGGTGCTTGAGCACTTCTCGCAAAAGCCCTCCATCACCCCCTCCAATGATAAGTACGCGCTTGGCATTTCCATGTGCAAAGAGCGGGACATGAGAGAGCATTTCATGGTACATGAATTCGTCATACGCAGTGAGTTGTAAAATTCCGTCGAGAAAAAGTACGCGCCCAAAATCGGGATTATCAAAAATCTTAAGATCTTGGTGATCGGTCTTTTTTTCATAGATCATTTCCGAGACAGTCAGAGACTGCGCCCAATCAGTATAGAGTTCTTCATGCAGTCGTGTTGTAGTAAATCCCTGCACAGTCAAAAGTAAAGAAGCGCAGCCAATAAATAGTTTTTTCATTTTTCACCTCATAAGATTTAAGTAACCACGCATTATGAGGTTCTTATAAAAACTATTCAACCCCAAGGTGCAAGAGAGGCCACTTTCATGATCGTGTCCATCACTTCATGGTCGGTTAAGATCCCCACAAGCTTGGAATCCTTGTCCACAATAGGCATAGCCTTTACCTTCTCATCAAAAAAGACCTTAGCAATCGTTTTCATATCCGTATCAGGTGTGGCACAAAGAACATGCTTCTGCATAATATCTTTAATCTGTTTTTTGCCCCCTTTTTCCTTCTTCAGAAGCTCTTTCATCAAATCTGTTTCAGATAAAAGCCCAACCACTTTCCCCTCATGGGACAAAATCGGTAAATGTTCGATTTTATGTTCTTTAATCATCTCCCACGCTTCATCAAGCGTCGTATCAAGTCCTAACGAAAGTGGAGTATGACGCATGATTTCACTGGCAAGTTGATCTACCTTTTTTTTCTTCTTCTTCTCACCTTCTTTCTCCCTTCGTTGCTTCTCCTTTTCATGTTCACCCGTTTTTGTAATGGGTTCATCTGAAATATGCCGCCAATCTTTTTCGCCTGTATAAGCTCTTTGAACACCTGTTAGGTGGGAAACAATAATCATATGCACCTCAAACTTGTTTTTTAATTAATTGCAATTATGATGTGAAATATGGAAATTGTCATCTTTATAGTGATTCTTGGGATACTTTTTGATTACACCAATGGTTTTCACGATACAGCAACGATTGTTTCAACGATCATTGGCCCAGGTGTTCTAAGACCCGTATCGGCAATTACAATTGCAATCATCTTCAATACCATCGGTGCGACACAGATAAGTGGCATTGCTAAAACGATCACTACTGGTCTGATTCAGCCCCATATGACAACAGAAGTCATGATCTTAAGTGCGATTGTAGGGGCGATCATTTGGAATTTGATCACCTGGATATTCGGTATTCCAAGCAGTTCCTCTTATGCGTTGATTGGAGGACTTTTGGGAGCTGCACTTTATCATGCGGGGTTAAAAACTGTCGTATGGGGTGGAGTCCTCTTTAAAGTTGTAATTCCAATGGTGCTTGCACCCATTGTCGGTTTTCTTATAGCCTATTTCATCATGCATATTCTCTTGAAAATTTTTCAAAACAAAATCGATGCAAAGAGGGATAAAGTCTTTGGCCGGATTCAAATTGTTTCAAGTGCAATCCTCTCCTTAGCGCATGGATTTAACGATGCACAAAAAAGCATGGCGCTTATCACATTAGGCCTCTTTAGTGCAGGTTATCTTACCACGCTAAAAATTCCCTTTTGGGTCATCATGGCATGTGCAGCAACAATGGGGCTAGGTACAGCATCTGGGGGAATGCGTATTATCAAAACGATGGGATTTAAAATCACCAAAATGACCCCAGCTCAAGGATTTGCCGCGCAGCTAAGTGCCTCTGGAGTCATCATTACAGCAGCCTTTCTTGGGATGCCCTTAAGCTCTACAAATATGGTCGTTGGGAGTATCACCGGAGTTGGAGCAGCCAAAGCGCGTGCAGCCGTTCAGTGGAATACGATAAAAAAAATTGTCATTGCCTGGGTACTTACCCTGCCAGGCTCTGCCCTCATCGCAGCGCTAACCTATCTTATTTTGTCTTACTTCATTTAAACCCGGGTTTTAAATTCTTCCCAGTAAGCCTCGCCATAGTCAACTAGGATTTCTTCACCCTTTTTTACAGGTTTCAGTGTCCCATACCCAAAGTACCAATGACCACGATGTACAATCATCTTTCCCGTAACATTCGGTCCCTCGGCAATCCCACGATAATCATTGACCATCGCCAGTTCATTTCCCCATTTCATCGCATCAACAACGTAATAGAGATGCTCCATCTGAACAATCCAATAATAGTAGGAACGCATATGTGGTTTTTTCCACCTTACATCTAGTACTTTGATTTCTCCTACATACTCCCCTAAATCTGTTCCTTCAGAAAGATCCTCCGTGGCAAACAGCCCTCTCTGTGGCGCATCAAAACAGTTCTTCATGTTGGATAAGGGGTGGTCTCTTAAGTCAAGACGTTCAATGGAAAGATGAGAATGGATGCGATTTTTTTCAATTAAGTCAGAAACGATATGCTGATCATTAGCATTAGGAGAAGCGAGAAAGGATCTGACAATTAGAGGATGCACCTCTAAGGAGACCGCTTCATTAGAATAAGTGATTTCTTCAGGCCAATTTTTTGGAAGCATTTCATACACAAAAAAGCCCGAATCAAATTCAATTCGGGCTTGAGGATTAGATGTTATTCAGAGTCAGTATCAACGTCAACTGATTCAGTTTCAACATCAATCACAACTTCTCGCTCTACTTCAACATCTTCGGATGAAAATCCAGGAGTCATTGCTAGTCCAGCGAAAACAACGAATAGTGATAGAAATTTATGCATTTTTTTACCTCATGTGTAAATTAGGTTTTGAAGTGCTACCATTATGACCATATGACTTAATAAGAGTCAATCATAGAGATGATTTATCAGACAGCAATTCGATTGCGAGATGCAATAGCTCTTGCAAGTTCAAGAATAGGCTCTATGCCAGCTCTCGGGGTGATCTTGCCAGACTCTGGGTCATATGCATTTATCCCAAAATGTTTTGTAAAGCCGCCCCCTTCTTTATCCGTGGGCCATTCCCAATTATCCACAAGCGACCATGGCATAATTCCCTTAAGTGGTACGCCTTCTAACATCGCCTTAGCCATGCATCTCATTGCACCACGGTAATACCTAGCACGCTGCTCAGGATCAAGCGTTGCAATTCCAAACTCAGTTACCTGAATGTCCGTATTGGGAGCAGCGGCATGGAGCGCTTTTAACGCCTCATATGCAACCTGATAATTGTCAGAATATTCCATCTCCGTCATTTTTTCTCCGTCTCGCGGCCTCGAGCCGCAAGCGGTGATATAAGGTACCGCGTAGAACTGCGCTCCAATGAAATCAGCCTCAAATGGCTCTTTCAATTCGATTTTCCGATTCGCCAAAAACGGAACCGAAACACGCGCCTCTTCACCTCGAAGAATTTTCAAAAAGGCATCATTTAAAAAAGCATTTAAATATTTACAAACTAAATAGGTCAAACTCGAGCCCGATTCCATGCGCAAATACTGGTGCGTAATCCCCACCTTCGTTTCAGGCCTGATTTGCTTAATTACCCGGTACGCAGCCTGATGTGCTTTGAGAAGATTTTCATAAACCTTCGTTGCTAAGGAAAAGTTCAACGTTTTACCAGGCGGCCCTTTCCCTAAAATATAGCCGAGAAAAGCATAAATATTTGGTTCATTGATCGTGCAAAAATGTGTCACACTTCTTGGAAGAAAGCGGGCCATTTTTTCACAGAAACGGACAAAGAATTTGATATTATCCTGCGCTTCAAAACCACCCTTATCAGCAAACCACTTTGGAAGCGTAAAATGTTGCAGCGTAATCATCGGCTGAATGCCATTTCCAATCAACTTATGGCAAAGCGTCACATAATCGTGCAGTGCTTGCTCATTAAACTCCCCTTCTCTCGGTTCAATTTTGCTCCATTCAAGCGAAAAACGGTACGTTGTCAAATTCTGACGTTTCAAAATAGCAATGATCTCATCCGTCCGCTTTGAAAGATCAATCCCAGTTCCTGACATGTTTTCAGGGCGGAGCTGCCCTTTTCTCACTAGCTCCTCCTCAAAGGCACTCCACTGAGCATCAGGACAATTCACTTTTCCATCCCCCTGATAATCACTCATAGCCGCACCCACAGAAAAGGGAATATCTTGAGGAATAACATCAGTAAGAGAAATCGGCTCAAAATGATGATTTGCAAGAGGCTTTGAAAGACAGCAGAAAACCTTGGAAAGTAATGAAAACGTCAACGCAAGTGGAAGTGCGATGGCCGCCCTAATAGCTCGCAGAGCAATCAATGTCACCTTCTCCACACAGCAATACTGCTTTTCTTCAGGCAGCGGCAGCAAGCCCTTTTCAACATAACCCCAAAAATAACTTTCACACGCTTGAATCATTTATCCATCCTTGATGGATAAAGATGATGCATTAAAAAAGTTTAAAGATCAATGGATATCAAATTCAAATAACAATTCGCACTGCTCACTACACCTTCCTGATTTATTATATAAATAATGAAAATGCATAAAAAGTGATAGATTTGATAGTGTAAAGTATGAGCTTTAAAATCGTATTTTCAATCATTATTGGGGCATCACTAGGGGCATTGCTCCGTTATGGGATTTCTGTTAAATTAAACCCCATCTTTCCATCGATTCCACTCGGCACACTTACTGTCAATTGGATTGGTAGTTTCATAATGGGAATTACGATTTGTATTGTGATGCATTCAGCAGCACTTCCTAAAGAGCTGATTATAGGTGTTGTAAGTGGTTTTTTGGGTAGTTTAACAACACTTTCAACTTTTTCTGCTGAAACATTCGAACTCATCATAAAAAAAGAATATCTGTATACTTGCCTTCAAATTGTCTTACATGTGGCCGGTTCAATAGGTTTGGTTGCATTAGGCTTTTTTCTTTGTAAAGTTTGTTTTTTTACCCTGGGAGAAAAATGAAAAAAATCGAATTGAAGTTTTATACAAGCACTTCACAACGCTATAAGCATAAACCATTACATGAATGGCTTATTGAAGAGGCTAGGAAACTAGGTATTAGCAAGGGAACTGCAATTAAAGGCGCAGCAGGTTTTGGCAAACATGGAGAACTTCTCGAAGAACATTTTTTCGAAACTGGATCCGAGGCTCCCATTGAAATTCATCTCATCGTAGATAACAAACAAGAACAAGATCTCATCAATGCGTTAAAAGAAAACAAGATTAAAGTATACTACTCGAAAGTAATGATAGAAGAGTCCCAGACATGAAAAAACTCATTCAAGGCATCGTTGAGTTTAGAAAGAAACTCACCAAAGAAAATAAGATCAAGTTTGCTGAGCTGACAATTGGACAAGAGCCAGACGCCCTCTTTATCGCATGCTCTGATAGCCGCGTTGTCCCCAACCTCTTTGCATCCACTGATCCAGGAGATCTATTTGTCCTACGGAATATCGGCAACCTCGTTCCGCCGGCATCTCCCTCCCCTCATGATACGAGTGCACCCGCCGCCCTAGAATTTTCCATCCTATCCCTAAACATTTCCAATATCATCGTTTGTGGACATTCTGAATGTGGTGCGATGAAAGCACTCGCTCAAGGTGTGGATACGCTCCCTACAGAACTGAAATCTTGGTTAAAATATGGCGAAGAGTCCGTAAACAAAGTGAGAAAAGGACTTTCAATCAATACGTCCCTCCCAGAATACGATCAAATCTCCCAAGTCAACGTGCTTGAGCAAATGAAGCATATTGCCAGTTATCCATTCATACAAGAGCGCATAGAGAAAAAACAGCTTCGCATTCATGGATGGTGGTTTGATATTTCAAAAGCTGACGTCTACTGCTATGAATCAAGCCAAAATCAATTTGTCCTAATTGACGAAAAAGAAGCCAATCTGATCCTAGAACGGTTGGGCTGATAACTACTTAATCTTTTATCTTGAAATATTCCCCCTTAGAAATTCAATAATTAATTTTATACGGGTATTTATTTATTAAAATGGTATAATCGATATTTAATTAAATTAACAACACATAGAAAGATTATGACCTCAATAAGTACTTATTTAGGGTGTTTTGCATTAGGTACGGCAACAAGATCTATATCGTCTGCAATTGCAGATAAACTTTTTCTAGATACGATTAATCACGACGAAAACATTGAAAGCACCTGTATTAATTTATCCAGCCAAGATAAAGAAAAATTACTTAAAACTCTAAATTGTGAATACGTGCAAACATGGGAATTGTCAAAAATAAAATATTTTTTAACATATAGTCATTTCGTTAAAGCAGCTATACATGATGAAATTCAAGATGCTATTGATAATTCCAATGAAAATACTATGGATGAATTTGTAGCTTATTTTGATAAGCTGTATGACTCTCGTGAGAGTCAAGGCTCTTCTATTGCTTATTTTACAACTATTTCCCCCCTTGTAGAAGAAGTGCTTTTTCGGTTCATTATTCAAAAAGTTGCATTAGGAGCCATATTTGATTACGCACCAGTGAGTGTACCAGTTGCATCATGTGCCCGCGTTGCTCTCTCTTCTCTAGCCTTCTCAGCTTTACATTTAATGAATAAATATGAACCCTCACTACAACGTCACCAGCTATTTTCTACTTTATGTGGCGGTCTTATTATGGGAGTAGTGCAAGAAAAAATAGGATTACTAGGGGCAATTCTAGTCCATTCCGGATATAATTTTTCAGTTATTATTAATAAGCTCTAATCTTTATACCTCTTGTTCAGGATGATACCCCTAAGCCTTCGGCTTTAGGTAAGCCCCCTTTTGGGTTCGAATCTTTTCTAAAAACCCGGATTGTGTGACAGAGATATTCCAGATAAAATTGTATTTTTTATCCGGATCTTCTGCCCAAATTTTTGACATACTTGATAAAGTAGGAAAAATTTAGTCAGGAGATCCTGATGAAAAAGACTTTTTAGATGGGATGTATCTGTCACACAATCCGGGTTAAACGAAAAGGGAATAGGTTAAAACCTATTCCCCCTTCTCTTCCTATCGGAAGAGGAGGGATGGACGCCGGGCCTTTGGCCCTCTGCCCCTTCGGGGTGATCCTTCGGATCCTCCTAAGCCTTCGGCTTTAGGCGAACCCCCTTTTGGGTTCGAATCTTTTCTAAAAGAAAAGGGAATAGGTTAAAACCTATTCCCCCTTCTCTTCCTATCGGAAGAGGAGGGATTCGAACCCCCGGTCCCGTGAAGGACATCTGTTTTCAAGACAGACGCAATCGGCCACTCTGCCACTCTTCCATAAAAACAATGCATGAAATTATACATTCCATATGCTATAAATCAAGGTCTTTTTTAAAACATATTGGGAAAGCATGTCTTTAGAAATTGCAATCTATCTCGCAGGTAAAATTCAAAAAGCTCATGAAAATCCCAATGAATGCTATTGGACTGAAGAATATCAAGATATCATTCGAAAAACGCTTCAACCTCATACTGTATTTTTTCTTAATCCTGCGATTCGTTCTGATGATTTATCGGATCAAAAATCGGTTTTTGGAAGAGATATGACACAAGTTTTTTCTGCAAATGTTGTTTTTGTCGATGCCAGAGAACGAAGAGGCCTGGGCGTTGGCGCTGAAATGATGTGGGCAAAGATGAATGGTATACCTCTCGTTTCTCTTGCTCCAGTAGGATCTCATTACCATAAAGACAAGACATCTCTTCTTGGTGTTGAGGTGACTTCATGGATCCATCCTTTTGTAGAAAATCTTAGTGACGCGATTGTCGAGTCGGTTGCAGATGGTGCTAAATGGATTGGTGAGATGATGCATAGCGATTTATCCACAATCAAAGGGCCTGAATGGATTCAAGAAACGATGCAATATTATATGGAAACGCAATTTCCTTGCGATAATCCCATGCAAGCACTTCAGAAAGCGTCAGTAACGCTCAAATCACAGCTTGAAATGATTTAAAACTTTGAAAGATAAATTAAAACACTAATAATTAGCCTCTTGAGAATATTCCCTGCCGTTTTAATATTCGATGTTAAAATTACAGGAAATATGCTTGAAACTCGGGTTTAGATAGCGCCTCTTGATCTCAGCTCGGTTTGGATTTGGGCATGTGATGTGAATAGGATGGCATCGATCCCTAGTTTTTTGGCTGCTTCGATATTCTCTGCCAAGTCATCAATGAAGACGATTTGCTCAGGTGGAAGCTCGAGTTGGCTCATAAGCACTTCATAGGCTCTTGGATCGGGTTTATCATATCCAATTTCACAAGAAAGCAAACAGGGCTCAAAGGGCTGATAAAGATCAAAACTTCGAATGAGCTTGGCTACTCTTGTTTCGATATTAGAAAGAAGTCCTACCCGAATCTCCTTTTCCTTCAATTGATCGATAAGGACATACATCCCTGGATTGACATTGATGGATTCTTTCAGCACATGTTGAAATTGTTCTGTCCAATTTTCTGGAAGAGTAATTTGCTGCTCTTTTGCATATTGAAGCCAAAATCCCACAATTGTTTTACCTGCTTTTATGGCTTTTCGCTTCTCTTGATTAACAGCATTAAACTCTTCTCGTGAAAGGTCAAATGTATCACATAGATAAGCGACAATTGATTCCCTATCAGGGGTTTCATTGAGCACGCCTCCAAAATCAAACACTACAGCTTTTGGAGCTGCATAAGCAGATGCAAGTAATAAGCAAGAAGCTAAAAATTTAAACATTAAGACCTCCTAAATATTAGAAATAAACAATAATAATGATACATCATCATTCTTCCAAAGTCAAAAATCGAAATTTTTTATACAAGTTGGGATAAAAAAGTCTTGGCTGGAACAATGACAGGTGTCATTTCTTCAAAACAGTTTCTCTCAATATATGGAAGCTCAATTGCAACTTGGAAAACGTAAGGAGCTTTGATTTCATTTTTCGTAACAATAAAATCTAATTCATGTTGACTGAAATAAGACATATCGTACTTCAGTCAAGACCAAAACGCGATATGTCGTATTATAGTCAACACCACTGACCTTATAATTAATGGCTTAAAAAAAATATTTCTGAGATTAGGCGAATTGGCGTAAGAAACGCAGGTTGTTTTCGGTGAAAAGGCGAATATCAGTGACTCCGTGGCGTAGCATGAATAGCCTTTCTATTCCACCGCCCCAGGCAAAACCTGAATAGACTTCTGGATCGATACCACCTTCTTTTAATACTTCGGGGTGTACCATTCCAGCGCCACAGACTTCAAGCCAACCGGTCTTTTTACAGAGCGTGCAGCCTTTGCCTTTACAAGAAGTGCATTTGATGTCGACTTCCATCCCTGGCTCGACGAAGGGGAAATAACTGGGTCTCACGCGCAGTTCGACCTTCTGATTGAAGATGCGGGAATAAAATTCTTCTTTTGTTGCCAAAAGATCTGCAAAGGTCACTCCTTTATCGATATAGAGTGCATCAACTTGGTAGAAAAAAACATGGGAGCGAGATGTAATCGTCTCATTGCGATAACATTTACCTGGTGCAACGATGCGTATAGGAGGCTCACATTTCTCCATCATGTGTTGTTGGATGGAGGTAGTGTGAGAGCGTAGTAGGATATCCTTAGAGATATAGAAGGTGTCTTGCATATCTCGCGCCGGATGGTCCGGGGGATAGTTTAGGCCACCATAATTGTAATACTCTGATTCGATCTCAGAGGTGTATTGCACAGAAAAGCCCATTTCTTTGAGAATTTCTAAGACTTCATCAAGCATCTGAACAATGGGATGTTTTCCTCCGTGAAAATTGCTGCGCCCGGGAAGGGTCACATCAATTTTTTCTTCTGAGAGGCGTTTCGATAGTTCTTTTTCTTTGAGGGCTGATAGCTGGGTTTCAACTTTAGATGCGACTTGCTCTTTAAGCTCATTGATGAGCTTTCCCATGAGGGGTCGCTCTTCATTATCGCAATGACGCAGATCTTTCATCAGTGATTGTATGGGGCCTTTTCTGCCAAGGTATTTGACTTTGAGATCTTCTAGGTCTCTTACCGTTTCAATGGCATTTAGATCGGACTCAAATAAGTGGTAGAGCTCTTCAACTTTTTCTTTCACATCAATTCCATAAAAAAAGCCCGCTGCTAAGTAGCGGGCTTTAAGCTTTTATGCTAGCGCTGCTTTTGCTTCTTGCACAACGCTTGCAAAACTATCCGGATCTCGAATCGCCATGTCTGATAACATTTTGCGATCGAGTTGGCATCCCGCCTTCGTAAGCCCATGAATAAGCTTACTATACGACATTCCATTAATTTTTGCTGCAATCCCAATGCGGGTATTCCACAGCCTTCTAAAATTTCTCTTTTTGACTTTGCGATCGCGATAATTAAATGCCATCGCTTTCATAACTGCATCTGAAGTGAGCTTAATGTGGTTCTTGCGGTCTCCCACGAACCCTTTTGCTCTTTTCAGGAGTCTTTTACGACGGCGACGCGATGCGACGGCCTTACTTGTTCTAACCATTACTTCTCCTTAAGCTCCCATAAGTTTTTTATACTTTTTGGAAAAGGCTTCGCTTAACAGTCCTGGTTGTCTTAAGTTGCGCTTTTTTTTCGAAGGTTTTTTCGTCAAGATATGACGACGACCTTGCTTTCCGCGCAATACTTTTCCAGTTCCAGTCACTTTAAAGCGTGCCTTGAGAGCTTTTTTCGTTTTCATCTTACACACGATGTCAACTCCAGTTTCAACTTTTCTTTTTTCCTGCGGGGGCTAAGACGAGCGCTAAGTTGCGACCAAGCATTTTTGGTGGAGCCTCGACATTTGCAACGTCGCTCAATTCCTCACAAAAACGATTGGCGACCCGTCTTCCAACTTCTGGATGGGCCATCTCGCGTCCCCGAAACATACATGAAACACGCACTTTGTTCCCTTTTTCAATGAACTCACGGGCGCGTTTTAACTTGGTTTGGAAGTCATGTTCATCAATGTTTGGCTTAACTTTGACTTCCTTCAGCTTACCTTGCTGCTGAGCTTTCTTGCTCTCTTTCTCTTTCTTTGTCAGATGATATCGATATTTACCATAATCGATGATCTTACAAACGGGTGGTTGTGCTTTGGGTGAGATTTCTACGAGGTCAAGCCCCGCATCTTCTGCTAGTGACATCGCTTCTTGAATAGTCACAATCCCAACTTGGCCACCATCTTGATCTATCAATCGAACTTTAGGAACACGTATCGCTCTATTTACTCTCACCTGCTCTCCGGTTTTTTAAGCTAGAGCAGAGATTACTCGAATTCCCTTTTTTTCGCGATAGTTCTTTTTCTAATTCCAAATACAACTCACGTTTTTTTTCGATAAGTAGAGCAATTAGTTGCTCTAAACGTCCATATAGCGAAGTGAGAATAAATCGGTTTTGCACTTCAATAAATGGTCCCTCCCACTCAATACCATAGACGTCTAAAAGTCTGAATGAAAGGCGTTCATTTACATTACGGCTAATCTCATGTTCAAAATCTTTTCCCAGATCAGTCAAAACTTTTCTAAGAAGGCCATCTCCCGTTAAAACGAGCCGATAATGTAAGCCCAGAATATTATAGGTTTCTTCAATGAATTTCAAGGAAGAAATGAGCTCTTTTTCATCAAGACTGCTCCAGGAAAAATCTCTCCAATAATCTTTTAAATTAAAAAGGCCGTCCCTAATTTCATTTCTCTCCTGAAAAAAGCGTCCACTTTGTGCACATTTCTCCATTCTAAGACCTTGCAGGTCACTTTTTACAAGCTGATACCCTCTTTCTTTTTGACTCATTCTCCAAAATTCGATCAAGCTGTGGTAAAGTTCCTCCCCTTTTGGGAGCCAAATCACCGCATGTTCTTTCATAGAAAATAATTCAAATTTCTCTCCAAGAATTTTGTGATCAAATTTTTTTCCTTCTTTTTTCCTTTTGACCCCTTCTTTCAAATCTTTATTCGTGGGAAAAGCCATGCCACAAATACGCAAGCTATCCCCAGGGGTCACCTCATTGAGCTTAAATGCGGTTCCAGATGGGATATTTATGGCAAAGGGACGCGTGACGTAATCCACAAATTGCCCGATTTGAATCAGAGTAAGGAGTTGCCCCTGGGCCTCTCTTGCTGCCACTTCTCTAAATGGTTCACCCCGGCTCCGCAAATACTCACCAGCAACAAACGGAACCATCTCCATTTGCTTGATTTCGACTTCTTGATGAAGCAGATATTTCATTCTTTCTTCAATTGCAATTAAAAATTCTGCTGTCATGCAATTTTCTGTTTGAAAATCGTAATAAAAACCATCATGTGTCACCCCTCCTCCCACTAATTGGGTCTGGGGACACAGCTCTTTTACAGCGCATGCTAGTAGCTCAGACAAAGTTTGCCTGATAGAATCGTATGAAACTTGAGAAGAATTGTTTATCAAGATAAGCTATTTGGGTAATGGGATATAGCTGACTCGAACAGCTGACCTCCACGATGTCAACGTGGCGCTCTAACCAACTGAGCTAATACCCCTCATCGCATTAAGACATAAACTATAAAAAACCATCTAAAAGAATGCAACATCCAATCACCTCTCACCTCTCATTTGCTCATTCCATATGGAAAGATTTTTTGAAAAAAGGGGATCATGTCATTGATGCGACATGCGGTAATGGACACGACTCTTTTTTTTTAGCAAATTGCGTCCTAGAAGAGGAGAAGGGCTCACTTATATGCCTCGATCTTCAAGAAGGAGCCATCGCGAACACAAAAACGCAACTGCTTCCATCCCATCTAAACCGCACAACATTCCATCACATGTCACATGAAACATTCCCAGAGACTTGCATTACAAATTATTTTAATTTAATCGTCTATAACCTAGGCTATTTACCAGGAGGCGATAAATCTCTCACCACTTTAACAGCGTCTACGCTCCCTAGTCTCCAAAATGCCCTCACTCTGATCAAATCAGGTGGCATGATCAGCATAATGTGCTATCCAGGGCATGCTGAGGGGGCAAAAGAAGAAACTGCGCTCCTAACCTTTTGCAAAACTCTCCCCTCTTCTAAATACACCCTTTGCCATCATAGATGGCTCAACCGTCCAAAATCTCCAAGCTTAATATTAATTTTAAAAAATAAAGTTTCCCATTAATTCTGAGATCTTTTAAAGCTAAGCCCATAGAAACAATAATTACGTTAAAATAAAATTTTAATTTTATTTTATACGCTTATTTTCTAGCTAAAACACAGGGAATTTAGTATAATAAAGATGAGAGAAAAGTTAATTAACTCAAACATTGCAACCAAAAATATTAACATTAATAAGGAGGTAGCGGTGGTAGAAAGAATTAACGGATCATTTCTGAGGGCTTACCATGATGTCGATGTCATTGATGATGAATTGACAAAACACTCCTTCTCTAATCTTGAAAAGCTGCACAAAATTTCCCATCAACTCTGTAAAATCTCAGATGACATCCAAAACACAGATGATCAGCAACGTCGCATCATCAGTCTAATAGGACGCTGCCACAATCTATCAGTAGATAGAGAGGTGGACCGCCTGACAGAACAAGCTCAAGCAATCTATGTCGCATCAAAAAATGAAGCGCCAGAACAAATTGCTGAAAGAATAAATGTTTTGAAACAAGAAATGGAACTCTTCCTGCATAACTATTGCTTAGGATTAGAAAATCGTGAGTTCATCGATCTTGCAGAAAAATTTTTAGAAAAAGCATTACACCATGAAAAATGCCCAACGCCATCCGACGACATCTGCACCTACTACCACAACTCTAATACCATACTCGATTTAAATGATGTTCCTCGCCCGCAAGCTGCAAATCTCGGAATAATCGAAACTGCCAACTCACTTTTCACACTAGCCTATGCCCTTCATCAAGAAGACCTTTCCAAAGCCTTGGACATCTTGGATACGCTGCCGAAAAATGATAAATTCCGCCTTGAAGTGCTCGCAGAGAAGGTAGGGGGAAGCCTCAATAAACTGCAGGGACAAAATCTAACTACCACACGTGATAACTTCATGTGCATCACCCGCGCAGCAATTGGTCTCGCACAAAAACTTGTTCGTCCAAGCGTACATAATCCTATCCCTTCAGAAGATCAAGCGAATGAAATTCTAGCAGAGCGTGAAGCACTTGATGAATAAAACCCGGATTGTGTGGTAGAGATATTCCAAATAAAATTGTATTTTTTATCAGGATCTCCTGCCAAAATTTTGGGCATACTTGATAAAGTAGGCAAAATTTAGGCAGGAGATCCTGGTGAAAAAGACTTTTTAGGTGGGATGTCTACATCACACAATACGGGTTTGAAATACTGCATCAAATAGAAAGATCCAGTGACTGCTAGAGGTTTTTTCATCCCTGCGATAAGCTTATCAAAATTCATAACTTCAAAGGGGATCGCATCGATCCCCTTTTTTTTACACCTCTCTTGCAAATAACTCGCGTCCAAAAGGCGAGGATTTTGAATCCGCGGCAAATAGAGCGTAGTCACGCGCCCCTGTAAGAGGGAAAGAATGCCATCGAGCTCTGCACTTTTTGAAAAGCCAAAAACCAAAGAAGGTTTTTCATCAAATTGGTCCAAGAGATATTGCAGCGCAGCCTGATTGTGGGCGACATCAAAAATGACAGGATAGCCATGGATCAGACGTTTTTCCATACGACAAGGAATTTGCAACGTGCCATCATATCTCTCAATTCCGAGGTGTTTTAGCGCACGTTTTGCAATTTGAAGGTAATCATCCTTCTCGACATGCAATACGCTGTCAACACGACTTAAAACTGCTTCTAGAGCTGCTGTTTTCCCCACAACAACGGGAACACCTTTTTTAATAATCCCAGCTTTTTCACTTGCGATCTCATCTATACTTGTTCCAAGCATGTCAGTATGATCCTGTGAAATCGAGGTGATGATGCATAATTCTGGCTCAATGATATTCGTTGCATCAAGTCGCCCACCAAGACCTGTTTCAATGACAGCCCACTCTACACCCTGCGCTCGAAAATATTCAAATGCCAAAAGCGCCATCAGCTCAAAAGGGGTCGGTTGAATTCCTAAAGCCTCTGCAAGGGCGAAAAGCTTTATCAGCCCTTTCTCAACTTCATCCTCGGAAATCATCTCCCCATTTATCCTGATTCTTTCGCAAAAAGAAAAAAGATGGGGCGAAGTAAATAATCCTACCCTTTTACCACTGTTTTGCAATCCCTCTGCAACATGCATTGCAACGGTTCCCTTACCATTCGTTCCCGCGATGTGAACAGATGAAAATGCCTTTTCAGGGTGTTTGAGAGCCTTGCTTAAGGCTTTCATATTTTCTAAACCCCGCTTCCCAAAAGATGGCAGGTTGAATAGCTTTTCTAGAATCATGAGATAATTTTATCGAATTTTTCTTTATCCACCCAGGAACATCCTAAATAGACTTGGGGTTTAAGATCCCCATGAAAATCTGACCCGCCACTGATGAGCCAATTTTTTTCATTTGCTGTGTCGATCCATTTCTTTTCAAACGTCGTGGGAAGCAGAGAGTAGTACCCCTCGAGACCATCGAAGTCCATTGCCAAGAGATCGCGTATGATTTTACGCCGTTTGATGATATGCGGATGTGCAATAAAAGCCTTGCCACCCGCCTGATGGAGAGTAACCAATGTCTCTTCGGGTGGAAAAATAGGCCCTGGGCTGTAACACGGCCTCAGATCGCCAATATACCGGTTAAAGGCTTCCTTAAAGTTACTAACATACCCTTTTTTCAGCATGATTTCAGCAATATGTGGCCTTCCAATCACCCGCTTTTCATGCCCCAGTTGATACAGTTCCTCTTCCCGAATCGGCATCCCAAAACGGGTCAGCTTCCCAAGAATCTCGAGATTTCTCTTTTTTCGACGCATTGCGTGACGATCACAAAGTGCATTTAAGGCTTCAGACTCGAGAGAAAAATTATACCCCAGAATATGAACATTCACCTCTTTGTGGCGGCAGGAAAATTCAACACCCGTAATGAGCTGAATATCCAAATTTTTTGCCACCTCAAAAAGTTCAGGTGTATAGGCTTGAATCGTATCGTGATCCGTGATTGAAAGGCCTGAAAGCCCTTTTTCCTTGGCAAGATGAAGGATTTCTAGAGGGGTGCAGCTTCCATCAGAAGCGTTGCTATGGCAATGAAGATCAGCTCGAAATATCATACGGAATGTATTTCACCTCCATCTCCAAATCAATCCCTTTTACCTCTTTAACTCTCTGCCTAATTTTCGCAACCAAATCGAGGACATCTTGCGCACGCGCCGTGCCTTTATTTACAATAAAATTTCCATGAATCTCTGATATCATTGCGTCTCCAACAGCCACCCCTTTGAGTCCCAATTCCTCAATCAAAGCGCCCGCAGAACCATTTTCTGGATTACGAAACACACACCCCGCAGATTTTTCGCCATATGGTTGCGTCTCTTTCCGATAATGGATCATTTCGTGTTGTTTCTTTTTGATCCCTTCAACCCTGCTCAGTTGAAACTTTGCACTAGAAACCGCACCCTTCATTTTCTGAAACGGGGAGGATCTATACCCATAATCAAGGTCTTTACGATGAAATGTCTGCACAGTGCCCTCTTCGGTGATCCATTCAACTTCGAGAAGAGCCTCCGCAGTTTCCACTCCATTTGCACCAGCATTCATATAGACAGCGCCTCCAACAGAGCCCGGAATCCCGGCAGCAAACTCCAATCCACTCCACCCCTTCCGTACCGTTTGCGATCCAAGAAGAGAAAATGAATATCCCCCTCCAACATGGAAGATTCCCCCATTTTCCTCGCAAAAATTGATCTGATTTAAAATGACAAGCCCATCAAATCCACGATCATCGAAAAGACAGTTAGATCCCTTCCCAAGAATGAAAAAAGAAAGTTGTTGTTTTGTTGCAAATTTTAAAAGCTCGGAAAGCTCAGGCGTGCTCTGTGCCACTGCAAAGTAAGCAGCCTCTCCCCCAATTCCAAACGTTGAGAGCTGACTTAAAGGCTTTCCTTCGATAATTTGCATGATTCCTCAGAAAGGCAAAGAATGCCGTGATAGACCTTGTCTAAAATCGCGTTGATAAACGTCGCTCCCTCAGGAGAGCCATATTTTCGCCCAATGCGAATCGCTTCCGCAATCGCAACTTTAGGAGGTACACCTTTGTCGAATAAAAGTTCAAAGACCCCAAGTCTTAAAATATTTTTTTCAACAGTCGAAATTCTCTTAAAATCGTAAGCATATGAAATTTTCTCAATTTGCGCATCAATTTCTGGAAGATGTAGATGGACCTGATTTGCCTTTTCATGCGCATCACGCAAATTTTTTTTTGTCACAGTCAGACCATCAAAAATCAAAGTAAGCTCACTAAAATCAACTTCTTTGTTGAGATCGAGAGAAAAAATGATCTGAAAAACGATCTCACGAAACTTTCGGAGAGGAATGGGCATATCTGTCCTGCGGATTAGCAAATTGATTAAGAAAGTGTAACAAAACAATCTATTCTCTGCGAATGAAATATTTCTTTACAGGGATCATTCTTTACGTTACAAAGATTTTTTTAATACAAGAGGAAATCTTATGGAGTGGAGTCAAGAATTACTTATGTCTTGCCATATCCTGCTAGCCGCGTTTCTAGGCGCTCTAATAGGCCTAGAAAGAGAAACGCGCGTTGGACTTGCTGGCATCCGTACACATGCCACAGTCGCCCTTGGAGCCTGTCTATTTGGCATCATCTCAATGAACATTTCAGGCCCAGCAGATCCCTCCCGGATTGCAGCACAAATCGTCAGTGGAATCGGTTTTTTAGGCGCTGGAGTGATCCTACGAGATCGCGGGCGCGTACGCGGGCTAACAACAGCCGCAACCCTCTGGGCAACAGCTTCCGTAGGACTTGCCATTGCCAACCACATGTATATTCTCGGCATCACCGCAACCATTCTCATCATCGCCATTCTTTCATTACAAATGCTCCCAGGGTGGCTTCCCTGGAAGTTTAGAAACAAAAAAAGCTTGAAAGAAGATCAAGACGAGTGACTACGCAACATCCAAGCAACCTTTTCATGTGACGCAAGTCGTTTATTGATAAAATCAGCCGTCGCCCCGTCTTCTACCTTCTCAATCGCAGGAAGATGTCTTCTCATATTCTCACTCATCACCTCATGATCATGCACCAGTTTGCGTAGCATCTCTGGAGCAGAAAGCTGCTTTTCCTCATCTTTGACCCAAGAATGGCGCATAAAAGCAGAAAACGACCCCTCTGCATGCCCACCAAGAGAGCGTATCCTCTCAGCAACCTCATCAATCACTTCCGCAAGCTCTTCATACTGCTTTTGGAACATGACATGAAGCGCATAAAATTCCTTCCCCTTCACATTCCAGTGAAAGTTTTGCGTCTTCAAATACAGCCCATAGCTACTCGCTAAAACCTGCGTTAGGACCAAGCAGATCGCTGCCCGATCCCCTTGCGTAAGCCCTATTTTCATCTCTTCCATAAATCACCTCCTAACGCATTTATAACCTTGGCTGTCTCCCCTGTCAACAAAACACATAACCCGCTAACTATATGCATGTTGAAAATATCTTTATATTTATCTGAAAAATTGCTATAATAATTAATTATTACTACATTTTTAAAACCATATAATAATTAAGGTATCCAAATTATGTCCGTTAATATCAATAACACCACAAAAATCAATCCAAGTTCTACCGAGCCTGTTGAAGAAGAAAAGACAATAGACTCCCTAGGACCTGAAATACTGCAAGAATGTCTAGGTTATCTGAATACGAGAAATGATCTACAATCTACAGTACAAGTCAGTCACTTTTGGAAAAATGCAACAATAGAAACCTCTCGATTTAAAGAACGTAGTTTAGCACGTGGTTTTGGAGAATTTCTAACTGAAAATTTACATCCTATACAATGTTCTGAACAAATAGAAACACTTGCAAATATTTGTAAAAGCAATACAATTCTAAATTCTGTAAATCTGTTAGATCTGAAATCATCTCTTCTGGATCTAAAAGAAAAGATAATATCTGCATTGAGAACCCTAGATATTGAAACCATATGCGCCTTAGAGGCACAATCTGCGACTATAAATATCCCTCACTTCTTTGAAGATATTTTTGAGTTAACAGTAGCTTCGAAAGAAATTGACATGAAGATTGAGGCCGCAAACAACCTTCCACTTGAGTGGCGAAGATGTGATGCCCTTTACACCCTTTGGCTTGATCTAATGCAAAAGAACAATATCGATAAGGCAATCGAGGTTGCAAATATCGTCTCTAATGAATATCAAAGAGATTCTATGCTTAAAGATATTTGTCTACAGCTTACATTAGAAGGCAATATTGACCGGACAATCGATGTTGCTAATGCCATCACTCGTGAACCTAAAAGAGATTATATGCTTGCAGGTATTTGTAAACGCCTTACATCAGTAGGCGATATTAACCGGGCAATCGAGGTTGCAAATGCCATCACTGATAAATATAAAAGACGTGATATGTTTGAAGGTATTTGTAAACGCCTTACATTAGTAGGCGGTATTGACCGGGCAGTCGAAGTTGCAAATTCCTTCACTGATGAATATGAAAGAAATAATCAAATTGAACTTATTATTAAAGATCTAATACAGCAAGGCAATGGCTTTAAGGCGGTAAGGATCGCTAAAACCTTCGGTAATGAAAGTCTAAGATATCCAGTGTTTAAGTACTCTTGTAAAGCTTTTATGCAACGAGGCAATGTTGCCGGGGCACTTCAACTCGTAAATGATCCTACTCTTACAAAGTCTGACAGAAACTACTTGGTTGAGGTGATTATTTGCAAAGAACTTATTCGACAAAATGATATCCAAAGAGCAGTTGAGATCCTAGTAAATCATGATGATGATGTTGTTATGTCAGCCATACGCCTTGATACTATCCTTAGTGAGCTAATAATAGACGAAGGTTATATCGACGAAAACAATGAAGTCGCAAACATCAGCCAGAATTTGCGTGAAAGAGGTGATTTTAGAAGCTCAGGAAATATTTTCAAATGATTTGGGTGTACCATCAGTTAATCTGACTCACTATAAACCAGGGTTGTATGGCAATCGATATTCCAGATGAATTTGTATTTTTTAGATGGGATATCTATGTCACACAATCCGAGTTTTAAATAAAGCACATAGCTGCTCTCTAAAACCAAGCAGATCTCTTCTAAAAACCACCTTCTAACGCAGAGATACCCTTGGCTGTCTCCCCTGTCAACAAAACACATAACCCGCTAACTATATGCATGTTGAAAATATCTTTATATTTATCTGAAAAATTGCTATAATAATTAATTATTACTACATTTTTAAAACCATATAATAATTAAGGCGTCCAAATTATGGCCATAAACACTAATAACACCACAAAAATCAATCCAAGTTCTACCGAGCCTGTGGGGGAAGAAAAAACAATAAGCTCCCTAGGACCTGAAATACTACAAGAATGTTTAAGCTATCTAAATACTACAAAAGATCCACAATCTACAGTACAAGTCAGTCACTTTTGGAAAAATGCAACAATCGAAACCTCTCGATTTAAAGAACGTAGTTTAGCACGTAGTTTTGGAGAATTTTTAACTGAAAATTTAGACCCTAAACAATATTCTGAACAAATAGAAACACTCGCAAATATTTACAGAAGCAATACAATTCTAAATTCTGTAAATTTATTAGATCTGAAATCATCTCTTCTGGATCTAAAAGAGAAGCTAATACCTTTATTAAGAACTTTAGATATTAAAACCATACGTGATTTAAAAACACAGTCAGAGGCTATAAATACCCCTCATTTCTTTGAAGATATTTTTGAATTAACAGTGACTTTGAAAGCAATTGATATCGAGTTTGAGAGGATAAGTGCCTTCCCCTTTGAGTGGGAGAGATGTAATGCTTTTGAAGCACTTTGCATAACTCTAATACAGCAGGACAATATCGATAATGCAATCAAGGTTACAAATGCTATCACCTATGAACATATAAGAGTTAAACTCCTTGAAAATATTTGTAACCATCTTACATCAGTAGGCAGTATTGACTGGGCAGTCAAGGTTGCAAATACCTTCACACGTGAATATAAAAAAATTACAGCTTTTGAGAACATATTCATAAATCAAATAGACCTGGGCCATATTGACTGGGTAATCAAGACTACAAATATCATCACGAAAGAGGTCACAAGAGATCACGTACTTAAAAGTGCCTGTAAACATCTTTTAGATCTAGGCAATATTGATAAAGCAGTCGAGGCTGCAAAATCCATTACGGATATGTATCAAAAAGAGTGTCAATTTCAAAATATTAATGAACTTTTAATAGGGCGGGACAATATCGATAAAGCAATCGAAGTTGTAAAGGCGCTCACATCCGAGTCTTTGATAGATCGTTTGAATAAAAATACTGAGATTTTAAAAAAACGTTTGTTTGATCATATTATTAAACTTTTAATGGATCGGGGCAATATCTATAAGGCGATCGAGATTGCAAACACTCACAGCAATGCAAATCAACGACATATTATATTTGAGGATGCTTGTAAAACTTTTATGGAACAAGGGCAAATTGACAGAGCATTACATTTTGCAAATAATTATATCCATATTCAAACCGAAAAACACTTCATTATTGATACAATTATTTGCAAAGAGCTGATTCAACAAAATAATATTCAAAAAGCTGTTGAGATCCTATCGGGTAGTGATGATATTCAAATGGCCATCATACGTCTTGAAACAATCCAAGAAGATCTAATACATGAAGGTTATCGTGACCCAACAAACGAACTCGCAAATACCATCCAGAATTTACGTGAAACTGATCGTTTGACAAACCCAGAAAATATTCATAGAAGATGTGAGTGTAGTATCAGTTGATCTAGAACAAATCACAGAGAAAGCATTATTTTCTCTACAGTTGATTTTTCCTATCTTGAAAAGTCGCGGGATCTTTGATAAGTTGTGGATATGCTTGGAATTTTTCTAGATTCAGAAACAAACGGTCTGAACATCAACAAACACCGGATTCTTGAAATCGCCATCAAACTTGTCGATCTCAAAACTGGTGAACTCAAAGATCAATATCAGAGCATCGTCTTTCAACCCCAAGCTGTTTGGGAAAAAAGCGATCTCGACAGTCTGCAAGTTAATGGCTTTACACCAGAGACCGTTCAAGATGGCCTTCTTGAAAAAGTCGTTGCAGATGAAATTAAGCATCTTTTCAAACGACATAATATCGAGCGAGGCGAAGCTGTCTTCATTTGTCAAAACCCTTCCTTTGATCGCGCGTTTTTCTCCCAACTCATCGACGCTGATGAACAAGAAAAGCTAAATTGGCCCTACCATTGGCTAGATTTAGCCTCCATGTATTGGGCCTCGGCGATTAAAGACTCAAAGGCTTCAATGCCCTGGGATACCGGCGTTAGCAAAAACAAAATCGCCAAAGTCTATCAACTGGACGAAGAAAAAACCCCGCATCGAGCGATGAACGGGGTTGACCATCTCATTTTATGTTATGAAGCCGTTGTCGGGTTTCCTGATCATCTTGATAAATGATCACGATATAAGCGGCCATCGTCAGTTCCCTCACGATATCCATCTTCTTGTCCCACTTCATATCCCTTATCATAACCATGATCATATTTGCGATCGCCATACACCTTCAGCACAAGCATAAGCTGTTCAAAAGTGAGATTGCGCCCAAAAGCAAATTTGAACTCCCCTTCAGGGCTTACAATCACATCTGCCTCATAGATCTCTTCACACTGATACGTACGCCAATCGATATCATCCACCTTATCCCAATTCACAGGATACACATTGAGATAACTCCCCTCTTCCCATGAACTAAGATCCACGATAAAAGCCTCTTCTGGCTGCTCTGGACAAATACCCCGGCACCATTCCCACCAAGTCTGTTCCCTTTTGATCGCTGGAAAGACCTCAATGAAGCGCTCCCCATCCAAAATAAAGAGTTGAGAATCCAATAATTCCAGATTCAATGTCACCTTATGAGGTCCGCTTTTTGTCTCCTTGAGAAATTGAAAAGGAGAAGGCATCTCATCCACGATTTTTCGGGCAAAAACGAAAGTCCCTTGATAGCTGAGTAGATATTCCGCTTGATCAAGCTCTGGCTGTGAATACTCCTTTTTCACCTCATCGGTAATCGATCCATTTTCAACCCTATAAAGCTCTAATTCCATCCCAGCTCCCCATGTTTCCAGCTCAACTAAGAAAGCCTCTTCAAGAGCCGGTACATCGCTCCCAGAAACCCATTCTCTCCACGTCGGATCCCTTACTTCAACGGGAAAGAGCTCCCAAAAGGAGCCATCTGCGCCAATAATAATGCTAGAATTGGCCATATCGACCCGATTTGCCACCGTAATAAATCTGTTAAGGCGCTCTCCTGCAAAGGGATTAGCACTCAAAACACCCATGCAAACCAAAGAAGCTAGTAAAGTAAATTTTTTAATCATAACAATCCATCAAGTTTAATTTTTTACGCATATATAACACTCCTTTGATAATTAAACAATTTAAAATAATAACTTTACATTATACCAATTGAATATTTGTAAATAAAATGTTATAATACCATTATCATTAATAATAAAAATTAGAAAAAAATGTCTATTACTCCGATAAATGAAAGTCCCGACGAGGTTTTGCATGCTTATCTAAGCTATCTTACGATTGCCGAATTGCATGAGGTTAGACCCGTTTGTAAGAGATGGAAATGCGCTGTCGACACCCACCGTAGATGGAGAGATCTTTCCTTTAGATATGGCATGCCACAATATTCTGCTGATCATTTAGGTAATTGGGAAGTAAACCGCATAAACGTATGTCGATTACTAATGCAAATTCCTAGAGCAGAACTCGATTATCCAGAATTAATCCAAAAATCATTTAATCGGATACTTAAAGGAGCATCCCCCTACAACTGGCTTTTTGCAGAGACTCTTTTAAATCAAGCTCGTCTCGTAGATTTCAATAGAAACAAGTATCTTTTACTCAGATCGAGAGGTGAAATCCCACCTTTTATTGAAATGAGAATGCAAAATGAAAATTTAAATCTATTGCTATGTGAAATGATCCCAAGGCTAGATTATCCCATGGTTCTGAACTGCTTGAAAAGAATACATTTTTTGAAGGCTGAAACCCTCTATGATATCACAACACATCCTCAATGCGTTAAAGCTTATCCAGAAATCAAAAAAATACTAATTAAAATGATAGAGGAAAAATGCGTATCACTCCGATTCCGTAGGACCCTGGATACTGCCATCGAAAATAAATGGGATGACGAATTTTTAAGCGCTTTGATAGACGCTGGTGCGTATTTCAATAATAGGACCTGTGAACACGCTCAACAATGCTTGCCACCCTCAAGTAGAGTTCACACTGCATTAGCTCTTAGAGACAGGACCCCCAAAGAACATTATAAAATCGTACCAACATTCGAAACCCAATCATTAGAAGACAATTACCCGAAAGACACTCTTAATAACGATAATTTAACCAATGATGAATATAAATATTATCGAAGATTTTTTTGGGGTGAGTTCGTTGACATGATTCAGAAAAAAAACAATTCAGATAAATTACTACAGACCATCAGACTATGCCCCAATATACTGAAATATGATCCAAAAGATTACTCAGATGGCCTAGCATTGGGACGTGTCCCTGAAGAGTTACAGTTTGAATTAGACGACATGATTAGAAACAAGTCGCTATGCGCAATATTGTCGAATCTGAGGAAAACTGACCAAGCCGTTCAATTGTTACAAGATATCCATACAATCCGTACTGAGGTATTAGAGATTGCAGCTAATATGTACAAAAATGGATGGCTTTCCGATGAACTGCTAGCTTTGATAAAAGCAAAAGCACCAAATGCATCCCACTATCTGCTAGAACAAGAAATATACCGACATAGAAAAGATTCCTATTTAAAATTTATTATTCAGTGTGGTGTACCTATTAGTTCAGAAGCTGTTGAATGGGTCTTAGATTCCAAAACTCAGCTTACGCAAATTCTTGCTAACAAAGACTTAATAATCTGCAAGGAAATGCTTGTTTTACTCTTGACCGTAGATGATCTCCAATACAAAGATGAGGCATATCGACGCTTAAAAACCTCACATATACTCCGCGATGCTATTAAATCTCTTTTAATAGAAGAATATGCGGATCCAAGTGAAATTTTTCCCGAATTTTTAGAAAAAATATACCAATATCAATACTTGGACAATGCAACACGAGAAAATCTGCAAACATCGCTAGATGAAACCATCATGAGATTTGCACAGGAGCAATATACAGCTGGAAATCTCGATGAAGCGACTTATAATATTTGTCTTAATAAATATATGGATAATTAATATGGCAATAATAATAAGAGAAAAAGAAATCCCTCCAGAATTATTTGAAGAGGTTTTAGATTATCTTTCTGTACATGATGTGAATCAGGTTGCGCGTGTCTGCAAAGCTTGGCAACTTGCAGCAAATGAAACGTTCCGATGGAAAAATCTATCCCTTGAGATGGGGATGCCACGTTACTATGCCCCCCATTTTGAAATACCAAACATATCCGAAAGAGCAATGCAGCGTATTTTTGTCTCTCGTCTTTATAATCGTTTATTAAGTAAAACAGAGCAAGAAGGAGAAAGGTCCTACGAAAACGCCCGCGCATGCCTTGCTAATCAGAGGTTAGCAACAGGTCTTTTTAATCGCCTTCTTATTACTGAGAATTCACATGATTGGATGGTTCTAGAAACGCTATTGAACCAGGCTGATCTAGTCCCTCTAGAAAATGATCAAGCTTATATCCAACGTATTGCAAGGAAAGAAATCCCCAAAGCATTTGCCGAGAGAATGATAAATGAACGATTAAATGTCATGCTGCGTAATAAGTTAAGGTTCAAAACTTACGATATCATATTAAAATGTCTAAACAAAATGCGTTTTTTGAAAGCATCTACCTTTGAAATGATCGGAGCAAATCCCCAATGCACTAAGAAGCAGCCTGAAATTCTAGAACAACTCCTAATCATGCTAGGCGAAAGACGGGTTTCTCTTCGTCATCCTGAGATTCTTTCAACTTTTATACGTCATAGTTGGGATGATGAATTTCTTACATGTCTAATCGAAAGCGGGGCGTTTATTCCCAAAGATGCCATTGCACTTGCTGAGAAACATTTGCCTGAGACAAGTTTTATACCAGGCCTCTTGAAACTATCAGATACTCATCCCCGTGCCTGTTTAAGAATCATGCCTACACTTACAGAAATTCAAGATGATCCCTTGCCTGACTCTTTCGACAACAATCAAGCAGAGTGCTCATATGAACAAATCGAAGATTTTCGATTGCAATTTAGAGAAGAGCTTAAAGAAGTACTCAAGGATAAAGAAAAAAGTGAACGATTTGTCAATTACATCCAACAGTGTCCTCATATCCTTCATCTTAGACCGAATGAGTATTCAGACGCGCTGGCACTTGGAAAGGTATCACCAGAAATAAAAAATGCAATAAACGATGTACTAAATAATCATTCACTTATTGAGAAATTAAAAGAAAGAGATTATGACCATGCAGCTGAGCTCATAGAGCAAATCTCTAGATTACGCATAGAAGTTATACAAACAGTTGTCTTGATAATGGATAAAGAAGAACTTCCAACCAATCTTATCGCATTACTCAAAAACAAAGTGTCGGGCATGAGTCCTTTTGCCTTGGAATCTCAACTAGATACAAATAAAAGTTATGACTTTTTAAAACGTCTCATTGAATGGGGAGTTCCTCTCGTACGCCCTCAGGCTATTGATGCAATAATGGAACAAAAACCTGAACTAATTCAATGCATTGCCAATCAAAATTTAGAAGCATGTAAGCACGTTTTTTTAAGGCTGATAAATGAAAATATTCCCTTTAAAGATGAAAAGCTTGAACGACTTAAAAAAACACATACAATAAGAAAAGTTATTGTTTCCATGGTCCTTGAGGATTATAATGAGCACGGCGAAATATCAGAAAATCTTTTAAATACAATCAAACGCTATCAATTATTAGATGAAAAAATCCAGCCAGAAAGCATCTTGGCATATGCCTTAGAGCAAATACGCGACGAGAACGCTTGATGGAAACAACTTTATGGATACATAAGGAAACTCTGAGTTCTTGACAGAAATTAACAAAATCTTTATAATTAGTAAAAATCCTTTAAAAAAGGCCATCATTATGAGCACACCTACCATAAGATCAACTCCAGCAGTTGAGTTCAATAAAATGCTAGAGACGCGTAATCCAGACTTCGATGCTCTAATGACAATGATGCAAACATGTCAAACTACCATCAGATTTGATGCAAAAGCTCTTCTAAACGCAATGGCATTGCATGATATACCTGAAGGATTTGATCAATGCGTAACTGATGAAGTTCTCAATGGCTCTATGCTCGATGCCTTAAAAGAGCATAATTACGTCAGTGTTGAAATAGATCTTCAACACATTGAAAAGCTAAAAGATGATGTTTTTGAAGCTTTTCATAATCATTACAGTAACTTATCTCTTTCTATGCGACACAAAATCCAACAACTTCATCCAGATAAGGAAAACATCAACTAATGGCAGCCCTAACAGCTGAACGACTGCAAAATGCCTTTAGCCAGCCTTATAATACTGATTTAACAGCACTCACTAATGCCCTTTCAAATGAACCATATACAGTCGAAATCGATCGCGAAGCTTTTGTAAAAGCGCAAGCACAATCTCTTCCCGAAGAATTTACTCAAGCTGTATTCCAAGAAATTCTAAATCGCATGATCCAAGAAAAGCTATCTCAAAATGATATCGCTGCTGTAATTGAAATTATCACAGAAAGAATTACATACCTCAAAGCTGATACCCTCATAGCCATCTCAGAACATCCTGATGCTTTTGTAGAGTCCCAGGAGCTCATTCTAGCAAAACTGCCCAATCCCCTTCCCTCAGAAGTCATTGAAGCCTTCTCCGAATGGTCGGAGGATTTCACTCAAAAACTCAATCCGCCCACACTGTAATAAAAAAAATTTAATTACTATAATTAATGGCATTAAACCGTTTATTATGATATAATATTTATTAATAAATTATAATTAAAGGTGATAAAAGTGGCAGTTTCTACAAATAATATGGCTCTTGCAACGAGAGAGCCTGAAATACTGTGGGATAATAATCAGGCAGAATTATGGGATCAAAAGCTACCCATAGAGGTTCTTGATATAATATTTACTTATTTAACCCCTTGTGAGATCGCAAGATGTGCTGAGGTATGCAGAGAATGGAAAGTAACCTCCGATCATCATCCAATATGGCGGAAAATCGCACAGAAGTTAAGAATTCCTAGATCCATTCCCTCAATCGAAAACTGGAAATTAGATCGGGCACATGTTTCCCATATCATGAATCACTTTAAGAAAAGTGACTGCTCTACGCGTTCGTATAATTCCATTATCTATTCAGATAATTTTTGGGATCATAGTCGCCTATGTGAAAGTCGTGCTCTACATAGTCTAATAAATCATGCCATGGAGCACTTATTAAGTGAGGATAATCCTTCGATACCTTTTTTTGAAACAGTATTATCCCAACCCCACTTCAATTTTTGCGCACCAAAGATTTGGGAAGCATTTGCAATTGGCTTAGCTGATGATAAACTCCCCGAGGAAACAACAAATCGGTTTTTAGAGATAAGACACAATCAGACTTTGTATGATTATTGTCATAAAGTTACGTTGCATAATAATGAGATACCTGTACTAATTCCAAAAATCATCATGAAGTTATCACAAATTTCTGAAATAAACCACCTGACTTTTTTTCAACTATTTAGAATGTTAGTCTCATTAAAAAAAGGGTCTTATGAAAAGGAGTTTGATCTAATACACGCCGAAATATTTAAATGCGTTAAAGAAAATAAAATTAGTTCAGAATTAGAATACCAATTAGAAATTATAGGTCTACTAAAAATAAAAGACGAAGTTTTATTATTATTGAAAGAATTATTAAATCAGCATCCTGATGATATCGCTACTCTCGAACACAGACTATGGGAAGGCAGAAACAACGAGACTCTCCAAGATCGGTTAGACAAACTAAGAAGAGACATTTATCCACGAAAATTAGACATTAGAGATAAAAAACTGATTTTATTACTTTTAGATTGCGCTGAAAAAAATAACATTCCATTAAAATATTTATCAAACCCATATAACATCATTCAATTGATTCGTGAAGGAATAATTAACTTTAAACACTTAATTGAATTAGAAAAGAACAATGAACCTTCCAAGCTTATTACTGAAATATCAATAATCGAATTATATAACTCACTTTTTGATCCTGAAAATCACGTTACAGAAATTGATCTGGATGAAATAAGCTCAAGATTTCCTGATTTTTTTTACGAGCTTAAAAATTTAATTGAGTCTAACAGCAACAAATTAGATCTTATTTTAAATATATTTCCAGAAGGTCATCTTACAATCGAAAAATTACTGAAAGATATTTTTGAGAATAATATTGATAATAGGACTCATCCAATTGTGTCTTCTGAGATGGTTTTGAAAGCTGTAGATCTTTATGGAAGAGGGCGACTATCTGAGAAAAATTTTCTTGCTATTTGCAATGCATGTCAAGAACGCGATCTTGTTTTACAAAATATCGATGCAGTTTGTGATCACTTTTCAAGAAAAACTCTTGTCTCAAAGATGTTTCCACATTTACATGGGAAAAGCTTGAATCATCTTAATGAATACTGAGGAAGAGCTCCTCAAGCAGATGCTTGAGGCGGATGTGCCTATCTAGGCCATCGCGGGCGCGGTCGATATGATGCACCACGCGGTCAAGTGGCGGAAGTGGCAGGGCCAGGTAGGGCTTGAGCTCGTCATGGTTGTAGAAAAGATATTTGGGATCTCCCTTGTGAGATAGCAGCGTTAGGTCGCGGTACCAAAATAAAATGCGTGAAAGGATCTCACCCGTCAGGGTGGGGTCCTTTTCTTTTTCTAGGTGAGATTCAAGGGTGTCAAGTTGGTGTAAGAGGTGTGGATAGGCTTGCTGCAGGGCATATTTAAGGAGTTCGGTAAGGATGGTATGGAGCGTTGTATCGGGGTTTTGCTGAAGTTTTGAGGCTTTGGTAAATGATCCTTGGGCAAGGGTTGCGATATGAGAGGCATTGGGTGTGTCTTTAAGAAAGGTGAGCAGGTCTTGTTTTGTTACGGGAAAAAATGTGAGGCGGATGCAGCGGGAAAGGATGGTATGTAGGAGAAGCTCGGGCTTGGAGCTGAGTAAAAAAATGTGTGTTGTGGCCAGGGGCTCTTCAAGGGTTTTTAGAAGGGCGTTGGCGGTAGCAGGAAGCATTTGATGTGCCTCATAGACGATAAGGATTTTGCGTTTGGCTTCAAAGGGAGGTGTCACAGCTTCCTGGATGAGCTGTTTGATAGAGGCGATGGTATGTGTCTTGTTTTCAGGGTGGAAGTGGAAGAGGTCGGGATGATGCTTCCGGTTAGGGGCAAGCAGAAGCTCTTTGGCAAAGGCTGTTGCAAAGGTTTTTTTGCCAGTGCCTTCTGGTCCTTCAAAAAGAAGGGTACTTGGAATGGCACCTTTCTGGGCCATTTTTTTAAGACTTTTTTGAACGGGTAGATTGCCAATCAGGCTTTCTAGGAGCTGCATACACTAAGCTTCTTTTGAATATGATCGTATACTTCACTGTATACATCTTCTATGCTTTTACTGGCATCAATTGTTACGACCCGCTTGGGATTTTTTTCGGCAATACGCTGATAGGCTTTGCGGACGGTTTGATGAAAGGATACGCCTTCAACCTCAATACGATCAAGGGTTTGATGTTTGACTCGGGAAAGGCCAATGACGGGATCGAGATCGAGAAAAAAAGTGATGTCAGGGGTGAGATTGTGTGATGCAAAATTGCAAAAGGCTTCAATAACAGAGAGATCGAAAGAGCGCGCTGCTCCTTGATAAGCTAGGGTTGAGTCGTTGAAGCGATCGCAGAGGATGATTTGTCCTTCTGCGAGTTTAGGCAAGAGAACTTCTTCGACTTTCTGGGCACGGGCAGTAAGAAATAGCAAGAGCTCAGCTCTTAGGGAGACGGGAATGGTCTGCTTTTTCTGGAGGACAATGTCTCTTAGGGCTTCGCTGAGTTTACATCCACCTGGTTCCCGCGTTTTAAAGACGGGAAGGTTTTGAGAGTGCATCGTATCATAGAGGGTATCGATGAGTGTGGATTTCCCCACTCCCTCTCCCCCCTCAAAGGTAATAAAGAGGGCGTTATTCTTTTTCTTCACTTGGGGCTTCTTCTTCTTCTTCAATGTGTTCGATTTTCTGAAGAGCGACGAGTTTATCATCGAGTTTGAGGTTTACAACCCTGACACCTTGCGTTGAACGTCCCATAACGCGAATATCTACCATGCACATGCGAACGGTCTGTCCAAGTGCTGACATCATAACGACGCTATCTTTTTCTTTCACGGAAATGGCTCCGACAACGGCTCCATTTCTTTTGCTTGTGATGATTGAACGCACTCCAACTCCACCGCGGTTCGTTTGACGGAAATTGGCAACGTTAGATCGTTTTCCATAGCCGTTTTCACAAACGATGAGAAGGGTTTCTTCCCCTTTAACAACTTCGCAGGAAACAACGTGGTCCGTTGCGTCTTTGAGTTTCACACCGCGCACGCCGCGTGCTACGCGCCCAATCGGGCGGACGATCTCTTGATCAAATCTCACAGCCATTCCAGCACGTGTAAAGAGCATCACCTGCTCTTCTGCATGTACGAGGTGGGCTGCAATGACTTCATCGCCATCATCGATATTGATGCCATAGACTCCTTTTCTGCGTGGATTGCTGTAGGCAGAAAGTTTTGTCTTTTTAATGACACCTTGTCTGGTAGAGAGAAGGATGGAGGCTTCATCATCAAAGGAGCGTACGCGCAATATAGTGGCGACTTTCTCGTCTTTGGCGATACCTTCGAGTAGGTTGACAAGGGGGCGCCCTTTACTGCGTCTTCCGGCTTCTGGAATTTGCCATACTTTGAGCCAGTAGCAGCGTCCAAAATTGGTAAAGATGAGCAAATTATCGTGGGTGGATGCAACGTAGATGTCTTTGAGGGCATCGCTCTCTTTTTTCATGTCGAGTCCAATGACTCCGGCTCCCCCGCGACGCTGTTCTTTGAAGGTTGTCGTAGGCATCCGCTTGATGTAATCGTCATTGGATGTGGTTATGATTACGGGCTCGTCTGCGATGAGGTCTTCCATTTGGAACTCCCCCTCTGCAGGTGCGATACGCGTTTTACGCTCTGATTTTGTGTGTTTCTCAAGTTCTTGGAGTTCGTCCTTGATAATACCACGAACGAGCTCTTCGCTTGCTAAAATAGCGCGCAATTCTGCGATAAGTTCTTGAAGCTGTTTGTATTCGTTTTCAAGCTTTTCACGCTCTAGACCGGTGAGTTGGTAGAGGCGCAGTTCTAAAACGGCATTGGCTTGACGCTCTGTAAATTCGTAGCGTGCGATAAGTTGTTTGCGTGCTTCATCACGATTTTCACTAGCTTTGATGATGCGAACAACTTCATCGAGATGATCTAGTGCTTTGAGGTAACCTTCTAATAGGTGTGCTCGTGCTTCGGCTTTATTGAGTTCAAAGCGAGTACGCGCCCGCACAACCTCAATGCGATGAATTACCCATGCTTGGATCATCTGCTTGACATTCATAACGCGAGGAAGGCCCTTATCGAGGGCAAGCATGTTACACCCAAAGGTGACTTGCATGTCGGTATATTTATAAAGCTGATTGATAATTACATCAGGAATTTCGCCTCGTTTGAGTTCGAGAACGATCCGCATACCATCTTTATCGGATTCATCTCGGATATCTGAGACCCCAGTAATGTTTTTATCGGTTATGAGTTGAGCAATGCGTTCGATCAGGCGTGATTTATTCACATTGTAGGGAATTTCATCAATGGCAAGGCGCTGACGATCGCCTGATTTATCGTGATCTTCAACAGTGATAATACCGCGTAAAATCACTTTTCCTCTGCCCGTGTGGAAGGCTTCTTTGACACCGCGATAACCACAGATCACACCACCTGTAGGAAAGTCAGGAGCAGGCATCACTTCCATGATTTGTTCAATGGTTGTTGCAGGATCATTAATGATCATTGTTGTGGCTTTAATGAGCTCGCCTAAATTGTGTGGTGGAATGTTGGTTGCCATTCCAACAGCGATACCTGAAGAACCATTACAAAGTAGATTGGGGAATTTCGCAGGAAATACAGCAGGTTCTTTTTTCGTTTCATCGTAGTTGGGATGGAATTCTACGGTTTCTTTATCGAGATCTTCCATAAGTGCCATAGCAGGCCGTGTTAGACGAGCTTCTGTATAACGCATGGCAGCTGGTGGATCGCCATCGACAGATCCAAAGTTTCCTTGCCCTTGGATGAGAGTATAGCGCATGACCCAATCTTGTGCCATCCTAACCAAGGTTGGATAAATCACAGATTCTCCATGTGGGTGGTAATCCCCGGATGTGTCACCGGCGATCTTCGCACATTTTCTGTGTTTGGCTCCGGGCGAAAGATTCAATTGACGCATAGCAAAGAGCACGCGACGTTGAGAAGGCTTCAGGCCATCACGCACGTCTGGAAGAGCTCTAGAAATGATCACAGACATGGAATAGCGTAGGTAGCTTTCTTTCATTTCGTCTTCCACATTACGTGGGAGGACGATTTCTCCTTCAGTGTATGACATCCATTCTCCTTATATGTCTAAGTTCTTCACAGAAAGTGCATGGCTTTCAATGAAGGCGCGCCGTGGGGCGACTTCTTCTCCCATGAGCATTGTAAACATGTGATCTGCAGCAACAGCATCTGGTAGGGTGACCTGTATGAGTGTGCGATTGGCAGGCTCCATTGTCGTCTCCCAAAGTTGGTCTGCATTCATTTCACCAAGACCCTTATATCTCTGAATCTCGATCCCTTTTCTTCCATTCTTTCGTAAAAACACCACAACTTCTTTAAGCGTGTAGCATGACGTTTCCTCTCCTGACTCTTCGATGATATCGAGCAGTTTTCCACTTGCTACGATATATTGATCGAGCGAAAACCCATAGGGTGTGAGCTGATCTTTGAGTTTAGTCAAGATTTCTTCATCATAGAGTTCAATAAATGGAAGTGACTTGACGGTAAATTTCTTCATTTCCTCAGTCTGTTCTTCTTCTGGAATTGAAGAGAGGGTTTCATCATGTCTTTTTCTTTGCAGCGTAGCATCCATCTCTCGAAGTCTCTTGAAATCATCTTCGGTATAGACAAATTCGTTCTTATCGGCAAGATGTACAAGATAGAGAGGGAGCATCCCTTCTTCATTTTTCGAATCTAGGAACTCACGGAATGGCACACCTTTCCGCTCAATTGCATTAATAATGCTCTCAATTTCCAAAGTGGCATAAATCAGTTGTTTGATCTCATCCCGTTCAATTGTCTCATTTTGGGAAGCTAACCGGATGGTAATATCACTCATACCAAGGTTTAGTAGATACTCATCCATATCTCTTTCTGAGTGGATGTAACGGCCGGTCTTCTTTCTTGAGACGCGGTAAAGGGGTGGCCGCGCAATGTAGACGAAATTATTCTCGATCAGAGCAGGCATATGGCGGTAGAAGAAGGTCAAGAGGAGCGTACGGATGTGGGATCCGTCGACGTCGGCATCCGTCATGATAATGATGCGGTGATAACGGAGTTTTTCGAGATTGAAATTGTCTTTTCCAATACCGCAACCAAAGGCGGAGATCATAGTCCCCACTTCTTCATTTTTCAACACTTTGTCTAAGCGGGCTTTCTCAACGTTTAGAATTTTACCTCGAATAGGTAGAATCGCCTGAAAACGACGGTCACGCCCCATTTTTGCCGAACCTCCCGCAGAATCTCCCTCAACAATGTAGATCTCACATTTCGCAGGATCACGCTCTTGACAATCGGTTAGTTTTCCTGGAAGGCGTCCTCCATCGAGAACTGTTTTTCTCAGTGTAAGTTCACGCGCTTTACGCGCAGCTTCTCGCGCCTGAGCCGCAATAATTGCTTTTTCGACAATACGCTTTGAAATGGCTGGATTTTCATCCAGGAATGTTGAAAGTTCTTCCCCAACAATTTGCTGTACAGAAGATGCGACTTCACTATTTCCAAGGCGTCGCTTGGTCTGCCCTTCAAACTGAGGGTTTGCTATTTTCAAAGAGAGAACAACGGTAAGGCCTTCTCTCATATCATCCCCAGTGACACTCACTTTGGCATTTTTCATCAGCTTATTGTTTTTGATATACTGATTAAGAGAGCGCGTAAGAGCTGTAGAAAATCCTGTAAGGTGTGTTCCACCCTGTGTTGTCGCAATGTTATTCACATAGGAATGAATCGATTCACTAAAGGTATCGTTCCACTGCATCGCCACTTCAAATTCAATCGGTCCATCATGAAGTTCTCGTGATCCATGAATGTAGATCGGCTTTGGAAAAAGAGGTACCTTGTTTTCGTTAAGATATGTGACAAATGAGGAAATCCCTCCATCATAAGAAAAAGAGATCTCTTCATGATCACTTTCCCGATCATCGCGATAATTGATCGTAATCCCACGATTTAAAAACGCGAGTTCTCTCAAACGTTTTAAAAGAATGTCATAATTGAATACTAGAACAGAAAAAATCTCTTCATCAGGCCAGAATGTAACCTTTGTTCCCCGTTTCTTGGTCTTTTCCCCTTTCTTTAAAGGGTGAACTACCTTACCTCGAGCAAACTGAATTTCATGTGTATCGCCATCTTTATGTACTTCAACTAGCATCTTCTTGGACACCGCGTTCACACAAGAGACACCCACACCATGTAGACCACCTGAAACTTTATATGTATCCTTATCAAACTTCCCACCAGCATGAAGGATTGTCATAACGACTTCAACAGCACTGACATCGCGCCCTTGCTTTTTTGATTCCTTTTCATGACGCCCAATTGGAATACCTCGACCATTATCTTCAACCGTTACAGAGTTGTCTTTATTGAGTGTCACATCAATTTCGGAGCAATATCCTGCCAAAGCTTCATCGATACAGTTATCGACAACTTCATAAACAAGCTGATGAAGTCCATTTGATGAGGTGTCTCCGATATACATTCCGGGACGCTCTCTAACCGCCTGTAATCCTTCGAGTACGGTAATGGAACTGGCGCTATATTCTGATTTATCTTTGGACATATGTGTCTTACCTTAAAATTATTTCTATCCCAATTGGAAGAAGATATTTCGTATAGTTATTGTTGGAAATTTTTTTCGAAGCAATATTAACAACCGTTTTTTCTCATGTTCCGAAAGCAAACTAAGGAGCGTAGAATTTTTCACCTTAACCTTTAAATTGCCTTCTTCAAATGAAACTGCCTGGGTCATAGGAGCAATTCTCTCACCCACGATCTCAGACCATGCTTTTAAAATCAAATCCCCTTTTTCTTCATAACGCTTATTTAACTTACCTAAAATATTTGGAAGAATCGAGCCGATCTTCCTTCCTGTGGGCTTATTTCCACGATAATTTTTCGGTATCCGCGCCATAATCTGTCAGCCATTTTGTTTAACAGAACCCATCTTCAATATCAAGACCATTCTATCAATCTTTTGCCTAGATATCAATGTAAATTTGGGTTAAAATCAATGACTCGTTATAACAAGAAAAAAGGTTAAATTAATGTATAAGCCCGAGCAAATTCGAAATATTGCTATCATAGCACATATCGATCATGGAAAAACAACTCTTCTCGACAGTTTGTTACAACAAGCAAACATTTTTCGAGACAATGAAGTAATTCCGGAGCGTGCTATGGATAGCTATGAGCTTGAAAAAGAGCGCGGCATCACTATTTTTGCCAAACACACAAGTCTTTTCTTTGAAGAATTTAAAATTAATATTATTGACACTCCGGGACATGCTGACTTCTCAGGAGAAGTGGAGCGTATTCTTGGTATGATCAACTCGGTTCTCCTCCTCGTTGATGCACAAGAAGGCCCAATGCCGCAAACCCGTTTTGTTCTGTCCCAAGCTCTGAAAATTGGTCTTTGCCCTATTGTTGTATTAAATAAAATTGATCGTCCTCACGCCGATCCAGACCGCGCCTTAGATCTCACATTTGATCTTTTTGTGGAACTTGGCGCCAATGATGAGCAACTCGATTTCAAATATGCTTACGCCTCAGGCCTATCAGGTTTTGCAAAGAGAAATATTGCAGATCCAGAAGAAAATATGCGTCCCTTATTCGAACTGATTGTCGAAGCCGTCCCGGCTCCTCCAGGATCTATTGATCTCCCCTTCCTCATGCAAGCTAGCACGCTCTCATACGATAATTTCCTCGGCAGGCAAGCTACTGGAAGAATCCTTGAAGGCATCGTAAAAAAAGGGGACACCATTACCCATGTCAATGCAGAAGGACATCCAACACAAAAAAAAGTTATCAAGATCGAAGGATATCATGGGCTTAAAAAAGTAGAGATGGAAGAAGCTGGCGTCGGAGATATTATCAGCTTGTCAGGCGTTCCTGAAATCATGATCGGCGACACGCTTTGTACTCCAGAAAAAATCGTTCAACTTCCACCTATTATACTCACTGAACCCACCCTTTCCATGGATATTTCCGTAAATACAGGTCCCTTCGTTGGAAAAGATGGAAAACACGTAACGATGAATAAAATACGCGATAGACTCTTACATGAAAAGAAAGCGAATATCTCTCTCAACATTGAAGAAGTTGAAGGCAAAGAAGATTCCATCCGAGTCTGCGGCCGTGGGGAGCTCCATATCTCTGTCCTAGTCGAGGCGATGCGTCGTGAAGGGTTTGAGTTTCTTCTTTCCACTCCCCAAGTCATCCTGAAGGAAATCGATGGGCAAAAATGCGAACCTCTTGAAGTCGCCCATATTGAAGTACCTGAAGTGTTTACTGGAGCAATCATCGAACAACTCAGCCGTCGCAAAGGAGAAATGCGTGCCCTCTCAACAAATGAGCATAAAATCTCCACATTAGAATTTCTTATTCCAACCCGCGGACTTCTTGGTTTCCGTAACGACTTTCTCACTATGACAAAAGGGGAAGGCATACTTACTTCCATCTTTGATAGTTTTGTACCATGGAAAGGTGACATCCCTACCCGAAGTAAAGGCGCCCTTGTTTCTATAAGTCAAGGAAAAGCAACCCCTCACGCATCCTTTACCCTGCAAGATCGAGGAACGCTTTTCATCAAACCAGGCGAAGAAGTCTATGAAGGAATGATCCTTGGTGAAAACAGCCGTGATAACGATCTCGTTGTCAATATCACAAAAGAAAAACAGCTCACCAACGTCCGAGCTTCTGGGACAGATGAAAATGTCATTTTAAGCGCTCCTAAAACCCTCACCCTCGAACAAGCCATTGACTTCATCCAAGATGATGAGCGGGTGGAAGTGACACCGAATTTCGTACGCCTGCGCAAACGGTTCCTGAAAGAGAACGAACGCAAGCGCAAGAAATAAACCTTCCTCTTTGCGTTGATAAAAAAGATCGTGATCTGGTAAACATATTTAACATGGAAAGTTGCTCAGAAAGTATTGAGAAGAAAGATGTTTACCAGATGTTCGACCGCATCTCTAAAACGTATGACCTCAACAATCACCTCCTCTCATTTGGACTCGATTTTTATTGGCGTAAAAAACTAGCAAAACATCTCCCCTCATTTAATTCGATAAGGCTCCTCGATTTAGCTACAGGAACCGGAGATCAAATCTTTGCGCTTATGAAGCGTTGTCGTAATATTAAGGCCGCCCTTGGTCTTGATCTCGCACACGAAATGCTTACTATCGGAAATCGGAAGCTCACGAACAAACCTTATGCACATCAAGTTTCTTTCATGCACGGCAACGCTACTGATGTTGATGTCAAAGATCAGTGCATCGAATGCGTCACCATGTCGTTTGGAATCCGCAATGTCGATGATGTCCCCCGCTGTCTAAAAGAGATGCATCGCATTCTAACAATCGGAGGACGTGCACTTATTTTAGAATTTTCCCTCCCTAAAAATTCCCTCTTACGCAAATTTCACCTATTTTATCTTAGATACATCCTCCCCCGTCTTGGCGGATTGATCTCAAAAGACAAGAGTGCGTATACCTACTTAAATCAAACAATAGAATCTTTTCCCTATGGAAATGCCTTCTGCACACTTTTGCAATCAGCTGGCTTTCAAAATGCAAAAGCCATTCCCCTTAACTTTGGAATTGTCACGCTCTATGTTGCTGAAAAATCATCTTAGACGTATTACAAAGCCATTTTCCACTTCAAACCTTCTGGATTTTGCCAAATGTCAAACCCTTTATCCCAAAATCTTTTGGAAAGATCGTGAACGGAACAACACAATTCTCACATTAGGTTCTATCCTAACACTTGATAAAATTCCTGATACAGATACCCCATATCGATTTTTTGGAGCTTATGATTTTTTCCAAAAAAATAGGAAGACTCCTCTATGGAATGGGTTTCCAGAGACCTGTTTCATCCTTCCTCAATTTGAAATCACAGAAAACAGCCTGACAACCAATTTCCTTTCATCTGATAAGCCACCTGAACTTAATGAGGCAACACCTCAAGTAGAGAGTGCAAATCCACTTCTTTCGCGCCTTGACACCCCCTCAAAAGAAGCCTGGATTGAAAATGTACAACACTGTTTATCTGAAATAGATGAAGGAATCCTTCACAAAATTGTGTTAGCGCGTAAAACAACATTGCAATATGAAAAAAAGGTAGATCCTTTTTTAATTCTAAAAAGTCTTGATAAAAAGTCAAAAAATTGTACCCTTTTCGCCTTTCTACTTTCAGAAAATAAAGGATTTATTGGCTCAAGTCCCGAGTGCCTTTATCAACGAAAGGGAACATTGATAACAACTGAAGCCGTTGCAGGCACCCGCCGACGAGGAAAGACTCCTGAAGAGGATTTGCGGCTCAAAAATGAACTCTTGAAGAGTGAAAAAGATGGGCGCGAATTTTCTTGTGTTGAGACATATATCGAAAAAATCCTGCAACCAGAATGTGAAGAACTTCATCGCGTAAAAGGAAAAAAAGTCGTGCAAACAAAGACTGTACAACATCTCTATCAAAACTTTGAGGGCAAGCTCAAACCAGGTTTTACAGATCGGAAGTTGATCGAAAAACTTCATCCCACACCCGCAATGGGTGGGCTCCCACCAGAGCGTGCAATGGAAAAAATTCATGCACTGGAGCAATTCGATCGTGGCTATTACGCAGCACCCATCGGCTATCTATCGCCTGATGAAGCCTATCTTGCAGTTGGCATCCGCTCCGCCTTAATTGATAAGAACGAGATGCACCTTTTTGCCGGTTGCGGCATTGTTAACGGTTCTGATCCTGAAAAAGAATGGACCGAATTAGATGACAAAGTAAAAAAATTTACACAAGGATAGATTTTGGGGCAGCTAAATGAGACTTGGGCTCAACACATCATCAAAGAACTCGTCCATCAAGGCATTCGGTATTTTTGCATCGCGCCAGGATCGAGATCGACTCCCCTAACTCTTGCTGCTCATGAGCATCCCCTCGCAGAACATGTCATCCATTTTGACGAAAGAGGACTCGCATTCCATGGACTAGGATTTGCAAAAGGCGCCTCCAAAGGAGTCGCTCTTATCGTCACATCTGGAACTGCTGTTGGCAACCTTCTTCCAGCAGTCATGGAAGCACACCACTCTCACATCCCTCTGATCATTCTCACAGCAGATCGCCCTCCAGAGCTCAAAGCGTGCGGTGCCAATCAAACGACAGATCAAGTGAAGATCTTTCAAAACTTTGTCCGCTTCCAAATGGAGCTTCCTTGTCCCGATGAACATGTTCCCTTAAATTACCTCTCAACAACCATTGCAGAAGCTGTTTCCCTTTCAAAAAGAGCGCCAAAAGGCCCTGTTCATCTCAACTGCATGTTTCGTAAACCCTTTTTCCCAAAAGAAATCCTAGATAACGCTTCTAAAACCATCAGGCCGCAAACCATCATCCGAGAATCAAAGATGCGCCTACTCCCAAGCGGCGTTGCAGCCCTTGCCGATGAACTCTCAGAACATGACAAGGGCATCATCATTCTTGGAGAACTACCTCGCCTACCTTCCTACAAACCCTTCTTTGAACTTGCAAGGCGTCTTCAGTGGCCCATTTTTGCCGATATCCTATCCCAAGTTCGTGCAGAAGGAGAAAATTTCGGTGTCATTCCATATTATGATCTCATTTTGCAACTCAAAGAACTTGAAGCTCCAGAGGCTATCTTACATTTTGGAAAAGCCTTCATCTCAAAGTCCCTCAATAACTTTGTTAAAGAAGCTAAGGCAGCCTGTTATTGCCAAGTTTTAGATCATCCCTACCGACAAGACCCCAATCATCTTGTTACAGAAAAAGTTGAAGCAGATCCTCTTGAATTTTGCAAACAGCTCACATCGGCCCTCCCGGGAAAGAGTTCAGATAACTACCTCGCAACCTGCATCCAAAAAAGCGAGGAAGTACGCTCCCTAATCCCCTCCTTTTTCGAAGAAAACCTCTACCTTAGCGAACCCTATGTGCAACATAGCCTCTCCTTTCTTCTTGATGCCACCTGGGGCGTTTTCATCTCCAATAGCATGCCTATCAGAGATGCCGATCTTCTCTACTTTCCTAAAAATAAAGTCGGCCCCATTTTTGGCAATCGTGGCCTTTCTGGAATCGATGGCAATATCGCAAGCGCGATAGGTCTTTCTAAAGGACTTGAAAAAAGCGTCGTAGCCATACTCGGAGACCTAGCCTTCCTTCATGATCTCAACTCCCTAGCGCTGCTTAAAAAGCATCCCCACCCCCTCCTATTCATCGTGATTAATAATGGAGGTGGAGGTATCTTTTCCTTCTTGCCCGTGCACGAAAAGCAAGAAGTTTTTGAAGAGCTTTTCGCAACTGCCCATACCTATCAGTTCGAAAATGCCGCCAAACTTTTCAACCTCAACTATTACACCCCGTCGACACCGGAAGAATTCATGTCCACAATCAATCAAACTACCAAAGAAAAACAATCTGCGATTATTGAAGTGCATACCGATAGGGAACAAAATCTCAAACTGCATGAGGAGCTCAAAAATCTTAGGGGAGCAATCGTCTAACTTATTATTTCTTCATGGCTTAATGGGGAGTAAACATGACTGGAGTTCTGTATGCTCCCATCTAACGCCCTATCGCCACACCTTTTTCGACTATCCCGTAGATTCTTTCGAGCATACGCTCTTAGCCCTCAATCATTTCATTAAAACTCCCTGTCATCTTATCGGCTACTCCCTCGGAGGCAGAATCGCCATGCTCTTTGCTAACGCCTATCCAGAAAAGCTCCTCAGCCTCACCATCATCTCATCTAACCCCGGCATCCAAGAACGCCAAACCAGATTGCAAAACGACCAAAAATGGATCCAGCTCATCCAAACAGATGGAAAACAAGCCTTCCTTAAAAAGTGGTACCAACAACCCCTTTTCTCCTCTCCCAAGTCCTATCCCAAATATCGAGAACATGTCCCAACACAAAAGATCATACGCACCCTACAAAACTTAAGCCCAGCCAAACAACCCTCCATGTGGAATGCCCTAACAGCATGGAAAATTCCCACCCTTTTTCTTTTCGGGAAAAATGATTTGAAATATCAAAAGATATCCACTAGACTCGCGTCCTTAAATAGCAACCTCCACATTAGGAACATTCCTGATGCAGGACATGCATTACACCTCGAACAACCCGCCGCGTGCGCACAACACTGGGAGACATTTTATGAAAACACTAGAATGGGTCGAATGTAAAACCTATCAAGATATTCTCTATCATAAAATGGGAGGTGTCGCAAAAATTTCCATCAACCGTCCCCAAGTACACAATGCATTTCGACCAGAAACCGTTCGAGAGATGATCGATGCTCTCCATAACGCACGTTATGATGAAAACATCGGCGTCATCATTCTCACCGGCGAAGGTGGCAAAGCTTTCTGTAGCGGTGGCGACCAGAAAATTCGAGGAGATGGCGGCTATAGTGATGATGAAGGACTCCATTCTCTCAATGTCCTCGAGTTCCAAAAAGAAATGCGCGGCTGTCCCAAACCCTTCATCGCCATGGTGGCTGGATATGCCATCGGCGGCGGACACGTTTTGCATGTCATGTGTGATCTCACCATCTCAGCAGAGCATTCAATGTTCGGCCAAACAGGACCCAAAGTCGGTTCATTCGACGGAGGCTTTGGAGCCAGCTACCTTGCACGAATTGTCGGTCAGAAAAAAGCACGTGAGATTTGGTACCTCTGCCGCCAATATACAGCCCAAGAAGCCCTAGAAATGGGTCTAGTCAACCACGTCGTCCCCTATGAAGATCTCGAAACAGAAACCCTTAAGTGGTGTGATGAAATCTTGCAACACTCACCCCTTGCACTCCGCTGCCTCAAATCAGCCTTTAACGCCGATTGCGACGGTCAAGCGGGACTCCAAGAACTCGCAGGCAATGCTACCCTGCTCTACTACCTATCCGACGAAGCAAAAGAAGGACACAGCGCCTTTTTAGAAAAAAGAAAACCCAATTTCAACAAGTTCCCAAAAAGACCATGAATAAAACCGCCATCTGGATCCAAGCCTCTCGTCCTAAAACACTCATCGCAACCCTCTCCCCATTTCTCATTGGAACCATCATCGCAAGTTCCTTTTCCTTTCTCCCCTTTCTTATGACACTGCTTACAGGACTCTCCCTCCAAATCGGCATCAACTTTGCAAACGACTACTACGATCATCAAAAAGGAGCCGACACATCCCGCCGCAGAGGCCCAACACGCGTCATGCAAGCCGAGCTCGTCACCAAAGAAGAGATGCGTCTTGCCATGCTCTTCACCTTTTCCATCACAGCCCTCTCAAGCCTTTACCTCACCCATATCGGAGGTAGCATCATCGGCTGGACTGCGCTTTTTTTCCTCCTTGCAGGTATCTTCTATACCGCAGGGCCCTACCCACTCGCCTACCTTGGACTAGGAGACCTCTTCGTCATCACACTTTTCGGCCCCGTCGCCACCCTTCTTACCACCTATCTACAAACCCACGCCTTTTCCTTTGAAGCACTCCTCGTCGGCCTAGCCCCAGGATGTCTTGCCAATGCCATCTTGACTAACAACAACCTCCGCGACGAACAAGAAGACCGGCTAGCCAATAAGAAAACCCTCGTCGTCCGTTTTGGAACCCAGTTTGGAAAACATCTCTATCTCGCCTGCCTCATCGTCGCTTTCCTCACCCCCATTTTCCTTATCATCAACACCAAAAGTCACTTCTGGACCCTCCTAGCCAGCGCCTCACTCCTCTACGCCTATCCCATTACTGTTCGCATCTACCGCGGACAATTCATCTCCCAATTCCCCAAAACCGCCCGCCTCCAAGTCATCTATACCCTTGCCTTCATCCTCTCATACTTCCTATGAAGATCTACCGCTATAAACTCTCTTATCCCCATATGGAACGCGAAGGGCTCATCATCCAACTCCAAGAAAACGGTTATGGAGAAATCGCCCCCCTACCGGGCTGGAGCACCGAAACCCTCGAAGACGCCCTCGCCCAACTTCAAAATCCAAAAGCTCCCCTCTATCCCTCCGTTGCCTTCGGACTCAATTCCGCCAAAACACACATCACCCCCTGCACTATCCCCATTAATGGGCTCGACAATCATCATGGACGCACCCTCAAACTCAAACTCAAAAACCTTCCCCTCCAAGAAGCCATTCAAAAAACAAAAGCTCACCTTCCTCAATACAAAGGCAAACTCCGCCTCGACATTAATCGCGCCTGGACCCTGCAAGAAGCACACACCTTTCTAAATCATTTTCAGCCCTCCGATTTCGACTATCTCGAAGAACCCCTTCAAAACTTTCATGAACTAAAATACCTCGCGCCCTTTCCCATAGCCCTAGATGAACACCTTCGAGAGCTGCCCTTAGAAGCCTGCTTTTCACCCCCATCGCTCAAAGCCTTTGTCATCAAACCCACCCTGCAATCAGATTATGAAAACATCATCATCAAAGCCAAACAGCGCGGCATCGAGTGCATCCTCAGCAGCTCCTATGAATCAGGCATCGGTACAGCCTACCTCGCCATACTTGCCAAAACCCACAACCTCAAGTCCGATATGGGCCTCTCCCCCTACTTTCTCCTCAAGCAGGACCTCCTCCAAAAGCCTCACAAGCTCAAAAATGGCCATCTCATCACCATGCCCCTCGCGATTAAAAATGGCCCTCTTCTAGAAAATCAAATCAATACAACCCACTAACTGTCATGCGGTTATATTTTTGTGTCAAAATAATACTATTATAATAGACTTTAATGTATAATTATTACATTAACCAAAATAACTAATATGTAAATAATGGCAGTAAACTTTAATAACACATCAACAGAAATAAGTATCGAAACACATCCAACACCCTTTCGGGGACAACTACCGGAAGATCTTTGGAGCAAAATCTTTAACCAATACTTATCACCAACAGACGTCATCCTATTTGATGAATGTACTACAGAAAATCCAAGTTGGAAAATAGAAGATTTTAAAGAATCTTTAAAAGGCATTTACGAATTAAATCCAGGTCAATTTATCAAATATAAAAATCTATATCAAAAATTGGTGGGTGAAGATACAAACAATGCAACATTTCTGAAATTATTCATTAATTTAAGAGAGTTAAAATTAACTGATGCATTACTCACTGAAGAAGTACTTATTTCTATTGGGAAACTTGGTAAACTCGAATATCTTGATCTGAGTGATTGTACACAAATAATAGATATCTCTTTTCTTGAGAATTTAACCCGGCTGATTGGGTTAAATCTAAGTGGTTGTCATCAAATTCAAGATGGTTATCCTATTGGAAATCTAGAACACTTAGAGGATCTTCACCTCAGTCTTTGCACTCAAATTCGCGACTTCTCATTCTTTGAGAATCTAGAAATTTTAACTGAGCTATACCTCTGTTATTGCACTCAAATCGAAGATTGTTCCTTTTTAGAAGATACCCCTGATCTTGAGGTTCTGGACCTCAGCGGTTGCACTCAACTTAAAGATTTTGATTTCTTAGATTATCTTCCAAATTTAAAAGAACTTGATCTTACAGATTGCGAAGAATGGCCTGATGAAGATCTCCTTGAAGAGCATCCAACTCTAGAAATAGTAAACTAAACTTATTACCTCAAGAGCCACCGCTAAACAGTTAAAGAAATAATTTTATATTTTAGTTAAAAAAACAATTTATTTATATTAAATAATATGTTAAAATAGTTATTTAATTTAAATAAAAAAGGTTTAATAATGGCTATAATGTCAATTAATAACATCCCTTCAGATCCTGGTGAAGACACACACACCCCAATCCACACCCTACCCGAAGAAGTCAAAGTTGGGCAAATCATAAGATATTATTTAGAGCCTGCAGATGTAATCGCTTTGGATTCTACATGCAGTGCTTATCATAAGCACATCGCATATGACTTTAGAGTGTCTTTAATAAAGATAAGTAACTTAAGCAAAGAGCAATTTTACACCTATAAAGAGATGTATCAGAGGTTGATCAAAGAAGACGTAAGTGATGCCAAATTTGTGAACTATTTCATAAACTTCCAGAAAAGTGAGCACTTTAAAGGGGTAAAGGAATTAAACTGCCGGCAACTTGAAAACTATAAAAATCAATATCAATGGATGCTTGGAGAACAAGTAGATGATGCAGAGTTTGTGACACTTTTCAAAAACCTTAAAAAACTTGATCTTTGTTTCTCTAAGTACCCATTCCATAAAGTTCCTGCAGCTGCGATAGATTTCTCAGAACTTACGCATTTGAATCTTTACGGCAATTCTAAAATTCAAGATTATTCATTTTTAAAGCATTTAAAGAAGAACCTTCTACAGCTTGATCTAAGTCTCACCAAAGTAAAATCTATACCAACATTATCAGATCTAGTTAAACTAACTCATTTAGTGCTCAGATGTTCACACGACCTACAATCTCCTACTGATTTCTCACAACTAACAAACCTTACTCATTTAGATCTAACTAATAGCGGACTCCTCGAAAATCCAAATTTGCAATTACCACCAAATATTGACCCTAGAGAGTTGGAATTTAAGACCGCATTTTCTGAGATAAATAAGGACAATGTAGTTATTTGATAACTGTTCACACTAAAAATACATGAAAATGATTTCATCAATAACAGATAAAAAAAACAAATTAATTATAACGTATAATAATGACTATTAATTCTAATAATTTTAAAAATCTCAATCCAGCTGACCTTGGTTTTGAAAAACAAAAATTTTCACCAAGACGCTGCCTGCCCAATGAAATTTGGATTACTGAAATTGTTCGTAAATATTTGGAACCAGCAGATGCAAATGCATATGTTGAGGCTTGTTTTGAGCCAAACGAGACTAATATAGAACTTATTCATAAAGAAAAAGAAATTAAACTTGAACTTTGTAAAGAATCATTACGTGGAGTTTATGCACTAACTCCAGAGAAATATATTGAATATAAAGAAGACTATAAAGAAATAGCAGAAACGGATGTTAGCCATGAAGAATTCTTAAGCCTCCTTCTCAATCTCAGAAAATTGAGATTGAGTGATGAATTAATAATCCCTGACTTGCTTAATTACCTTCAAACTAACCCCAGTCTTACCTCCCTAGAGTTTTCTATTTCACAGCTCCTAGATCACAATTTTATTCGTGCTCTACCTGGATTGACACATCTAAAGCTATCTATTCCTCAAACTCTCGAAATAGATTCCTTGATAGAGGGCTTCCCCATTTTCAAAGAAAATTATCGACGCATACATCGTAAAGAGATCAAATTTAATGATTTTCTAAAATTTTTCACTTCATTGGATCTTATTTATATGGAGTCTTCAACTGAAATAGATGGTACTTCGATTAATGATGAAGATTTTTCCTTTCTGTTAGAACAAACTCAAATTGAACATCTAAAAGTTAGTTGTGGAAGCCATAATCAAAACTTTGCTTTCCTGAAACAATTAATTAATTTAAGAAGTCTGCATATTGAAGCTATCCGAGATCCTGATTGCTTAGGACACATCTTCAGCCAATTAAAGAGTCTTGTTGATCTGAGCCTTTGGAACTGTAGCGATCTCCAAGAGATTACATTTTTAGAACAAGCACCTCAACTTGAAAAACTGTGCTTTTTCGGCTGCGATCAAATCGAAAACTTTTCAGCCTTAAGTTGTCTAGTTAATCTCACTAAACTGATTCTAAATGAATCAGTCACAGATCTTTCATTTTTGGAAAATGCAACAAAGCTTAAGAAGCTAGAGTGTACAAGTACTAAAATCGAAGATATCTCTGTTTTGCAATCTCTAACGCAGCTTGAAGAGCTGTATCTTGGAGGCAACATAAATATCTCTGATTGGCTCCCCTTACAGTATCTATCTGAGCTGAAACATCTGAATCTTAGTGATACTCAAGTCAGCAATGAAGATATGCAATATATCACATCTGAGCGTCTTAACTATTTGGAATTGTCTTACTGTCCACAGCTCACAGATCTCTCCCACCTGCAGGAAAATACGGAATTAGAGGTCTTAGATCTTTCGCATCTTCCAAACGATGTGGATATCTCGGAATCTTTGAAACCTTTTTATAAACTTAGGGCTCTGGAGCTTCCAAAAGACTATGAAATTAGCAAGCTCGATAAAATTTATGAAACTCATCCTGATATAAAAATCTACCTTGGTTCTGATCTTCATGAAGTAAATTTTGAGAGTGAATATTCATATTCTGATTATTAAAACCCGGGTTTAAAATCTTTTCTAAATAAAGAATTTCAGACATACTTCTAGCATGTCTGAAATCGAGTGTCCTATCTCCTATCATGCAAGCGAGAATCCATCTGCACTTGCTCTGATCTGTGGAAAGCAACAGATCACCTATAAACAAGCCGATCTCTATATCGAAGGAATCATCGATTCTCTCAAAATTAAGCCCTTAACAACTGTTAGTTTCTATCCAACACACTCTCCCATCACCCCCCTGCTTTTTTTTGCCCTCTTTCGCATAGGAGCTATCGCCTTTCCACTCAATCCTAACCTTCCTAGTACAACAGCAACATTAGACATTGAGCAAATCAAACTCACCGCAGGCAAGCAAAAGACGCGCATCTTTTCACTCAATACCATGGCTACTCATCTCACAACGTCTGGCTCTACTGGCAAGCCTAAAATCGCCTGTCACAGCCTTGGCAATCACATTTACAGCGCCTATGGATCCAACGAAAAGATGCCCATTCACCTCGGTGATCGCTACCTTCTCTCCCTACCCTGTTTTCATATTGCAGGCATTGCGATTTTATTTCGGACATTTCTTGCAGGCGGATGTGTCGTCATGGGATCTGAAATCGATCACTCAATTACACACCTTTCGCTCGTTCCCACGCAGCTCTATCGCTACCTTAACACCGAGCCTTTCGATCACAATTTAAAACACATCCTCCTTGGGGGTGCTCATATCGATGAAAAGCTTTTCAATGCAGGCATTGAGCGCGGTCTCCCCTTGCATCCAACATATGGGATGACCGAGATGAGTTCACAGATCACCACATCCTTCGACAAAACCTACTCTATGGGACATCTATTACCTCATCGCGAACTAAAAATTGAGAAGAGTGAAATCCTCGTGCGAGGAAAAACACTTTTCCAAGGTTATTTAAACGAACCTAAGACTAGCGGCTGGTTTCGTACAGGAGATCTCGGCACCTACTGCCAAAAAAAAGGGCTAACCGTTCATGGAAGAAAAGATCGCATGTTTATCAGCGGCGGAGAAAACATCCAGCCGGAAGAGATAGAAAAAATACTCATGAATCATCCCAAGATCGATATTGCCTATGTCAAACCCATCGAAGATGCCGAATTTGGCAAACGGCCCGTGGCGCACATCTCACCCTATATCCCCCTCGAAGAACTCCTACCCTATCTAAAAAACCACCTTCCACGCTACAAAATCCCTGTGCAAGTAAAGCTGATTACATAAGTCAATTCTTTGCGCCTCTGCGTTGAAAAAAAACACAAGATTTCGAAGCTAGTAACTTAGATAATCCGAGATTCAACCTCATATTTGTTTTAAAAGATTGATCAAGAATTCCGGGATAGGCGCACTTTGCTTGCTCTTTACATTTTGAACGACATGCACAATCGTTGTATTGCCAACTGGTTCTCCCTTCTTCTCAAAATGGGTCTTAAGAGTAAAGGAGCGCCGTCCTAGATAAGCAAGCTCTAGCTTTGCTTCGACTTCATCCCAAGCAAAAAGGGGCGCTGTGAAGTCGGTCTCAAAATGCACAATAGGATAGAGGTGCTCTTTGCTTTGAAATAGATTAGCTCCTTTGGATACAACGTAATGCTCAAAGGTTTCTAGAGCTATTTTAGAAAGCTGAGTGAAAAAAATTACACCCGTAGCATCGGTCTCTGAGAGGGTTATCAGCTTGTTTTGAATATACATTTTTTAAAAATAATTTTACATTAAGATTTTTTTTTTTAAAGCGTTTAAAGTAAGTAAGGAATTTATACTATCAAAGCCTAATTTTAGTTGCCAGGGCATCTTTAAAGGGTCTTGTATGATTGTGGAAAATCTCCCGCTTTTCTATAATCAGCATCTTTAGTCATCCAAAATTTCGGGCCTCTGAATGGACCAAAAACCGTTTTCATCTTTAGATATTCACAAACAGGACGTTACCTCTTTTGACCCTCGGGAAATGAAATTAAAAGATGAATTAACACAACCTAAAGACTATTCTAGATTGAGTGCTTCACTTCAAAAAAAGGGTGAAAAACATCTTTTAAATGGGGATGTTTCCGGTATTGAATATTTTGAAATGGCCCTCAAACTTGACCCGTCCAATGCCATGCTCCTCTATCAACAAGGGTTGTCTTTTTTCGAATATGGCTGTGAAGAAGATCAAGATAAATTTTTAAAATTAGCCGGTAAACGATTTCGCCTCGCCACAGCGCTCAATCCCCATTTTTTTGATGCTTTCCATGCTTGGGGGAATACGCTCTACCTTTTGGGGATGAGAACGGGTGAAAAACACTATTTTATCACGGCAAAGACAAAATTTAAAAAAACGCTCTCTCTAGCTGGAATGCAATCTTCAGATGTCATGGCAGAACTGCATTGGGATTATGCCAATGTATGGGCAAGGCTAGCAGAGTATTCCGGCGAAGCGACTGATTTACATATCGCCCTTAAAGAATATGAAAAAGCAAATAAACTCCAAGAGTCTCTTTCAGATGAATTTTGGATCCATTTTGGAGAGGTCTGTGTCAAACTTGGCAATCAAACGAATGATTTAAGATTTTTCCTGAAAGGGATCAACTGTTTCAAAAATTCGATATCGATTGCTATCTCATCGGGAGAAGCTTGGCTTAGACTCGCAACTGCGGTTAAAACTCTATACGAGTACACCCATGATGAAGACCATTTTTCTCAAGCAAATGAGTGTTTTGCAACGGCTACACAACTCAGTCCCAAAGAGGGTGAGATTTATTTTAGTTGGGCAACGCTCCTTTATGAATCTGGAAAAAATATCAAAGATGTCAAACGTCTCCGCTCCGCAATTGAAAAATGTCAACTCGCACAAGAAAATGACTGTGAAGAGATTGAATTTTATGGTCTTTGGGGAGAAGCGCTCGCGTCACTTGGGCTTTTAACTGATCGCCTTGAATTGATTCATGAAGGGCAAAACAAGGTGCAACAGGCGATGGAGATTGATGAAGAATCGCCTGAAATCTGGTATTCTTCTGGAATCTGCCTCTTCTCGCTCGGTCAATATTACAATGATCTAGACACCTATTATCAGGCGATTGAAAAATTTCAAACTGGTCTTAGCATCAATCGTGCCAACCATAAATTATGGTTCGCACTCGGCTTTACCTATAAGATAGTGGCTCAAATCGAACAAGAAATCAAAAGTTATGAAAAAGCTTGCCGTTTCTTTTCGCGTGCCCTCAGTCTTAAGGTAAAAAGCCACTACCACATCCAATATGCGATCACGCTATCCAAACTTGGAGAATTCAGCCACAATGAAAAAAGCATTGAACTTTCCCTTTTTCATTTTGAGCAGGCGCTTGGCATGCAGAAAAATGCCGTTTACCTCTATCCAGAGTGGATGTTTGAGTATGCGTGCTGTTTAGATCTACAAGGAGATTTTGCAGAAAGTGAGTCCCACTACCGCAAAGCACTTGAAATTTTTAATCATGTGCTGATGGTTGATCCCGAATTCCCTGATATCCACTACCGCATGGCGCTTGTCTACTCCCACTTTGGAGACCTTATAGAAGAGGCAGATTCATTCTACCGCGCAATTCATTATTACAAATTTGCACACCGCAAAGATAAAGAAAATGACCAAATTATCCTCGATTGGGCACTGACACTCGTTAATTTAGCAGAACATCTTTCAAATCATTATGATTCAGATCAATACTACCGTGAAGCTGAATATAAGATGATCCAAGCAGCACGCTTTGGAAATGCCCATGCCTATTACTATTTAGGATGTCTGTATGCTCTATTGCATCAAAATCAAAAGGCTATGAGATTTCTTGAAAAAGCACGCCTTTTTGATGCACTTCCTCCTCTTCACGAACTCGTAGAAGATGAATGGCTCGATGGTCTCCAAAGCTCAGAAGAATTCCAGGTGTTTCTTACATCAATTGAGAGCCACACGCAAGATCATTAAACCCGGGTTGTGTGGTAGAGATATTCCAGATAAAATTGTATTTTTTTTCAGAATCTTCTGCCTAAATTTTTGGCATACTTGGTAAAGTAGGCAGAATTTGGGCAGAGGATCCTGGTGAAAAAGACTTTTTAGATGGGATGTCTCTACCACACAATCCGGGTATTAATTGAGTTTTTATTAGACTTCGACTATTCTTACACCAGTATTCTTCAAATTCAAATATAGGCTGTGTTTTTCATGAATAAACGTACTCTCCTCTTCGTTTTTGCAATCACCTTTGCTCTCTTTGGTATCAACCAGTATTTTGGTTCTAAACGGGAATCAGCGGCCATTCAAAAAGCAAAAACGCAGCAAGCCATTTCTGAAGTTGACAAAATCACATTCGAAAAAAAACTGGTCACACTTCCAATGGTGCGTCTTTTTGATCAAAATGATCAATTTGTTGCAAATGCCTATGAAATTGAAGGTTCCTTCCTCACAATTGCAGGAGAAAAGACGCTGCCGGAGACACTTTATACCGAGCGATCACAACACAAACTTATTTCACGAACTGGAAAGGCGAAAGAAGGCGCGCTTGTATTCTATGGCCCCACAGAAACTCAGCTGCTCCCAACAACCTATCTCCCAGAAATTGGTACAAGCAGTATCCAACTGATCAGTTTTAACACCGATGGCACAGTATCTCAAAGTGTTGGAGAATATGAGGGTGGACGTTTATTTTTCCCATTAGGCTACCCTGAATTCAATTCAATCGTCGTATATGAGGTCCAAGGTCAATTCTATCCAGTCGGATATTACAATGCCGCACAGCAAGATTTCATCCGCGTCTCAGAGATTCCATCCCTCTATGAAATCGCCAAATATCAATCCCCATCTGAAATACCCGTGACAGATGAGATATTTTATGTTCTCGAAAATGAATATCAACAAATCGTATTTTCCAATGTTGGTGGGGCTATCGCAGAGATTAACCTCTCCTTTATGGAAAAAGATGACCCTGAGAGCGTCGTCAAACCTATTGGCTTTGATCGGGTCATTAAAAAAGATTACACTGCGAATGCTTCTTTCCCTAACTACCCCTACTATTCGACAAATGATTCAGGTGAAATAATTCAACAAGACCCTGTTAAGGGGGGCTTTTACCCGCTACTTAGACGAAATCTAAGAGGCAAAGAGGGGCAAACTCTTTTCCAAACACCAGCCCAATTCTACGCGTTCAACACCATCTCTGATCGAGATGACATCTCTCAGCTTGTTTTCAAGATGACGCGAATGGGAAAAGATTTCATTGAATTTCAAGCGAGTCAGCCAAATCGACGCATTATCAAAACCTTTGAATTTGCAAAAAATCGGGATGATGTTCCTTATACCCTAGAAATGAGCATCAAAGTCGAAGGTGATTCAAGAGGATTGTACATCACATCTGGTGTCCCTGAAGTCGAACTCATCTCTGGTAAGCCCGTCCCAGCACTGAAGTATCGTACAACTAAGAAAAACAAACCCGTTATCGATAAGGTAAGCCTTCCAAAAACAAGCGTAACGCAAAGCGCGTACCAAGTCGATTGGATCTCTAATTCAAATGGATTTTTTGGGATGATTATTGATCCCCTAACTGAGATTCTCCCAGGATTTAAAGCGAATAAAATTCCTGGTGAAGCCGATCCCACAAGACTCAGCTTAATCGATTCTCAGTACGATCTATATCCTGCTGGAAAGTATCCCGGCTATGAGATGCTCCTTCCTTTAAGACAGACATCTCAAACAATGAAATTTAGACTCTTTGCTGGCCCCTATCAAAAGGCAACGCTAAATGCAGTAGATGCAGCCTTTACAGACCCAGTAACAGGCTACAATCCCGACTACATCGGCTCTCAAAGTTTTCATGGGTGGCTCTCCTTTATTTCTGAGCCCTTTGCAAAATTCCTCTTCTACCTGATCCAATTTTTCCATAAAATCACCCACTCATGGGGTTTTTCGATCATTCTCTTAACCCTAGCTCTTCGAATCATGCTCTACCCTCTTAACGCCTGGTCAATCAAATCTACCGTGAAAATGAAACTAGTTCAGCCTAAAGTAAAGGCTCTCCAACAAAAATATAAAAAAGATCCAAAACGCCTCCAACTCGAAACAATGCAACTCTATCGAGAAAATGGTGTCAACCCCTTCACGGGATGTATCCCTCTTCTCATTCAAATGCCATTTCTTATCGGAATGTTTGACCTTTTAAAGTCGACATTTGACTTGCGCGGTGCAGTGTTCATTCCGGGATGGATTAACAATTTAACCGCCCCAGATGTACTCTTCTCCTGGAACTATCCTATCTTCTTTTTTGGAACCGAATTCCATCTACTTCCCTTCCTCCTCGGAGGCGTGATGTTTGTGCAACAACGCTTCGCTATGGGACAAAGTAAGGAGATGGGTAAACCGACCGACCAACAGAAGCAGCAACAAAAAATGGGAATGATCATGACAGTTGTTTTCACTATCATGTTCTACAGCTTTCCTTCAGGACTTAATATTTACTGGCTCTCATCGATGTCTCTTGCTATCTTGCAACAATGGTATACCTCGAAAAAGTTTCAGGTAAAACCTTCAAACCCACGTGAAGTTATAATACGAAAGAAATAGATGCAATCTTGGATAGACTTTTTAGATGCGGAAGAAAAAAAGTTAGGAAAAGAAGCCACTGAAAAGTGGCTAAGATCGCTCCGTATTCTCAAATTTGATGCCTGTAATCTCTATCTTGAAGCAAATGATTCCTTCCAGATCAATTGGTTCAAAGAGCACATCTCTCCTTTTCTTGTCTCGCGCCTGCATAACAGCAACGGGCGCCCGATTAAAGTTCATCTAAATCTTCCACCTGACAAAACGCCTCAAAAACCTGAAGAAAATAAACAGATTAAACCCGATTTCTCATCTGATATTCTTGAATCAACTGCAATTTTTTCACAATACTATCCGGGTGAAGGGAACAAACTCCCCTTTCAATTCTTATCTGAACTCTCCACGAAGATCCCGCTTGGAAGTTACAATCCTATCTACATCTACGGAAAAGAAGGCGTTGGAAAAACGCATCTTCTCATGGCCCTTGCAAATAGCTTGATCAAACAAGATCTAAAAGTGTCCTATGTCAAAGCAGAAACCTTCACCTCCCATGTAATTAAGGCCTTTCGTGGAGCTCTGATCGATCAATTCCGCAAATGCTACCGCCATCTCGATGTGCTCATCCTCGATGACATCCACCTTCTTGCAAATAAAAAAGCCACCCAAGAAGAATTTTTCCACACATTTAACACCCTTCACACACTCAATAAACAGATCATTCTGAGTGCAGATCGCGCGCCATCTAACCTTTCAGAAATCGAAGACCGTCTGATCAGTCGCTTTGAATGGGGTATTACGCTCCCTCTCCAACCCCTACTTCAAACAGAACTCAAATATGTCGTCCAAAAAAGACTTGAGATGCTCCGTTTCAATCTTTCTGATGAAATCATTACCTTTTTGACACAAACCTTCCAGCATCACAGCTCCCTCTGTCGCAGCGTTGAAGCCCTAGCCCTACGCTCCCACATTAACACCCAAGACTACACCCTCGAAACGACCAAGGAAGCTTTAAAAAGCCTCATTGAAGAAGAATCCGTAAAACGCCTAAATAGCGAAAAGCTCTTAGAAATTGTCGCAGATTTTTTCAATCTTACAATTGAAGATTTGATTGGAAAGTCACAGAAAAAGGAATATGTACAACCGAGGCAAATCGCAATGTATCTCTTTCGCAGGGAACTCAAAATGCCCTATCTTAAAATTGGAAAGGTCTTTTCTAGAGACCATTCAACAGTCATGTCAAGCGTCAAGCTTATTGCAAAAGGAATTGAAGACAAAAATCAAGACATTACCGTTCCACTTGCAGGAATAGTCTGTTTTCTCAATTGATATGTTTCTTGTATAAGGAAGAATAAAAAAGGCTGAGATTTTTCTCAGCCTTTTTACATGATCGATTAGATCTTGATGAAGCGATCTCCAGGAGTCGGTCCAGGAGGAATATCTCCACCAGGCATCATTGACGATGGGGATGAAGGCACTTCGCGTCCTTCAAGGATCGCCTTAGCCCGCTCTCTCCACTTTTCTACAGATTCAACAAAAAGTGGTGCAAAGCGACGAAGAGAGGCTGCATCTGCACCCGGTCCCATTTCAAGCACACAGTGCATCAAGATGAGCTCTTCCTTAACTGCAACACCGATTCCACCACCAGCCATTTGACCGCCAAGCATGGAACCTTCTAAAAGTGATTCATATAGTTTTAATTTGATTTTATCGTCTTTAGGAAGACCGTCTAAGATTGGAGAATAGAGATAGAGTCTATCCGAATTGGGTTCATAAGTGAGATGAAGGGAGAAGGTATTATCAATACCTAGAATACAGGTGTGATTTTCGTCAAACGAGAGTCCTTCTAGATTGAGTTCCTTGCCAAATTCCTTCAAGTTCTCTTTGGCATTTTCCAATGACATTTAGGCGCCTCCTTAAGTTTTAAAGCTCGATCAGTCGATATAAGTATACATGATCTTCATTTTATTTGATACATGGTAGCAAGTTAAAGGAATAAATCAATACAAAAATAGACTTCTTGCATAGAAATTTTTATTTTGACATACCCGATAAACATGGACATAGGTGCAGATCAAATCCATTTCGAAGTTGGAAAAGGGGCTCCCCTAGGGGTTCACAAGGCTAAAAAGGGCCTTAATTTCTCACTGTTTTCAAAGGAATCATCCCGCGTTTCCCTTTGTATTTTCCTAGATGAACAACTTGAAATTCCTATGCATCGCCAAGACGATCTTTGGACGCTTTATGTGGAAGGATTGCCAGATAAATTCAATTACCTATTTCTTCTCAATGATGGCGTTCCCTTTCTTGATCCCTATGGAAAACGGGTACATAGAAATCATGGCTACTACTCAAGATATGAAAAGAAAAAGGCTTTTAACTGGGAAGGAATTAGCAGACCTTTGATCCCTTTTGAAGATCTGATCATCTACGAGATGCATGTGCGCGGCTTCACGCAAGATGCAAGTAGCGAGGTGAAGCATCCGGGGACCTATCTTGGCCTGATTGAAAAAATCCCTTATTTAAAAGAGCTTGGCATCAATGCAGTGGAACTCATGCCCGTGTATGCATTTGATGAATCTGAGCATCCGATTGAGACACTCCATAATTATTGGGGATATGACCCGATGAGTTTTTTTTCTCCGATGAATTGGTACGCTGAAGTTGACCCTATTCGAGAGTTTAAAGAAATGGTCAAAGCGCTTCATCGAGAGGGAATCGAGGTAATTTTAGATGTAGTCTATAATCACACCTCAAAACATGGGCTGCAGGGACCTGATAATAAAACCTATTACCATCTCGATGATGCTGGCAATTATATGAACTTTTCAGGCTGCGGTAATACAATCAATTGTAACCATGAGCGCGTGCAGGATTTAATTCTATCTTCTCTGCGCTATTGGGTCACAGAATTCCATGTCGATGGATTCCGTTTTGATCTCGCATCTGTACTTACGCGTGAGGAAGGAGGAGCTCCTCTCGGCAATCCCCCGCTTGTTGAAAAAATCACCAAGGATCCTCTTCTTTTTCAAACAAAATTAATCGCTGAACCGTGGGATGTTGGGGGCCTGTATCATGTAGGCTCTTTTCCCTCATGGAAATGGGCTGAATGGAATGGACAATATCGGGATCAAATAAGACGCTTTATAAAAGGTGAAAAAAGTCATGAGCTAATTTCGTCTCTATTAGGCTCGCCTCACCTCTACCACAATCACAAAAAACCTTATCATAGCATCAACTTTATCACTTCTCATGACGGGTTTACGCTCCGAGATCTCACTTCGTACCATGAAAAACAGAATATCCTCAATAGAGAGGAGAATCGGGATGGCAACAACTGCAACGAGAGTTGGAATTGTGGGATCGAAGGGGTCACAGAGGACCCAGAGATTTTAACATTGCGTATGCGTCAGATGGCAAATTATTTTTTTGCCCTTTTTACCTCTATCGGTACACCCATGTTTTTAATGGGCGATGAATATGGACATACGCGGTATGGAAATAACAATGCGTGGTGTCAAGATAACAAGCTGAATTATTTTTTATGGGATCAAACCTCTCCCCTACTTCCTTTTGTCAAAGCGCTCATTCACTTTCGTAAAAACTCAAAGGCGCTGCAGCGAAAAGAATTTGCAAATGACGTTGCCATCGAATTAGATGATAAGGCAATTGCCTATACACTAGACAACCTCTATATTGCCTACAATCCAACACCCAAGGTCATAGAATTGCAACTTCCAAAAGCAGATTGGAGATTAGAATTTGATACCTATGAACTCAAATATTCAGATAAATCAAATGTAAGAAGTCGCTATAAACTCCATCCTCATTCAGCAATCCTATTGCAATCTTCATTAGATGTTTGATATGCTTAAGACAGTTATAAATTTATGTTCTAAGAGGTCGACATTATGAAACGGAGCTTCACATCATTTATCCTCGCTCTATTATGCATTAGCTGCATGAATCGCAATGAGCAACATGTCAGTCGCTTTCATGATGATGGAAGAGCCAAACCAGTTGTTGCCTTAGTGCCCATTTTTGATCGTAGTGAATCAACGCTCCCGTGGGATCTTTCCGAAGAATTCACCGCCACCATCGAACATCGTTTTCAAAAGATGAACAACTTTTTTCTTTCAACGCCTCTTCAGATCCACAACGCCGTCACATGTATCGATTCAGCAACGGATCCCTTTGGGGTTGACCTGAGCTGGGCAAAGTCTGCTTTTAAAAAGGAAGAATTCCTTATTTTAATCGAGCTTGTAGAACATAAAATTCATCCTAAAGAGGCAAAAAATGCTTTTTTTGATAAATTTACTCCCTCAAATGAACTCGATGTGACGATGCGACTGCGCGTGATCGATCTTCGAAAATCTGAGCCCAAAATCATTTTGCAAGAAATTCTCCATCACACCCATTTTATCCCAAAATTAGCAGAAGATAAGATGCCCACACCAGATAAATGGAGACATAAAACCTACGCAGTGTCTCCTCTTGGATTTGCACACCTCCAAATCTCAAAAGAGGTCGCAAAAAGAATTGATCAATACATAGGCCTTGCAAAAAGCAAAGGATAATGGATACATTTATCTCCGAACATCTTTTTACTGCACTATTTTTTGGGATTGCAGCATGTGTTGCATGTTTCATCGCTTATAGGTGCAAATATTTCCAGCTTAAAGCTCCCCCGGAAGAACCGATCGTATCTCTCAGACATGTCATTCTCATGTTTATCATCTACTTTGGTACCATTTTTCTTATCACGCCCTTCATGCTCATGCGATTTGGCACATCCTCTCTTGTTGTAAAATCTGTTGTGATCCTCTTTTTCTCATTCCTTGTTGTCATCAGTTTGGGCTTTCTCTTTTTTCAATTTCAGCCAAAAATACTTTTTCAAAAGATCTGGAAAAATTCCAATAGTTCGTTTCTTTTTGATGTTTTGCTGGGACTTCTCACATGTCTTATTGCATTCCCTGTCATGGTCACGATCAACGCCCTATTGGAAGCATTTGTTTATGTTGTCTTTCATGTAATGCCAGTCGATCAAAATGTCGTCGCCTTTCTCAAAATGATTATGGATAAGCCACGTCTTTTAATCTTTGCCTGCATCGGGATCATCCTCCTTGCACCCATCATCGAAGAATTTTTATTTCGAGGGTTTTTACAAACCTATTTAAGAGGACTATTCGGTTCCAAAGCAGCCTTTGTTATCACTGCGATCTGTTTTACACTGATTCATTATTCTCTCTCTCAAGGGCTAAGTAACATTCCTATTCTTGCTTCCCTCTTCTCTTTAGGCCTTTTCCTCGGATTCATTTACGAGAGGCAACGCTCCCTAATTACACCGATTGTTTTACATATGACATTCAATTCAATAAGTGTTATCACTATATTATTTAAAATTAACGCATGAGGTAGACTGTGCGCCTTCTGGTTGCTTTTTTTATCACGTTTGGATCCTTTTGTTATAGCGCATTGCCTCTGACAAAGAGCATCAATGAGAGTGGGTATCAACTTTTCTATCTCCTCAATCAACCTCAGCAAAATCTTGTCCTTTCTCCCTTTTCAATCGACACCTCACTCTACATGGTATTCATGGGAGCAAGAGGAACAACTCAAAACGAGATAGGAAAAGCTCTAAGTCTCACACTTTCATCTAAAACGCTTCCAGAAGCCTACAAATCCCTTCTTGAACCCATCCACTCAGAGGGAAAACTTGGGTACCAACTCACACTTGCAAACGCTATCTGGATCGATCGCTCCATTTCCACACTTAATTCCTTTGAAACGGTCGTTAAAGATGATTTTGACAGTGCCCTTGAACAAGTCTTCTTCAACGTACCTTCATACACGCTTAAACGCATCAATGAATGGACACTTAAAAATACAGATGGGCATATCCAAAACTTCATCACACCAAAAGACATCACAGCCGCAACCCGTTTGATGCTGACCAATGCCGTCTATTTTAAAGGAGAGTGGCAAGAGCCCTTTAGCGCAAAGAAAACACAACTTCTTCCCTATAATCCTGGGGGAAGTCGACCTGCAATCAAAGTGCCTATGATGAGCCAAGAAAGCAGCTGTCTCTATTTCGAAGACACAGATTTCCAAATGATCTCACTCCCCATAAAAAAAGGAGACAATGGAAATGATGTTGGACTTGTAATTTTATTGCCAAGCGATATGGGAAATCAATCCCCTTTTGAACTCTTTTATGAAAAAGTAACAAAAGGAAATGTTGAACTTGAAGCACTCCTTGCTATGATGAAAATGCGAAAGGTAAATCTCCTCCTACCTAAGTTTAAGGTTGAAGTGCGTGTCGATTTGAGTGAAAGTTTAATGCTTATGGGAATGCAAGAAGCCTTCACCCCAGAAGCAAATTTTTCTGCAATCAATGGAAAAAGGGATCTTCATCTAAGCAAGGTGCTACATGGATGTTATTTTAACGTAAATGAGCACGGAGTTGTCGCAGCAGCTTCAACAAGTGCAGGTTATGATGTAACGACAACATTTGATAAAAAGCCACCGGCAGAATTTCATGCAAACCACCCTTTTTTCTATATGCTTGTAGATCTGACAGATAATTTTATTCTATTTATGGGCGCCTGTGACATACCAACGATCCAATAGTCAGTATCGACTCTCAAGTTATGGTCTTTCTGACATCGGCCTTGTTCGGAAGAATAATGAAGATGTCTGGTGTTCCCTTTCGATTCCCCCTTTTTACGTGTTGGCAGATGGTATGGGAGGGCATAAGGCTGGAGAAGTTGCCGCTCGAGAAACCATTAATTTTTTATGTAATTCCATTGAAGAAATGTTTTCCAATCCATCTCGCAACTGGGAATTGGAAGATATCCTCTCCTTTTTACGCCTTTTCATCGAAAACACCAACAGTTGGGTCTATCACCTAGGTAAAAAAAATCAAAAATTTGATGGCATGGGCACAACGCTATGCAGCCTCCTTTTTCATGAAAATTTTTTAGTGCATGCTCATGTGGGAGATAGCCGCGTCTATCAATACCGGAAAGGACATCTTGAACAGCTCACCGAGGATCATAGCCTTAAAAATCAAATGACGCTTAAAGCCCTTAAAAACGGCACATCACTCCCTAAGGTCGGAAAAAATATTTTAACACGCTCCATTGGAACCATGCCGATCGTAATTCCTGAAATAGAGGTTGTTCAAGTTGAGACAGATGATATATACTTCATGTGCTCTGATGGCCTTTCTGATCTATTATCTGACCGAGAGATCGCGTTGTATCTCAGACAATTTTCAACACCCGAAGAAACGACGAAAGGACTCATCAGTGCTGCCAAAATGAAGGGAGGCAATGATAACATCACGATTGTGATGGTCCAGGTCGATGAAAAAGTTAAAGAAAAAAATTTACTTAGATAATAATGCAACGACACAGCTCGATCCAGAAGTGATTGAAGCAATGCTCCCCTATCTTGGTCAAACACCCCACAACCCCTCCAGCACCCATGCTTATGGAAGAGAAGCAAAGAGCCTCCTCTTAAACATGCGTGAAAAAATAGCGCACGCTCTCGGCATCTCGTGCGATGAAATCATCTTCACATCTGGTGGAACAGAAGGGTTGAACCTGCTCATCAAAGGAACCTGGAAAGAGGGAGAAATCTTAACCACAGATCTCGAACATCCCGCTGTTATGGAAACATTACATTCCCTTCCAGCCAAAATCCACACTCTCTCACCCGGACTTGCGGGCGTTCCATCCCCAGAAGCGATATCTGATGCGATCACACCCCAAACCAAGCTAATCGTCCTTTCCGCAGTCTACAGCGAAACAGGAGCTAAACTCGATCTTGAAAAAGTAAGCCAACTTGCAAATGAGCAAGGCATCCCCCTCATCATTGATGCCGTTGCCTTGCTTGGAAAAGAGCCATTTATCATGCCCAAGGAAATGTGTGCCATGGCATTTTCAGCACACAAATTCCATGGACCAAAAGGGAGCGGCTTTATCACCGTCCCGAAAGGGTTTCCACTCTCTACGCAAATGCATGGAGGAGGACAAGAAAAGAACCTACGCTCCGGTACTGAGAATCTAGCTGCTATTGTAGGTCTAGCCAAAGCCATAGAGCTCATCAATCACGATAATGATATCCGAGGCCTGCGCGATCATTTCGAGACGCGCCTCCAAAAAGAGATCCCCAATCTTATCATTCACTCCAGAGATCAGCGCGTAGCCAATGTCAGCAATCTTGCCTTTCCAGGAATGGATGGGGAAACGCTGCTCATGCAACTCGATCTAAATGGCGTGATGGCAAGTCATGGATCAGCCTGTTCAGCAGGCGCATTAGAGCCCTCTCGCGTTCTTCTTAATATGGGGATCCCGCGAGATGAAGTGCGCTCAAGTCTCCGCTTTTCCCTTAGCCGCTTTACAACTCTCGAAGAAATCAACATAGCAGCCGATACCCTCATTGCAATTTATATAGATCTAATGCGAATGATCTGGCCACCCATAATGGATGATTCTTCTAAGCTGAGTTCAATCGACCCAAATCGGATAGACTCACCTTGATCAGGATGATGCCCTAGCCTTGTGTGCATCAATTCTTCCAACGTCTCATCTTCGATCGGAAGTTTAAGGGAATATTGCTTATTGATCTCTGTTACAAGAGCATCTCCAGAAGCTGTTACATCGACAAAAACCTTCCTCTTCTCGGGAAGAAATTCTCCAAAAGAAATCCAATCGTCCCGTTCACCAAAAATTTCATCTACAACAGCATCTAAGGAGAGCGCTCCAACGGCATTTCCCTCGTCATTTAATACAATGGACAGACTCTCTTTATTTTTTTTGAAATCTGATAAAACCTGTAGAAGTGGTGTTTTATCAGTGATAAACCAGGGTGGACGGGCATAATCTCGGATTTGTACTTGCTCAGAAAGCCTCAGAAGATTCCTCAGATAAACAACTCCCGTAATATTTTCCTTTTGTTGATGGTATATAGGGAGAAAAGGAAGGTACTCCAGCCCCAATAATTGACGAACCCCTGCTACTGTGGAATCAGAAGGAAGCAGTTTAAGTGTCTCAAGTGGTTCCATAATATCTCTTGCAACCTTAATTTTCAGGGAAAAGATATTCCGCAATATCGTATCGAGCTCTCCATGGTATTCCCCCAAAATGGGATCTCCCCTTTCTTCAATTGCTTTTTGAAGTTCATCCCGCGTGATTTGAAGCCCGCGCTGACTCTTCACTCCGAGTAAAAAATTTACAAAACGGCAAATCAGATCAAGAAGATAGATCGCAGGTTTCATCACTATAGAAGAAAAGTAAACAATTGGAATAGTAAGCATACTTACATGCTCTGAATACCGCCTTGCTGCAAAAAGAGGGGAAAGTTCAGCAAAGATTAAAACAATGATAATCTGCGATAGAGGGGCCCAATCAGGACTTAAACCCAAAGAAGAATAAAACCTTCTTGAACATTCAGAACCAAATTGCATGGCTGTATTTACACCAATAAGAGTGGTTCCAAAAAGGGCAGCAGGGTTATCTAAAAGCTTATTAAGCCAAATCGCCCGTTTTTTCTTTTTACTTACATAAAACTGAAGACGCACCCGATTAAATGAAACCGCCGCCATCTCACTCATAGAATAAAAGCCATGGATGAAAAGACACATCAGTGTCAAAAGCAAAAATAAAAGCCAAGGGCGATCCATCTATTTTTTCCCTTTCGATTTTAAATGGCGAATATAAATCCGCCTGACCCGGTTTACATCAGCTGCAAGCACATGAAATAAGAGCTTACCTATCTTGAATTTTGTTCCACTTTTGGGGATATCTCCCAATTGCTCAATCAAATAACCTCCAACCGTTGCCATATTATTGGGGCTTTCAAGATGCACATCAAACAGTTCTTCGAGTTCGATAAGTTCCAATTTCCCACTTGAAATCAAGACATCTTCCCCAATGCGAGTATATTTACTCTTCTCCTCACGTCGGTCTGTAATTTGACCAATGACAAGTTCCACAAGATCTTCTAGAGTGATAAGCCCTGTAACGGAACCATACTCATCAACAATAATCATCATACTCTCTTGCTTTTCGTACATCTCTCGAAGAAGTGTCTTACAAAGCATCGACTCAGGGATAAAATGTACCTTTTTCAAAAAGGGCAAGAGATCCATGGTCGTTTTTATTCGATGGTGATGCATGAAAAACGAGCCACTTGTCATGATACCCAAGACTTTTTCAAGCGAGCTGTCACACACGGGAATCTGCGCACATTCCTCATCCACAAAAATATGAATCAATTTCGAAAGAGGATCATGAATATCAAAAAAGAGAATTTCCTGGCGCGGACACATCATTTCTTTGACATGATCATCTTCGAGGTTCAGATAGCCCCGGACAAGTTTCGCTTCCTCTTTCCCTAAGACTCCATGTTGTGTAGAGGTTCGCAAGGCATATTTCATCTCATCAAGAGAAATCTCTTTCTCCTTATGCAAGAAGAAGAAAAAAAGACGGGAAATTCGACTCGTAATGAATGTAATCACATTACGTACCGGTTTTAAAACCTTCTCAATAAACAAAAGAAAGGGGGCTACGCGATAGGCAATTTGAGAATTTTTCAAGAGTGCAATCGATTTAGGAATGACTTCCCCAAAAACTAGTGTTAATACGAGAGGCACACCAACCGTTAGAAGCCACGTTGAAAAGGTCCCAAAAATCGAAGAAACCACATTCTGCACTAAGATATTCATGACAACGTTGAGCATCAATATCGTCACCATAAGCTTGCGCGGTCTAGCTAAGAGCTTGGCAATGCTATGGCCTCGAGGATCTTTTCCATGCTTAAACGCACGAACTTTCATGGAAGAGAGGGAAAAAAGAGCTGTTTCAGAGGAAGACAAGACCGCAGAGAAGGAAATGAGAAGGAAAAGAGCTATGATCAATACGGTTAGAGTCATTTGAAATGTACTTTTATCTGACCTTCAGGAACAACACCCAGTTTTTTCATTAAGATCATACGGATCCACTCTGGATCAGTTTGACTCTCAATACGTAAAAGCAAATCCTCTTTTTCACGAAGAACACACAGTTTTTCGTTTTCAAGACGTCTCACAGAGGATTTAAGGTGCGCATAAAGAGCGTTTTTTTTCTGAATACCTTGATCATAAACACCATATGAAAAAGCCAAAAAGAGCATTACCCACCAATACCGAAGAAAAAAGAGATGAATCTTTCCCTTCCGATGCGTTCTAAAGAGTTGAGAATGTCTCGTGTGTTTTCTCAAAATTAACTGGTCGCTTTAATTAACACTTAATTAAGTTTTGTATAACATAATTATACATTAAATAGTGGGAATTGTAATCCCTACTTGTTTCATATATTTTCCGCTCCTTTCCGCATAAGACGTCGTGCACGCTTCTACCCCTCGCAAGAAGAGGACTTGCGCTAGCCCCTCATTTGCATAAATCTTTGCTGGCAGAGGAGTTGTATTCGAAATCTCGAGCGTTACATAACCTTCCCATTCGGGCTCAAAGGGGGTCACATTGACGATAATCCCACAGCGGGCATAGGTGGATTTTCCGATACACATGGTTAAAACGTCTCTAGGGATTCGGAAATATTCCACGCTGACAGCAAGAGCAAAAGAATTTGGTGGAATAATGCATGTGTCACCTTCGATATCAACAAAAGAATCCTCTTGGAAATTTTTAGGATCGACAATGGAATTATAAACGTTGGTAAAAACCTTAAATTTATCAGATACCCGCAGATCATATCCATAACTTGAGAGACCGTAGCTTACAATTTTTTGTCCATTTTTTTCACGAACTTGATCTTCACAAAAAGGTTCGATCATGCCCTCTTCTAAAGCCATTTTACGAATCCAACGATCAGCTTGTAAACTCATGCAAAAAATCCTTATTTTCAATACTCAGATATTAGATCTATCATATGATCACTAATTAATAAATGCAATCTGAAGATTAACTGGATTTTTTTCTTTTTTCTCATTCGTTTTCTTGCTAGACTCGGAAGAAAGAATAAAGTGGAGCCTATCATGGCTGATTATGTCGAATCTTCATGGACAAAAAAGGATCAAGTACTCGAAAAAAAACTGCGCCCAGAAGCGCTGAGCGAGTTCATCGGGCAAGATGAGATTATGCAGCGTTTAGATGTATACGTTGGTGCAGCAAAAAAACGAAATGAACCTCTTGGTCATCTTCTTTTTTATGGTCCACCAGGACTCGGGAAAACGACACTCGCCAATATCATTGCCAAAGAGATGGGAACAAATCTTGTCGTGACATCAGGCCCCTCTTTAGAAAAAGCAGGCGATCTTGCAGGTATTTTAACCAACCTACAAGAGGGAGACGTTCTTTTCATTGACGAAATTCACAGGCTTAATCGTCAAATAGAAGAATATCTTTATCCCGCCCTTGAAGATTTTAAATTAGATCTTCTTCTTGACTCAGGTCCTCAAGCGCGTAGCGTACAAGTCACACTCAACCCCTTTACACTCATTGGAGCAACCACACGTTATGGACTGATTAGCGGTCCCCTACGTTCCCGTTTCGGCCTAACATGCCGTCTTGATTATTACGAACCAGAAATGCTCCTTCAAATTCTAAGCCGTTCCGCAAAAATTTTAGGCGTTGCTGTCAAAGAGGACTCCATTCTTGAAATCGCACGCCGTTCACGTGGCACGCCCCGCATTGCAAACAACCTATTGCGTTGGGTTCGCGACTATGCACAGATGAGATCAGACAATCGCGTCGACAAGCTCTCAACGCGAACTGCATTAGAAATGCTTTCCATCGATCATCGTGGTCTTGATGAGTTAGATAAACGCATTCTGACAACGATTATTGATCATCATGAAGGAGGTCCTGTGGGCATCGGTACAATAGCTGCTGCAATCGGTGAAGAAGAAAACACCCTTTCCGAAGTACATGAGCCATATCTTTTGATGCAAGGTCTTCTAAAACGGACTCAAAGAGGACGCGAAGCCACCAATTTAGCATATAAACATCTTGGGCGCCCTAAAAGCCTAGAGACAAGTGAGGTAGACCATTCATGAAGTTTAAATCCAAGCTTTTTTATTGTTTGTTTTTCTTTTCAATTCTTTTTCCTACATTATCTCATGCAGGCCTCTCTGAAAGATCTTTCTTTGGCATGAAAAAGAAAAGTAAACCAGCAACCATCAAAATCCTTCTATCAAAAAATTCTGAAGGAGCCCTCGTTGAAGTCAAAGGCTCATATAAAGTCATCGATCCTAAAACCAATCACAAGCTCAGTTCAGGATATAAAGGAAAGCGGTACTATGCCTATCCCCATAAAAAAGGGATCAAATGGGGCGAGGATTTCATTGGAACCTACCAAATCCGTATTCTTCCTACAAACTCCGATACAACCATTTTTGTCGACGGGATTCAATACAAAGGATGCATCGATATTTATCATGTGGAAGGCTCCCTGCGAATCGTCAATGAAGTCGATATTGAAAATTACTTAAAATCCATGATGACATTCCAATTTACAGATGAATATCCCCAATCGGTTATGGATGCCATTGCGATTGTCGAACGGACGCACGCCTATTATACAGCTCTATTTAATAATGACGCCTTCTGGCATCTCAATGCACAAGAGATCGGCTATTATGGCTACGGCATTACCCTTACAAATCTCGCAACAGATCGTGCTGTAGAACGCACTAGACATCTCGTCATGACCTATGAAGAGCAACCCTTCCCTACAATGTCGACAACCAACTGTGCTGGAAAAACCGCTAGCTTCCAAAACATCTATAGAAAAAATACCCTCGGTCCTCACGGTGTCACTTCAGACTTTGCCGCAAAAGATCGTGATGAAAGTCTCTGGTCATTGGAAATATCAACAGATAAACTTGCTAAAATCTCAAAAACGAACCGCGTAACAGGGATTGAACTTTTTACCGATCCAGAATCCAAAAAGACATATGCTATTCGTGTTAAAGACGGTCTCCGTTTTGAAGATATCGACTTTGTTACCTTGCAAGAAGAGATAGGAAAAGGCTTACTCCTGAGCAACGATTTCAAAGTACATCTCTCAGGAAACAAGATTTCTTTTGAAGGATATGGAGAAGGAACCGGTGTTGGTCTCTGCCTTTATAGCGCCGCGCAAATGGCAGAACGAGGTGATCTCGCACCAAAGATTCTCTCTGCCTTTTACCCACTTACCCAGCTTGAGAAAATGCCCTCATACCCCGATCTCATCATCTCCAACTCAAACGAGTACTTCATTTCACCAAACCGCCTTAAAGGTGACGGAAAGAGGGGGCTATAATTGGCACATCCAAGAACTTCAAAAAAAAGAGCTAAAGCGATTTCAACAGCCCTATTTCTTGTTGGAATTGCGATCCTATTCTTCCTTGATAAATGGTGGCCTGGGATCATGATTGTCATTGGGGTACCCCTTGCCCTCAGACAATTTCTCCTTGGTCGCACATATGACATGCTAATTTCTCTTTTTGTCTTTGTAGGATTTTTTGTGATCGCGCGGTTCGATATCTCGTGGAAGATTCTCATCCCGATTCTATTCGTTCTGGGAGCACTCTTTATTCTTGTGCGCGAATTCCTTGATTCCTACCAAATTCCTGAAGAGGAAGACGAAGAGGACATCAATCTTGAAATCGAAGAAGAAGAAGAAGAAGAAAAACCTTAAGAAACTAACAATCAATGTTTTGAGGTGTATTTACATAAATTTAGCGATCTAAACTGGCTGAATTTTTGCTAAATATAGCCAGTTAGGGTTACCGTATTTATGTGAAAACCATTTAACGCCCGTTCGCTCCGCTCTCTCAAGACGCAGAGGCGCAAAGATACGCAAAGAATTTTCTCTGCGTCTTTGCTCCTTGAGAGAGCGAAGCGAACGGGCGTTAATTGATTCTGTTAATGAAAATAGTTGATTTTCATGGCTTCTCGTACTTCTTGAAGCGTCTTTGATGTAACTTCTCGAGCTGCCGCTGTGCCCTTTTTAAGCATGCGCATCACTTCAGCTGGATCCTTTGCATAGACTTCCCGGCGTTTGCGAATAGGAGTTAAAAATTCGTCCAGGACTTCATAAAGATACTTCTTCAAAACAGAATCGCCAAGTCCGCCTCTTTCATAATGTTCTTTAAGCTCTTGAATTTTGTCTGTGTCAGTTCCAAAAGCATCGAGATAAATAAAAACGGGGTTTCCTTCGACCTGCCCTGGATCTTCAACGCGAAGATGGTTAGGATCGGTGTACATCTTCTTAACCTTCTTCTCAAGCTCCTTCGGTTCATCAGAAAGGAAAATCGCGTTCCCCAAAGATTTACTCATCTTAGCCTTCCCATCTACACCTGGTAGACGAGAAAAACGGGGAATAAGAGCCTCGGTTTTCACAAGCACGTTGCAGTTGTATGTCTGGTTAAAATGGCGTACAATTTCATTGGTTTGTTCGATCATTGGAAGTTGATCTTCCCCGACAGGAACAAGATCGGCCTTGAAAGCTGTGATATCAGCCGCTTGAAATACTGGATAAACCATAAAACCAGCAGGAACACTCTCTCCAAACCCTTTTTGCCTGATTTCAAGTTTTACAGTTGGGTTGTGCTTAAGGCGATTCCACGTGATGAGATTGAGATAGTAGAGGGTAAGTTCAAAAAGTTCAGGTATAAGAGACTGGATAAAAATAGTTGTGACAGATGGATCGATTTCAACGGCAAGATAATCTAGAGCGACTTCTAAAACGCTATCTCGAACTTTTTCGGGAGTCTTGGCATTATCAGTGAGCGCCTGAGCATCTGCTATCATCACAAACTGCTCATGGGTTTTCTGCATATCAACTCTATTTTTCAATGACCCAACATAGTGCCCCAAATGAAGCGGACCAGTCGGCCGATCCCCTGTTAAAATCACTTTGCGCTTTACCATCAATTACCTCTGTTTTTTGGCATATTATACCTAGGTGTTAACATTTATTCGAGAAAAAGTCTTGAACTAAAACTAGATTGTATTTAGCTTTCCTTCTACGCATGGCAACTCTTGGCAGATATCAAATCATTAAGAATTTAGCAATCGGTGGGATGGGTGAAGTCTTCCTAGCCGAGGACCCCCTGTGCGAGAGAAAAATCGCAATCAAACGGATTCGTCCTGATTTGATCAAACATGCGTCGGTGCGTAAACGCTTTTTAAGAGAGGCTAAAGTTGCTACGCAACTAACTCACCCCTCAATCATGCCAATTTTTGACATTCATCAAGATGACCATTCCGTGTTCTACACCATGCCCTATATCGAGGGAGAAACACTCAAAAAACTTCTCTTCAAAGCGCGCAGAGCCGAATCTGAGGGGGAAATCACACCTTCTATTTCGTCTTTTATCCCCATTTTTTTACAAATTTGCCAGGCTGTCTCTTTCTCCCATTCAAAAAAGATCCTTCACCGTGATTTAAAGCCTGAAAATATCATCGTAGGTAATTTTGGAGAGGTATTAATTCTTGATTGGGGCATAGCCTGTTTTATAAATGAAAAAGAAAATTCAGATGATAAAATTGATTTGCCACCGCTTACTGAATTAACCATGCCTGGAAAAATCGTAGGCACGATCAGCTATATGGCACCGGAGCGTGCGCTCCATAATGTTTCTTCAATTAGAACAGACCTCTACTCTCTCGGTGTGATTCTCTATAAAATGCTCGCGCTTAAACTCCCTTTCCGCCGCCCCCCAATTAAAGAATTTAAAAAAATTGCAGAAACGGAAAAATATATCGAGCCTCAGGATATCGCTCCTCATCGAGAAATCCCAAAACAACTTTCCGCCATCTGCAAAAAAGCCCTCTCATTTGACCCTGAACAACGCTACAGCTCCGTTCAAGAGATGATTCAAGATGTTGAAAATTATATTCAGGGACATCCTGAATGGATTTTGGCTGAATCTCTTGCAATAGAAAATAAAGAGGACTGGGAATTTCAAGAAAATGTTCTTCTCACAAAACATACAGCGATTTCCCAAATTACTGATGAGACAGATTGGGTGATGCTCATGATCTCAAAAGAGTCATTTTATGACCGCACCCGCATTGAAACACGCATCCGTTTTGGGGAAAATGGGCATGGAATTGGATTTCTCTTAGCTGTTCCCGATGAAAGTGAGCGTAAAGGTTTGGAAGAGGGATTTTGCTTTTATATTGGGCAAAAAGGGAGCACGCTTTTCCGGAATAATGTCGTCGTGATGGATTTCCCAGAACTGATTCTCAATAAAAATGAATGGCACACGCTCCGCATCGACAAAATTGACCATCACATTTACTTTTATCTCGATGGCATTTTAAAATTCACATATGTCAACTACGTCCCTTTAGCTGGAACGCATATCGGCCTGCTCTACCGCGACACCGATTTTGAACTACAAGAGTTTCAGGTTTTTCAAGCGGGTCAGAATGTGATGGTAAACTGCCTTTCAATCCCCGACGCCTTTTTAGCCAGCAAAAATTACGATAAAGCCTTTTTAGAATACAAGAAAATCGCCCGATCATTTGAAGGAAGAACTGAAGGACGAGAAGCACTTTTTCGCTCAGGAATCGCCCTGCTTGAAAAAGGCAAAGAAACAAAACGAAAAGGTAAACGCTCAACACTTTTCAATCTCTCATTAGATGCGTTTGAAAAGCTGCATAAAACGCCTGGAGCACCTTTAGAGTATCTTGGTAAATCACTCGTCTATCAAGCAGAAAATGATTTAGAGGAAGAAGCCAAATGCTTAGAAATGGCGCTCAGAAGATTCCCCAAACATCCACTGCAATCTATCATTAGAGAACATCTCCTCTTCCGGCTGCACGAAACATCGAGAACCGACCGAAAAGGGACCTATCTTTTTACCCTCATTCTCCTTCGCCATGTTCCAGAGCTGCTCCATTCATTTGAAATGCAACACCTCATTCAAAAACTCATTGAGCATCTAGAATCTCCTTTTTTTATCCCTCCCCTCGAATCCTTGTCAAATCAGGAAGACGTGCATCTCCAATTGGCAATTCAACTAGCTTTCTGGCTCAATCGTCCCATCACACTCAATGAAATCTTTCAAAGCTTACCAGAAGATTCTCCCTTCAGAGAACGCATCCAACTCTCACTCCTCTATTTGGGAGAGGATCTCAAATTTTCATCTCCAGAATATGAAAAACATCAAAAGTTAACTCTTAAATACGCACCCACTCTTCTGACAACATATGAAGAGACACCGACCTACCTATGGGCACTCCTTTTGACAGGGGATGTCGACGCTGCGGAAACGTTCATCAAAAAACTTCCCACAAATGAGCTCCACTCCCCCAAATCCCCCTACTATTTTCTTTATGGGATTTACCTATTAAAAAAAGAAAGTGAACAAAGTGCACAGAATTTCTATCGAGAAAACTCCGAAACCTACCCCCAGACAAACGCCCTATTTAGCCACTATCTTTTAGGAACTCTTGATCTAAAAAACTGGGAGAAAAGCGCCTTCTTTTTTGAAAAAATCCAACTCTATCGTCAGCTTGCCCTTTATCACGCCATCCTTGGTGACAACAGAAAAGCTCTAAGCTTTGAAAGAAAAGCAAAAATATGATATCATTGCCCCACTATGGATAAAGCCTACGATCATAAAAAAGTCGAAGATAAGTGGTATCAATTCTGGGAAGAAAAAGGATTTTTTAAAGCCGATTCTTCATCAGATAAACCCTCATACTGCATCGTACTCCCCCCTCCCAATGTGACAGGAAAACTTCACATGGGGCACGCCCTTGTCGATACGCTCCAAGACATTCTGATCCGTTGGAAACGAATGAGCGGTTTTGAAACCCTCTGGATCCCTGGAGTTGATCACGCCGGCATCTCAACCCAAACCGTCGTTGAAAGACACCTCATGGCCAGCGAGAACAAACGACGCACCGACTATCCCCGCGAAGAATTTTTAAAACACGTCTGGAAATGGAAGGAAGATCATGAATCTCAAATCATCTCTCAGCTGAAAAAACTAGGTTGCTCATGTGACTGGTCCCGCAAACGCTTCACCATGGACGAAGAAGCAAGCCGCGCTGTGCGCGTCATGTTCAAAAAACTTTATGATGCAGGTTTGATCTATCAAGGAGATTATCTCGTCAACTGGGATCCCGTTACCCAAACCGCCCTTGCAGATGACGAAGTAGAGTATGAAGAAAAAGACTCCCATCTTTGGCACTTGCGCTATCCCATAGAAGGTGAAGAGAGTGTACTTATCATCGCCACAACGCGCCCTGAAACCATGCTTGGAGATACCGGTATTGCCGTTTCTCCAAACGATGAGCGGTACCAACATCTCATCGGCAAAAAAGTACGTCTACCCATCATGAATCGCCTCATTCCCATTTTCGCCGACAGGCACGTCGACCCAGAGTTTGGCACAGGCGTTGTCAAAGTCACCCCCGCGCACGATCCCAATGATTATGAAATGGGCCTGACACACGATCTTCCCATGATCAATATCATGACACCCGACGGAAAAATCAACGAAAATGGTGGTGAATTCCACGGCATGACCATGCTTGAGGCGCGTGTCGCTGTTGTCGATAAAATGAAAGAACTCGACCTTCTCGAACGCATAGAACCCCACAAACATCGCGTAGGCCTGTCATACCGCTCAAAAGCCATCATCGAACCCTACCTATCCAAACAATGGTTCGTAAAAATGAGTGCCTTCAAAGAAGACCTCATGCGCCTTGTCAAAGAAGATCAAGTAAAACTCGTCCCTAAAAATTGGGAAAACACCTACTTCCACTGGATTGATAATCTACGCGATTGGTGCATCTCAAGACAACTTTGGTGGGGACATCGCATTCCCATTTGGTATCACAAAGACGATCCCAATAAAATCATCTGCCAAGTTGACGATGAAAACCTCTCAGATGAATGGGTACAAGACGAAGACGTCCTCGACACCTGGTTCTCCTCAGCCCTCTGGCCTTTCAGTACGCTCGGCTGGCCAGACAACACCCCCGACCTAAAGCGCTTCTATCCCAATGCCACACTCATCACAGGACACGATATTCTCTTTTTCTGGGTCGCACGCATGATCTTCATGGGTAATTACGCCATGGAAACGCCCCCCTTTCCCGAAACATTCCTCCATGGACTCATCTACGGCAAATCCTACTGGCGCGTAAGAGAAGGAGGGCACATTGCCTACGTTTCACCCGATGAGAAAAAAGCCTACGATCTTGGAGAGTCCCTCCCAAAAGATGTTCAGGCAAAATGGGAGAAAATGTCCAAATCCAAAGGCAACGTCATCGATCCCCTCGAAATCATCGACTCCTACGGCACCGATGCTATGCGCATGGCACTTGCCGCAAGCGCTACCTATGCCAGACAAATCGATCTCGACCTGCGCCGCTTTGAAGAATACAAAAACTTTATCAATAAAATCTGGAATGGCGCCCGCTTTGTCTTCATGAATCTAGAAAATCTCAGCTTTTCAAACGGCCTGGATACCACACTGCTTACCCTCGAAGATAAATGGATTTTTTCCCTCCTCAATCGCACAATTGATGAAGTCACAACGCACCTCTCCAAATATGAATTTGATCATGCAGCCAAAAAAAGCTACGACTTCTTCTGGAACCAGTTTTGTGCCTACTATGTTGAAATGGCCAAGCCCATTCTTTTTGGGAAAATCGGCGACGATGCCCTCAAAGAAAACAAACAAAAGATGCTCGTCATCATTCTCACTGCCACAATTCGCCTCATGCACCCGATGGCACCCTTCATCACAGAGGAGCTCTTCATGCTTTTAAAAGGGCATTTCCCTAACCTTACAAACAACGCTTCCGATCCCTATTCAAAAGACACCTTCGCAGCCCTCCTTTCACAGAGTTGTATGGTTGCACCCTTCCCAACCTGCCTCGCAAAAGAAGACATCAACCCAGACATAGAAAATCAGTTCAGCTTCATCCGAGAAGTCGTCTACGCCCTTCGCAATATCCGCGCAGAAATGCAGCTACCACCAGGCATGGCAACCAACCTTTACCTAAGCGGTGATAAAGTCGACATCATCCAAAAGTCAGAAGGAATCCTCCGTTCCCTCATCAAACTCGAAAAGATTTACTACCAAGAAGAATCCAAAGCCCAGTTTTCATCCACAACGCTTGTGGGCAAACTCAAGCTGGACATTCCCCTACCTGAGGCCATGCTTGAAAAAGAAATCACCCGCCTCAAAAAAGAAAAAGAAAAGCTCGAAAAGCAGATCACATCCCTAGAAAATCAACTCCAAAACAAAAATTTTGTCGAAAGAGCCCCAGAAGAGCTCGTGCAAAAAGTCCGTACAAGCCTCACCGATGCTCAGGAAAAGCTCAAGGAAATCCTCACCCGAGTGCAATAAAACACTCACTTCCAGTATACTGCTTTGCAATATTCAAAATCAGAGGTAGATACATGGCAGCTGTGGTCGCTAAAAAAAAGCTAGAATTAGTCATTCTTACTCCTGAAGAAGCTCATACTCTTCAAACAAATCATCAACGATTCACAATAAAAACCGAAAGCAGTACGCTCCACTTGCCCCATACTACAATTGTAAATTGGAATCATTCCAGAGTTGTAACACCAGGACAACTCTGCGGGTGCCAGACCTCCAATGGTTTAAAATATTTTAGTTTTGAAGGAGATGATCGGATCGAACTCTACCGATCTGGTAATGATTCTCAAGGCTTGATTTTTACAGATGCAAATGATTCTGCTGCTGCAACTTCTGTAACAACTAGCATAAAAACCAAAACCACACGGAAAAATGAAAGAAAAGGCACCTACATTCAATATGACAAAGACCGGGTTATCCAAAGTCAAGACTTCCCCATTGACCCAAGAAACTATCGAGATCGAGCCAATTATGAAGGCGGGCACTTAATCGACCATAAATTCACCGCTGAAGGTTCACATTATGTAGAAAGGAACTACATCCCAGAACACTACTTCTATAACTCCCCTCTAAAAGAACATCTTGTGAAAAAATGTGGTAGTTATGTCGAAGTACCCCTCTATACTACTAATCCTCCTCAAATTGGGGTAAAAGATCAAAGAGATAAATACCACTCTGTACCCATTGGAATCATCCTAGTTCAAATCAACCAGAATCACATTGATGGCGTGTATTATTTTCCTAATAATTATGACTACAAAGGATTAAAAGACAGATTAGGGATAAAAAAAAATCTAGCTAAAACAATTACCCCCTATTTTAAATTAAAACGTAGCCTATACCAGCTTCTTCTGCCTGCAATTATGTTTGATTTGAAATCGATGATAAATGGTGAACAACAACAAATGCAGACAGAGAAAGCGTTTTTTAATCTCATCGATGATATTTCAGCGGGCATGGCATCAGCCGAAAGTCCCGATGATCAGTACGACATTAGCAAACTAAGTTTCAATGTACTACATGAAGCAGGGGTTGACCCAGGATTGTATTTAAATTCTGATCAACTCAGGAATGATCCATCCCTCATACCAGCATTTAACCGCCTAGGAAAATTTCTAGTTGAATATGGGATTCAAAACGCACTTAAATCAGAAACGCTTTCCATTAATTCCAGGCTTGTAATTCTTAATGTAATCATCGATTTTTTTGATGTTTATTATGGAAATGTAGTTAGAGATGAGGCCTTTGATCATATCGATACATTGAATAAACAATTTAGATCCACACTTAGGGAATTGCATGAGATCTCTCAAACCATGAATAAAGAAGAGTTAGTATTTCTTGGAAATACTTATGCACGCCTGTCTAATGTTTTCAATTTTGCTTTTTCCTTTGAAGGCTATGCTATTTTCAATGATAAGGATTTTCTAAATTACCTAAGAAAATCCGCCCAAACCATAAAAATCTTCATTGAAAAACAGTGGATTACTAACCTTAATAAGGATCAATCTTGGAACTTTATATCCATTATAAGAAACCTACAGGAGTCACTAAATCATCTTATAGAAATAGGTTATCTGAAGAGTGAGTTTCAAGAAGAAATCGACATTCTCATATCACTTAGAGACCCTAGTTTAGAACTGCTTCAAAAGCTAACATCAGGAAGAGGTGGAGTTAATGTGCAGTTTCAAACAAATATTGACCGCGGAACAAGATTAAGGACATCTACAGGGTTTTTACAAAGTATTTTAGGCAATCTAGGTTCCTTCGATGATGACTCCTCAGATTCCTAGTTCATTAATGACATGTTGACATCTGTTGTAAAATCTTCCCCTAAGCTACTTTTGGAGTTTTTCTTTTTTGACGAGATCAAAGAAGCTCCTCGACTCGGCGATAATGATGCCAGAGAGGGCAAAAAGACCAATTAAGTTGGGAAGAGCCATTAGTCCATTCATAATGTCAACAATAGGCCAGACAACATCTATGCTCAGCAAAGCTCCAACAAGGACGATGAGGCAGAAGATCGCGCGGTAGTAGATGAGAATCCCTTCTCCGAAGAGATATTCAATGCATTTTTCTCCATAATAGGCCCAGCCAACAATGGTAGAAAAACCAAAAAGTATCACCCCAACTGCGACAATGTGTCCCCCACCAGGAAGGACGGATCGAAAGGCTTTCATTACAAGGGGCGCCCCATTTAACACGCGTCCCATACTATCAAAATCCCCAAGAACATTGCTTGTGCAGATAACAAGTGCTGTGATCGAACAGACGATCATGGTTGAGAGAAAGACACCTGTCATGGAAATGAGAGCTTGGCGCCCAGGAACGTCGGTTTTTGCTGCAGCGGCTGCAATGGGCGCGCTTCCGAGACCTGCTTCGTTTGATGAGACGCCGCGTGCTACACCAAATTGCAAGGCGGCGATGATTGAGGCTCCTACAAAGCCTCCTCGCATCGCTTGTCCTGTGAAGGCTGTTGTGCAAATTTCTAAAAAACACGCAGGAATCATTTTGTAATGATAGATCAAGATGATCAGTCCGCCGACGATATACATACTGGCCATGACAGGAACGAGATAGGCACAGACCTTTCCAATACTTCCAATACCGCCTAAGATCACAGCAGCTGTTGCGATGGCAAGTACGATACCTGTCCAAAGATGGGGCACTTGAAAGAGATCAAACATGGCATCGGCAATGGAGTTGGACTGTGTCATGTTGCCACCGGCAAAGGCTGACAGCGCTCCAAAGATGGCAAAGGCACCCGCTAGGATTTTCCAATTGAGGCCGCGGCGAATATAATACATCGGGCCGCCGCACATCTGACCCCGGTGATCTACTTCTCTATATTTGACAGCTAGGAGCGCTTCGGCAAATTTTGTCACCATTCCAAAAAGTGCAATAATCCACATCCAAAAGATGGCACCGAGTCCTCCTCCCACAATGGCCGTGGCAACTCCTGCAATGCTTCCTATGCCGATGGTGGCTGCTAAGGCGGTCATGAGTGATTGGAATTGGCTGATATCCCCTTCTGCCTTTTCATCGTGTCTGGAAAAGGCCAGCTTGAGAGCGTAGCCCAAGTAGCGGAATTGCATCCCCTTCAGTCGAAAGGTCAAATAGATGCCAAGGGCAACCATAATGATGATAAGAAACCTTCCCCAAAGCCATGCGTCGATGAGATTGAGAAAATGGATCAGCTTATCAGAGGTATATGTCATGCCATTAATTTCTTATCGCGTTTTTTCTTTTTTTTATCTCTCTTGGCTTTTTTCTCATCGCGTAAAATCTGTTCAAAGGTTTTCGTCTCGCGGGCAATCACACCTGCTAAGCAAAAAAGACCGATCAGATTTGGAAAGGCCATTAAACCGTTCATCACATTCGCAATCCCCCAGACAAACTGAAGGCTGAGAATGGCCCCTGGAAATACAACGAGGGTAAAGATGATACGATAAAATTTAGTCATCTTTTCGCCAAAGAGATACTCCATACATTTTTCTCCATAATAGGCCCAACCTAGAATTGTTGAATAGGCGAAAGGAATAAGAGCTATTGTCACGATGAGCCCACCATAGGGAATGATGGCATCAAAGGCTTTAAGCGCCATTGCGGATCCATCGACCACCGTTCCATCAGGGCCTATCGTTCCGAGAACACCAGAAACGGCAATCACAAGACCTGTGATCGTGCAGACAATCCCCGTTGTGATAAATACGCTGCACATTGAAACAAGAGCTTGTCTTCCAGGCGTATCTGTCTTTGCAGCTGCTGCGGCAATGGGAGAGGATCCTAGTCCTGCTTCACTTGAAAATACGCCTCGCGAAATTCCCATCTGGATTGCTAGCATCACACCAGCCCCAGCAAATCCTCCAACTGCAGCTTGCCCTGTAAAGGCCGCGCGGAAAATCTGAGCAAACGCATCGGGCACCATCTCAATCCGCATGCAAATGATCACCAGTCCACCAACTATATAAAAAATTGCCATTGCGGGAACCAAGATGGAAGAGACCTTTCCGATACTTTTAATTCCGCCAAGCAGGGCAATACCTGTAAAGAGCATCAATAAGAGACCGCTCCAAACGGGTTTGACATTGAGTATATCTGACATCGCTTGTGAAACAGAATTAGACTGAACAAGATTTCCAATACCAAGCGCTGTTACAGCACCTAAAATCGCAAAGGTGACAGCAAGCCATTTCGTTTTCATTCCCCGCTCGATATAGTACATCGGGCCGCCGCACATCTCACCTTTTTTATCTTTGACTCGATATTTAATCGCTAAGATCGCTTCGCCATATTTTGTGGCCATTCCAACAATCGCTGCAATCCACATCCAAAAGAGCGCTCCAAGCCCACCTGCTGCAATAGCTGTGGCAACACCTGCAATACTTCCAATACCAATCGTCGCAGCGAGCGCTGTCATTAGCGCCTGAAAATGGCTAATATCTCCTTGGGCTCCATCATCATGTCGACTAAAAGCGAGTTTATGGGCATAATATAGATAACGAAATTGCAGTGCGCGCGTTCGAATTGTTAAATAGACACCGACGAAGACAAGAAGAATAAGTAGTGGAGGACCCCAGATCCATTCATTGAGCTGATCGATCCAAGATTGAACATTTGACATAATAAGAAACTCTCTTAAAAATATTTTTCCCAACGGATAACCCTAGAAAGCATAAAGTAGATGGGATTAAAAATCAAAGTGAAGAAAAATGCTTGTATAACGGGAATGTCTTTGTTACGATCAGCCGCTTTAAACAAATCCTTTAAAATATGGACCTGCCTTCTCCTAAAACACTGAAACGACTTTTACCGCTTACAACTGAGCAAAATGAGTTCATTGCCTCTTCTAGGCAGATCGCTAAGGACATCTTCCTAAGGAAGGATCCAAGGCTATTACTCATCTGTGGCCCCTGCTCTCTTCATCATATCGAATCGAGTCTAGAGTATGGAAGACGACTTAAAGCACTAGCTGATGAAATGGCCGACGATTGTTATATCATCATGCGGGCTTTCATTGAAAAGCCACGCACCCTTGTCGGCTGGAAAGGGATCCTTTACGATCCCCATCTCGATGAAAGCCACGATATTGCTCGGGGACTTTCCATTTCGAGACAGCTATTTTTAGATCTCACAGATATTGGACTCCCCCTTGCAATGGAATTTGTAGACCCTATTGCAGCGCCTTATTTCGATGATCTTATATCTTGGGGTGTGATTGGAGCGCGTACTGCAGCATCACAGCCACATCGGCAGCTTGCATCAGGTCTATCCATCCCTATCGGCTTTAAAAATGGAACAGATGGGAACATCGATGTTGCCATTCACGGTGCGATCGCAGCAAGCGTTCCTCATCAATTCTTTGGCTTGAATGAAGAGGGAAGAATTGCGCTTAAAAAAACGACAGGTAACCCTTATTCCCACGTCGTATTACGCGGCGCTGAAGATGGACCCAATTTCGATCCCTATTCTGTGCGGGAAGTCCTTGAAAAGAGTCATGAACTCAACCTACATACACCTCTTCTCATCGACTGCTCTCATGGAAACTCTTCAAGAAATAGTGATAAGCAAGCTGAAGTTTTCTATTCTGTCATTGAGCAGATTCGTAAAGGGAATAATCACCTCTTTGGGATGATGCTAGAGAGCCATATAGAAAATGGTAACCAGCCCTACGCTCCCAAGCAAAAAAGTCATGACCCCAATGTTTCTATCACAGATCCTTGCCTCAGTTGGGATGAAACAGAAAGTCTCATTAAAGAACTTCAATCGATCTTGATTAATTTCACCCAAAGTTGATGCTGCCACTCTTTTAAAAGCTGATCTTTCTCATCATAGAGCATCACACGATATGTCAAAAAACCACGCGTCTTTTTAAATTCTTCATCGAGAAGTGAGATCTCTTCAATCCCCCGTCTTCCCTCAACCTGAATATTCACGTGCTTCTCTTCATAATCACGGTAAATAAGATCGACAGACAATCTTAATGGCTTGTCGAGATACTCTCTTGGAAGATTCCAGCTAATAAGCAGCTTTTCCCCTTTTGGGGGATCTTCTTGGCGTGGATCCGGACTCTTGACAAATGTGCTTGCAAGACTACTTCGCCCCACTCCAATCCGATTTACGGAAACATAATATTTTTGGCAGGCGGGAAGAAAAAGCAGAAAAAAAAATAACAATCGTGACATCATAGGCATTAATTATAAACATCCTTATGTAAAGTGAAACAAGAAAGCATTCACGGAGTTATTTTCTCCGAAAACCGACAAGAAATTCTTTTAATCAAAAGACGCGATATTCCCGTCTGGGTCCTCCCAGGTGGCGGAATCGATGAAAATGAGAGCCCTGAAAGTGCTATTTTGCGTGAAATGGCAGAAGAAACGGGCTATCAAGTAAAAATTAAACGTAAAGTGGGTGAATATAGCCCAAAACACCGTCTGACAAAATTTTCACACCTTTTTGAATGCAAAATTTTACAAGGAAATGCATCCAAAGGTGATGAAACACGTGACATTAAATTCTTTCCTTTAAAAGCCCTTCCAAAGCTTCTACCCCCTCCATATCCCGACTGGATTCAAGATGCAATTTTAAATTTGCCAAAACTCATCAAAAAAGAAATTAAAAGCGTAAGCACTTGGATCGTAATTAAAAGTTTATTTACACATCCAATTTTATGTTTCCGTTTCTTTATAACTAGAATTGGAATTCACATTAATTCTAAACATTAAATTTCAATCTTGTTACGTATAAAATTTTAACTATTTCATAGTTTTTAATTTCGTTGAAAATTAATCAATTTACCATTAAAATATAAACAACAATAACCAGCATAATATAATAAGAGTTAACTATGGTTTATTTAACACAATTATCAGATCATCAAACTGCCAGAAGTCCCGAGCAAGTGACCAGTCAAATCCAAGCGCTCGTAGATCTTCAAGGCAAACACGTTAAAGTCACAAGTCGTGGACTTGTTGAAACGAATTCGTTTGAAAAATTTATTCAACTCATTTTGAGTTATCTTGGATTTACCGATAGCTGTAATCCCGTTCTTATCGATAAGCACATTCTATCAACGCTTCACGCAGCAGTCAAAAATAATCAGTTAGACGATGAGCAAATCCGCACCTGTTTAGCAAGCGTACGCAGTAGCATTGACAATGACAATATCAATTTCCCTGTAACTGGGAAATTCCTCGCAATGCTCTCTTCTAATAAAGATGTGTCCGAAAAACTAGATATCACTGAAAGCGTTCTGCAAGAATTCCATGAGAAGAATGTCAGCGCATTAAAGCCCTACTTTTGGGATCGTCTCACAGCTAAAACGGTTGATGAGAATGCCGAGTTCCTCTTTACCGACACCAAGTGGGGAGATACGCTTTTAAGAAGATCAATGAAAGAAGGCAACCTCAACAAGTCTATCCATCTATTTCTTCTTTGGACAAACGTCAGTCGCCGCGATAGAGATGAGAAATATGAAGCGCTTGAAGAGCTATTTGAAGATGCAAGAGTAAGCCGTTTAAATGAAACTAATCGTGTTGCATTGAAAAATTATGTATCGAGCCAGATCCAAGGTCGAAATGATAATCAACAAGTTTTTCTATTTAGTCTTCTACAGAAGCTTGGTGAAACTGTTGATCGTCCCTTAGATGTATTGGCAGATAAATATCGAAAAGCAGGCAGCTCACAAGAAGCCCTCTCGATTTATAAGCAATTGCTTCAGACCCCACAAGTAAAGCAAAAGACATTTCTAACTCACCTGAAAATTGCTCAAGGAGCTTACCAAGAAGCTGAAAACACCAGATTTTTAGAGGATTTTCAAACTGCTACAACCCATTATGATGCGGCATTCAAGCTTTTAATAGACTTGAATCTTGTGAAGAAAAATGCTGTTGGCAAACAATGGCCACAAAACTATATACAAGCCTTAAGATATCTAGGTGAGCACAAAAAAGCTGATCAAATCGCAGCAAAAGTGACTCCTCCTAAAACTAAGGAAGAGAAAAAAGCCCAGGATGTTGTCAAAGGTCGCGTCGGCAAACTAGAGGGTGATTCGATCGAGGCTCATGTTACAACAGTTCCTAGACATCTCCAAGCTGATTTGCGCTTTGCACTTACTGAATGTAGATCATCTACCTGGTTTGGAAAAAAAGATTATTCAAGAGCCATTCCTAGATTTGAGCGAATTGTAGAGCATTTTAGACATGTAGGCGAAGATCATTCTATCGAAAGACGTGGTTGGTTTGCAGATTATGAAAAAGCCGCAAAAGCACAAGGCGGAGAGGCTGCAGCAAAGCTTGAGGAAATATTACACAATGTTTACAGGGATTTATTTCGTTAATCGAAGTGAACCATCTTTTTAGGATCGACGATTTCATCGAAGCGGTCCTCGGTCAGAATTTGAAGATCGAGGGCCGCTTTTTTTAGTGTGGTCCCCTCTTCATAGGCCTTTTTGACGATCTTTGCGGCCTTCTCATACCCTATTTCTGTATTTAGCGCTGTCGCTAGCATCAGCGACTCATTGAGTAGCATTTCAATGCGCTCAGAGTTGGGCTCGATGCCAATGAGGCATTTCTCCGTAAAATTTTGGGCGCTATCGCCTAGCAGCTGGATTGATTGTAACAGGTTGTAGATCATGACAGGACGAAAGACGTTGAGCTCAAAATTGCCTTGCGAGCAGGCAAAGGCAATTGTCGCATCGTTTCCAAAAACTTGTGTAACGACCATGGTCATCGACTCACATTGCGTGGGATTTACTTTCCCTGGCATGATCGATGAGCCTGGCTCATTGCTAGGAATGCGGATCTCTCCGATGCCACAGCGGGGGCCTGAAGCAAGCCATCTAATATCATTGGCAATCTTCATCATGGAACAGGCAACACGCTTAAGTGCGCCACTCATTTCAACCATGGCATCATCTGCTGCCAGTGCTTCAAACTTATTCGGTGCGGATGTAAAGGTTTCGCCTGTCAATTTACTAATCTCTTTAGCAACACGTTTTGCATACCCTTTAGGGGTATTAATGCCTGTCCCTACAGCTGTACCGCCAAGAGCAATTTCTGAGAGGTGGGGAAGCGCATTTTCTATGGCTTGAATGCCGTGAGCAATTTGTGAAGCGTAGCCTGAGAATTCTTGACCAAGTGTCACAGGTGTGGCATCCATCAAATGGGTGCGTCCAATCTTGACATGTGGCATGAAGGCTTCAGCTTTTTTTGAGAGCTCTTTTTGAAACGTGTGAAGATGGGGTAAAAGGTGCTGTTTGATTTGCAGGGTGGCTGCGATATGCATAGCTGTCGGGAAGGTGTCATTTGAGGATTGGGATTTGTTCACATCGTCATTGGGATGAACAGGCTGTTTAGAGCCAAGGGGTGTCCCTGCCAATTTTGAGGCAAAATTGCCAATCACCTCATTGACGTTCATATTGGTTTGCGTACCTGATCCGGTTTGCCAGACGGCGAGTGTAAAATTGTCATTGAGCTTACCGGCGAGTATGGCATCGGCTCCTTGATGGATCAGGTCTTTTTTATCTTCGGGTAGAATCCCCTCTTCGCAATTGACACTGGCAGCTGCCTTTTTGACAATCGCAAGTGCTTTGATCACTTCAAGAGGGACTTTTTCTGTTCCGATTTTAAAATTATTGAGCGAGCGCTGAGTTTGCGCTCCATAAAATTTATCATCAGGAACTTCAACATCCCCCAGGGTATCTTTTTCTATCCGAGCCATATATATTCCTTAAATGAGTATTAGGGCAAAGACAAAGGCAAATAGTGAGAAAGATTCTACGATTCCAAGGGCGACGTAACACTTTCCGTAAACCGCAGGCTGTTTTGCTGAGGCTTGAATCCCTGTCGCTGCACACATTCCTTGATATATAGCTGAAATCATAATTGCGAGTCCAACAGAAGCTCCAATTCCAATTCCCGATGCGGCTGACAGCGTATTGGCTTTAATAGCCTGACTCATAAGCAGCATAAGAACAAAGGCATAAATCGCCTGTGATGAGGGAAGGGCTGACATCCCGATAAATTTTGCGTGATTTTCATCTACGCGGCTCATCACTCCATGTGACGCCATTCCTGCAATGGCACATCCAACGGCACTTCCAAGGCATCCAAGACCGAGGACAATGGCAGGTCCTATCATCCCATAATTCATGATCATCTCCTATTTAATTTTAAGTAGTTTTAGTGGGTTAAAGGTTTTCCCTCCCCCTTCGAATGAGTAGTGATACCATTCGATGAAATTAAGACGCAGTCCGTGGATCACGCCTCCCATAGTGCTAAGTGTGATATTGACGCAATGACCGATCAAAATCACAAAAAATCCTCCAACATATCCAAGTTCTTTTCCGATTCCATTAAAGGTCGCTGCTAAAATCATCCCAGCAAGAGCTAAGGCGTAAAGACGCAGATAGGATAGAACATCGGCAAAGATCTCAATGATTTTTGCAATCTCTGCAAATCCACGTACACGGCACTGGATGAAGGCTAATAAAAAGGCGAGGCCCATCCCTCCATAAAGAAGCTGAATTCCTATATGTTCCGCAAAAGGTTTCGAAATCAGTCCCAAGAAATTCACCATGGAAGTTGCTTGTAGCATCGATGGGAAAAAGAGGTAGCCTCCGAGCATGGCTGCTACCCACCCAAGACCTGCTATATGGCGACGGAAGTAACGGAGGAGTGAGAGCGCAACGTGAATGATCCCAGCTAAAATCGCGATTTCAATGAGAATGTTATCATGAAACTCCACGACGACTTCGTACACTTTATGCCCTTCTTTTTCACCGATGGCACCGCTGAGGAATTGCTCTCCAGTTTTGGCATCTTTGAGTTGTGGGTATTTCTTGATCCAGTCTTCATACACATCATCTTTCATTTTCATGTGATAATCTGCTTTTGCAATTGAAAGATGATGAAGCATAGAGACTTTATTGACCGGGTTACCAGGGGCCAAATCGAGCCCAAAATAGGAACCAGTAAGAACTCCCCAGATGATACAGGTGGATGCAAGCACAGTAAGCAGAGTGACAAGGCGACGTACCATCCCCTCTAACTTTGTGAATTTAAAACGTAAAAATAGGGCAAGGGTAAGAAAAATCATGCCATAGCCTGCATCTGAGATGATCATTGCAAAAAAGATGGCAAAGGATGTAAGTACCCAACGCGAAGGATCTTTATCATCTGTTGCTGGAATATCATAAATTCGGACAAGATCCTCTCCCACTGAGCCCAATTTCTTATTTTCCATATAGGTGGGTACGCGATCCGATTTTTCAATGGCAATTTCTTCAGCAAAGATTTTGAAGTCTTCTAAGAGTTTCGTGATATCCACTCGACGGTTTTTTGGAACCCATGCTTCAACCGAGAACAGAGCCCCCTCAAGAGGTTTTGTAACTTCGGTTTTGGCAAAATCAAGAGAAGAGGTATTAAAATGACGCGTAAGTTCCATTTTAAGGAAATGGATGTACCCTGCATGCTCTTTAAGTTCCCCTTCATAATTGTGAATGGAATCTTTCAGTTCGCCGTAGCGATTTTTTAGCTCGCCTAAGGAACGTTCGATGCGCATCTCAATCATACCAGGAAAGCTCCTCACCTTCTCATCTACGCTCATGAAATAATCCAGATCATATTCTGTATTGAGATAAATGAGATCCTCACCGAGTTTTTCCTTGTGCCGTTTTGCAGTTTTAACGCAGAAAAATTGCACTTTTCGATGGCCTTCATGCTCGAGCTTTCGAATCTCTTCCAAGGAGAAATCACCCAGAGGGGCAATCCGCAGAATTTCCGCATCAAGAATCCGCTGCTCTTCATAAAGAGCGTCAATCGTGTTTTTAAGATATAAAATCCGTTCTGTGACCTCTTTTGGATCCCTTTCAACTCTTTCAAATTCTTTCATCTTAGGCTGCTTACGCAATGCCTTGAGCGCATTGATCAAATCCTGTACATCTTGCGGAAAATCAGCGCCTTTTTTCTTGTTTGATGGAATAAACTGAATGAACCCTTCTTTTTGGGCTTTTTCAAAGAAATGATCGAGGTCTTCAGGAACGCCAACAAAGAGATACTTAACAACATCAATGATCATGCGTAGCTATGCTCCTTTTTTCGAAGGATGATTTTCTGCTTGGCAACTTTGGCTTGTGCTACTGCAGATAGCTGTTGATCACCTAAAAAGACTTTGATCTTTTTGATATATCCTTGAATGCGTGGAATAAGAATTTTTTCAAAAAGATTCACGCGGATGGATACTTCCCTAAGGTCTTTTTCAAGAGCAGCTTTTTTTTCCTCAGCGATAAGGATTTTCTGTTTTTCAACCAAAAGCTCTTTCATTACAACAATTGCCTGATCAAACCACAGAGGTGTCGTATAGATAGGATAATCTTGAGATCCAAAAACCACCTTTTCAAAATGTGGGATCTCTACCCCTGCTACATTTTCATACCGTTTATGAATATCTTCGATTTTGATCAAATTAAATAGTGTTGGGCTAGAAGGATCTGTTAGAAGAGACTGAAAGCGGGAGATTTTTTCTTTGATTGCATCTCGATTTTTTTGCAACGCTTCGATTTCCAATACGGCCAGTTGCACTTCGGTTTGGAGCATCGCCTTTTTGAGCTGAAGGGTTGGAAGATACCTCTCAAGCTGTGTAAGCTTGATCTGCTGATCCCTTAGTTCATTTTTTGTCAGCTTCAGTTCAGCCATTTTCTCCTCGTGGCCAATGCTTTTCGAGTACGCTCTGCTTAATCCCCACTTCATGTCGATCAAAGCATTCAGCAAGCGTTTTCCAACCAAGATTGAGCGCTTCTTCTAAGGAAATATTCACTTCAAGATTCATCATCCGATCTTCAAAAAGATAAGAGTAGTTGAGCAATTTTTCATCCCATTTTGAGAGTTTAAAGCCCATACTCTGCCGCTCGCGCGCCTTTTTAGATTCGGCATAGAGGCGAATTTGCGCATTTGCAATGTCTCCATGATCGTCACGCGTAACTTTTCCAATAACTTGTTGTTTTAAACGTGACAGGGATCCAAAAGGATCGATCTGATCATCATGAAGATAAAACTGCCCTTCTGTGATATAGCCTGTATTATCAGGAATGGGGTGCGTAACATCACCACCTGGCATCGTCGTGACTGAAATGATGGTAATCGAGCCGCTTCCATCGATATCAACCGCTTTTTCATAGCGGGAAGCAAGATCCGAATAAAGGGATCCTGGATAACCCCGATTCGATGGCACTTGATCCATCGTAATCATAATCTCTTTGATCGCATCTGCAAACGCAGTCATGTCGGTCAGTAGTACGAGGACATCCTTATTGCGTACAGCGAATTCTTCTGCACACGCAAGTGCCATATCGGGCACAAGCAGACATTCCACAGCAGGATCTGTGGCTTTATGAACGAACATCACCGTCTTCTCAAGCGAACCAGACTTCTCTGAATTATCGATAAATGCCTGATAGTCATCATAGCGCAGGCCCATTCCCCCAATGATCACCACATCAGCATCGGTTTGGTTGGCAATCCGCATTAAAAGTGCGTTGTATGGTTCTCCTGCAACGGAAAAGATCGGAATTTTTTGCGATTTTACAAGACAGTTGAAAACATCGATCATAGGGATATTCGTACGCACCTGTTGGTGTGGGACAACACGTCTTACAGGGTTGAAAGAGGGTTGTGCAATCTCGATTTCCTCTCCAATGATCTCAGGTCCTCCATCGATAGGATCTCCAGAGCCATTGAATCGGCGACCAAATAGAGCCTCTCCCGAGGTGACCTTCATCTGTTTATTCAATAATATGACCCGATCTCCGGTTGATATCCCCCGTGTATTCTCAAAAGCCTGCAAGGTTACCCTTTCGCCATCAATACTAAGTACGGAGGCAAGCGTAATCTCACCGTTTTGACGATGTACCTGTGCAAGTTCACCAAGTTGCGCTCCACTGGCAGCAATCGTGAGGAGATTTCCCCGAATATTTATGATCCTGTCGTAAACCTTCTTCATCTAGCTACCTTCTTTTGATTGATCCGGTGGTCAACGTGCTCTGTAATCTTTGCGAAAGAATCTTCATATCCTTGCGAATCAAATGGCATAAAATTCATATTTTTCACATTGCTTTGAAGCTCCTGAAAAAATGCGCGCGCTTCATCATGTGATTCGAAATCAAAATGCGCTTCAAAAATCTTATTTATGAGCTGAAAGAGAGGAAGCTGACGCTCGAGTGGACAATACGCATCCTCTTTATCAAACGCATTTTGTTGAAGATAAGCAAATTCATACAGTTCAGACTTGAGATGGATGACAAGATCATCAATCGTGATCCCCTCTTCTCCTACAACCTCCATCCGCTTTCCAATTTCATCCCCGCATTTCAAAATATCCGCAGCTCGTTTGACCATCTCACCCCAGCCTTCAACTTGATGGCTGAGTTCCTTTCCCACATCCTCAAGATATTTCGACCAAGAAATCAGTGGGTCAATCGCAGGATACCGCCTTGAATCAGATCGTAACCTTGAAAGCCCATGAAACGCGCCGACAGCTGAGAGCGTAGCCTGCGTAACAGGTTCTTCAAAGTTTCCACCCGCTGGAGATACCGTCCCACCAATTGTAAGAGATCCTTTCTGTCCATTTTTCAATTCAATTAAGCCACTTCGCTCATAAAAGGCTGCAATCCGAGAGGCCAAATAAGCTGGAAACGCCTCTTCACCAGGAATTTCTTCGAGTCTTCCCGACATCTCACGCATCGCCTGAGCCCAACGCGAAGTCGAATCGGCAAGGAGCAAGACATCAAGTCCCATCTGCCTGTAATATTCACCAATTGTCGCGCCCATATATACAGACGCTTCTCGTGCTGAAACCGGCATAGATGACGTATTGCAAATGATAATTGTGCGTGTGATCAGCGGTTCGTTCGTATGAGGATCGATCAGATGGGGAAATGTTTTAAGTACCTCAACAACCTCACCAGCACGCTCTCCGCACGCTGTGATAACAACAAGGTCGACGGCAGAATATTTCGAAAGGTGGTGTTGCATGACCGTTTTTCCTGCACCAAAAGGTCCTGGAGAACAAAATGTACCCCCCTTCAAAATCGGAAATTGCGTATCGAGAATACGCAGCCCCGTATCCATCATCTTTGCTGCTTTAATCTTGCGACCAGCAATCAGAGGTGCCTTAACAGGCCATTTTTGGAGCATTGAAATTTCTCTTTCATTCCCCTCTTCATCTTCAACACGCGCAATGACATCTTCAATTGTGTAAGAACCCTCTTTCGCAAGCCATGTCAGTTTGTAACGCTTGAAGAAATTAAAAGGGACCATGATTTTATGATGGAACCTTCCCTCCATGGTAAAACCAAGTTCATCTCCGCGAACGTACGTCTCTCCAATTTTTGCAATTGGATGAAAATCCCAATGTTTGACTTTATCAAGGGGTGGAAGATAGACACCACGCTGAAGAAAAAGACCGGAAGCATCAGCCACCTTTTCAAGTGGATTTTGAAGGCCATCAAAAATCGAACTAAGAAGACCTGGACCGAGCTCAGCTTCAAGGAGATGCTTGGTAAATTCTACCGGAGTTCCAAATGCAACCCCGCGTGTATCCTCATAAACCTGAACTTTCGCCTCATCTCCGGCAATTTCGATCACTTCCCCTTTCAGATGTTCCTCACCGACGATCACAATCGCCACTTCACCCTGTCTGACCTGACCATTAAATTTGACATGAAGAAGATTTCCAAAAGCGCGAGTCACATGTCCTGTTGTCGAATCGTTCATTTTTTATCCCTTATATTTGGTTTAAAAGAGCTTCCCCTTTTCGCTCATCAAGATCATAATATTCTTCTAAAAGCATCAATTGCACCATGTACGAGAGAAGAAGGTCGATAGAAAAGTGATCATCGATCGTTAATTCTCTAATTTTTTCAAAACGATAGCGTAAAATCATCTGAAACTGATCAAAGGGACCATCACCTACGCTCCCAAGCTGCTCTTGAAGGTCCAAAAACTCGAATGGAAATTCAAACTGTGGATGATCTTTTTGCGCTATGATTTGCATGACAAATTCATCATGAAAATCCTCATACTGCAGTTGCTCAAGTAAATCAAGCCCCAACTTCTTACAACGATATCCCGTTAAAACAAGCCGAAGTTTCCGCTCAAAGTCGAGATACTTCCGTAAAAAACCCCGATATTTTTTAGTGCTTTCCTTAAAATAGAGAACAAAAACCCGTGGAAAATTCTTAAGTTGTTTTTCCTTCGTATCGAATTCATCTAAGAATTCGAATAAATATGAAGGAAGAATTTCTTCATTTAAAAGAGCTTCATCGAGCTGATTTTGGTTTAAATTCCCTTTGCGATCGAGAGGTTCACTCTTAAGAATTCGCTCGATATTGCAAAAATCAATATATTGACGCACAGCATACGTCTTTTTAAGATCTGACGGCGTTAAATTTTCTTGAAACATCTCAAGAAGAGCCCGAAAAGTAATCTCCGGCTTCAATCCTACATCGAGTGCAGGGAGCGCTGTGATAACATAGAAATAGCTCTTCATACCTAATTATACACTAAAGAGCGTCTCTCTAAATTCGTCGCGTACATAGCGAGAAAGAAGAGATTGTAGAGCCTCATGTGACAGATCGAGAATCAGGTTTTTATCGACAACCTTCACCTCAGCCCCTCCCGTTTGAGGTCCAAGTTTGACACTTTTTTCTTTTAGTGAATCTAATACCTCTTTCGTCAATTCTTTGTTGACAAGATCGACAGAAACATTTTTTGCGATATATGCTTCCAGATCTCCATCAAGACCCTCTTTTTTTATCCCTTCAACAAGTGCTTCAATAAACTTAGCAATCACTTTCGGGTCACGGCTTTCATCTGAAAGCATTGCGTGAACGCGTGGTCCAAAGAGCCCTTTTTCAATTTCCTGTTTAAGCATTGACAGCGTTTGTTTTGCAGCAAGCTTTAAAGAAGCTGCACAAATTTGTTCTTTTTCTTCGATCCGTTTTTTTGCATCTTCTTCAATTCTTTTAGCATTGCGTTTCGCCTCGAGCAAGATCTCTTCCGCTTCTTGCGTTGCTTTCAAAATCAACCCATCCGCTTCTTGTTTTGCAGGCTCGAGAGTTTCTTTCGTTAGAATTTCACAGATTTTTTTAACTTTATCTTGACCAGTATCGGTAGGTTGCATAAAACGATCCTTCAGGGTTACCTCTTCTTGGCATCATAAGCAAAAAAATGATAAATTGCAAGAAAACCCATGACATGAAAGAAAAAATTGAACTAAACTTTCTCAACATGCAATATCATTGAATCACACTGGTTATTGAGAGGATGAGCATTTCATGATAAAAAATATCGTGTGTTTAGTCGGCATATGCATTTCTATTGTTTCGTCACCTTTGCATGCCCAATCACAGTCTGATAAATCCTATGCTAATAATAGGAGGAGCTCGAATTCCTATGTGGGAAGCGGAAGTGCTGATGCCGTTTCAACAGGAATCAGTCTCTCTATGCTTGGTTGGGGAATCGGGCTTGCCATTGGTATTGCTATCTTGGCAGCAGTAATCAGTTCAAGTACGTCAGATGACAGTAACGGGGGTAGCGGCCATGCGCATTGCAATTAAATGTATTTTTCTTCTTCTTACAACCCTTACCTTTGCAAAAGAACCCTTTTATTCCTTCCATCCCCCAAAAAAATGGAATCTCGCCGATCCAGCAGCCCTTTCACCCCGCGTTAAAGTTGGCTTCATCTGCAATCGAAAAAAGAGTTTTACCCCCTCCATGAATCTCGCAATTGAAGAAGTTGCCCTTCCGCTAAAAGAATACATCTCGAAAGTCAAACAGATCCATCTCTCCGATAAGAAAAACCGCTGGCGCGAACTCGGCTACCTCCAAACCAAAAGCGGTAAAGCACATCTTTCACAAATTGAAACCAAAAATTCTTGGGGTCATGTGCGCCTACTTCAATCCATTCTCATCAAAGACGGCTACGCCTACATTCTAACCGGCGTCGCACTTAAAGATGATTTTCCTGAATTCCATCCCGAATTTTTAAAAAGCTTCCGATCGCTAGAAATTGAAAAATGCGTCTTTTGTACACTTGAAACTCAAGAAAAAAAGGAGCAGCTCAAAGCAGCCATCTCATCGTTAAAAGAAACGTGGGCTCCATCAAAAGATTCCCTTAAGGGGAAACCGTGGAAAACATTTGAGGCCTTTCTTACAAATACCTTTGAAGAAAAAGGCGTTTACTGGCAAATTGCTACCATGCAACAAGTTCAGGAAGAATTGATTCAAAAAGGTCAAGTAGATGAAGCATCTCCCTAAAGTCATAGCACTCCTCTGTTCCATCTCACTGATCGGGGCAGAACCAACCACACCACCTCAAAAAAAATCCGTAGACAAAGAAAAAGCAGAAAACCGCAAAACGCTTAAAAATATCGCCCTGTCTATTGGAGCCATAACAATGGTCACCCTCGGCATTATTTTTGCTTCTTCTAATACTGGTAAAGGCAAGCCACATTCCTCCTAGAGAAGAACCTTAGGAAAGTACTATGTCAATGACACTCCAAGCGGCAAATCGACTTTGTGATTCAATTATTGAGACACAGGAAAAATTGCTTTCGAAATTGGCTAATATGTCACAAAGAATGGATGCTGTTGAGAAAATTCAAAACACAGTAGAGACAAAATTTGAAAAAGCAAAAGAAACATTCGCAGCGCTACGTTTACCAGCTTCTGGTCCAAGTTTTTCTAGTTTTGCTAATAGGGTGTCAGAAGAAGCCCCCATGGCAGCAGATAACCTTAAAAACTGGAAACCACCCATCAATGCGCGTTTTCACCCGATTGAATGATCCTGTTAATAACCTACAAGTTGAAATCATAAAGCATGGTGATGAAACACATGCCTACATCAATGTGCATAGCTTTACCATCCCCTGCTATAATAATGATCCTAAAAAAGCCCAGCTGACACTGATCACACCTGAAAAAGAGCTTACGATGATCGTTTCACGACTTGAAGGAGGTCAGCGCCTACGCATCCCTCCAGAAATTGTTCCCGACTTTCTTTCCATCCTTTCAGAAAACAACGACATTACCCTTTCACTAGGCCATCACTATCTCACTCTCAATCAAATATAAAGAGCCTTTTCTTTTATTGGTGAACTTTTTATGATCAAGAGAAATGATCTTGGAGGAGACGATGAGCAAACTAGAGGAACTGAAAAAATACACAACAATTGTTGCAGATACAGGTGAAATCGATGAGATTCGAAAGTATAAGCCAACGGACGCCACAACTAACCCTTCACTTATCTTAAAAGCTTCCCAAATTGAAGAATACCAGCCCATCCTGCAAGATGCTATTGCGTATGGAAAGAAAAAAGGTGGCAGTAAAGAGGCACAGAAAGAACTGATCATCACTAAGATTTTTGTGAATTTTGGCGTTGAAATCTTAAAGATCGTTCCAGGTCGTGTTTCTACTGAAGTGGATGCTCGCCTCTCATTTGATATTGAGGGCAGTCTAAAAAAAGCCCATGAGTATATCGCAATGTATAAAGAAATGGGGATTGAAAAAGAAAGAGTTCTCATAAAACTGGCTTCCACCTGGGAAGGGATTCTCGCTGCACGTCAGCTTGAACAAGAAGGGATCCATTGTAACATGACTCTCATGTTCTCCCTTGCTCAAGCCATAGGATGTGCTGAAGCTAATGCAACGCTCATCTCCCCTTTCGTGGGAAGGATTCTTGACTGGTTCAAAAAAGCTGAAGGAAAAGAAAGCTACGCTCCCGATGAAGATCCAGGGGTCGTTTCTGTAACTGCGATTTATAACTACTACAAGAAGTTTGGCCATAAAACACAGATTATGGGAGCCAGTTTTAGGAATATGGATGAGATTCTAGAGCTTGCTGGCTGTGATCTTCTTACCATTGCCCCCAAATTGCTACAAGAGCTACAAGACGCTGAAGGAGCAGTCGCCCACAAACTCGATGCGAAGAATGCAGCTGGAATGGATCTACAAAAAATCAAAGTTGATGAAAAGTCTTTCCGTTGGATGCTCAATGAGGATGCGATGGCGACCGAAAAGCTTTCCGAAGGGATCCGCAACTTTGCAAAGGATACTCGCAAGCTTGAAGATTGGGTCGCAAAACAGCTCTAAAATCCACTGAAAATGATTTTAAAAAAACATCATTTTTGATACCTTTCCGTCCTTATTTCAAACCCGGGTTGTGTGGTAGAGATGTTCCAGATAAAATTGTATTTTTTACCAGGATCTTCTACACAAATTTTGGACATACTTGATAAAGTAGGCAAAATTTAGGCAGAAGATCCTGGTGAAAAAGACTTTTTAGATGGGATGTCTATACCGCACAACCCGGGTTTCAAAAATGGAGGAAATTATGGCGGTTAAATTTAATAATGAAGGTGTTGAAAAGCGGTATCATCAATATAATTGTTCATATGTTGTTCAATTCGCTTATCAAGAGTTTGAAGAGGATCAAAAAGAAGAAGCAATTGACAAACTCGAAAAAAGAATAGATCCAGAATGCTCTCAATTTTCTGATTTTACAACCCGAATATCCCGATTCAACAATCCTGAGTTTACCACTTTTGCTGAAGAGGCCATAGTGCATATATTTATGAAAAAAGCTCTAGAAATCTTCGAGACTGAATCTACAAATGTTGAAAAGCTCAACAGAATTGTTGTTCAACTTGGGAATCATTCCGCTATAGATACGTTTTTTGAGCAAGATTTCCCTCCCGAGACGGTAGAGAAAATTGAATTATTTAAGAGTGCCATTCAATCATAAACTCAAACATCTCTGAATGGATAATTCAGCGTTTGGGTTCTTTTTTTGGAAGCGACTGGGCATAATCTAAAGATGTCTGAATCCACTTTTTCAAAAGGGAAACATCATTCAAGATTTCTTGTGGGATGATGAGATACTCTCTCATTACGCGTCCCTTCATGGGAGCAAATTGCGTAGCTTGATAGTTTAAGACCATCTCGCTACGCTTATCTTCAGGAAGGCGGAGCACCCAATTCTCTTCATGCAGACCAGTGAACATGTTGCCATTGTAAAAACAGCAGGGATAACCAAACATCTTCTTCCGATCTGCTCTCTCGAACTGATCCATCATCTCATGAAAGAGATCGATGAGCGCTTCAGATGACTTTTTCCACTTTCCCATGCTTCCTACTCCGAGAAGGCAAAGTCGAGGACATCCTCTTCTTCAAACTCTTTGAGTTTTTTCACACGCGTATTGTAGTCAAAGAAACCAGTTCCTCCAGGGATAACATGTCCCATAATGAGGTTTGCCTTAAAGTCGAGCAGATTGTCAGTTTTTCCTTCACATGCAGCATCGGTAAGGACACGTGTTGTTTCTTGGAAGGAGGCTGCTGAAACAAACGACTCGGTTCCAAGCGATGCTTTAGTAAGTCCAAGAAGAACAGGGGCTGCTTGCGCTGCCTTTCCGCCTTCTTCAATAACTTTTGCATTGTGCAGGTGGAACTTTTTCTTATCGACGTTTTCACCATAGAGGAAGGTAGTATCACCTGGATCTGTGACGCGTACTTTCTGTAGCATCTGACGCACGATAATTTCAATGTGCTTATCGTTGATATCAACACCTTGAAGTCTGTAGACCTCTTGAACTTGGTTAACAAGATACTTTTGAAGTTCACGCAGTCCGCAAATTTCTAAGATCTCTTGTGGAACGACAAGCCCGTCTGTGAGCTGCTGCCCCTTAACAACCTGGTCTCCTCTTTGGATGATCAAGTGCTTTGTAAGCGGGATGAGATGCTCTTCTTCTAAGCCAGTATCTTCATCACGTACAACAACGATTCGTTTGCTCTTTTGAACACCTCGGAAGTCAACAATTCCATCGATCTTCGCGATTTCTGCTGCATCGCGGGGCTTACGTGCTTCAAATAGCTCAGCAACACGTGGCAATCCTCCGGTAATATCTTTCGTCTTGATGGCTCCACGTGGGAGTCGAGCAAGAATCATACCAGCTTTAACGCTCTCACCTTCTGAAACAGAAACAATCGCACCAGATGGAATTGCATAAGTTCCGATCAGTTCGCTGTATTCTTTGTCAGAATAGATGACGATCTGTGGATGCAACTCACCGCGGTGTTGTTTTACGATAAGTTCTGTTTGTCCAGTCTGTTTATTGACGTTGCGCTGAGTAGAGATCCCTTCAACGAGATCCTCATATTTCACAAAACCTGGGCGCTCACAAATAATCGGAATATTGTGCTGTTCCCAAAGCGCAATCTTAGTTCCCTTCTTTACTTTTTCACCATCTGGAAGCAGGATTTGTGTTCCAAGTTCAATGGCAAATGTTTGGAGAGGTTCGAGAGATTTGGTGCTAAGGAGCTTTTTATATTCTTCAATTGGTCGTCCTTCATCTCTTACGATATGTAGGAATCCATTCTTATTGAGTGCTAGGTAGACGCCTTCTTCATTTTGCACAATCCGGAGATCTTGATAAATCAAGATACCATCTTGATCTGCATCGATTTCTGGACTAAGGTTTGCAGATGCAATCCCTCCAAGGTGGAACGTTCTCATAGTAAGCTGCGTTCCAGGCTCACCGATGGACTGAGCTGCGATAATTCCAACAGCCTCACCTTGGGCGATAAGTCTTCCATTTGCAAGATTAGTTCCGTAACAACGTGCGCAGACACCTCGTCTTGTTTCACACGTAAGTGTCGAACGGATACGGATGCTTTCGATTCCAGCATCATCGATTGCTTCGGCCTGCTTAACTACGAGAATATCTCCAGATTTTGCAAGTAGCTTTGTGCTATCACCTGGCTGGTAGACATCGTCACAGACGGCACGACCATAAATACGATCTTTCAAAGGAACAAGCTCTTCTTGCCCTTGTTTGATCGGTGCCACTTCAATACCATTCAAAGTACCACAGTCATCTTCTGTAACGAGTACATCCTGTGCAACATCAACGAGACGACGTGTAAGATAACCAGAATCGGCAGTTTTAAGCGCTGTATCGGCAAGTCCTTTACGAGCTCCGTGAGAAGAAATAAAGTATTCAAGAACACTCAATCCTTCACGGAAATTTGAAGTAATGGGTGATTCAATAATCTCCCCTGAAGGCTTAGCCATCAAACCACGAAGTGCTCCAAGCTGTCTAACCTGCGTCTTGTTTCCCCGAGCTCCAGAATCCATCATAAGATAGAGAGGATTGAGTTCAGTCCCGCGAAGTTCCTTAATAAGCTCAAAGAGTTTCTCTCCCAAGAGCTCTGAAACTTCTGTCCAAATGCTAATGACCTTTGATTTTCTTTCCCCATCAGTAATGATTCCATCTTCATATTGCTGCATAACGATAGCAATTTTTTGATGAGTCTCTTCGAGAACCTTCCCTTTAATTTCTGGAATACAAACATCTTGTGTTCCCATAGAGAGAGAAGATTTAGTCGCTTGAGCAAATCCAAGGTTTTTTAATTGATCTAGGAATTTGACGGTCGCTTCTAGCCCAACTTTTTTGTAAGTCGCTAAGACGAGCTCACTCATTTTTTTCTTACGCAATGCGTAGTTCTGGAAACCTAGTTCTTTTGGTACAATTGTATTGAAGAGAACACGTCCTGGAGTGGTTTCAATGATCCCACTTTCCAAGCGCAACTTAATCCGCTCGTGGATATGTAGACCTCGACCCAAATCATCACTACGCTTATTTTCTTCTTCACCATCAAACCAATTGTAACTACCACCTGCACATCCAAGAGCAAGAAGAACCTCTTCAGAATCTCTGAAGATTTTGATCTTTCTACCTTTGGTTTCTGGATCATAGATCGGATCATGCATGATGTAGTAGAGCCCCAAAATCATATCCTGACTAGGTACAGCAGCCGGCTTTCCAGAAGATGGTAGGAAGATATTATCGGGTGCCATCATCAGAAGTTTAGCTTCAAGTTGTGCCTCAACAGAGAGAGGAATGTGAACAGCCATTTGGTCACCATCGAAATCGGCGTTAAAGGCTGTACAGACGAGAGGATGGATCCGAATCGCTTTTCCCTCAATGAGCACTGGCTCAAACGCTTGAATTCCAAGACGGTGAAGTGTCGGCGCACGGTTAAGTAAAACAGGGTGCCCTTTAATGATCTCTTCAAGAACATCCCATACTTCAGGAGCCTGTCTTTGAATCATTTTTTTAGCTGATCGGATTGTATAGACATACCCGCGACTCTTTAGTCTTTTGACAATAAAGGGTTCAAAGAGCTCGAGAGCCATCTTTTTAGGAAGTCCGCACTGATTGAATTTCAGTTCAGGACCAACGATAATAACCGAACGACCTGAATAATCGACCCTTTTACCGAGAAGGTTTTGGCGGAAACGTCCTGTTTTTCCTTTAAGCATCTCAGAAAGAGCTTTAAGTGGCCTGTTTCCAACGCCCATGACTGGATGTCCATGACGTCCATTATCAAAAAGAGCATCAACTGCTTCCTGAAGCATTCTCTTTTCATTGCGAATAATCACTTCCGGTGTTTTTAAGCGAAGAATCGATTTAAGTCGATTATTTCGATTGATCACGCGGCGGTATAAATCGTTTAAATCTGAAGTCGCAAAGCGTCCTCCATCAAGAGGAACAAGTGGTCGGAGATCAGGTGGAATGACAGGAACACATGACAAGACCATCCAATCAGGCTTATTCGGAGAATGGGTAAAACTCTCGATGATTTTTAGTCGCTTAGCAAGTTTCATACGCGCTTGCATTGAGCGAGTCTTCTTCAGTTTTTCTTTGAGTTCAATGACTTGTCCAGCAAGATCCTCTTTTGCAAGAATCATCTGAATCGCTTCGCCACCCATCATCGCTTTAAATGAATCTGGACCCCACTTTTCTTGAGCTTCACGGTATTCAACATCGTTGAGGAGTTGCTTGAATTCCAGCGTAGAACGACCTGGATCGACAACAATGTACTCTTCATAATAGATTACGCGCTCGAGGTCTGCAATGGACATTCCTAGAATGTTACCAATACGAGAAGGTTGCGTTTTAAAAAACCAGATATGGACCACAGGAACTGCGAGTTCAATATGAGCCATTCTTTGTCGACGCACTTTTGATAGTGTAACTTCTACGCCACAACGATCACAGACGATCCCTTTATGCTTGATCTTTTTATATTTTCCACAGGCACACTCCCAGTCACGCGTTGGACCAAAGATTTTCTCACAAAAAAGCCCGCCTTTTTCTGGCTTAAATGTACGATAGTTGATTGTCTCTGGCTTTTTGATTTCACCTCGAGACCAATCATTCCGAACGACATCTTCTGAAGCAATTTTGATCGTTAATTTATCAAAATGCTGTTGTTTAAATTCCTCGTGATCCATTCATTCTCCTAACAGATTATACTTCTTCCGGGGCTACTTCAGCACGTATGTCCAAGCAAAGTCCTTGCATTTCTTTAACAAGAACATTAAATGATTCTGGAGTTCCAGCTTTTAGAGTGTTTTCACCCTTTACAATCGATTCATAAATACGCGTTCTTCCTGGAACGTCATCGGATTTAACCGTGAGCATCTCTTGAAGAAGATGTGCCGCACCATAGGCTTCAAGCGCCCAAACTTCCATCTCTCCAAATCGCTGACCACCCATTTGAGCCTTACCACCAAGCGGTTGCTGTGTGACAAGTGAGTAGGGTCCAATCGCTCTCGCATGAATTTTATCTGCGACGAGGTGAGAAAGTTTTAACATGTAAATGTAACCGACAACAACATGGTTATCGAAACGCTCTCCTGTTCGACCATCATAAAGGAGCATTTTACCGCCACCTTCCGAGCCATGAACATTAAGCATGTTCCAAATTTCCGATTCAGGAAACCCTTCAAACACAGGACTCTTGACGTAGATACCTGCTTTCTTAGCAGCAAATCCAAGGTGCGTTTCTAGAAGCTGCCCGATGTTCATTCGAGAAGGCACTCCAAGCGGGTTCAGAATGATCTCGATCGTTTGACCATCTGACAGATATGGCATATCTGCGACTGGAACGAGGTTTGAGACAACCCCTTTGTTTCCATGACGCCCAGCCATTTTATCCCCAACTTGCAACTTTCGTTTTGTTGCAACGTAAACTTTCACCTGACGGATGATACCTGGATCGAGTTCTGCATCCCCTTTTCTCATAAATTCTACTTCAGACTTGTGTTGCATTTGCAACTTCTGATATTCGATTTCATGATCCTTAAGGATTGTTTTGAGCATTTGATACATATCACAAGTAGGAAAGATCAGATTATTTGGATCTTCTGATTCAAAATATTCGATGAGATCTTGTGTAAAGGTCTGCTCTTGTTTTACAACAATATCGCCTGTAATACGATGCATGATGGGCTCTGGAGCTTGATCATTAAGAAGAAGAGCACCAAGTTTTTCATGCAATTGAATAATTAAATCTGATTCTTTTTCCTTATATTCTTTGTGAATATCTTTGATGCGTGTCGCTTCTTCCACAAGTTCATCGTCTGTTTTTGAGAGGCGATCGCGTCTGCTGAATACTTTCACATCGATCACTTCCCCTTCTGTTCCTGGAGGAACAAGAAGTGAAGCATCCTTAACATCGGCAGCCTTTTCACCAAAAATAGCGCGTAATAAGCGTTCTTCAGGCGAGAGTTCTGTCTCTGTTTTCGGTGTGATTTTTCCAACGAGAATATCTCCGGCTTTAACTTGCGCACCGATGCGAATAATCCCATCTTCTCCAAGATTGGCTAAAGACTCCTCTGAAACGTTTGGAATATCACGAGTGATCTCTTCTTTTCCAAGTTTGGTATCACGTGCTGTGAGTTCAAATTCTTCAAGATAGATCGATGTATAGGCATCTTCTTTAATCAATTTTTCAGAGATGATGATGGCATCTTCATAGTTATAACCACACCATGGCATGAAGGCAACAAGGACGTTCTTCCCTAGGGCAACCTCGCCTTTATCTGTAGCGGGTCCGTCTGCAAGGATATCTCCTGCTTTGACTTCATCACCCATTTGACATAATGGTGTTTGGTTAATACATGTTCCCGCATTCGAGCGTAAAAATTTCTTAAGTCGATACGTCTTCTTGTCGATAGGGTTTGTTTTAGGAGCAATTACAATCTTAAATCCATCAACGTATTCAACCTTTCCATCATCTTCTGCGATCAATACTGCACCAGAATCTCGCGCAATGCGTTTTTCAAGCCCTGTACCAACATAAGGTGCTTGTGTTCTAAGGAGAGGAACAGCTTGACGTTGCATATTCGATCCCATAAGAGCACGGTTAGCATCATCATGTTCCAAAAATGGAATCAATCCCGTAACAACTGAAACAAGCTGTTTTGAAGAGACATCCATGTGGGTGACTTTTCCAGAATCGATTTTTAGAGATTCTGCACGATATCTTGCCCACACAATCGGCTCAGCAAACATATTAAATTCGTCAAGAGGGGCTGAGGCTTGGGCAATAACACAATCCTCTTCCTGATCGGCAGTCATGTACTCAATTTCTTCAGTTACGATTCCATCACGAACCATCCGATAAGGAGTTTCGATAAAGCCAAATTCATTGATCTTTGCAAATGAGGATAGAGATGTGATTAGACCAATGTTTGGTCCTTCAGGCGTCTCAATAGGACAGATTCTTCCATAGTGACTTGCGTGAACATCACGCACTTCAAATCCAGCACGTTCCCGGTTAAGACCCCCTGGTCCCAATGAGGAAAGACGTCTTTTATGCGTAAGTTCAGCCACAGGATTCGTTTGATCCATAAATTGTGAGAGTTGTGAGCGTCCAAAGAAATCTTTTAAGACACCGGCAAGTCCTTTAGCTGAAACGAGTTTTCCAGGTGTAAGGGTATCTGCAGAAAAATCAAAGAGGTTCATACGCTCTTTAATGATTTTTTCCATGCGGGCCAGTCCAATACGGCACTGATTTTGAATCAGCTCACCTACTGAACGGACTCGACGATTACCAAGGTGATCGATATCATCTGTGCGAGCTCTTTCATCCCCTTTCTTCAGTCGAATAAGATACTTAAGTGCCTCAACGATGTCTTCTTTTCTAAGTGTGACAAATTCAAGCTCTTCATCTGTAATTTCTTTGCCGAGTTTACGATTGAGTTTGTAGCGACCTACTTTACCAAGATTGTATCGTTTTGGATCAAAGAAAAGACGCATAATCGCTGAACGAGCGTTTGAAAGAGTCGCTGGCTCACCTGGTCGAATTTTTCTGTAAAATTCTTTCAGAGCTGATTCATAAGAGTCGGTAGGGTCTTTCGTAAGCATTTTAATGATCGGACTCATCTCATCCGCATCTTCAGCAATTCTAACCGAATTGATCCCTGCATCGAGCATTCTTTTTAGCATAGCTGTTGTCAGCTTTTCAGAAGCTTTACCGTAAATCACACCTGATTCTTCATCGACAACTTCTTCAGCTAAAATTTTACCAATAAGACGGGTAAAATCTTTCTCAGAGCGGATTTTCACTTTGCATGTATCAAAAAATTCTTCGATAATATCAGCATCTGAAGAGTAACCGAGAGTTCTGACAAAAGATGTCGCTAAAACTTTTCGACGCCGTTTTTTTCTATCAACATAGATATAGATATTATCATTGATATCAAAAGCAGCTTCTAACCAACTTCCTCGATAAGGGATGATACGAAACGAATAAAGAATACTTCCCTTTGCATGCTTTTCTTGCTCATAGGAAATCCCAGGAGAACGATGCAACTGAGAAACGATAACTCTTTCTGCTCCGTTGATGATAAAGGTTCCTTCAACAGTCATCAGGGGAATTGTTCCCATATAGACTTCTTCTTCCTTGATCCCAGTTTCATCAGTTAAACGAAATTTTACGCGAAGTGTAACGTTATATGAGATTCCACGTCTTACGCATTCCTCAGGAGAATATTTTGGAACACCAAGATTATAGGATAAGTATTCTAAGATCGTTTTTTCGTCATAAGATTTGATTGGAAAAATCTCTTGAAAAACTTCTTCGAGTCCCAATCGTAATCTTTCATGTGGTAATTTATCCGACTGAAAAAATTCCTTAAAGGATTTAAGCTGGATTTCGATCAAATTAGGAAGATCTATGATCTCCTTTTTATCATGAAAGCTTACCCGTTCTGGGGCCCTTTTTAGCATATGGAAAGCCTCCCTAAAAGCTTTATTGAATTTACTTTAGCGCCTTAAGACACCGGTTTGATTCACAAAAACAAGAATGAGCAGAACCCTGAGTTAGGACTCTACTCTATTTGAAACCACCACTAGGGTGGTTTCAACAAAACACAAAGTGGCTTATAGTCCCTTCAGAGTGACTTTAGCACCTGTATCCTCAAGTTTTTTCTTAATCTCATCAGCTTCGGCTTTAGGAGCGCTATCCTTAATTGGCTTTGGTGCTGACTCAACGAGTTCTTTAGCTTCTTTAAGCCCAAGACCTGTGATTTCACGGATGATTTTGATCGTTCCAATCTTTTTATCAGCAGCAAACGCTTCGAGTATCACTTGGAAATCAGTTGATTCTGCAGCAGCTTCTGCAGCGCCAGCAGCAGGTGCAGCCATCATGACTGGAGCGCCTCCAGCAGCAGCCTTAACGTCCCATGCATCTTCGAGAGCGGTTTTAAGTTTCGACATATCCAGGACAGTAAGCTGGCTGAGTTCATCTACTAATTGTTGAATTTTTTGTTCTGACACGGTAAACCTCTTTTAATTGCTCAGTTAAATTTTTTATTCTTCTTTTGCAGACTTATTCTCTAAACAGTGTGGAACGCTACATAATAGAGCTTCAACAACTGCCAATGTTTGTGACATTGGTGCTTCAAGAAGCCCAAGGAATTCAGCTCTAAGCTGATCGCGACTTGGTAGTTTAGAGATTTGCTCAACCTCTTGTGGGGAACACATTTTCCCCTCAAATTGGCCTGCAAGAACATCAATAAGATTCTTGTTTTGGTCTTTATATTTATAAATGACTTTTGTTGCTGCAACAGCGTCTTCACCTGCAAAAACAACCCCGATGTGGCCTTGAAGGACCTCTCGTCCAATTGTTATTCCAGCTTCTTGAGCTGCTTTCATTAGAAGCCTTTTGCTCATGACAGTAAAGCATCCACCGTTCTCGATAATCTCACCTCGAAAATCAGAGGCAAGATTTGGGTTCATCGCTTGATAACTCATCACGACGAGCGCCGGTGCTGTATTAATTTTACTTTTAATGTCATCCAGTAGTAATTGTTTTTCCTTTCTCATATTCTACGTAGCCTTAAATATTTGGAATCGATGATAGATCAATTTTCAAACCTGGTCCCATTGTCGAGGAGAGATAGAGGGACTTTAAATAATTACCCTTAGCAGTAGGGGGCTTAGCCTTTATAATCGCACTAAGGAGCGTAATCATATTTTCTAGGAGCATCTCTTTAGCAAAAGAGATTTTACCAACGAAATTATTGATGACACCACTTTTATCGACTCTAAATTCTACTTTCCCTTTTTTTAACTCAGTGACAGCTTTACTAACATCTGTGGTCACTGTGCCAGCTTTTGGAGTTGGCATCAGTCCTCGAGGTCCTAAAACCTTTCCAAGTTTTCCAACTTCACGCATCATATCTGGAGTGGCGATCACAGCATCAAAATCAGTCCATCCATTTTTGATTTTTTCTATATATTCATCATGACCAGCATATTCAGCTCCAGCATCAAGGGCTTCCTTGACCTTATCCCCTTTTGTAAAGACAAGAACTGTAATTTTCTTTCCCGTCCCATGGGGAAGCATGACTGTGCTTCGAATTTGTTGATCTGATTTACGTGGATCTACTCCCATTTTAAGAGCAAACTCAACAGATTGATCGAATTTGACAGCGGGACAGTTTTTTAAAACGTCCACTGCTTCTTCAAGCATATATGCTTTTTCAACATCGACACTTTTTAGAATTTCTTTATATCTTTTACTTCTCTTTCCCATATACCCTAGCCTTCTATTTCAACACCCATTGAGCGAGCCGTTCCTTCAACCATTCGATGCGCCGCTTCTTTTGAACGGACTCGAAGATCAGGCATCTTAGCTTCTGCAATTTCATCGACTTCTTTTCTATTAATCTTCCCAATTTTATCACGGTTAGGGACTCCAGAACCTTTATCTTTTTTCATTTTTTTCAAAATGAGTTGAGACATCGGTGGTTCTTTTAAGATAAAAGTAAAACTTTTATCTCCATAAACAGAAATTACAACTGGAAGAATATTCCCGCTCTTATCTTGTGTCTTTGCATTAAATTCTTTACAAAACGCCATGATATTCACTCCTGCAGCACCTAGTGCTGGTCCAATCGGAGGAGCTGGATTTGCTTTCCCAGCTGGTATCTGGAGTTTGATTATTTTTTCTAATTTCTTCTTTGCCATTTTCGTTCCCTTATTCTATCTCTGCGTCTGCAGGCGCACTTTCAACTTGCCAAAATTCTAGATCATCTACACGAGTATCTCGTCCAAAAATTGTAACCATGACACTCATACGACCTTTTTCTTCAAAAATCTCTAGAATATTACCTGTGAAATTGACAAACACTCCATCTACAATTTTTACAGTCGTTCCAACAGCAAATTGATGTTTCTGAACAACTTCATCCTTACGATTTTGTAAGTCACTTAAGATTTCAGCTGCCTCTCCTTCTGTAAGAGGAACAGGCTTCCCTCCACCTAAAAAGTCAATTATTCCATTGGTCTGTTTGATATAATTCCACGACTCATCCGTCAGAGTCATTCTCACAAGCGCGTATCCAGGCCAAAGTCTTTTTTCACTTATTTTTTGTTCACCTTTCTTCATTTCTGCGACATTTTCAGAAGGCACTAAAACCTCTTCAACGAGATCTTCCATCCCTTGAGCTTGACGATTCTCTTCAATCGCCTTCTTAATCTTCTTCTCGTGTCCTGAAATGACCTGAATGACATACCATTTACTACTCATTATTAAAACCCTATAAGGTGTGCTAATGCTCGGATTCCATCCAATGTCCCTTTGAGGGAGAGATCAACGACATAGATACCAAGGCCAAGAGTTAAAACAGATCCCAATACAATTTTAGTACAGGTCGTCAGTTCATCTTTTGTCGTCCAAGAAACTTTTTTCATCTCTTCTTTCAGATCACGAAGAAAGCTTGATTTCTTTTGTTTAGAAAGTTTAGATGCTTTTGAACGTGCTGCGAGCGCTTTTTGAGAAACTGACATATTTTTCTGCTTTTTACCTTTCATAAAGTTTACCTCGAGTGCGGAGGGATTCGAACCCCCGACCTGCGACTTTGGAGATCGCTGCTCTAACCAGCTGAGCTACACACCCAAACACAAATATTATTGTCGGGAAGACTGAAACCATCTCCAGCCTTCCCGAAATCCATTACTGAATGATTTTTGTAACAGTTCCGGCACCGATTGTTCGGCCACCTTCACGGATCGCAAAACTCATTCCTTCTTCCATTGCTACTGGACTAATAAGTTCAGCAATAATATTTACATTATCACCTGGCATTACCATTTCAGTTCCTTCTGGCAGCGTTAGCGTACCCGTTACATCAGCTGTGCGTAAGAAGAATTGTGGTCGATAGCCTGAGAAGAATGGCTTATGACGTCCACCCTCATCTTTCTTTCTGAAGTAAATCGCTCCTTCAAATTTCGTATGAGGCTTACATGTTCCAGGAGCTGCAAGAACCATTCCTCTTTCGATATCATTTTTCTCGATACCTCTAAGAAGAACCCCTACATTTTCTCCAGCACGTGCTTCATCAAGAAGCTGATTAAACATTTCAAGTCCCGTTGCTACTGAATCACGTGGTTCTCTTAATCCCAGAATCTGAACTTTGTCATTGAGCTTAACGATTCCTTTTTCAATCGCACCAGTTACTACCGTTCCACGTCCAGGAATTGAGAAAACATCCTCAATAGGCATCAAGAAGGGTTTGTCGATCTGTCGCTGCGGCGTTGGTATTTTCTCATCAATTGCTTTGACAAGCTCATCTATCTTCGCTTCATAAGCAGGATCCCCTTCAAGGGCTTTTAGGGCTGATCCTCGAATGATCGGAGCATCTTTATATCCTTGCGACTCGAGCATTTCTGCGATTTCCATCTCAACGAGTTCAACGAGTTCCTCGTCTCCTTCGCCAATTTGGTCCATTTTGTTCAAAAACACAACCATGGAAGGAACGCCAATTTGACGTGCCAAAAGAACGTGTTCTTTTGTTTGTGGCATCGGTCCATCTGTTGCAGCTACAACAAGAATAGCTCCATCCATTTGGGAAGCCCCAATAACCATATTTTTAATATAGTCGGCGTGACCAGGACAGTCAACGTGAGCATAGTGTCTTGTATCTGAATCGTATTCGACATGACTCGCATTAATTGTGATCCCACGCGCTTTTTCCTCAGGACTCTTGTCAATTGATGCGTAGTCTCGAACTTTTGCTAATCCCTTTTTCGAGAGATGATTCGTTATCGCAGCGGTGAGTGTGGTCTTACCATGGTCAACGTGGCCAATGGTTCCGATGTTGATGTGTTCTTTATTCCTTTCAAAAGCTTTTTTAGCCATTTTGGTTTACCTCCGAGTTGGCTGCACGTATAGTTGATTCATAAATAAGTCTGTGATCCTCAATCCTTGCCCAGAATAGGAATTGAACCTACGACCGCTTGCTTACCATGCAAGTGCTCTACCACTGAGCTATCTGGGCGTCAATTTCATGTAGAAATGCTCCCTTCCTGATTAAAATTTTAACTTTCAATCGAAAGGTTTAACTTTTACACAGCTCGTTATTCATACAGATGCACCAAAGCTTATTCCCTTAGAAAAAAAAAATCAACACCTATTTTCATGGAAAATTGTTGATTCTAAATGCTTTTTAACGTTGGCGGTAGACAATTCGTGCTTTTGTCAAATCATAAGGTGACATTTCAATCGTCACAGTATCTCCAACAAGCACTCGAATGTTCCTCATACGCATTTTCCCGCATAGATGAGCTAGAACCAGCATCCCATTTTCAAGTTTCACGCGAAACGTCATGTTGGGCAAGAGTTCTATCACTTCTCCGTCGAGTTTTAAGGTGTCTTCTTTGGCCATATTTCCTTTATAACGAGCTCAATTGTCTTTAAAATCGAGGAAAGAATAACTGATTTTTTTTATTTGTCAATGAGCAAATGAGCTTGTCGGTGAATTCCTTTTTAGTTACAATCTCTTTTTTTATTGAGATGTACCCATGTTTGAAACCTGTATTAGAAAACAAAATAAAATCTTTGTAGAGTTTTCCAACTTATCTAAAGAAGCTAAGTATAAAAAAATTATTCAACTTGGTCAAGAACTCCCTGCAATTGATGCTTCAAAAAAGATAGAACGCAATCTCGTGAAGGGATGTCAATCTCGTCTTTACCTCGTTTCATTCGAAAAAGACGGTAAGCTTTATTTTGAAGCAGATGCTGATGCTTTGATCTCCGAGGGGCTTGCAGCACTACTTCTTTATGTCTACAGTGGTGAGTCACCTGAAGCCATACTCAAATGTCCTCCTGATTTCCTTGCAGAAATCGGTATTCATGAAAGCCTTACACCTAGCCGGTCAAATGGTCTTGCCTCCCTCCACCTTCGCATGAAACAGGATGCATTAGAAATGCTGGTTGCAAAAAAGTAGCTCCCTTTCTAATCTACTTGCAAACAAAAAAAGAGAACAGCTTATGACAACTGAAATTTTAACATTACAAAGAAATGAAGCCTTTGCTCCGGATTACCAAGCGCTCATTAATCAAAAACAATACGACATCAAGTGCATTTGGGTCACAAAACGCATTGCAGAAGTTGCAGCTTTTGCTCTGGGAGTCATTATGGTTGTAGCCTCAGCATGTCTTGGGGTCCTATACCTTCCATTGGGCGTTGCAGGAGCTGCGAATCTAATACCAAAATTACACAAGAACTTCTACGACCCCTACATGAAGCAAGAAGAAGAGGCACAAACCTACATTAATAATTCTCGAGGCATTCTCAGCAAGATGGAGCAATATCGCAACGCTGATGATCAGGAAATCATGTACAAGCTCCTAGAGATGGGGGTCTTTCCCGTCAGTATTGAACATCAGAATGAGCTCAATGGCCTCACAGACCTTATTCCACTTATTGCACAATATGATCATTGGGTTTCACTCTCGAGTAAAACAAGTGCTTTTATCAAAAGTAAAAAAGAAGAAATTAACCGTCTTCTCATGTTTGACCCATCTCCTAAAGCGCAAAGGGTATCTGAAGCCAAACTTCTTCAAAATGAAGTTTATCTACAAGAAGAGAAGAAGCTTCTTCCGCAAAAATTAAAAGCTGCCTTTATGTTAAACGTGATCAGCAATGTTACGGATCAACGTAAAGCTGATGATTATGGTGAACTTGCTCAAAGAAGTACTGGAGAGCGTTATTTACTCAATCAAGTTGGTGAGAATCCTGGATTTGTTCTAAATGATGGAACGACAATCAACAGAGATTTCTTCCTTAGGGCTAAGGTCAGCGAGGTTGCAAAACGCATCTTTCACCCAAAAGCTTTATAGTAACATCTCAAATGCGTCTTGGGCTCCACCAGTAAGTTCAAGACGATTATCCAGATGTATGAAAATGTCATGCTCCAATCTTACCCCAAATTCCCCTGGAAGATAGATCCCGGGCTCAATGGTATAGCCACTTGATGGAAGAAGAACTCTTTCATCATACGTTTCATAGGAATCGAGATTGGCTCCAGGACCGTGCAACTCTTCATGAAGATGATGACCGGTTCGGTGAACAAAAAAGTCACCATAGCCACCTTCAGTGATGATCTGACGGCACAGCGTATCCACCTCGCACCCTCTGACTGCCTCTTTTTTTGCTAAACGCTCTTCAATGAGTTTAAAAGCTTCTTTTTGAGCTTTTCTCACAAGATCAAATACCTCTTTTTGCTTTTCTGTCGGCGCATGATTGGCGATCGCCATCCGGGTAATATCCCCAAAAATCGCCCCTTCTTCTTCTTTTTTACACCACAGGTCGAGAAGGATGAGATCCCCCCGTTTGATGAGAGTTGACTTCCCTTTCGTCGGAATATAGTGGGGATTTGCACTATTTTTATTCACAGCGACAATGGGCGCCCCTTCGGTTGCAAAACCATGTTTTTCAAATTCAACGAGGAGGAATTGTTGCACATCATATTCTGTGATTTTTTTCTGAATGGATAACCCCTTTCTCACATACTCCCATACCTTTTTGACACATTTTTCTAAAAAATGGGTCGCCTCAAGATGGGTCTGATATTGTTTCAGCGTCCAGAGGGAGGTCATCACCTGCAGTAGACCTCCCGAGCTAACGACCTCAGCTCCAAACGAGCGAATAAGATCGAGCATCCCGCCGTCGATAATTGAGAGTGTCGGGATCTGATTTTGCGGCGAGTATTCCATGGCGATTTTATGACTACCATGAAGTAATTCTTTAAGCTCTGCATGCAAATCTTGCCAACTTGCATATGTGCGTACATCTCCTGGCAATTCAGCAAGAACATGGGGTTCGATTTGATGAATGAGTTTGACTGGTGAACCTTGCGCTGGAATCCAATAAAAGCAGCGTCTTGTCATATGCGCATCTTTTGGGATATCTAAAATGGAGTGCATGAGTGGATTGGATCTTCGAAAATCATAGAGGAGCCAACCTGAAATATTCTCTTCTTTGAGTTGTTTTTTAATCTGATCTATCACCCCTTATTACCACCTATTTTTTGTTTTAACGCCGCAGAAAAAAACGAGATTTTTTGAATCGAAGCGAAAGGAAACTCCTAGAGAGTTGTCTGAGCTTCGATTTAACAAAGGTCGTCTTTTTCTATGGATGATAAAGCAAATTAACATCTTACCCATCTTCCGAAATAAATACATCTACTTCGCTTCGCATCTTCACAAAGGTGCATCCACCTTTGTTCGGTCCTCATCTTGTATCTGCACCTATTTCAAAAGCCGATAATGCGAAATAGGTAGCAATAAGAGGTGTCAATGGTACACACATTGTATCAATGCAGAGGCCGCAATGAGTCTTAATAATTCAAAAGGGTCGTCAAGTAGCTCGATCAAGAAGGGAATTGCCTCTTCTGCCCCTAAATGTCCTAACGCTCCCAGGATGTTAATTTTCATCTCTCGATCTGCTTTAGGATAACACTCTTTTAGCACGCTAATTGCCTCTTTATCCCCACCTGAAAGGGCCAAAACAAGCGCTGCTTGCATCCTCACAGTATGATTTTCTTCTTTCAAAAGCATTTTTAAAATATCGATAATTTCTTTTTGCCCCTCTTGGAGTAGCATTGTCGATGCAGCAAATGTCACCCCATGGATGGTCTCTTTCAAAAATTTTCGAATCGCATCTTCTGCCTTAGGATGTTGCATGATAGCTAAGGTATTGAGAAGTTCAAGCCGAGTTAAATGATCAACCATAGCGGGATATTGGGGAATTTGTGCAATGTGTCTCACTTCGCTTGGCATCAGCGGCATAAATAAGGCATTGCCTCGCCCATCCCACATGATTTTATCTTGCGTCGTATCTAAGAATTGAAACAAAATCTGACACGCTTTTTGCACGTTTACTTGTTGAGAGATCATTCCAAGGGCTAAATTTGCTCTTACATAGGGATCTTTCACCTTCTTGATAAGCTTTTTTGTCAGCTTTTTTCCACTCTCACCTGAAACAGCTAGCGCTGAGGCTGCGATACATTGATACTGCTGTTTTGGCCCTAAAATCCACTCAGTTAATACCTTTTTACCTTTCTCTGGAGCTACTCTAAGACATAAAAAAGCTGCTGTAATTGAAACATGTGGATCGGGATCCTGTGTCATTTGAATAATTTTTCCAGTAACATCCTCTGACATCTCAGCATCGATAAGTCCAAGGGTATTTAACGCACTAATACGCACGTCAGGGCAGTGATCGTCTAATAAACCAGCAATCTGTACCGCTTTTTCATTTAAGTCGAGATGAGTAACAATTTCACAAGCCAGACGACGTAGTCCTGCGCGTTTATTCTTCAATAACCTGTCAAATTCTTCCTCATTGATCGTATCATAAATATTGACAAGCCCTTGTATGGCAACACCTTTTTCTTCATAAGTGGTGCTAGAACGCACCACAATTTCTTGCAGGGCCTCCGCAGCATCTTTTTCGCCAATTGATCCAAGAGCTTGGATCACTGAAAGTTTGACGTGCCACACTTTTTCAGTTTTCAGCATGGTTTTCAATTCTTCGATTAAGATGCGATCGCGATACTGTGTTGAAAAATAAACCGCCATTCCGCGCAAAAAAGCATTGGATGAGCGCATTTGGCTGAGTAAAATATTTACAGCACGCACGTCCTGTGTATACGCGGCGCTGACAGCTCGCGCTACATTGACGAAAAAATGGGAAGATTCATCCCCTTTTTCCAAAACACCCCATGCAAGAGTTTCTAAAAGAGGGAAGAGGTCTCTCTCGGTGCCTGTTTTTTGAAAATTTTTCCAGATATCGAGTGCTTCACGATCCATGCCAGCTTCTGAGAGCACTCTAAGTTCGGCCTGCTTTAAACGCTCAGAATCCGAGAAAGATTCAAATCCGCTTTGGCACTCCTTAATCGCTCCACGATAGTCCCGAATATGGAGGTGTGACCCTACTCTTTTGAGATAATAATCTTCTTCTTCACCAAACATAAGTAGTGGTGACAAAAGAAGTACAAAAGACAATATTTTTAACAACATACCTATGCCATAGGGCCGAGCTTTCTCCCTCCAATGAGGTGAAAGTGAAGATGGAAAATGGTTTGTCCTGCATCAGGACCTACATTTGTGAGCAGTCGATATCCATCTGCGACCCCAAACTCCTCAGCTAGCCTTTGTGCTACTGATACCACTTCCGCCATTATTTTTGCATCCTCTTGCATCAATGTTTGAATGGAAGCGTATTCTTTTTTCGGCATAATAAGTAAATGTACAGGAGCAACAGGATGGAGATCTTTGATTGCTAATATGCGCTCATTTTCGAATACTTTTGTTGATGGGAGTTCCCCTCGGATGATTTTTCCAAAAATAGTTGTCATTTTTCATCCTTAAGCGTGAGTTCTAGGGCCTTGATTGCATCCTCTTTTGTTTCCCATACTGAAATAAATCGCCCCTTATGACAAAAAATCGCGCCGTCGATCCCTGAGGCCTTTTTAAGTTCTTCATTCAAAAGACCAGCCCACTTCTCGGGTAGAGGCATGCGCACTTCCATCCGCTTTTCAAGAGAGGGAGGGATTCCCCTGAGCTTCCAATGATCTCTCGTCGGCATAATTAAAAAGAGCGCAGGGTGCATGCCCCCTCCCGATTCAAAAAACGCATCGAGCCAAGGGATCGAATTTTCAAAAAAAAGACACTTTTCTTGAGATTTCATCGCCTCTAGCACATCCTTTTTACAACTTTCAATGTATTCAAAACGGGACATCAAACGTTTAAGGTGCTCATAAGCAAAATCCAGTGCCTTCATAAAGGCCTCAAAAAGCACCTCATCACTTGCTCCATGTACAATGGGAACAAAATTTGAAATCACCCCAGAAAAAGAGCAGTGTCCCATGAGAAGGGTTACGCGCCCATTATCATGCGCATCAACACCTAAAATAAGCGACTTATTCAAATAATCATAGGCTGCACTTGAAATAATGTGTTCTTCATTCAAATAACTGAGAATCATTCCCGCACTGCTTAATTCACCTGGATAATCAGATTGGTGGTGATCGAAGCGTTTCTTTTTGGGATCATAGATTCCACCAACATCACAAACAAATTCACATTGAGCAAGTCGGTTCAAATCGCGCGTTCTAAAAATTTTGTCACGATCAATGAGATCGCAAAGGAGCAGAAGGGCACAAGCTGTTACTTCATCAGCATGAAATGTCCCATCATGCGTCCCAATACTACGTAATAATGTAAGATTTTCCATAAACCTGATAATTCTATCTCGTTAAAAATTTTTAGACAAGTTATTACTAGATTTATGGAACCTTATGATCTTGTAACCCCAGATGCTAAAATTGTTGCCATCGACAAAAGGGATAAGAAAGAGCTGCTTCTTACTCTTCGAATCGATCAAATCTCCCCCTATTTTGCGGGGTTTAAGATTCCAAAAGAACACCTTCATTTCAATCTTAAAAGTGCCATTGCCCAACTCGGTGTTGAAGGCGAGTTACAAGAACTCGATATCAAAGAGAACTTAAAGGCAGCAGATCTCAAAGTAAAATTAATCGCAGTCGACCCCCTCGGCATGTTACTTCTAGAGTCCCTAACAAAAGATGCCTATGTTGGAAAACTCTTCGCTGCAGATGAAACGCGCCGCGTACGTAATGCCGATTATCTCACGCGCATGTTTGGACGTTCAGATCGCGCGGGATATCCCCTTCTTACTTTAGGTGGGCTGCATGGAAGTGGCGATCTCATCCTAGAAAAAATCGACGGGAGATGCGTTGCCTTTCTCAACCTAAAAAAAGGGTGCATCTATTATGACAACGATATTTATGGGATGATCCCCACATTTGCCAAAGGTCTATGCCACCCTTCTCTCCCCCTCCGAGAACTCCTTAAACTGCACCAAATGTGGAATCAAGAGGGGCCCAAACAACTAAAAAAAGGGGAACTTCTTCTAGTCAAAACCCTACCACTACATGTCCGCACCGTTTACGGACGCGTCGTCAATGAACTCTTGCCGAAAGGATTTCGCCACACCTCCGCCTCAATCCTCCAGCCCAACACCTTCGATTCAGGCGACATTTATGAACTCTACGGAGAAAGTGACAAGGTACTCGATTGCATCCCCATCGAATTTTACACCCTTGAACCCTACAAAGAGCACGTCTTTTTTTCAGATCGGGATCAGCTGCAAGCCTGTTTGGAAAAACCAGAATCCCTTTTCAAAGCCATGCAAACCGCCCCACAACCAAAAGAGCATAAAACAGCCGTCTTTGTCGTCAAAGGAACGCAGCTTCTCGAACTATCAGAAAAAGATTGGGTACGGCAAGAATCAATCCCCCTTGAGTTTCCAGGTTTTTTCCACCCCTCAAGACAAGCCCTCATGGTAGACCACTACATCAAAACACAACCATCCTATCCCTTTTTTCAAGCCATTGAAAATGGAGACATCACAAGTCAAGGCATCCTGCTCACCCGATATTTCCCCTCCCCCTTACTCAAACGCTTTCTTTTAAGCGAACTCACGCAAAAAAACCTCAAAGGCATCTATTTCAGTATGCCCTCGCGTTCACACGGCATGTTTTTCTCCCATGAAGACCGTTCCCTCCTTTTAGATCTTGCAAAATTTGGCATCCCCATCTTTTGGGTCGATGAATCCTCAAAAAAACTACTCCAGTATGTCCCTAAACCAGAGAAAGACACCGGCATGTTCGTCCCAATAGAACATATCAACACCTTCATCAAATCAACAGTGATCGGCATCTATGGCTCTAATCTTTTCGAAGGAGACTTTGAGAAGCTCCTACACGAACTTTTATCAGGCCTTCTCGCGATGAAAACAGAGATGACTCACCCCCTTCTCAACCCAGATAAGCCCCTAGCACTCCTCACAGGCGGCGGCCCAGGAGCTATGAGCCTTGGCAACCGCGTGGCAAAATCGCTCAACATCCTCTCATGTGCCAATATTGTCGATTTCTCAACCAATCATGAACGCGTTATCAATGAGCAGAAGCAAAATCCCTATATCGATGCTAAAATGACCTACCGCCTCGATCGCCTCGTCGAAAGACAAGCAGAGTTCAACCTCGATCTTCCCCTCTTCCTAATGGGAGGCATAGGCACTGATTTCGAATATACCCTAGAGGAAGTCCGACGTAAAATCGGAAGCTCTAACCCCACTCCAGTGCTCCTCATCGGGCCCAAGCAATATTGGAAGGAAAAGATTTCAAGCCGTTTTCAGTCAAATCTCGAACATGGAACCATCAAAGGTTCAGAATGGGTGAGCAACTGCTTTTTCTGCGTTGAAGACGCCAAATCCGCCCTCAAAATCTACCGAGACTTCTTCTCGGGAAGTCTCCCCATAGGAGAGAAAGGCCCTGTATATAAAGACGGCTTTTATATAGATTAAAATTAAATAATATGTTAAAATTTAACTTAATATATTGTGATTATTTTTTAATATACAACAATTTAATATAATAAAAATTTTTTTAAGGAGATTTTTTATGGCAGCTTTTAATGCTATTGGACAATGCAGAGCGGATGGCGCTTGGGAAAATTACAATCTTGATATCGGACCAGAACAGAATCTACAGTATGAAGTAAAATATAATCGTTTTTATACTCAAGAGCTCGACTTTACTCAGAACCCTGTAACTTATACTAAGATGAAGATGATGCATGGTACCTTCAATACTCAAAATTTACTACGTACTAGTCGTTATGCTGCAGTTAGGGGGAATTCAGAGGGAATTGCCTCTGAAACTTATGTCGTTTTTTCATCTAAATTTGACAAGTTACATCTCTATGACCAAAATAATTACACTCGGGGTAATAGAGTTGGAGAGGAAGCTCAGGAGATTTTCTCTCGGATTTTAAATGGTGAGAAGGTTGAAGTAGGCACTGGCTGTTGTCCCTTTACGTTTCAAATGATTCAAGACTAAATCATTCTAGGGGCGCTCTCCTATCAAGTGAGAGGCCCCATTTCTATAAAAATAGATCTCTCAACAACCCCATGAAAGTGAATATGAGACATAGCTAGTATGTTTAGGGAAGATTTCAAGCCGTTTTCAGTCAAATCTCGAGCATAGGACCATTGAAGGCTCAGAATGGGTAAGCAACTGCTTTGTCTGCGTTAAAGACGGCTTTTTTATTTCATAAAAACAGCCTTTATATTATATTTACATTCTTTAAATTAAAATTTAACATAAAAAAATTCAGAGGTGTCTATGGCTGCTACACAAACAAACTTTGGAAATTACGGGATATTTAAAGATAAGTATTCTGATGCTCACATTGCAATTACGCATATGCTCAGATACGATAATAGAGTACATTGGTCCAAGGACGGTAAAGAATTTCATCCACTTTACCCTTGTGCATCAGGCACGCCTGATAGAACCTCATCCACAGACTATGCATATTATTACATCCGTCGTAATGTGAATTCATTTGCAACTAACGCACTAAGGATATTTTCTGAAAAAGGGCTTCTAGTTGTTACAAATGACAAGGGAAAACCTGTAAGAAGAAGGCAGAGAATAGAACGAAAACCACTACATGAAACAAGTTTCAAAAATTGTAAAAAATTTATGCAGCTAGAAAAAAATGACAAGAAACTATTATTCAAGGCTATCGAGTGTGGAGAAATAACATTTATTCCCCCCAAAATGATGCCCACTTACCTTTACCAAGCAGGTGACAACCTTATTTGCTTTGCTATTAATCCAGCTAATATAAATGAAAAAACATACTTTATTTATGATGGCAGTACTTGCAAGGAAAAAGATTGGACTAATTATCTTGAACTTATGACAGAATATACTGACTCTAATGGAGAGGTGCACCCTCTCGAACAAATTGATGATATGTGGGTAAATGATCTGAGTGTATTTGGAGATACGATCCATCACACAAAACAGCCATCTTTAGCCAAATACCTAGGTCTCTAAAATCCCCATGAAAGAGAGTAAGACACGTAACTGGTGTGTTTCTTGAAGAATTGTCCTTCTGAATAGCCATTGTGATATTCGAAATAGATCCGCACCTTACGTCCTACCCCTTGCAGCTTGCTCCACTCATAACCGACCATGCCTGTGCCATCAAAATCCCAGTTCACAGCCTGCCAATTTCTAAAGTGGACAGCTAAAAAGAATGTTCCATAGAGCTGATGATAGAAAAACTTACGTCCCCAATAGCGGAATTCGCCCCCATATTCGACATAAAGCGGATTAATATAAAAGGTATGATCACTATGGAAGACAACACCCGGTCCAAAATAAAGACGTATGTGACGATTTAACTGATATGAGGTAAAAAAATCAATCGCTTCAAAACTCGGATTTTTTCGATCAAAACCTGGATTATTCACCAAAAATTCATCACCTAAGTGGGTCGAAATATGATAGAGTCTCAACCGAAACGACCACTTATCAAATGCATAGCTTAAAGGGATACCAACGAGATAATCAGTATTTACAAGCTCTGAGATCTCGCCCTGACATGAATCCCGTCCAAGCTTAAAAACCGACCAAACACCAGCCTGAACATCGATCTGCAAAGCCCCCTTCCAATAAAAAACATTGCGCCATCTAAAGATCGGAAAATTATCCCCCAATGAAACAGCTGCAACCTTATGACCAATTTGATTATCTCCAAGGCGATACCCCGCCGAATATTTAGGCGACCACGGAGCTGCAACCAAAGGTTGAAAAAGAACCGTATTTTGAGGAAACCAAGTCCCTTTGATCTGAGGCTTAACCTCCCGTTTCTCCAGCTCTTCCAATCCTTTGTCTGGAAATTTATCAACAGCTTCTACCGAGACAACCTCAGGCATATCCTCCACAAAAGAGATGATACTATTAGAAATCAGCTCGTTACTTGGAAGATTGTAGAGGTAAACCTTATGATCATCAACAGCAACGAAAATATCGAATTCATAATAATGCGCATTGACGAGGGCTTGAATATAACCTTCGAGGTAGAGATCTTCGGCATTCTCAACGTGTTCTTTAGGAATCCCATCTGTCCGTGTTAAGACTCTAGGGCTTGGATATCCATCGCCAATCACAGAGATTAGCTCATCCTGATCAAGTTCATCTATCTCTTCCTGCGCAGATAATGGCAAAAAGCAAATAAGACTCAATAATGTAAACGTAAATATCTTCCCTTTCATACCCTATTATTCCCTCGAGGCCCCAAATTCTTATATACAAAGCCTGAGAATTATCTGCAAAAATTAATATGAATTAATTTTTAGTCGCGATGCCGCAATATCCAGTTAATAGGTTTCTCGAGAAAGTAAATGAAAAATCTTTAGGCACTTTGCGCGTCATAAGCATCTTCCAGAAAGAGGGATGGCTAATTTTAGGCCTTAAACCAATGAAGGAATCCACCGTGAGTCCTTCTTTATCACAAAGTCCTCCAAGTTCCTTGGGAGAAATGAAAAGATGGTAAATGTGCATATTATCTGGTGTATTCTTTACGCACCATTCCACCCCCTTAATAATCATCAAATAACTCAAGAGATTCCGATTGAATGTATGAAAGAAAAACAGTCCCCCAGGTTTTAATACGCGAGAGGCTTCTTTGATAAGTTTTTGAGGGTGTGTGACATGTTCGAGAACATCCATTGCAGAAACAACATCAAATGTCCCCGCTTCAAAAGGGACTTTGTAGGCATTTGCATTGAGATATTCTGCTGTTTTTGTCTCATCGAACTTCCGTGCGATTTCTAAACTCTTCTCTGAGAGGTCGATACCCGTAACGCGGTGGCCCTTCTTTGCCAAGGCATTAGAGAGAAGGCCTCCCCCGCAGCCCATATCGAGCACACGTTGATTCTTTCCCTTTTTAGATTCAATCGACTCGATGATCCAAGGATTACGGACAAGATTTTCAGCACGTAACAGGGCAACCGGATGGTCCTCCCCTTGATACCACTTATCCATAAGTTCATCATAGAAGCTATTATTGATCAGTGTTTCATCACCGGTTTGTTCCGCCATATAATCCCCCAGAAAATGATTTGATAAAATAGAAAGAGCGTCATCGCCACACCTTGGCCATACAGTATTGTTTTCAAAGCCCCCGGGTCATCCAACACACGTGACATCCAAATCGGAACATCTACACCTGAGATAACAGGCCACATACAACCCACACAAATGAGCGTAATCGGATGGAGCGTAAATAAAATCGCATGGAGCCAATTTTCCGAAGCCGGACAAAAATGCTTATGAACAAATTCATCCTTAGTGACGAGCAAGCAGGAAAAAACCGCCAGTCCTATATATACCTTTAAATGAAACATAGTAAAAGGCAACAACACTGCGTATACAATACAGATTAATACCGACAGCGTATCGATGGGATGGCCAATACGCTCCCACAATGGCAGTCCACGCTTTACATGAAAGATCCCCTCATCGAGAATGATCGCAATCGCTTGAGCAAAAAATGGAATTAACAGGATTTTCCACATTTTTCAAATAACCCTCCACTAATGGTCAGTCCGGGCCCGAAAGCCAAGCTAACAATTGGCATATTCACCCTTTCATCCCCCAACATATTTTCCCAGATATGAGGAATTGTTGCGGAACTCATATTACCGCAGCGTTTTAGAACATCCCGACTATGCTCCAATTGCCAATCCTTCAGCCCTAATATTCGCTGAATCTGATCCAAAATCTTCGGACCGCCAGGATGCACCGCAAAAAAAGCGTGATCTAAAAGATCATGGAGCCGACTTTCCCCCTTTTCACATAAGTTCGCAAGATATTTTTTTAAAAAACGTGCAATCAAAACAGGAATTTCTTTTCCCAAAAAGATCTCAAAGTTAAAATCTGACTCATCCCATCTCATGGCACCGACTGAGTCAGGGATCAACTCTTCATGCAAAGCGCGAATTCTCAAGCCATCTCCACCTTTTTCAAGGCGATACTTCATAAACCCATCTGCAAAAAGAGATTGTGCAACCAGCTGATCAATGCTGTGGAGCGAAGGATTCATATGCAGCGAGCAGAGCTCCGTATGAACCACATCTACGCTCCCACTTCCTGTAGAAAGCAATCCCCTTCCAATTTTCAACGCAGGAAATGCCCCATAACACCCCATGTGATAGGCATGTACGATCGATGTTTTCCAGCCCCGTTTTGCCACCACTTTTTGAGCCCCGCTTGGAGAGACATAGCCAGTGCAGGTCACATGGATTAGATCATCAATTTCTTCAGCCCCATCCGGATAATACGCGCCGAAAACCTCATCAACAACGCTTCCATAGACCTGATTTCTCTCGCTTAAATTCACTTCAGAGCCATGATAGAGCTCCATCACGTGTCCCCGCTGCGCAATCCGATCATCGCCGCAGCTTACACGAGAAAATCGCTCTTCGAATCCAGCACCGCACGGCACCTTCGATTTTTGATGAGCCTCTAAAAGCCACCTGAGTATTTTTTTCTGTGACGATTCGTGTTGGGGTCTTTTAGAATGAAACTTTGAAATGACAAACATATCCCATGCATAACGTTAAACCAGGTTTTTTCAAAAGAAAATTATTTAAAGAACGGAAGAAGGTTTATAAGAAAAAGGTCTTGATTTTCGCCAGCATTAGAAGATAAGATATTCCGACGAGGGGCAATAGCTCAGTTGGTTAGAGCAACGGACTCATAATCCGTCGGTCCTCGGTTCAAGTCCGAGTTGCCCCATTCTTTTTAGATTCCCTCTATTCATAGACTCTTGAACGGTTTTAAACCTCAGGAGTCATTATGCAAAAACCTTACAGAATCAATTTTAATTTAATTATCTGAACTTAAATCCCTGAACGAATACTTCAAAGCTTTTGCCAATGGAAAAATCTACTGATATCGTTTTAGCAAATCACAAATCCAGTTTCCATTCATTATTGATAAGTTTAAATATTTGAAGGAAGCGTATTCTTTCCAAGAAAAAAAACAGAACGGAGTTGGATTGTTTTAATTTAATTAGATAATAAAACCGATATTTAACATTTGTTAATTTTTAACACTTAACATTAAATCCAATTCAATTATAATACAACTCTTCAACAAAGAAATATGTTTTTTTTAAGTATGAAAAATAAAATTATATTTGCAACTATCATTGCTTCCCTTCTTTATGCAAATCTTTTCGCTGGATGGTCAAATGGTTCCATTCATGACAATCATGGAAATCAATATAACTTTAGAACTTACCATACTAATGATCTAATTGAATATGACCAGTATAAACGTCAGCAAGATGGCGCAGCAGCTCTCGGCTATTTAATAGGTCTTGGAATTGGGAAAGGAATTGAAAAAATAACTATTGCTCACAGAGATAGGTTATTAGCTGAAATACTAAGGGGATATAAATTTGAAAAGCATAACCAGTATATGTCAGCGATAGCTGAATCAAACAGACTCAAAGCTAAATGTAAATCCCCCTTGATTTCACTGGTGACAGCTTACAAAAAATATAGAGAAACTCTAGATAATAATTATCTCAACCAAATTCATACAATTGCTTCAAAGCCGAAAATTCAATATTTCGAAAACAATCTTGATCTTTCTGAAACACCTTATGTTTGTAATGCCCAAATCGAAAAATGGGTCCATAAAAATTATCCTATATTAGAAAAACGAAACTGTATCAAAGAACTAATATATGAATACAAATATAACAGGTTAGAAGCAGATAAAGAGTTAGATAATATTTACTTCGCGATACTTAAAAAATAAAAAATAATCTTTTAGGCTTATTTCTAACTAATAATCAAACTCGGATTTATAATAATTATTACGTCATATATGTCTGACATTTGGGTCTTAAAAAATGCAATTTTTTCCGCATTTTTTACGCAACTGATCCGAATTCAAAGGAATTTTTCTGCACAAACCAGAACCAGATCAATTCACGCTTCCCTAGAAAACTCTGCACTGGCATATTCCTATGTGTTCAGAGTTTTATAATAGATAGGACTCATAATCCGTCGGTCCTCGGTTCAAGTCCGAGTTGCCCCATTTCTTTCCCATTCATAAATTCCTCTGAAACAGAAGAAAGTTTTTCTATGATTTGAAAAGCTTATTTTGATATAAAAAACCAACTTTATCTATGATCGAGGACTATGCGAAAAGCCCTATTTGCTATATTTCTAATTTCATATCTGTTGCACGCTGAAGAGAATTCGCCCTGCAATTCTTGTGAACAGGCCTACTCAGTCACAGCCAGGCACATTGAAGGGGCGGGTATCGGCTACAATCAGGGCTATACATCTCTCAATGCATATTTATCCCCCCTAAGGTGCAATAAAGAATGGAATCCCTACTTTGATCTGCGTGGACATTTTTTCAATAATGGGCGATGGGCTGCAAATGCGGGACTTGGCATACGTTACCTCAACTCCATTGCATGGGGAGGGAATGTCTATTACGACTACCGCAATACACGTCATCTAAATTATCACCAAATTGGAGTTGGACTTGAGGCCATCGGCTCTTTCTGGAGCGTTAACATCAATGGTTATCTCCCCTTTGGAAAAAAGAGGTCACCTTTTTTCGATTTGAATATCAATGACATCCCATTGGCGGAGTTCGATCATTTTGAAGGAAACCATATCATTTTACAGCTTTCAGGCTCCGATGAACTCAAAGCTAAACAGGAATTTGCGTTTAAAGGTCTTAATGCCACTGCTACCTTTCGGGTCATCCAAAAACAGCGTTTCGCCATTGATCTAGCAGCGGGCCCTTATTATTACAAAAGCTACTACAACAAACATGCATTCGGAGGGCAGGGATCCGTAGCTCTTCGTGCAGGGAGATTTATCTCTCTTAATCTCATTGGCAGCTATGACAACTTGTTTCGCAGCAAAATCCAGGGAGCAATCTCCCTTTCAATTCCTCTAGGACCCAAGTGCTTTGTAAAAAAATGTAAACAGCCACCCAACTCTGTTTCTTCATTCTCCAACTACCGTCTCTCTCATGGTGCTGAGCGCAATGAAATCATCGTTCTTGACAAGCATGAAAAGGTATTATCTCCTGCAACAGTAGGTTCACAGGAAGCTGCTATCAATCCTCTTACAGGACTGCCCTATTTGGTCTGGTTTGTCGATAATACAAGTAGTTCGGACGGCACCTATGAAAGCCCCTTCCCTACCCTTCTCGAAGCACAAACAGCTTCTTCACCCAATGATTTTATCTATGTTTTCCCAGGAGATGGCACCAACATGGGTTTGGATGCCGGTATCCTTCTACAAGAAAACCAACAGCTCCTTGGATCGGGTACTGCAGTTACTATAGTAACAACAGAAGGAACGGTCATAATCCCTGCGCAAACAACCGGCAGTCCTCTCATTACCAATGCTGGCTCCACAACTGTTGATCTTGCAAACAATAACGTCATCTCTGGAATCCACATAGGAACCTCGTCAACAGGAATCTCAGGCTCATCAATTACTGACCTCAAGGTCGTTTCCTGTCAAATGGACGCTAGTCCCTTGCCTATTAACCTTAATGAGGTCACAGGAAACGTGACTATCTCAAACAATATACTCACTGAGTACACCAACCAAGGCATCCAAATCTTCTCTACGACAGGCACGTGCGATCAAACACTTGCGACCAACACTTTTGCTGCGATGGCAGCTGCACCAAACACCTATGGTATTACAGCTAGTTTATCAGGAACTTCAAAACTTTCACTTACCATTTCAGACAGCTCCTTCTCCGAACATACTAACACTTCGCTTAGCCTCTTTTCTTCAGATAGCTCTATCTTAGATCCTACAATTTCAAACAATACTATCACTGCTCCTGGAGGAGTTGGGGGTACGATCGCGATTGCGTTTGGCCCAGGCGGCACGTCATCGACTGCATTGATTACAGGAAATACCATGGTGAATCATGAAAATAACAGCTTGAATATTACTGCGGATTCAGCAGTCGCTTTCACTTCGACCATCTCTAACAATATAATCCAAGGAATAGCAGGAACTAGCACTAAAGCCATTGCGATCGATACATCAAATGCCTCCTCTGCTACCTGGTCAACAATAGTGAGCGGAAATACTTGCTCAGGAGGCTTCATACAAGCTGATATTTATCTCGATCCGCGAGGAACATCAACGCTTAGCAGCGCTACCATCTCCAATAATATAACACTTGGCGATAGCGGCGCGACAAGTCCTTTTGGAATCCAACTGGATGCCGATGATACGGCTACTGTCTCTTTGCTCGAAATTCTGAATAACCAGAGCAGTAATCATGTCGCCTCAGAAATTTCTGTGAGCTCGAGGGGTTCTTCAACGCAAGTTACGACGATGATTTCCGATAACATCCTCACAACAACAGGCGGTGTTGCGACAGGAAATGGCATTCAACTATCTTCAAACAATGCTTCTAGCCTCTCTGCAACAGTCTCAAGCAATACCATTACCGATATGAACAACACAGGTGTTTCAATTTTCACAAGCGACACTTCGAGTATTGCCGCTATAGTCTTTTCAAATACCTTGGATGGACCCTCTGGAGTTATCAACACAACTGGTATCTCATTTAATTCCAATGACAGTTCTTCTTTGACAACTAGCATCTTGAATAATAACCTTCAAAACTTCAGTACTCTTTCTATCTCTTCTAATATTAGCGATGCTTCCACAGCTTCCTCGATCGTAAATGCTAATACTATTGTTGCAGACAGCGGGGTCAGCCAAAAAGCGATCTCCCTCTCTTCAGGGACAGGGGCAACAGGAAGTTGGTCCGCAACTATTCAGGATAATTCAGTAACAGGAGGATTTAACCAAGCAGACATCTATCTTGATCCACAGGGCACTGCAACTCTGACAAGCGCGACTATCACCGGCAATACCGTTATCGGACCAGACGATGGATCTGCCCCTTTTGGAATTCAGCTCGATGCAGACGAAGGAGCAACTGTTACTTCCCTCTTAATAGATAATAATAGCAGCAAAAATCATTCCAGCGCCGAGATCCTCGTAACAGCTAGAGGCATGTCTGCACCCAGCATTGCTACAACAGTTTCAAACAATTTACTTACATCAGATACTGTCAGCACACAAAATCTAATCTATCTCAACGCTTTCAATAATGGCTCTATAACTGGTACCGTCTCAAACAACACCTGCACTGGCACATCTAGCACAGCCATCCAAGTAACGTCCGCAAATACTACTGTAGTTGATGCCACGATCATAGGCAATACTTGCTCTAATTATACAACAAATGGCATCGCCATCAACTCCAGCCAAACAGCAGCAGTTACAGCACCTATTTCAAACAATACTGTTACAGGTAATGCGTCAGGGATTGTTCTCGATATCGGAGATTCTTCAACGATGGATACGACCATCACAAGCAACACAATCTCCCATAATGAAGCGCAATCTATCGCTGTAAATTTCTTTGCCAGTTCTTTGATATGCTCCATTCAAAATAACAATGTCTCAATCGGCCCTATTTCAGGAACTGCATTCGGGATCATTACGAATTTGGGCGGAACAACACAGACTATCGATATCAGTGGCAATACCGTATTGACGGAACCAGGTGGGATTGGAAGCCAATACGGTATCGTTTGTCCTCAGCAATCAGCATCAGACGCCTCCAAGGCAGTTTCGATCACCAACAACGTAGTAACAGACTGCGGAAACGCTCCCGCAGCTAGTATTCCTCTCACATCAGGTATAGCCATCGCCCTGATCAGTAGTGATGATCTATTCGCTGATTGCGAATCGAATACTACTGTCAACTGCGGGGTAGGGCCTGATGGACAAGGCGGCATTTTAGGCGCTCGCCTCGATATTGGAGCGGGAACACCCGGCCATTACTGCTGGTCTTTGCAAAACTGCATCAGCGATACAAACTTTACTCTAGTCAATGATCCCCCTACCGGTGTAGCTGGCGACTTTACGCTTGACTCAGCTGGAAATACAGGAGTGGTTATTCCATATATGGCATCACCCTTTACGATAGGTTCTTGTCCGTAGATATAAAAATTCAATTTTCTTGAGAGGAAAAATACGTTCTGTTTTACTCTATGGTATTCAGAATTTTTTGTTATCCCATTTTTCTAGACAAAAAACAGTCTAAGTTCCCATGATCAGGTTTATTTTGACATTATTTCACAAGGAGAAAAGATGAGATATATTCTAGCTTTAGCACTTAGCGTGTTTACCCTGTTTGGTCTCAATGCCTCTCAGCAGACCTACCGCACAAATTATCGCGATGGGGAGATCTTTCGTATTGAGGGTAATTTCGCTTCCAGATACCACCGTATTTTACTTCTTGATGACGGCAGTCTTTGGAGTGTTGATTATGCTTATTCAAATCCCCTAAATCGCCTCACTTGGACTGATAACCAATCATATTGGCAAATTGGGGATGAAATTGAAATCGCTCGGAGTAAAAATGGTAATTACCCCATCAAGCTGATCAATTATACGGCGAATGACTGCGTCAATGCTCAGATCAAAAGACCCATGTTACAGGCTAATATCAACGTGAATCACTCCAATAGTTTTTTCTGGGGAGATCGCACAATCCATTTTGAAAACGGTGAAGGCTGGGTTATTAATAACTATTATGAGACTTGGACAAATGTCTTATGCATCCACGATGCCCAAAAATCATGGCAATATGGAGACCGCATCGTAATGGTTGAGACAGATTCTTGCGGCTGGTTAGGCCATTTTAGACCTGTGATAGTGATCAACCTCGATAAAGGTAATGCAGTGGAAGCTGAGTCTATTGCTGTCAATAATCTCCGTACAACAAGGCGCACCGAGTCAAAGGTCGACCAATTGCTTCGGAAAAACTAAAAACTAAGGTTATGTAATATATTAGATGAGATGTCTATATCACACAACCCGGGTTGTAAGCATGGCTATACACAAATGCCTTTCAATGACCCTGATGGGTATGAAACAGATCCACAAGATATCGAAATAGGTAAATTCTTATGACCCAAAAAAAACGTCCAAAAATTTCTATTTATATAGCAATGAGTATTGATGGATACATCGCCCGAAAAGATGGTGGCCTCGATTGGCTAGAATATGGTCATACAGGCGATGAAGATTACGGTTTTAAGAAATTCATCTCTGGCATTGATGCACTAGTTCTTGGCAGAAACACCTACGAGACCGTTTCCAAGTTTGATAAATGGCCTTACGAGGGCAAAAGGGTTATCGTTCTCAGTAACACCTTGACCGAGGTCAGAAAAGAAGCAGAGTTATTTCGCGGACAGCTAGGAGACCTAGGATCCACTCTTTATTCTGAAGGGATTAAGCATGTTTGGATTGATGGAGGAGTAACTGTTTCTAAATTCTTGGAGGCAGGATTAGTGGATGCTATCACAATATCTGTTATCTCTATGGTCTTGGGCTCAGGAATTCCTCTTTTTAGCACGATGAATAGGGAACATAAATGTCACCTATTATCCACTCAATCGTATCCAAGCGGCTTAGTTCAATTGAAGTATGAAGTGGTTAAATGAGTCCGAGCACTAAAAACCTGAGTTATGCAATAGAGGTTTTTATTTTATAATTAAATGATTTTCTGATAAGAAAATATATATCACATAGTTGAGAGGTGTCACATTATACTTAAGCTGATTTCATGTTTTTCTTTGCTGTGTTTTTGTTCTAATTCTCTTTTTGGAGCATCTGCAACATGGAGCCTTAATGCCAATGGAAGTTGGAATGTAAATGGAAACTGGACGCCTGCAACTTTTCCAAACGCTATTGATGATACCGCAAGTTTTTTAAGTATTATCTCAGCCAATCGACTCATTACATTGGGCCAGGATATTACAGTCGGAACTTTAAATTTTGACGATAACAATAATTATTCACTCCTGACTGGAAACACGCTCTTCTTCCAAACAACTGCAGGAAATGCTGCCCTTAATCTTACAACTGTAAATGGAGCTGGAGTTCATTCAATCACATGTCCCGTCTCTTTAACCAGCACCTTACTCATGACTCATTCATCTACTGCAGCTTTTACAATATCAGGAGTTATTTCCGGAGCTGGAGGGATTACTAAAGCAGGGACAGGAACCGGGGCCCTTGTTTTAAGCGCAGCTAATAGTTATTTAGGATCTACCAATATCAATACAGGCAACCTCACCTACAGCGCCAATGGAGCAATACCTGCGGGCAATTCAGTCACAATTGGAGATGGCGGCGGATCTGCGGCAAGATTAACAGTAGCCACAAGTATGACTGTAGGGAATAGCTTACCAATAACCATAAATTCAAATGGCACACTAGCTCAAAACAGCAATATTACAGTCTTTCTTTCATCATATACTGGATCAGGAGCTACCATACTAAGCACTGGAACAGGAAACACAAGTTTGTTCCAAGTTTCAAACACAAGTGACAACCTTTATTCTGGAACAATTTCAGGTGGAGCTACAAGTACATCTTTAGATCCTGCAGTAGGAAATCGTTTTTTAAAAACAGGGACATCCACTCTCACATTAACAGGTGCTAGCACGTTCACTTCTCGAACATTTATAGAGAATGGAGTGATCAATGTACAAAACGCTGCTGGATTGGGAGCCACAGGTACCAATAGTGGCATTTTTGTTCGAGCTGTTGGAGCAAATGGAGCACTCTATTTAGAAAATAATATTACACTTCCAAAAAGAGTTTTACTCAACGGGAGTGGCTTTGGAGGATTAGGAGCTCTTCGAAATGTAAGCGGTAATAATACAATATCGGGGGCTATGCAGATTGGCTGGGCCGGGGGTACTGAAACAGCAAGTAATGCTACCATGCAGATAGACTCTGGAACGAGTTTAACTCTATCAGGAGTTATTTCTGGAGCTAATTCCTTAACCAAAACGGGAACAGGATCACTTACATACAGCGGCACAACAGCGAACACACAAACAGGTGCAACGATCATTGATTCAGGTATCCTTAATCTAAATAAAACAACAGGAATCAATGCCATTGTAGGAAGTGCTACTATCAACACCGGAGGAACTCTTTCTCTTACTGTTCCAAATGTCATTTCTAATACATCTATTGTAACAATTAGTGGTGGGTTATTCGACTTCAATGCAAATACGGATACAATTGGAAGCTTAATATTCAATAGTGGAACACTTTCTCAAGGAGGAGCCATCCTTACTTTGGCAGGGACAACTCCAACTACCCTATCCATGGGAGATGGAACTTCTATTAACGGCCCTATTACGTTTTCTTCTACGGGGGGTGTGACTTATTCAGGAACAACTTCAACCGCCTCAATTTCAGGAAATGTCAATCTGGGTACAGGAGCCCATGTTTTCAATATAGCTAACGGATCTGATGCAGTTGACATGGATATTAGTGGTATTATCTCCAATACAGGCCCTATCACAAAATCCACTGGAACAGGAACACTTCAATATAGCGGTCTAACTCCTAATACAAATACTGGAATTACGACAATCAATGCCGGAGAACTCCTACTGAACAAACCCACAGCAATCGTTGCCATTGCAGCGAATACCGTAATCAATGCGGGAGGCACGCTTTCACTGAATGCAGCCAATCCTTTTGGAGCAACATCACTGATAACGCTCTCAGGAGGCACATTCAACATGGCTGGAAACAATGCTGTGCTTAGTGCTTTAACTTTCACCTCTGGTACTCTCACCCAAAGTGGAGGAACATTAACTCTAAGCAATGCAACAACAGCTCTAACCATGGGAGCCACAACGATTTCCGGAGATCTAACATTTACTGGCGCTGGCGCGATTAACTTTAATGGAGCGACTACAAGAGCCACCATTAGTGGGAATGTAAACTTAGGACTCAGCACTCGAATTGTTAACCTAACAAATGGAATAGACACTATTGATATGGAGATTAGTGGAAGTATTTCAGGCACAGGTGGTTTAACAAAATCAACAGGAATCGGAGAATTACAATATAGTGGGACAAATTCAAATACCTACACAGGTCTAACCACTCTCAATGCCGGGACATTGTCTTTAAATAAAACAACACCAGCAATTGCAATTGCTGGTAATACCACCGTCAACGTCGGAGGAACTCTTTCTCTTTCTGCGATAGACCAATTCTCAACGACTTCTCTTACCACCCTTTCAGGTGGAACGTTCAACATGAATGGCAATAATTCTTCAATGGGTAGTTTTACCTATACAAGTGGAACATTTACCCAGGGAGGCGCTCTTTTATCTCTTGCAAGTAATGTAACAGCCCTAACGATGGGAGCCACTACGATTACAGGTGATATTGCACTTACAGGAAGCGGTGCCGTCTCCTTCAATGGGGCTGCAACTGCTGCAACAATAAGCGGAAATATAGATTTAGGAAGTAATATTCATACCTTTTCCATAACAAATGGAGCCGCTTCTCCTGATATGGTTTTAAGTGGTATTATCAGCGGATCTGGGGGAATTACTAAAACTGGAGCAACAAGTGTCCTACAGTTGAGTGGAACTAGCGCCAATACTTTTACCGGATTGACAACTCAAACCAATGGAACGCTCCTTCTTGCAAAAAGCAGTGGCATCGTTGCCATTGCAGGTGACCTTACGATCTCAGGAGGAACAGCTCTACTAGGAGCGCTTGGGCAATTTGCAACATCTTCTACAGTTACAATAAGCGGAGGCATATGGAGTTTAAGCGGGTTCGATGTTTCCATTTCAAGACTCAATTTTACCAGTGGGACATACACACCTGCAGGTGCAGTTCTAACCCTTTCTGATAATACAACCGCCCTATCAATGGCTAGCACTACAATCTCAGGCTCGATCATTTTATCGGGAACCGGAGATGTTTTATTTACCGGTGCATCTGGAACTGCTACTTTGAGTGGTCCTGTCGATCTTGGAGGAATGACGCACGCTTTCAACATTAATAATGGGACTACTACCAATGACATGTTAGCTTCAAATGTAATAAGCAATGGCGCTTTGACTAAAATCGGTGCTGGAAGACTTTCATTCAGCGGCGCTGGCAATAACACCTATTCCGGGCTTACGACAGTTACAGATGGAACCCTTCACTTAAATAAAACATCTGGAATCAACGCCATTGCCGGAGATGTTTTGATCAATGGAGGCATCGTTTTACCAGCTGTTAGCAATCAAATTGCTGATACCTCAACGATGACAATTGACAGCGGATCTTATACGATGGGAGCACTTAGTGAAACGTTTAACGAACTTATTTTTAATGGCGGCTCAATTGGAGTTGGAACTCTTACGCTACCATCCAATACCACTGCTTTAACTATGAGAGACACCTCAATTCCAGGCGGAACAATTATTTTATCAGGAACAGGTTCGGTTAATTTTGATAGTACGAATAATGGAACTGCCACTCTTGCAAATAGTTTAAACCTTACAGGATCGACGCATAGCTTTAATATTGCAGAGGGCTCTGCTCCTATCGATATGAGTATAAGTGGAGTCATCAGCGGAACAGGTGGAGTAACAAAACTTGATACAGGAGCCCTAGAATTTGCTGGAACAAGTGCCAATCTATTTTCAGGTTTAACAACTGTGACAGCAGGAGAATTACTGCTTAATAAGACGCCATCTATTAATGCCATAGCCGACGATATTCTAATTAACGGAGGAATGTTAACACTTTCTGCTGCGAATCAAATCTCCAACTCCTCAGTTATGACACTAGATACGGGAACCTTCGAAATGGGTGACAATAATGAAGAAATTGACAGTTTAGTGTTTAGTTCTGGGACTATTTCACAGTCTACCGCCATTCTAACTTTACAAAGCGCAACTACAGCATTGACAATGCGTAATACAACCATTACAGGCGCACTTAGTTTAATAGGAGGAGGGGATATTGACTTTGATCCTACAAATAGTGGAACGGCAACAATCAGCGGAAGTGTCTCGCTTGCTGCACCAACAATGTTTAATATTCCATCTGGAGCTGCAGACATTGACATGGATGTGAGCGGTCCAATTAGCGGTGTAGCAAGTGTTGAAAAAGCCGGAACAGGAACTCTCCTTTTCACCGGAACAAATAGCTATTCTGGTGGAACGACAATCACAACTGGAAAGTTACAAGGAAATACAGATGGACTACAGGGAAGCATTATAAACGAATCTCAACTTGTTTTTGATCAAGATTTTGATGGGATCTATGCGGGAGCTATGACTGGAACCGTAGGCACTCTAGTTAAACAAGGAACAGGTCTCGTAAACCTTACAAGCACAAATGTTATTGGAGGAGCAACTTCAATTACTGACGGAACTTTAGCGGTAAATGGCCCACTAAGCGGAGCAGGTGGAATCACCGTTACAACTTCTGGAAAGCTTCAAGGAGATGGTCCTATTACAAAAGATATCGTGCTGTTTGGTAAATTAGCTCCAGGAAATAGCATAGGCACCATCACACTAATTGGGGATCAAACCTTTGCAACTGGCTCTACACTAGAAAATGAACTCAATCCATCTATCAGTGATCTTGTAGATATAACCGGCTCTCTAACGATACAGCCAGGAGCCACCCTAAGCATCCTGCTTGAACCAGCAAACTACTTAGCTCCCTTCATTGTAACAATGGTTCAAACTACAACAGGAGTCTCAGGAACGTTTTCAACTGTATTAGCTTCTCTACCATTATTTGAAGGGGTTGTTATTTACACACCTACAACGATATCGCTGCAAGGTGGCTTTTTGCCTATTGCAGATCTGATTACCACAGGGAATGCAGGCGCTGTTGCCCAATGTATCAAAGATCTTCCTAAACCAGCTGGTTCAGATCTTGCTTTTATTGTTAATCAAATTCGAAATTTGGCTACTGAGGATGAAATACAGAATGCAATGATTCAGCTGCAGCCCTCAGCCCTCACCTCCCTTTCTATAGCAGCGCAGGATGACGTCATCTATTTAAGAAATACAATTTTTAACCACCTTGACCAGCAAACCCAATCAGATTGTTCCAAAAATAATTATTGGACATTATGGGGAACCGTCTTTGGAGCTCAAACCTATCAACATTCTCAAAATGAAGAGCCAGGCTTCCGTGCCTCCTCCCCTGGAGCCTTTCTCGGCATTGATGCTCCTAACACTTCCCCCATCTATTTTGGAGGCGGCCTTGGCTATACGCACACCAATTTAAAATGGAAAAAAAATAGAGGAAAATCTCACATAGACACTGTCTATGGACTTTTATACGGCAGATGGCAACGCGGAATATTTGCCCTACAAAGCGCATTAATGGGAGGCTATAATTTTTATCAAATTAAGCGTAAAATTAAATTTACTAGCATAACAACGATTGATCGTACTGCCAAAAGTAGCCCCCAAGGAGTTGAAGGAACTGTCAGCCTCAAGGGAGAGATGCTTTTAAAGAACGACCATATTCAAATAGCCCCCTATGTAAGTCTTGATTATTTATACCTTTATAGGAATTCCTTCCGAGAATCAGGAGCAAATAGTCTAGATTTAAATCTAAAAGGATATCATGCCGACTTACTTGTTTCAGAAGGAGGAATTGAAGTTTCTCACTATTTTTCCAAAAATAGATATATTATTACTCCTTATCTTCAGTTAGGAGTCGTAAGAGAGAGTCGTTTTATGGGGAAAAAAGAAAAAGCAACAATCGGTGGTTGCCCCTTTACTGTAGGAGGATTGAACCCTTCTCGCACACTATTTAATTCAGGTCTTGGGATAAATTTCAAAACATGCGACTCTATGCAGTTAAACGCTTTTTATAAAGGACGCTACGGAAAATCGTTTAGCGACAATTCGTTTTATTTAACCTGCTCTATCGACTTATAATCCGGTACAATCCCCAATTTGATGAAAACTCAAAAAATTACAATACGAAGATACAGACCAGCTGATGTTCAAGAGTTGGCAAATATGTACTACTTTACAATCCACAAAGTGAATATTCAACATTACACACAAGAACAAGTGGCTGTCTGGGCTCCTAAAACTAGTCTAAGTACTGAAAAATGGGAAAAAAAATTCGAACGTACAAACCCCTTTGTTGCGATCGTAGGCGAGCATATCGTTGGGTTTGCAGAATTTGAACCGGACGGGCATATCGATTGCTTTTACACCCACCATAACTGGATTAAAAAAGGTGTAGGTTCAGCTCTTATGAATGCCATATACAAAGAAGCTACGCATAAAGGAATCTCACGCATTTTTGCAGAAGTCAGTATCACAGCGAAGCCTTTTTTTGAAAAACATGGGTTTAGCACAGTCAAAGAGCAAACGGTTTCAAAAAATGGAGTAAAACTCGTGAATTACAAAATGGAGAAACTTATCGATTCCCGATAGTTTCTTATTTTTAGTGATCTACTCAAAACGTTTGCCTATCTATTGAAAAATTTAATAGACAGAAAGCATTTTTTTAAAGAATATTGCATTTCATTCCTTAGATAGAATAATAGGCTATATCACATGAAAAAACTGCTTAGAAGTTGTCAAAAATGTTGCATAAAGCGAAATATCACGCTTGCTATTTCAATAATAAGCCTCTTATATACACCCACTTTGATTGGGTTAAGTGCCACTTGGAGTGGTATCCCAGGTGCAGCATGGCTACTAACAACTAACTGGATTCCAATGACAATTCCGGATGGCCCTGCTGATATCGCAACTTTTGCCCTTGGAAGTACCGATTCTGTTGGCGTAGGGGCCCCTATCACTCTAAATGGAATTATATTTTCTAATCCTGCTATTACTACGACTATAGCCGGTGCGTCCCTTGCTTTTGCAGGAACAGCTCCCTCGATTATATCAACACCTGGAGTGACTGGTGGGGGAACTTTCGTTATACCTCTCGACTTTCCCGGTTCTTCTACAACTACAGTTGATCTCATGGATCCAGGCTTTGTGGTGACTGTTGGTGGAGGATCCCTCACTACAGGTGATGCAACAGCAATCGTTGATAAGCTTGGACCCGGCGTTTTTACGATCAGTTCAGATCATTTCGGTTTTACAGGCTCTTTTCTAGTGTCTGCGGGCTTCGCAACTTTCACAGAACCCGGTCCAACTCTGCTAGCTGCAGCTTCTGTAGTGGTTCAGGGAGGAACACTCGTTCTTGTTGACGGTGGATTTAGCATTTCTCCCGTAACAATGACCTCCGGGAGTATCACTCTAGGCGATGGAACTTCAATCTTTGGTTCTTTTGCGTTTAGGGGAGGTGCGGTTGTACCGGGTGGTGCTTCAGGAGAGATCGATCTTCCTGCCCTTTCCGGAACGGTCCTGACAATGGAGGGCGGAGTCGATCTTCCCTCAATAGTAGGACTCGTAGGTGGTGATGTTCTCTTTGATAGTGTGAGTAATGGAACTGCCACGATTAGTGGACCACTTTTGATGGGCACTGGAGGATCTACGCACACCTTTGATATCGGAAATGGAACGGCAACGGTTGATATGGAAATCTCTTCTGTGATTTCAGAAACAGCTGCAACCGTAGGCATCATGAAAACAGGTGCTGGAACGCTTGAGCTTTCAGGAGCTGCTGCAAATACTTATACAGGAACAACAACTGTCACTGCGGGAACCCTCTCCCTCAACAAGACTGCAGGAATGCTCGCTGTGCCAGCCCTCCTTACTTCTACAGGGGGAACAATTGCTCTCCAAGCCGATAGCCAAATTCCGATAACAACGGCTCTTTCCATCAGTGGAGGCGGCAATCTAGAATTGAACGGCAATAGCCAGACGATGTCGAGCTTAACTATCACAGATGGTAGCGACACAACATCGGGGGGTACACTTACGCTTACAAGCATAGGAACCGCCCTGACAATGCGCAATCAATCCTTAGGTTTCACAGTAGCTCTCACAGGAGCCTCTGGGGGAAGTATCGCTTTTGATGCAACAGATAATGGAACAGCTACAATTGCATCCGTAAATCTAGGGGCAGCTGGTGTTGACCGCGTTTTTAGTGTCGCAGAAGGAACCGCTACCAACGATATGGTTCTTCTCGGAGGATCAAGTACTGGGGGAGGCGGCTTTGACAAGCAAAATACAGGGCGCCTCCGCCTTCTTGGAACGCATACTTATCCAGGAGCAGCAAATACCGTTACAACAGGAACCCTCGCAGTCGACGGCACCCTGACAACAGGTTCGTTTACTGTCGATGCCGGTGCGTTACTCATGGGAACAGGGACGATCACAGGAATAGGACGCATCGACGGAAACTTCCGACCCGGCTCAAGTATTGGAACAATGACACTTATTGGAGACCAGACATTTGGAACAGGTTCAGCGATTGAAATTGAGGCGACACCAACGACAGCCGACCTTATCGATATTACGGGATCTCTAACGATTGAGCCAGGGGTTACGCTCCAACTCATCCACCTTGCACTCCCCTTCCCTTCATCTTTTAGTATTCCCATTATCACTACAACCACAGGAATCACAGGCTCTTTCACAACAATTACATCGACCCTTCCGCTTCTCACAGGAGCACTTACACAAACTCCCACACAAATCCTCCTTCAAATTTTGGCCACAGATTTTACAGGGTCTTTTACAACAGGGCCTTGCACAAAAAATGCTGAGAGCGTTGCCGCCTATCTCGATAGTTTAAACCCCGCAGATGGATCAGACTTATCCAATGTGTTAACTGTTTTCCGAGGACTAGCTACGAACTCACAAGAAATTATCGATGGCCTCGATCAATTGCAAAATAATTTCTACAAAGGATTTATAACGGCACAAGAAACGAATTCTTATAACATGAATACTGTCTTTACAAATCGCTCCGTAGTGTTCCTTCAAGGCAACTGTTTTGATCGGGAGCCTTTCAGTGTTTGGATTGATGCCTATTTCGATCACATTGAACAAGGGCGAGAAAAATGTGACATTGGGTTCAGAACCAATACGGGTGGAGCAGCCATTGGTCTTGACTGGAGATCCAACGCAAACTGGCTTGTGGGTGGAGGATTAGCCTACAGTTATTCCGATATCGATTGGCGAGAAAAAAGAGCAGATGGAGCCATCCAAAATGGGTACGCGTCCTTCTACGCTACCTGGTTTCCCAATCCACTTTATGTGAACGTCTCTGCGATGGGAGTGTTCAACTCTTACAGAGGTAATCGTCGGATTAAATTATTTACGATTTCACGCCACGCAACCCAGAGCCATTACGGTGCTCAGGCGCTAGCACGCGCTGATCTTGGCGCCATACTGTCATACGCAGGAGTTGGGATTACACCAAGCGCGTCAGTCATCTACCTCTATACACATGAAAGAGCATTTCAAGAACATGGAGCAACCAGCCTCAATCTAAAGACTGATAGCGAACACTATGAGATGCTCCGCACCGAAGCGGGCTTCAAACTTTCAAAATGCAGAAAAAAAGAGACTTATAACATTCTCTTCAACGCAGAACTTTTTTATATTCGGGAGTCTCGCTTTCATACTGACAGCTATACAGAAAAACTAGTTGATTCTGGCAGCTCCAACAAGTTTAAAGTTAAAGGCCCTTACCCATCTCGCAATCTAATCGCTCCAGGTTTTAGTATCACTGGATCGAGCAATAAATCAGGTACAAGCTTCACCGCAGAATATAAGGGAGAATTTACCTATAACTTCCAAGATCATCTAATCAATTTTCAACTAGATTTCCCCTTTTAAAAAAGGAGGTTTCTGACACAACCCAGGTTTTAAGAAAGAGTGGAGCTTTTCTCTGGTGTAACACGTGTGGGCTTACCCTTCTTCTTCCCAGCCATGCTTTTCTAAAAAGAGATCGTAGTTACCCAAGAAGAGTTCTTGGCGATCTTGATGGCAGATAATCATTTTGTGAGAATTTAATTTCTTCAAAACATTCTCATCGTGAGTGACAAGGACAACAGAACCCTGAAAGTGCGTAATCGCATTCAAAAGAACGTCGACCGATTCTACATCCAAGTGGTGCGTCGGTTCATCAAGAAGTAGAAGATTTGCAGGCGTGAGTAGGATTTTAGCAAGCAAAACGCGGCTCCTCTCACCCCCAGAAAGTACAGAGATGCTTTTCTTAATATCATCACCAGCAAAAAGCATTGCCCCGCAAACGCGGCATACCTGTCCATAAGGAACTTCAGGAAAAGCAGACATGAGCTCTTGTTCGATAGTATTTCCATGATTTAACCGGTCGATATTTGTCTGTCCAAAATAAGCCATCTCAGTATTTGCACCGAGAATCACTTCCCCCTTATCGGGGTTAAGCTCTCCCAGCAAAAGACGCAGCAGCGTAGACTTTCCACTTCCATTTTTCCCAATAATCGCAAGACGCTCCCCATTCCCAATCTCAAAACCCACTTTGTGGATCAGCTGAACATCTTTAGCATAGGAAAAATAAAGCTCTTTAGCGATGAGAATGCGTTTACTTGGGTTCCTTTTATAATTGAATTTAAAAGCCAGATTTTGCTCATCCTGAAGAGCTTCCATCTTTTCCATCTTTTCAATCGCTCTAAGGCGTGATTGTGCCTGAGCTGCCTTAGTAGCTTTTGCCCCAAAACGTTCGACAAAAGCCATCATATGCTTCTTCTTTTTCTCGAGGCCTTCCCGCTTCTTCTCATATGTTTCCTCATGAATCTTGATCAGCTCTTGATAACTCTCAAGATTACCCTTCACCTTTTTTACCTGGCCACGCTTGATACCGATAACATGTGTACAGACGCGATTTACAAAGTTGCGATCGTGCGATACAAAGATAATCTGTCCCAGCCAATTGCAAAGAAAATTCTCAAGCCAACGTATCGCCAAAATATCGAGATAGTTGGTAGGCTCATCAAGTAAAAGAAGATCAGGCTCGCCGGCAAGTACCTTACAAAGTGCAAGCCGAAGCTGATAGCCGCCCGAAAAGCTCTCTGGTTTTTTATCGAAATCCTCGTCAGAAAAACCGAGCCCCTCAAGAATAATTTCCACCTTATACTGCATGTCTTGCTCTTCTTTTGGCAGACCTAAAACCGCCTCTTCAATGAGAGTTGGTTTGGTAAAGTGAATATGTTGCGGCAAGGCGCCTTTGCGGAGTCTTTTAGGGAAATGGATTTCACCTTCATCAGCAGATTCTCTTCCCATTAAAATATTGAGCAGGGTGGATTTTCCCGACCCATTACGACCGGCCAGGGCAATACGCTCCCGTTTTCCCACATGAAAACTCACATCGGAAAAAAGAACCTGCATGCCAAATGCTTTAGAAAGGCGATCAACTTGAACCATAAATGATAGTATACGTGATTAGGTGATGAAAAAGTATATCACACTGAAACTTTTTAAGGCTTTGATAATTTAAAATCTCGCTTTAGAATTAATGGGTCAGCATCACATAGCCAACCCATATCTCCACAACAGCATGCCTAATAAAGAGCTTAGAACAAAAAATTAGTTGAGTTTTTTTATTGCGAATTGTCCGCCAGTTCTTCCAGCATAAGGATCATCGAGAAAGAAACATTCATTTGCATGTTCCTTAAGGAAGTCCTGAACTGCATCCATAATGCCTGTCCAACCATAATCATCTCCAATCACATAGCCACCAACTTTAACTTTTGAAAAATAATTTGTTAAATCACGTGTAACTGCTGCGTACGAGTGTTCTCCATCGATATATACATAATCTAAGCTGTTATCTGGAAACATATCGCATGCATCTTCTGATTTAAGTCTAATAACTTCAACATTTTCATAAGGTGCAAAATAAGCACAAACTCTTTGATATTGACAATCTCTGGCTAGTTGTTTCTCAGGTGTTACGTTAGGTTCATAATCTGCCTGAAGGCCATATTCCCAAGGGTCAATTAAATATAACTTTGACGGATTGTTTTGAAGCAAAACTCGATAAGCAAATACTCCCTCACATACGCCAATCTCGGCACCAATATCCCCTGGATTTATGAGGGATGATACATATTTAGCTCTTGCAGTGCGCCCATCATCAGGAGGTGTGTTTGCAAAACAAGAAATATTCATCGCAATAATAAGACTAGTATAGAAAATTGATTTCATAATTTCTCCAAAAATTTTTTTTCTTATCCTATTTAAAAAATCACATTTACGCAATTAAAATTTTCTATGAAAAGATGGGACCCGAGATACCTACAAATTTTAAAACCCGGGTTTTAACTAGCTCTAAATCCATGAATCCCTTAAATTCTGCCCTAAATAAAAAATTGAGACTTTTACCGGACGAAATACAATGAAATATCTTCTCATAACTTTTCCATTTTTTCTCTCTTGCTTTGCTTATGACGCACTAGAGGCTGATAAAGTAGCTTTCTTAGAAAATTATCATTCTCAGATTTATCAAGATATCGTCGTAAAAAATCAAGTCGTTGCAGTAGGAACAGACCTTTGTGAAGGTCGCTATCAGCTCATTAAACCCATCTTAGATTTATATGAGGAAGATTTTTCTGTTTTGGATTTGGGAGCAGCTCAAGGATATTTTTCTTTCAAAACAGCTGAAGATTACCCTATGAGTTCTTGCGTTATGATCGAATCAAATAACACTTCATATTACGCGCATCATGGGGATATGCTCATTGATTTATGCTTTCTGAATGCTCATCTGCAAAACATCTTCTATTTAGATAAAAGAGTCGATTTATCGGACCTAAACTATCTTAATGAACATGAACATTTTGACATCATACTGGCATTTCTTGTTGTGCATTTGATGGAAGAAAATCAGCAGGACAAAATCGAAATTATTGAAAGTTTATTGACTTTGGGAGATAACCTTATCTTAGAAGTAGCAAATGATGTAGATGTCATTCATACATCTTATGTGGAATTTCTGAGTGAAAAATTGGACTGTCAATATTTGGGTGAAGTAAAGCGACATAGGGATGTCCTGTCTACAAGCACAGGCAAACTTTTCTGGTTCAGAACAAAAGATTCTTCTTACAGTAATGAGCAAGAAAAACATCCTCCAATTAACAAAAAGACATTTGAAAGATTAAATGGGGTTTTCCCTCAAGAATTTTCAAAATAGAACAGCTTAAAGACTTAATATATATATGAGGTAGATTGCATGAGATTTAAATATTTGAATCACATTTTTACGATAACTTTATTCTTACTAGTATCTAAAGTTAGCGGGATTGAGGGAGCATGGAGTTCGGAATATTTAGGACCCAAAAATCCAATTGCTTCAAAGTCTCTGAACGATCCTGCATTTCAAAGGCTCAAAAAACAAGTATTTGAGTACATAAAAGGAGGATGGTGTACGGATGAAAAGGCTGAGATAATCATGGACTGTGTTGTCTGCAGTCAGCCAAAAACATGCGTAGAAATAGGTTCTTTTACCGGCTCTACTACGTTGCCAATGTTAGCCGCTTTGAAATATCTTGGAAGTGGACATGCTTATTTGATTGATGCTTGGTCAAATCAAGAAGCCATCAAAGGGCTGGATAACGATGATCCTAACACCGCCTGGTGGTCAACACTCAACATGCAAGCTGTAAAAAATCAATTATTACATATGCTTTCTAATTGGGGTTTAAACAGCTATTCGACTGTGATTCATTCTTCATCAAGTCAGGCATGCTCAAGAGTTAACTCGATTGATTTTTTACATCTAGATGGGAATTTTTCTGAACAAGGAGCCTTACTCGATGTACAATTGTATTTACCCAAAGTTAACTCTGGCGGTTATATTTTGATATCCAATGTTTTGGTAATGATAGGCGGAAAACCTCCTAAAGTGAAATCCTTATGGCCTCTCTTTGAGGAATGTGAAATCATTGGTGAAACAAAGAATAGTAATGCCATTTTATTTAGAAAAAAATAAATCATTAATACAATTGAGGTTTGTCATGCGCAAAACGTTCTGCTTTTTTTTGTTTTCTATTCTGTTTTCTACGTCTTTAATTAGAGGTGAAGAATCTTTAGGATATGTTTCTCATTCCACAATTAATATCGGAGATGATTTCCAATCAATAGCTGTGAAACGATTTTTACCAGGAAAGACTGTTCCTGTTGATAGAGAATTTATTAATGAATTTGACTACAACTCGATCGTTAAAACAGTCGTAAGTGGCTGGTTTATGCATGATGTATCAGCCTATTGGGATTTGAAAATTCCCCCTCCAAAAAAAAGCTGGCCTCCATCTTCTAAAGTAGATCCATTTTTCATTTCAATTCATTTTACTGGAACCTTTTTTCCCACAGTCTTTTCCGATGAGAGTGTAGAATATTTAAAAGAACACGCTCCAATAGGAGCTAGAGATCTCTTCACGCTTGATCAACTACAACAAAGAGATATACCAAGTTATTATTCCGGTTGTCTAACCCTAACATTAGAAAATACATGCAAAGAGAGAAACAATATCATCTACCTTGTAGATATAGATGAAAAAAGCGCAAATTATATTAAATCAAAGGTGAAGTCCCCCGTTATTGTTTTAACCCATGGAAAAACTATACTTCAATATCTCAGTCTGGAACATAGATTAATATACGCAGAACATCTTTTAGATATCTATCGTAGAGCGAAATGTGTTGTTACAACAAGACTACACGCCTCAATGCCTTGCCTAGCTTTTGAAACACCCCTTTTATTTTTAAATGCAAAGCAGGACTCGTTAGGCTCAGGAAGGTTTTCAGGACTGGCAGACCTTGCATGGCATTGCTCTTGGGATGAATTATGTAACGGCGAGGTAGATTATGATTTTGATAATCCTCCTGAAAATCCTAAAGATTATATTCCAATTAGAGAAGATCTTATCAAACGCATGACTGAGTGGGTAAATAGTAACTCATAACTGCTTATAGTTTGGGTGCCTTTATCGTATAGCTTGGGTTTTAGTGTTGTAGTTTTATTCAAAATTCTCAAAAATGGTTAAATTTTAAATATAGGTGCCTCATGCGTTATTCCTTTCTTTTCGTTGCGTCTCTCATCACTTGTTGTTTTTCCTTGTATGCACAAAATTACCCTCATAAATTTGAAGGCAATTTTGAACAGTGGGAGCAAAAACGCGACGATTTAATCTCACTTTTTGTGCCGACAAATCCTGTAATTATACAAGCTGGAAGTTTTTCTAAAGTCAACCATATTGACCTCATGCATTTAAACCTTCATGAGGGTGAGTTTCAAATTCTAAAAGATTCCCCACGAATTTTAGATAACGTAAGATGCCTTTCTGTCCACATGGGGACAGAGCAATGTCCTGAACTAAATGACTTTCTCGATCAATCTGGATTTCAACTTTTCACACATTGGTATAACGAGGGTATAGGAGGAAATGCTATCTTCGTAAAAAACGATTATTTCTATAATAGCGACACCTGCGAGTATCTAAAAAACAATCATATCGATGATAGTTATAAAAGATATTTCGAGCCCTTTTTCAAAGTATATTATGATTTAGATAGCCCTGGTGACACAATCACAAGGACTCTCAAGCAAGGTTACGCATATGAGGGAAATATTGGTATCATCATAGATGATTTAACAAGACCTGGATCCATCGCAATGGATATAGGTTCTCATATCGGCATCCATACAGTTACAATGTCTAGAAAAGTAGGCCCAACGGGAGCTGTCATAGCCTTTGAACCAAAAAACAAATTGTACATGGAATTATTGCATACTCTTCATATCAACAATTGTACCAACGTCATTTCGATTGCAAAAGGACTTGGAAATTCATTTAAAACAGAGTCTTTAGTTCATATTCATATTCACCAGGATGATACCCCATGTGAAAATGGCGAAACAATCGATATTATTCCTCTCGACTCTCTGAATATTAATAATTTATCACTGATAAAAATGGATATCGAAAATTATGAATATTTTGCTTTGCAAGGCGCCAAGGAAACAATTCTAAATAATAAACCTGTTATCATCTTTGAATGCTGGATCGATCCTGATTATGAAAATTGTAAACCCACAAAAAAGGCAAATTTTGATCGCGTAATTTCTTTCATCGAATCCTGTGGATATGGAATTTATGTGATTTATGGAAATGATTTTATCGCGTTTCCTAATGATGCCACCGGCATGCTTGCAGAATATAAAAAGAAATTTAAGAAATTAGATTTTGATAATTTTTATCTAGGTTATTAACCAAGAGATGCAAGGCTTAAAGTCGGGTTTTAAAATCTCAAATTTCGATACACCGCTTGGCAAAGTGCTTGCAATAGCAGATGAAGAGACTCTTCATCTGCTAGAATTTGTAGAGCGCCGTGGGTTGGAAAAGCAAGTGGAAGGGCTGGATCAAAACATCGTTCCAGGAATCACTGAACCCATTTTATCGATAAAAGATGAACTAAAGCAATATTTTGAAGGGAACTTAAGGGAATTCAATACGCCCATAGTGTCCCATGGAACCCCTTTTCAAATACAAGTTTGGGAAGCCCTGCAAAAAATTCCTCCTGGGGAAACACGCTCGTATTTAGACATAGCTGTCGCTATCGGAAAACCTACGGCCTGCAGAGCAGTCGCTAGAGCGAACGCTTCCAACCGGCTCGCAATTATCATCCCCTGCCACCGCGTAATTAATGCAAATGGTATGCTAGGCGGATATGCGGGAGGATTAATACGTAAAAAATGGCTACTTAATCATGAAAACAATGGATAAAAAAATACGCTGTTTCGGTGGAGGGCCTGGCAAGGAATTCTACGCTGAATATCACGACAAGGAATGGGGAGTCCCAGTCCACGACGATCAGTATTTGTTCGAGATGCTCATCCTTGAAGGGGCACAGGCTGGATTAAGCTGGGAGACCATTCTCAAAAGGCGCATAGGATATCGCAAGGCATTCCATCAATTCGATCCTGTCAAAGTTGCTGCCATGAACGATCAAGAGCTAGAAGCCTTGCGCCAAAATGAGGAAATCATTCGCAACCGATTAAAAATCTACGCTGCGCGCCAGAATGCCCAGGTGTTTTTAGAAATCCAGCAAGAATTTGCTTCTTTCGATCAATATGTCTGGGAATTTGTCAACGGCAAGCCCCTCCTCAACAACTGGGAACGGCTTGAAGACATTCCTGTAACCACACCTCAAAGTGATGCCTTATCAAAAGACTTGAAAAAACGGGGCATGAAATTTGTTGGCAGCACGATCATCTATGCTTACATGCAGGCTGTCGGCCTGGTGAATGATCATATCAAGAGTTGTTGGTGCTATAAATAAAGAAAATTATGTCGCAACTCCTTGTCCAATTATCCCATATTTTTAAATCGTTTGGGCTTAAGCCTCTGCTTGATGATATCTCATTATCCATACATCGGGGAGATTGCTTTGCCCTTATAGGCGAAAACGGCACTGGCAAAACCACCCTTCTACGTCTTCTAAGTGGGTTAGAGCCCCCCGATAGGGGCGAGATAAACCCTATTACTGATCTAACGCTTGGGTTTTTACCCCAAGTGATCGTTTTGAAGCAGTCAAAGATGACCGTTCGGCAATATATTGAAGAAGGTCCCCTTAAAGAACTAGAAGAAAAGATGAACCGCTCCTTAGATGATCCTGAGCGATTGACTGAGTGGGCAAGGCTGCATGAAGAATATGAAAAGCGAGGTGGCTATCAACATGAACCTTTAGAAAAAATTCTCCATGGGCTTGATTTTGAAATGAACCTGGATATCCCCATTGCGAGTTTAAGCAGTGGGCAGCGTGTATGCGTGGCAATGATAAAAGCACTTATAGAAAATCCTGATTTACTTCTTCTAGATGAACCCACGAACCATTTGGATTTGGATGCCATTTCATGGCTTCAAAAGACATTGCGAAATCGAAAAGGAGCTACTGTGATTGTTTCTCATGATCGGAAGTTCTTAAATGAAACATGCAATCATCTGATTGAAATTCACAATGGCAAATTAACGAGATATGAAGGTAGTTATGATTTTTATCTTGAGGAGAAAAAACGATTAATTGAAGACCAAATCAATGCATATGAAGCACAAAGAATGAAAAGATCCGAGCTTAAACAACAAATTCGTTCGATGACTTTTTCAAAAAGAAAAGCCTCTCCCCCTTCAGACCGAAATGTGATGGCATACGATCGTAGAGGTGAACTACACCAAAAATCAACTCAGCATACGTTGGATAAATTAAAAGCGCAGCTAAACGAAATCGAAAACAATCCTCTCTCCCATCCCAAGCCAAAAAGCATCACTGGATTAAAGTTTTCCTCAGAGCCCCTTTTTTCAAAAGTAGCTGTCGAGTTTGAGTACATTAGTAAATCGTTTGAAAATAAGCTTCTTTTCTCAAATTTCTGCAAGTTATTAAGCAAAGGAGACCGAATTATTCTCACAGGAGCAAATGGCAGCGGAAAGACAACCCTACTACGCATTGCCAAAGGTTTATTAACTCCCGATGCTGGAACCATTCGAATTGCTCCTTCTGCTAAAATAGCTTACTTAGATCAGGAAGTGGAGATGCTTCCTATGAAGCAAACACCCATAGCTTATTTCGAAAATCAATTTGGCCTCAATGAAGAAGCCTTGCGAAGGGCATTACATATGGCAGCCTTGGGTGGAGACGATTTACTCAAATGCCATTTTGGATCGCTTAGCATTGGGCAAAGAAAAAGACTCATGCTTCTTTCATTAATTCTTCAGAAACCAAATGTGCTTTTTCTCGACGAACCAACGAATCACTTAGATTTATTGACAATAGAAGCCTTAGAAGAGGCCTTGCTCAATTTTGAGGGGGCAATCTTGGCTATATCCCATGATCAAACATTTATTAATAAAATTGGGACAAATATCTGGAAAATTGATTTTTCTTGAAGAGATTCGTTAATTATGGTTTCTATTGAGAGAAGAGGCGCTTGTATTATGAAAGCAAAAAGAAGCTTTAAACTTGATATCATTTCGATATTCTTAATCTTATTGGTTCTCTCATTTGGCTTCATGCTTTGGTTTATCTATATCGACTCTTCCAAATCAATCACGAAATTTGCCAAACAAGAAATCAGCCGAGTTGGTGAAATCGTCATCGATAAAGCAGACAATCTAGAGATAACCGCAAATGAACGCATCAACATCTCCAGCGATTTTTTTGCCACAATCCCTGACTTTTCCTACGCTAATCCTCTTGTGATCCGTAATTTATTAGACGTTATAAAATATACAGACAATCTCGCTAATTATTATGTGGGAACGCCCGAAGGACATTTTGTTGTTGCATACGATCTTTTGCTAACAACTCAATCTACTTTTATTGATAACCCCTCAAAGCCACTTCCTAAAAAGTCCCGCTTTGCTTTGCAACTCGTGACAAACGATGGCCTAAACTCAGTGAGTAAATGGTCTTATTTAGATGAAGACTATCAAACACTTGCCACAGAAGTATCGACAAAACATTACGATCCAAGAGAACGCTCTTGGTACAAAAATGCCCTCAAAGAAAAATCGTTTTATTGGACTGAAGTCTATAAATTTTTCCCTTCAGAAGAGCTTGGCATCACGGTTTCTAAAAAGATAAAAGATCCAAATGGAAAAACACTCGGAGTTGTTGGAGCTGACATCTCATTTATTCTCCTATCGAATTTTTTAAGCGAGCAAGAGATAGGTAAAACAGGAAAAGTCTATATCATCGATAAAACGGTGAAGTTCGTTCTACCAGAAAATCATATCAAAAAAGACTCAGTTATTGATAAAGCTCTCGTCGATAAAATTTACAAAGAATCCCAGAAAAAGAAGAAACGAAGCTTTGTTTTTGAAGAATCAGATGTTAAATACCTGGTCCATATCACAGATCTGAACATTTTTTCGAAAGACGACTGGGATATCATTATTTTAGTTCCCATATCTGAATATTTTTCAGATTTAGTAGATATGCAAAAGACAATTCTATGGATTATTATTGGAATATTGATTGTAGCTACCTTCTTTGTCTTCTTATTTGCGCAGCGTATTTCTAAACCCATTGTCCGATTAGCTAATGAGGTCGATAAGATTCAACATCTAGATCTTGAAAGTGAACAGCGCGTGCATTCTAATATTAGGGAAATTTTCCTAATGGATGAGTCCATTGCTAATCTTAGAATCGCTGTACGCTCCTTTACACGCTATGTGCCTAAAGAAGTGGTTCGACACCTGATGGAGCAAAATAAAGACATCATCTTAGGCGGTGAGAAAAAAGACATTTCCATCCTGTTCTCAGACATTAAAGGTTTCTCTACCATTGCAGAAAAAACGCCTGTCGAAGAGCTAAACAAACTTCTGGAAGAATATTTTGATGGCATGTCAAAAATCGTCCTATCCAATCAAGGGATTATCGACAAATACATTGGTGATAGCGTGATGGCCTTTTGGGGAGCGCCCAAAGATGTCGAAAATCAAGCCGAGCTGATCTGCAAAACAGCTCTTGAATGCAAGAAATTTACGATCGATCTATGTGAGAAAAGTCGCAAGGAAAACAAGCCCGAGTTTTATACGAGAATTGGGATCAGCACAGGCAATGTCATCGTTGGAAATATTGGAACCGGAGAGCGGATGAACTACACGGTCATCGGAGATGCTGTTAACGCCGCCGCAAGACTAGAACAGGTCAATAAAACCTATCAGACGATGATTATCATCAGTGAAAATGTTTATGTGCAAATAAAGGACCAATTTGTCTGCCGCCCATTAGATATCGTCGAAGTCAAAGGGAAAGAAGAGCAAATCAAGATCTACGAACTCATGGATTTCATCCCAGAGTCACAAGATCATCCAGTCCTCACCTTTAGAAGGGAGTTTTCCGAGGCCTATCAGCTGTTCACAGAGGGCAAAATTGAGGACGCTAAAGCCCTCTTTCTGAAGATCCAGGCCGAGCATCCCGATGATTATCCTACCCAGATATATCTAGAACGAATTAATCAGAAATAATTTGAGTTAATATCAAAATTACACTATAATAATTGATATATTAATATAATTATTATGGTTTAATGTGGCTGCAACACCTGTTTCAAATAAAAATTTTACACCTCTAGACTGGCAAGATCGCCCTGAGGAGATTCAAGATCACATCTCAGACACCTTTGACGACTTAACACGCCATAGATCAAGTTCTTGGGGTTATTATAATGGTGGATCGAGCTATAGTCTCTGTGGCATCGATGAACAAAAACTCATTAAAACAATGCTTGAAGAAGCCCCGCCTACGCAAAAAGACTTTTATGTCTTAGATATTGGCGCTGGGAATTTTCAATGGGGTACAAGCCTAGCAAAATATATTCATAACAATGTGACGCTTCCAGAAGATATGACAGTTCACATCCTAAATGTCAGAGGTGAGAGCTCAGAAGAAGAAGAAATCACCAAACAGGGTCAATGTCAACTCTACAAACTCGGAGCTTTTAAGGTCGAAGAGCTCTATTCAGAATTGCAAAAACGTGGGCTCCCCTGTGAGAAAGGAATAGACATGGTTATCTCAAGTTGGTGTTTTCGGCATCTTGTCGATCCAACAGGAACCTTTGTTCAAACAGTTAATGCCTTGAGACCAAAAACAGGCACGCTGATCATGGATGGGTTTTACTACGGCATCCACAAGGATCCTCATAAAAGTAATGAATATATTAAAATGATGGAACTTTTGCGGGATACCAAACTACCTTGTTTATATGAATTCAACAGTGGTGGACGCTCACTCGGTCAATTCATTCTACAAAGGCCAGATGATCAACCTTGTCAATTACCTTTGAGTTATCGAGGATATGATTGGCCAATCGAACATCACCAAATTGGCTCAAAAAGCATTACACACTTTGATAGGACACCTCAAGAACACGATCAATATGGAATGACGCTTGGTGGTTATTATATACGTAATGGAGATATTAACTTATTTAATGATCTTCAAAAACAAGGCGTATTTCACAGAGATCAAACTCAATGGGCACCGATGGATGATCGAGGGTTTGATTATGAAGAATTCTTTCCATTGCATGCTGCAATTACTGCGGATGGAGAAATAGAAGATCTTGAAGGTATTGATCTCAATCAGATTGATCCAAATGGAGATCGACCGCTTCATGTGGCGATTCAAAATCGACGCATTGATTGGTTAAAAAGCCTTCTAGCACATGGTGCAGATCCCCATCTATCTGATGACCAGTATCAAACACCTCTTCATAGAGCGATTCAGATGAACCTCGATACAGATATAATTGAATTGCTTCTGCAACCTGATATCAAAGTCAATGCAAAAAACAAGGATCGGAGAACCCCCCTCGATGATGCAATAGAGCAAAAAAATGTTGCCGTTGTAAAACTACTACTCGACAGTGGAGCAGAGAAATCTCGCGAAAATAGAAAAATTCTCAGAAATAATGAAGCCTTTACCTCCATTTGCAAGAGAAGAGAATCTCCAACTCTTTTTGAATCAATCGGCAAGTGGTATCGATCGGGTGATTATGTCGTCCTACGCTCCCCTGGAACTGGAGCTTATTTTTATCATCAATGTGATTCGGACACTAAAAAAGTTCATATCGTCGATTTCAACCCAGAAACCAACTTGTTACATCCGGATGAATTGCCCTCCTTTCTTGAGGTAGGTGGTTTTCAACATTGCGCATGCGATCTTAAAGCCAAGATTATTAATCAAGATGCAAGCAATCTCCCCGAAGTCGAAAACCTACAATGCGGATACTAATTAACATGAGCGCAACACCTGTTTCAAATAAAATTTTACATCTCTAGACTGGCAAGATCGCCCTGAAGGGATTCAAAGCCATATCTCAGACACATTTACCCCATTAAGTCGCAAAAGATCAAGTTCTTGGGGTTTTTATAATGGAGAATCCAGCTATAACCTCTGTGAGATCAAAGAGCAAAAACTCATCCAAACAATGCTTGAAGAAGCCCCAGCTACGCAACAAGACTTTTACGTCTTAGATATTGGCGCTGGGAATTTTCAGTGGGGTACAAGCCTAGCAAAATATATTCATAAAAATGTGGCGCTTTCAGAAGATATGACAGTTCACATCATAAATGTCAGAGGTGAGAGCTCAGATGAAGAAGAAATCACCAAACACGGTCAATGTCAACTCTACAAACTCGGGGCTTTTAAGGTCGAAGAGCTCTATTCAGAATTAAAAGAACGTGGGCTTCCCTGTGAAAAAGGATTAGATATAGTCATTTCAAAATGGTGTTTTCGACATCTTGTCGATCCAACAGGAACCTTTGTTCAAACAGTTAATGCCTTGAGACCAAAAACAGGTGTAGTGCTCATGGATGGATTTTATTATCGGATCCATAAGGACCCTCATGAAACCAATGAGTATACTAAAATGATGGAGCTTTTGCGAGATACCAACATGCCTTATTTATATGAATTCAATAATAGTGGGTTCGCATTAGGTAATTTCATCTTGAGAAGACCAGACGCGCAACCTTGTCAATTACCTTTGAGTTATCAGGGGTATGACCAGCATATTGAAGATCATCAAATCGGATCAAAATGTATTACTCGCTTTGATAGAGCACCTCAAGAACACGATCAATATGGAATGAAACTTGGAGGCTATTTTATACGTACTGGAGATATTCACTTATTCAATGATCTTCAAAAGCGAGGCGTATTTCGCAGAGATCAAACCCAATGGGCACCGATGGATAATCGAGGATATGATTATAATGAACTCTTCCCCCTTCACGCTGCAATTTCTGAAAATAGAGGCGTAGAAAACCTTGAAGGAATGAATCTCAATCAACTGGATCCGAACGGGAATCGACCTCTTCATCTTGCTGTGCTTCAGGGAAATATTGAGTGGGTCAATGCACTTTTAGGACAGCGTGTAGATCCCAAACTATCCGATGGCCAGGACAAAACACCATTTGATTTGGCACTCGAATCAGATAATCCTGCTATTCTAGAGGCTTTATCAAAAAATGAGGGCTAGATACGGGTACCAATTCTACGAAAATAATCTTGGATGGGATCTTTAGAGGCGTATCTTCCCTAATAAGCTTTGTTTGAAAACGCTCTTCAATAAATTCTTTGAGCTGATCGGTATCTTCAAACTTCGCAATATATCTTTGAGGCATGCAATAAGTTATTTTATATCCTAACTCTTTTGAGAATTTAAAAAATTCTTCCATCTCAATAAAATACGAAGCGTCTTCAACCAGAAGATCAAATCCTGACCCTTGAGGATAGAAGGCTACCCTTATCTTCTCCCCTTTCTGCGCGGCCTCTTGAAGATATTCTTTGACATTTCGCGGTAAAAACCCCTCTGAATCGTCTTCCCATAAATCTTCTAAATGCATCTCAAATGGTTGCATTACAAATGCAACTAAAAGTGAAAATTTAATAATAAACATGTGATTAAATTAGTTTTGTTAATTGTAGCAGTGCGTATTTTTTGTTATTATATGCATCATGCAAAATAAAATTGATTATCAGATACATAAGACATATACGCCGCCCTATTATCACAGGCAATATGAAAATGATCTACTAGAAAAATCAAGTGATCCTTCATATGTCGATACGGCGAAAAGGGCCGTGCACATTGCAGTTCCTTTTTTAAGTTTATATAAGCCGCTTGCGGGAGCCATTTCCTTGGGTATGGGAAGCCTCAGGGTTCTCACAAATGGAGTAGGGGCATTAAACGCTAAAGATGGTTCCTCCTGCGCTTTTCAAGTCATACAAGTTGGCCTAGCAACTCTTGCACTTGCTGGTACACTTTACCACTTCACGCTGGGGCTCTATCTTACAACTGGGGCCGATCTCATCACAAATCTCGCCACAGTCTTTAAAGGGCTTTATAATCGAGAATACAGACAAGCTGGAGAAGCAGCTCTTCAAGCATTGACGAGCAGCCTCTACCTCGCGATCATGGTCCTCGGCTCATTAGAGGTGATCCTCGCTTCTATTTTGGTTCAAGCACTTGTGAGTCTCTACCAAGCAAGAGATGAGTGGCAGAAGGGAAGAACACCAGAGGCCATTGCAAAATCTCTCATGGGAATGATCCGCCTTTATCAAGCAGGCGGTCAAGCGCAGCTAATTCAAAAGCGCAACAGACTCCAAACACGCTACCAAGGAATGATCAAGCGCATCCAAGATGGGAAAAAAATCGATCATCTTTGGGATCATCCTCTTGTTAAGGGCGCAAAACTCACAGATCTTACGTATAAAACAAAAACACTTGTTCGTTCAGAGGATCTTCCAAAACAAATCGATGAAAATCGTGTGATGATGACCGATGGAGATGGCAATGAGTACGATTTCGGTGCCCATTTCCACGGCTATGGGAAGCAAGTTGTGAAGGGAATGAATGTTAGCTTGCATGAGGATGGGGATCAAACGACACTCAACTTTAAAGTGAATCATGTATTCCGCGATCGATTGGAAAAAGTCATCGATGAGATTCAAGACAGTTCTCAAGAAGAGCTAAAAGATCTATTTGAAATTTACGGGTCTCAGGTTGAAGATATCACCATCTCTAAACAAGCTGTGAATCCTGCCGATTGGTGGAATGAGTTTGGAGAGAGGTATGAGATCACTCTAAAGGGGCTTGGTAAGATTACTGTTGGAGCAAGCAATAATATCGTTACATTCTACGATAAAGTCAGTGTACAGATGGAAAAGGGGAAGAATTTATATGATTTTCATGAGGCACTTTCCCTATTACAGCTAGATGATGCTCTCAGGCAGTCGGCTTCAGAAGATATTGAGCGGATGAAAATAGGTCAGCTTTTTAGAACGTTCGATCTAGGAAACGCGACATTGTTTGAAAGAAGCGATCCTTTCTTTGATCTATCTCTTGAGGACCTTAAACAAGAAATCTTCACACAATCCCCTGAAATGAAAAAGGTCTTCGAGGAGTATTTACCTAGGATGGAACTCAAAGAAATTCTCCCTGGTAGAATGCGCTTTGGAATCAACGGTCTTGCTGAAGAGTTACAAGAGAAAGGTGCTGTCGGACTCACGGCAGCAATCACTGGCGTATGGTGGGGAAAAGATGAGGAAACTTATAAGCGAATTGCCTCAATTCTTAAGATGGGAATGCTATCCCATGAAATGCGGGATGACTATAAAATAGGTATGGAGGGTCTATCTGGAGGAGCCGATTATGAAACCGGAGGCGCTGATAGTGTCTTTACGCAAATCATTACCAAAAACAGTGAAAGCTACGATGATTGTTGGTATTGGGGGGATGTGAGAGTCCTCATCTCACCTAAAGTTTTAGAAACAGGTACATATCAATATCACGATGATAATTTTGGCAATCGACAGGTTGATCCCAATTGGTGGTGGGGAACACCCTATCTAAAACGAAATAATATCTTCGACTTCCTTACTGTAGAAAATCTTTGGTACCAAGGAGAAAACGAAGTGATGATCAAAGATCGTATCGCCCCAGAGTTTATTACAGGTTTTGTTGTAGATGACATATCGACAAAACTCGATCTTGTTGAATATTTACGCAAATGCAATCTCGTCCAAAAAGATTGGTTTGGAAATGAGACAATTCATTCTAAACCCATCGATCAATTCATCTATGTCGGTGACGCTGTCAAAGCCGAACAATTCATCTAAGTCATACTTGCCCAAAATTCCCCCTTCTGTTAAAAACCCGGCTTTACAATATAAACCCAAAGCAATGCGATGATCTACAGAAGATTTTTACTTATACTTATATGTTTTTCAACAATCCATGTATGTGCAGATGCCGACCCATACCCCTCAAAGTTTGATGGCAACTTTGAAGCGTGGAGTGATAAACGATTAGATCTTCTTTCCCTATACCTACCAAAAGATCCCATCATCTTGGTTGCAGGTGCTTTATATGGGAATGAAGTGAAAACAATGGCGAATAAATGGCCTGACGCACACATTCTTTCTTTTGAACCCAATCCCCATGCATTTGAAATTTTATCCTCAACAACAGCTTATCTCGATCGTGTAAAAGCCTACCCCTTAGCCCTAAATGATCAAGCAGGAACTGCGACATTCTATGTTTGCCATGGAACAAATGGGGATAACCCTATTTTTGAGCATGCAAGCTCTTTGCTAAAACCAACGCCAGGGATGGCAATACATTATCAAGGTCCAGTTATTGACGTCGAGTGCGTCAATTTAGACCAGTGGTGCCAGGAAAACGATGTCACTCATATTGACTGTCTGCGATTAAACGTGCGAGGATCCGAATATCAGGTTCTCAATAGTTCACCCCACATAGTTGATCATGCAAAAGTTATTTTCATCAACACATTTATATACCCCTTTCGGGAAGACAACACCATTTACGACGATCTAGACGCGTTTTTATGCAAAAAAGGTTTCCGGCTTTTGGCGCATTGGTACCGGATGGGGTTGGAAGGTGAAGCGATTTATGTCAGAAATGATTATTTTCACGATCAAGCTACAGAAGAATATTTATGTAGCCATTCTGTTGATGAAAGCTCTTATGAGAGATGTCATGAGGAATTTTTCAATGTATATTATGATTTAGATAATGCCAATGATACGATTAAAAACGCCCTTAAGGCGGGTCTTCCTTATGAGGGAAATATTGGAATGTTGATTGATAGCATAATAGATCAGGGCTCAATCGTTGTTGACATTGGTGCTCATATTGGTCCCCACACAATTGCAATGTCAAAAAAAGTTGGTCCACATGGCGCTGTCTATGCATTTGAACCTGATAATAAATTGTATATGGAACATCTACACAACCTGCAGATTAATGCGTGTGTAAATACAATTTCTATCTCCAAAGAGCTCGGCACACATGGACAGAATACGTTAGATTCTCTTAATCTAAGAGACGTCTCCTTAATAAAAATAAATATGGGACACGATGAACTTTCCATATTGAAAGGAGGAAGCGAGACGCTTTATAAAAATCATCCCGTGATCATTTTCAGAAAAAATCTGAACGAAGATATCTTTGATCAGGTCGTTGCTTTGATGGTCTCCTATGATTACGAAGTTTATAACATTTGTGGTGATGATTATGTTGCCTTCCCACTTCAAGGAGGTGCGTCTTATTCGCACTATAAAGAGATTTTCCAGAGGTTGTAATTAAGTAAATAGAGTACAGTGAGTACATGGCTAGGATTAAACCATTTACTCTCCTAAACTCAATCCAATTTTTAGCTGCAATCAATGAAAATCTCTACAAGCTTCTTGCAGCATTTTTCTTGATCCATGAGCTTGGAAAACATCAGACAAGTCTGATCATGTCGATTGTCGGGGTAGTTTTTACGCTCCCCTTCCTCCTATTCTCATCTCTTGGCGGCTATTTTGCCGATAAATGGCCCAAAAGTCGTATTGTGATTGGTACGCGTGCTCTAGAATTTAGCTGCTTGATTGTCGCCCTATTTATCTTTGGTTTCCATCTCTCATATGGTGCTTATGTGATTCTATTTTTCATGGCATCTTTTTCAGCGATTTTTGGACCGACAAAATATGGGCTCATCCCCGAACTCGTCAATCCAAAGAGAATTCTCTACGGAAATAGTGTCATTGCTGCTTTTACATATCTCGGAATTATCATCGGAACTTCCCTTGCATCTTTTATCATCTATATTACCCACTACAACTTTGTCCTAGCAGTGTTATCCAGCGTGTTAGTGGCTCTAATTGGACTGATTATGAGCTTTTTTCTTCCAATGACAGCTGCCGAAAATGCTGAAAAACCATTTCGTATTTTTATCTATATCGAGTTGTGGGACACCTTAAAACAAATAAGAAAAATCCCTTCTCTTTTTAGCGCAACGATGGCTTATGCCTATCTTTTATTCATCGGTGCCTTTGTCCAACTTAATATCATCCCCTATACAATAAAAAATCTCGGTTTAAGTGCTGTCGCAGGGGGCTATCTGTTTCTCGTATCTGCTTTTGGTCTTGGGCTTGGTGCCATATTAACGAATCGAATTTCCAAAGGAAAAATCCGTCTTGGAATGATTCCATTTTCTGGGGTTGGGATCTCTATTGCCCTGATTCTAATGAAATGGTTTTACGCGCCGTGGTATTTATTTATTATCTGGCTAGCGCTACTTGGTCTTTTTGGCGGGATGTTTCTCGTTCCCCCGCAAGCTTATATTCTCGCGGCAAGTCCCAAGGAAGATCGAGGAAGAAATTTCGCCACAGCGAATTTCTTAAGCTTTACCTTTGTGTTACTGGCCGCAGTCGCCCTCTATGTCCTGAATACGCTTTTAAGATTTTCTCCAGCTTCAAGCTTTTTTATAGTCGGGATCATCAACTTGGGCGTGATGCTGTGCTTTATAAAGAGAAAATGATTCTTTCATCGATTGATCATGTTTTTTCGGATTGATAATGAGCTTAAAGACGTAAGATACGCGCCAAATATTTTCATCCGATGCGTGCTTGGAAGGTTCGATACTATGAATGAGATCTCCCTCAAAGAAAATAAGTCGCATGTGAAGGCAATCTGCCCGAAAGACGATTTCGCCACTATCCCTGCAAAAAACAGTTCCTAACCCATGTTCTTTTTGAAAATCCTCTGAAGTCGCATATAGCATGACCGTTACAAGCCAAGGTTTGCCTACATCCCCATTTCGAAATGTCCCCTCATGGAAGAGATCTTCATCAGAATAGAGAACCGGAATCCCAAATGAAATCCCCTTTTCAGGGTGATAATCACGGTGTTTACCTAGTTCCATGCTTTCTTTTGATGCTTCATAAATAAAATTCGTCGCAAAAGAGGGAGAGTTCGTCGTGCGATCCCATAACTCCCATGGAAGTGTTGTAATTTCCGCATCCAATTGATTGCCGAGGACTTTGAAGAGGTTATAGACTTCTTTAATAGGTTCTAGAGGTTTGGAAAAAAATTGCCATTTCTCCATGCCATTCATTGCATACGCTGCTTTTTCTCCCCGACCTTTGCTCTCAGGACTTGCATAAATCGTTTTACTAAAAGTTGCACTCTCTGAAAAAGAGCGAAGAGTATGCCCTTCCTTTTCAAGGAATAGATTATCAAAGATGTAGATATCCTTTCCATCAACAGTCTCCCGTTGAATCGCGCAATTTTTCAACCTTGATTCTGTAGAGGAGTGAGATTCCGGCTTAAAGCGGAATACAAGTAAATTAGTCCGTGGATCCTTATAATCATCATTGATTAAGATCGTTTTATCTTTTATGATCATATATTCAGTTATATACGGAATTCTGTTGATCATGAAAAGTGAAAAAAATCTTATGGCCGCACTGCTTTCTCATCTACAGCCTCTAGGCGATGTACTAGAAATCGGTGGTAACCTCGAATCCATTCAAAAATACCATCCCAAAAGCCACACTGTGCTGCAAGATGCGTGGGAAAATGAGCTCCCAAAACTTGGAACCTTTGATACCATTGTGATTTCAGGCTATCCACAAGATCAAATCATCAATGAAGCCGTTTCACCAAATGAACTAGAAGAAGCACAAATCCTCATTAAGGAGCATAAAAAGGTGGCCTCTAAAATTGAAGAAGCGCTTCCAGATCTTTCAAAAATACAATATGCGGACGAAGACCTTGATCAATTTTGTCAATCCATCGGAAAGACTCAGCCAAAACAACTTGTGCGTTTTCTTAATGAACTGCATGACAACCAGCAAATTACTTTGACGCAATACGAAAATCTCGTTGAAAAACACCAACTTTCAGGAAGAAAATCGCCGCAGGCACTTCTCGAATTTTGGAAAAACCCAGAGCGTCTAATCTCTTTCTTAAAGATGTGTATAAGGTCACATTTACGTAAAAATGGGAGCGTCGCGTGCTTTTTAAATGTCACACTGTATGAAAACCCTCAATTCTTTGAGGAAATCATAACAAATTCTGAGGTCGACTATCAGGAAAAACCCTTCCAGATAAGTGATTCTAAGTGTCTTGCTATGATATTAAAGTTTGAATAAAAATGAGGATCAAAGATTGATCCCCTAATTACGATGTAACTAGGGGCAATGAGTTTTATCTGAAAGATCTGCCTTCTCTGCGGACTTGAGGACGTGCCTCATTTACCACGAGAGCTCTACCACCAGCATCTGTGCCATTTAAAGCTTCGATAGCTTGGTTCGCTTCGTCTTTCGAGCTGAATTCCACAAAACCAAACCCTTTGGATCTACCTGTGTCGCGATCGATAATTAATTTACAGCTGACAACTGAACTATACTCTGAAAATACGTTTTTTAGATCTTGTTCGTTGTAACTATGAGGCAAATTGCCAACATAAAGTTTCATATAATTGGAGCTCTGGTCCATCTAATTTCTTCCTTGCATTTGTCTTGGTATTAGGATTCTTTTTGAAAACATACCAAATTCGTAAAATATAGACTCTGAATACATTCAAAATCCACGATAAGTATACACCTATTCCAAATGAAAGCCTAGAAAAAATTCAAACTTACCAAATCTAGCCCTAAAACACAGGTTGTCATATATTCATTTTTTGAATTATTTGAGTTAAATAAATTTTTAAACTTGGGCTTTATGGTGGGCAGGGACCAGGATTTGGACCTACCTGAGTGATGGTTCCAGTTAAATCAAAAGGCACCCCGGTAGTTGTTGTTGCTGTATTACTTGTGGTGACATCTCCTGTATTCGAAGATAACCTGAAAGCAGATGTCCCTGCGAGAAAATCATACTCAGGTGCCACATTGTCATTCACTTCAGCACAGACCGTCGTCAAGGTTGTCGTAAAGAAAAAGATTCCTAAAAGATTATCTGCTGCAGTAACTGTGTTACGACTAACATCATACTGCATACGCCCCGCTCCTAGACGAATCGATGAAATGCCAAACCCTGTTGCTGGTCTTATAACCACATTATCAGTGCAATTAAAAATTGCATCATGCCCTCCAACAAGATTTAAATCAGTGATTGGGCTGAAAAGGAATAGGTTAGGGGTCGTTGTGACGCTATTATTTGAAACCGTAGTACTTCCAGATAAAATTGCATTAGAAATGGGAGCAGGAGATTCGAGAGTAAAGGTATTGGAATCAATGAGTATCGTCCCTGTTGTAAAGGCAACAGGGATACTGAGTCCTGCCGCTGCTTGAGCAACACCGGTTCCCAGATCCGTCATGATATTCCCCGTAAAATTGACTATGTTTCCATCTCCTGATGAAAATGATACAGGAGTAATCGTATTTGCTAATGTGAGCGCAATCAAATTATTGGTCAGATTAAAAGTTGAATCATCGAATCCCGTTGTGAAAAATGAGCCAGCAAGATTGTTAGTGAATGTATTATTGGAGATGTTAATCGTATTATCACTACCCGTTCCTCCTGTACCAAATGCAATGGCAACAGCACCATTTGTAGTAAAGGTATTATTAGATATCGTTAGAGTTGACGCATTGAGATTTTCAACATCGATCCCTGATTGCGCATTGGATACGAAAGTGTTGCTATTGATCGTGTTATTTCCTGTAAGATCATTCAAATTGATTCCATCTCCATTCGGTCCTAAGACCGAAGTGGTATCAATGGTGTTATTTTGAATAGTAAATGAGCCTACGCTATCTGCAAGAATTCCAGATCCCATAGCCCCACTGATGATAAATCCTTCAACTAGAACATCATCAGCAAGTGTTACGCCTACACCTGTAGTATTGGTAATTGTCGGAGATGTCCCAGGAGTGAGCGGTGGGATGGTTACGCCGCTGAGCTCTAAGGGAAAGCCTGAACCTTGGAAGATCTGCCCTGTTTTCAAGAGCATTCCAGTATCATAACCCGTTGTCGTCCCATCGCCAGTGAAAACATAAATTACATCGAAAGGAGAAGAATTATTTTGGGCCTGCAACGTTGTGGGATATGGAGATTCAAATGTTCCTAAACTGCTACTGAGATTATTGACAAAGATGAAAAAGTAAGGCTGACCTGTTGCGGGGTTGATAAGAGGGAAGCGATCGGTTTTGCTCTGGATGGGGATGATTTCATTGCGCTCAACATTTTGTCTAAGTCGGGAGAGATATCTCCCC
>JAJFMF010000013.1 GCA_021772315.1 Chlamydiota bacterium
ATTGGACTTTGGATAAACTCATTACCAAGTTCGCAATCACAGCAGTCTCATAATTATTAAATTTCTTTTTACCATTTTTTTAAATTCACCAAAATTAATTCGCTTATTTCAAATAAAATCCTTGACATAGTTCTCTTCTGACAGCAGCGCTGGCCTATCTAGCCATTACCTTTGAGTTGTTTATGTCATTAAATGCCACAACTAAACTGAGTCAGTTTCGAGAGGAACTTTATTTATTATTTCCAAAACGCAGAGATGCGATTATGAATTTATTGGACGCTTTGACCAGTGATGGACACCATTTTAAAAGCGTTGTTCAATTATCTAATTCGAAACAATTTAAACGTCAGTACAGCAGCATCACCGATGCTGTAGCAGATGGGTTATCTGGGATCAGTTGGAATGAGGTTTGTCGCTTAGTTCATAAATTTACAGCGTCAGACTTAACGAAAGCGCCGCATCGCTTTATTGTTGACTGTACGCCAAACCCAAGACCTTTTGCTCGCAAACTGGCTGACCGAACGGTGACTCATCACCCAAACCCAGCGCCAGGCAATAAGCCTATTTGTGTTGGGCACCAGTATTCATTGATTAGCCTGCTTCCAAATGACATACTGGAAAACCAAAAGCATTGGTTGCTTCCGCTTTCTGCAATGCGCGTTGCAAGTGACTTAAAGGGGCATGAACTGGGTATGCAGCAGATTAGCGACTGTGTTGAAACATTAGATATTGGCGATGAATTATTTATGAGCTTTGGCGACAGCTTATACGGCACGGAATCTTGCCGAGTCAAGGTCGGTGAAAAAGAAAATTGGGTTCATGTCTTTCGGCTTAACAGTTCAAGAAATGTCTTTCGCAGTATCGTGCCTGAGAAATCTCACGTCAAAGGCCGGAAAAAAGAATACGGCGATAAGATGAATTTAAGTAAAGTCAAAACGCACCTACCACATGATAGAGAAATCACACTGAACCAATTGAGTAAAAAAGGCAATCCACTTAAAGTGGTTATTAAGTGTTGGGATGATATGTTGGTGCGAGGTTCACGAAATTACCAATCCTCCAAACACCCGTTGAACATTCACCAAGTTGAAGTTTTTAATGAGGCAGGAGAGCAACTTTTCAAACGTCCTTTATGGATAGCGGTCTTTGGAAAGCGGCGCCGTGAAATAAGTTTGGAAGATACTTATAACCAATACCGTTCTCGTTACGATATCGAGCATTTATTTCGATTTGGAAAAACTAAATTACTCATGGATAAATTTCAAACCTCAGAAGTTGAACATGAAGAAAATTGGTGGAAACTGTGTAGTTTGGCTTATATTCAACTGTATTTAGCCAAAGAGTTGGCCCCATCTTTGCCAGAGCCTTGGGAGCGATACTTACTAAGCTATAATATTGAAGCCAGCGAAGAAAAAAACATAACATCACCTTCACAAACTCAGCGTGGATTTGAAAAAGTTCTTGAGCATGTTGGCACACCTGCTAAGCCTTGTGTTGCACGCGGTAAGTCTCATGGTAGAATGGCTGGAGAAACACAGCCATCAAAAGCTAATAGTCCTATTGTTTTTAAGGCTAAAAAATCCCAAGGAGATAATAATACGGAGTCTGAAAAAGAAGCAAAAAACTCAGAGTCTAAAAAAATAGCCGCCCTTATAAAACTTGTGCAAGCCAAATTAAGAAGTAGCGTATTATCGATGAATGAGTTTGCAGAAAAGCTGTTAAACACCACTTGAATTCAAAAACCTTAGAAAAAAACTAAAAATTATTACTTGGGTAGCTCGAACTTAGGGATTAGTATGTCCAAAGTCCAAAAACTAAGTGAAAAAGATTTAGCTTGCTATGAAAAAGCTATTGGAATTATTTTGCAGGATGAAAGCTTCAAAAAAGTTTTAAATGATGGTGCTGATTCATATCATGGGATTGCTAAAAGGCTTGTGGCCTCTGTACAAAACTTAGAAAGAGCTGATAATAGCAATGAACGTGTGGCAACATTTACAGCGGGCATGTTTGGTAGATGGGCCTATCGCACTACAGAACGGCTTTTAAAAAATAGTGGTGATTCGAGTTTTACAACGTCTCTAAAGCAATAAATTAAGATTTTCCTAAATCACTGCTAATATTCAGCATTTATTCTTATTCAAAACGCAAGCCATCAATCCAATGTTCCTTTTCTGTCACAATAACTTCCAAGACCAAGCGTGGATGGGAATCTTTTAAAGCATGCCATAAAACCTCCCGTATTTTGTCTTGCTCTTTAATGGTTTGGCTGGAAAAATCTTTATCCACAATTAAGGTGATGAGCATGAAAAAATAGCGCCCAACTTTAACCATGCGGATACGTTTTTTTTGAATTCCAATATCTTGTAACGTTTGTTCCAATAGACTGTGTATTTTTTCTTGTGCTGGATATTCAGGTGCTATGGCTAATAATTCTTTGAGGCTGTCACCAATAGCTTTTAGAGGAATGGGTAAAATTAAAATTGCAAGTGTGATCACTAGAATTGGATCAACATAGAGAATCAAATGTTCTTTATGAAAGCTTTGCAAAATCACTGCAACAAGAAAACCCAAAGCCACCACTAGTGAGAAAAGACCATCCACAAACCAATTTTTTGCATCCAATTGTAAAATAGGCGACTGTACTTTCTTTGCATTAATGCGTTGCAGAAGAGCCATTAATAAACAGCCGCCACCTGCTAAAAGCGCATAAACCAAAGCTAGGCCAGGTTTTAAATCTCGGCCGCCACTTAGCAAAGCTGAGACGGCGGAACTAAAGGCAAAAATCAAAATAACTAAAATCAACAAACTACGAATTGTATTTACTAATGGTTCAAATTGCGCATAACCATAATGAAAATCTTTTGAATAAGGTTGGTGTACCAATTGTGCAATCCTTTTGGAAATAAGCACCATAATAAAAGCGATGGCTGAATATACCCCATCTAACAATATAGCCTGTGAGTGCGTTATCCAGGCAAAAACTAAACCCAGTAAGGCCATCACAAAAAAGCCTAAGTAGGATAATTTTAAAGCAGCTTGCTCAGTGTTATTGGCTGCTTGTGTTTTCATAGTAGTGCCTAGAGTTTTGTGTGTAAGATCTATCATAGCATAATTTGTTTTGATATCCTTTTTTAATAGAGACTCCTTCAGGGCAAGAGCATGAGTGTTCACTATTTATATAAAAGATGCTGTAGCCTGGATAAGCGAAGCGCTTCCGGGAAATAAATGGTAATTTGTGGAACATCCTTCCCGGATGCGCTGCGCTTATCCAGGCTACAACATGATATAACAATGACTTAATTATTAAAAAAACATTCATGCGTTTGCCCTGGGGACTCCTTATATCGCAGTACCATAAGAACACAATGGAAATTATCAGTTTTAGTTTGCCAATGATTACAGAAAAAAGTAAGCTAACTAAATGGAAATAATCTCAAAGCCTCAAAAAATTAAGCACCCTCCCAGTCTTTGGTTGATATCGCTCATCTACGCAACGGTGTTGTTTTCCAATGCAGCTATTCTGTCTCTTATAGTTTTGTACGGGATCCATCAGTTTCATTACACAACAAGCCAGTCTTATGCTTTATTCGCCGCGTTTAGTTCATTAATTTTTACCGCATCATTGCTTGGCGGACAAATAACCAGTCGCTTTGGGCATAAATACACAGGCATTGTTGGAATATTACTATGTGCCATTAGCTTGGTTTTTGTGAGCCTTCCCACGCTTGGAATGTTTCATTTGGGTTTGGCTATTTATATTGTGGGCTATGGTTTGGCAACGCCCGCATTTTTTTGTTTGGTTGGGTTCATTTATGAAAAAAATGATGAACGGCGCGAGAGCGGGCATACCTTATTTTATTTATTATTTAATGTTGGTGTTTTATTTGGCGTTATTAGTAGTGGGTATTTATCTGTCTATATTAATTATCATGCGGCCTTTATGTTTACAGCCGCGATACAATTTTTTGGTTTCTTTCTAATGTTGTTTTTGCAGCGCTATATAAAAGCTTTTCCAGGCCGATCTTTTGCAGGACAAACAAATTTAAACCC
>JAJFMF010000003.1 GCA_021772315.1 Chlamydiota bacterium
CCGCCTAGACTTTGGATATGCCCATGATAGAAGGTTTGTCCATCTGACCAGATGATGACGCGTCCGCCGTCACCTTCATCGATAGCATCAGCGACAATTGTCACGCCAGGCTCAATTTTCGTGATTTGAGAATTCACAAGATTGGGATCTTTTCCTTGAAAGCCACCACCTATATAGACTTCCCCCTGCAGCGCTTCGATATGGGCCTCATCTGCTAGATGTACATCGTCTGCAATAAGATAGACGCGCCCATTTTCTTCTTTCGTTGCAAAGGCTTTGATCGTGCCGGAATGGTTGATCGCTTTTTCATAAGGGTTGTCAAAATCTGTATCCTGACTCCGAATGAGAATACGCTGCTCACCTCTTGGGCGTATATGCACTTCATCAGCCGCTGCAAGGGCGACAAAATTCCCTTCAAGTGTCCCCTCATTTTCGATTGTTTTGGCAATGAAGATGATATCCCCTTTAGGACAACGGATGATCCCCTTATTGATGATCTTCCCATCACTTGGATTTGTAAACGTTAGCAGGTCAGCATCCAAAATATCAGCTGTCGATGCGATAAAACCAGCTGTTTGAATGAGAGCGTTGGGCCCGATGTAGAGTCCATTTGGATTGATGACGTAGACCGCGCCGTTAGATTGCAGCGTACCCAAAAGTTGACTGGTATTTGGCCCAATGACACGATTGATCGCAGTAGAGTTGGAACTTTCCTGGATCAATTTGAGGCATTCTCCTTGCGCGATTGAAAAATCTTGCCAGTTCAAAATAGCATGAGGTGAGGATTCGATGACACAAGTATGCCCATCGATAGCCTGCATTACCGCCTGGCCTGATTGCACCTCAAGCCCGGTTGGGTTAGCAAAAAGTGCTCCCTGCAAGCAGAGAAAAGTTATAACTTTATATCGCATCTTTTTCATTCCACTTTAATCCTATCCAATAAATGTAATCTTCAAAAATAAAGGATCCATAGGGCGCAAAACTCGGTTCTATGATTCTGTCATCATCCTTATGAAGAATCAAACCTGAATCCGCAATGGGGTAATGCAACGCACCTCTTCCTATATTGACAATTTTCAGATGATAGGATGGAATCCCTATATCTAAACGGGGTCTTTGGAAAAGTGGAAGTAGGTTGTTGAGGGCTGTTAGGTTTGCTGCGACGTTATCAAAAATATCATTGGGAATGTCAAAAGGGATCTTGTAATAGAATGTGAATGCAGGTCCGCCGTATGTTCCACCCGGAAAATAAACGCTCCACTTATGTGTTGCATCATCAACGCCGACTGTTCCTTCTGTAAAGCTCGCCCCATTGATTGTGGAGTTGATCGTATTTTGTGATTGTTTCGCTGTATAAATGCGCAATTCCCCTGTTGCTGTGAGCGTTGACCCAATATTAAATTCACCGAGACCGATTCCTTCGGGAAGAGGAAATGCATTATCGACAACAAGTGTGAGATCGCCACTTCCAGGTGTTGTTGCAGCATTGACAACTTGAGCATCTCCCGTTGAATCTGTGATACTAATATCGACATCTGCAATGAGTTGCATTGTAGATGTCGATACGATGCCTGTCCCTTGCCCTCCATGGCCTATGCGAACATAAGCAGTTACAGCACCTGTACCTCCCATGACTGTGATAGACTGCTCACTAAGTACGGTAATATCTCCACTCAGACCGCCAGCTAAGTTGATATGTCCAATTTGTGCAAAGCCCTGAATGCCAGCACCTGCATTGGCTCCTTGAAGAAGAATGTCATCTGCTGTGCGTGTAATGGTGATATCTCCTGTATGTGTTGCTGCAACTGTTGGACTTCCATGACCAATCATCGCATAACTTTCCGTTGCATTGCCATTGAGAGTGATATCTCCATTGATGTCTAAGGTTACATTTGCTGTGGCATCTGCTCCTTGTGATCCGATTTGTGCATGCGATCCGGCGCCTGTCCCACCTCTGATCAGCAGATCGCGTCCTGTTGTGATAGATCCATCTCCATCGATAAGATTAATGAAGGAGGCTTCTGCAGCTCCTGCTCCACCGAGAATGGAAAGGTCTCTTGCGATATTGAGTGTCACTGAGCCTGTTCCTGATGAATTAACGCTTCCTCCATCTTGGATGATCATATCACTGAAGGTTCTTATTGCAATTGAAGCTGAGCCACTTGAGGTAACTGCTGCGCCATCATCGATAAGGATACCTTCTTCTGTGGCACCAAGGCCGATTCCCGTAATATCAATTGTTCCGGTGCTAAGTGAGGTCACTCCAACTCCAGTCCCTGTCATTTCAACTCCCCAGCTATCAGGACCAATGGCTGCGCCGCGGCCTGTCATGGTAAGCGTTCCCGATCCAATGAGTGTTATCACAGATCCAGAGCCGAATAAAACACCAACATTATCTCCACCAGTTCCCCCACCTCTACCGTCAAGGATTAAACTTCCTGTGGTGCGTGTAAGAGAGCCTCCATCAAGGAGTATTCCGTTATTTCTAGTGGTTCCAGATCCACCTGTTCCTGTAAGGGTTGTTAATCCAGTCGTTGACGCAACATTTCCTCCAGTTCCAATGCGAATTCCATCGTTTAATAGGGTGGTGCCACCTCCGGTTCCTGTGATGGAGATATTTCCATCTACAGTGCTTACGAGAGCTGATGTTGTTTCAATGTTCACACCCCGGTTAGTTGCTAGACCTGCACTTCCTCCAGTTCCTGTTAGGGTGATATCTCCAGCTGAGGGACTCGTTCCTGTTGTTCTAATGAGTCCAGTTGACTGAATATTAATACCATAATTGCTATCACTTGCAGCAGTTCCTCCTCCTGTTCCTACTCCTACGATATCTCCTGAAACCGTTTGTACGATTCCGCTGCTAAAAATGCGAACACCACTATTTAATGTACCCGTTCCTGTGGATGAACCTGTTCCATTAAATGTAATTGCACCACTTGTTGAATTCACTTCTCCTGAAGTTGTAATGTCTATACCGCGATTTGTTGATCCTGTGCCACCTCCAGTTCCTGTTAAACTAATGGGGCCAGAAACTGTGGTAATATCACTTCCAACTCCAGTAACGTTGATTCCTTGATTTGCTGATAAACCTGTTGTTCCCCCATTTCCAACGCATGTGATACCTGCTGTTCCTGTTGCAGTGACTTTCCCTGCTGAGGAAATCAATACTCCATCGTTACTTCCAAAGCCAGCGGTTCCTCCACCTGTTCCCGTTAAGGAGATATTTCCATCAGCGGACGTGACTAAAGTTGTAGCGTCTATGACACGTATACCAATATTAGAAGTGGTTCCTGTGGATGAACCTGTCCCAATAAAGGTTATTGTTCCTGTACTAGATGCACTGACTGATGCTGCGGATTCAATATTAATTCCATGATTGAATGCACTCGTTCCACCACCTGTTCCTGTAAAGTTAATTGCTCCACTCGCCGTTGACACAGATGTTGAACTGTCTTGTATGTTAATGCCACTACAAGAACCTACACCCGTTGTTGATCCTGTTCCATTAAATGTTATTCCACCTATTCCTGTTGAAGTAACTAAACCCGCAGTGTCAACTAGAATTCCATGGTTTGTTGTTGCAACTCCACCTCCAGTTCCTGTGATACTGATATTACCATCAACTGATCTAACTTCACTTCCAGATGTTGTCACACGCATCCCGTGGTTCGTTGTCGTTCCTGGACTTCCACCGGTTCCTATAAGCGTGATCATACCCGTTGTTGTCGTGGTGACTTTTCCCGTGCCATCTATTGTAATTCCAATGTTGTTGTCATTGGTTGCTGTGCCTCCTGCAACCCCTGTCATGCTGACATTACCTGAGGCAGAGGTTACAAGCGTACTTCCTCCAGTTACCTGGATTCCATGATTTGTTGTTGTCCCACTTGTCGACCCCGTTCCACTCATGGTAATGCTGCCACTTGTAGTACTTGTAGTCCCAGCACTACTCATTAAAATGCCTTGATTGGTTCCAGCAGCTACTCCAGATCCAACTCCTGT
>JAJFMF010000004.1 GCA_021772315.1 Chlamydiota bacterium
GTGTCCTTACGGCAAAGCTGCGTAGAAACTTCAAAAATAATCCATTAACCTATTGCAATTATTATTAAAAAGATCATGATATAGGTTATAAAGATTAATAATTAAATTGCGCAATGGCCAAGAAAAATAATTCTCGCAAAAAAAATAAAAAAACGGTTGCCCCACCTAAAGTGGAAGAAATCAGTGAAGAAGAATTAGAAAATTTATTGACGCGGGTAAAGTCCAGCGAATTCCCGGAAGAAAATAAAGAATTCATTATTCACTGCATTGAAAATGCGCTGTGGTTTCCACATATTCTACAAAAGAGAAACATTTCCTTAAGCCGGCTTAGAAAAATGTTATTCGGTGAAAGCTATGGCAAACCAAAGCCTGGGATTGAAATTCCGTCGACTGGTGAATCAAGCAATAATGACATAGAACCATTGCCAGTTACAACCACAGGTGCCATTGAGGCTGAGGTAAATTCGGATAAAGACAACGTTGAATCAGGCGATAATGGTCACACGACTGAGTCTGAAAAAAAGACGGGCTCCGGTCATGGTCGAATGCCCCACACCGCCTATGAAAACTACAAAGCAGTAACGTTGACGATAGAGGGATTACAAACCGGTGACGGTTGTCCCAAAGATTGTGGTGGCAAACTGTATCCATTTGAACCTAACAATCCCCGAGTATTGGTGAGAGTCCAAGGGCAGAATTTTGCTGAAGTGTATAAATACACTGTTGAACGCTTACGGTGTAACCTCTGTGATTACTTAGTGCAAGCGACCATTCCTGATGAAGTGGGTACCGACAAATATAATGCTTCTTTTAAATCTTGGTTGGTGCTGCAAAAATACTATGTGGCTGTGCCATTCTATCGTCAGGAGTCCTTTCAACGGTTACTGAAGTTTCCATTGCCAGCCTCAACTCAATGGGGTTTGGTTGAGCAAGCGGCGGGCGCGTGTTACGGCGTGTTCAATGAGTTGACCTTCATTGCGGCCAACGGTGAAGTCATCCACAATGATGATACCAATGTACGCATACAAGAAGTGATTGCAGAAATCAAAGCAAACCCAGAGATGGCACGCAAAGGCATGTTCACCACGGGCATGGTTGCGCAATCAGGTGAGCACAAAATTGCGTTATTTTTTAATGGCACCAACCACGCGGGTGAAAACCTTGAAACCTTATTAGAGAAACGCGAGTCAGATAAACCGTCCATTACACAAATGTGCGATGCATTAAGTTGCAATGTGCCAAAAAAAATAAAAACCATCGTCTGCAATTGCTTGAGTCATGGATTTAGGAAATTTGATGAGTTGGTGGATTACTTTCCAATGCCTTGCATTACGATAATGAAACTGCTGAGCCGGGTGTATGAGAATGATGACAAAACCAAAGGGCTATCAAAAGAAGAACGACTGAATTATCATAAAAAACACAGCACACCCGCGATGGACACGCTCTGGCGTTACATGGAAGCATTGTTTGAAGAGAGGTTGGTTGAGCCAAACAGTGAGCTTGGTGGTGCTGTACGTTATATGAAAAAGCACTGGAAAAAACTCACCCGCTTTCTAAGTGTTGCCGGTGCACCACTTTGCAATAACGTGGTGGAGCGAGCTCTGAAGCTCGCCATTCGTAATCGAAAAGCTGCACTGTTTTACCGCACGCGTTACAGTGCCCAAATCGGTGGAATGCTAACCAGCATTATTTATACCTGCCAATTAGCAAATGTTAATCCTCACGATTACCTTACTACATTGCAAGAACAGGCCGCCCAAGTGCAACTTAACCCGGCAAAGTGGTTGCCTTGGAACTATGAGGCAAGCTTGGAAGCATCGGTGGCCCTGTCAAACTTGGTTGGTGAGGTAGACGCCGCCAGTCCTGTGGCAGTGCCACTGGTTGAGGCTGACCTTGCTGCAGAATAATTAGCAGCTCCACAGCTTTGAGCGAAGCCACTTGGATTTCATTAGAAGGCCACCATTTAAGTTTGCCACTGGAAAAACGCTTCTGACAGAGCCAAAAGCCGTTGCCATCGTAATTCAAGACTTTGATGGCCGAGCCTTTACGATTACGAAAGGCAAAGACATAGCCATCAAAGGGTTCATGGTTTAATACCTGACGGCAGACGGAGACTAGGCCATCAATACCACGACGAAAGTCAACAGGCTCAACGGCTATCATTAATCGGTGTTGTGGTGTAATTTGCAGCATAATTTAATTCTCCAACATGAATTGGGTTAAGACATCACTCATCAGCTCTTTAGATACTGAGTTCAACGTTAGCTTAGTGCCATTAGACCGCTGTAGTGTTAACGTTGGTATAGTTTGTGAAGAGGTAGATAACACCGCTGCCAATGGTGCCTCAACAAAATTTACCTGCTTAGCATTCGAAAGACGATTTGATGAATCATCAACAGTACACCCTGATGAAGTGGCTACAACTGGCACAGTCTTTGCTGTTCTGCTGGGATAATGATTTGGAAACTTCTTTTTAAGTTGTCCTGAGCTAATACCAAGTTCTCGACCAATGGCAGAGGGCTTATAATTCTGACTAAGAATAAGCGCACGAACCAAATCCCATAGATCGTCCGGAATACGCTCCCCCGCTGATTTATGTAAACGCCAATGCTTAAATTGATGCAGGGCTTGTTGTAATTGACTGAGTTGCATAATTTTACCTTTGTTTGTGTTAACTCAGGTAAAATTATAAAAAAATTAAAAATTCTTATCTACGCAGCTTTGCCGAAAGGACAC
>JAJFMF010000005.1 GCA_021772315.1 Chlamydiota bacterium
TCTTGGAGCAACGATTGATCTCAATGGATTTAATAATACCTTTGGAACATTAGCCGGTGCAGGAACAATCACATTCGGTTCAGCGACATTGACTTGTTCTCAAGGAGGCTCTTTTTCGGGAACTCTCGGTAATAGTGGAACAGGCGGTCTAATACTTGGCGCAGGAACGCTTACCTTAACGGGTAGCACCAATAACTATACAGGAACAACGACACTTGGAAGTGGAAGTGTGCTCGTAGTTGATGATCTTGGAACAAGTAGCGCACTTATTTTTTCAACCGGTAGCTCAACCCTTAAAGCAACGATGCCCTTTACCTTTTCCAACGCTATCACCCTATCTGGCACGGGAACATTTGATACGAATGGCAATGCAGTCACACTTGGCGGAGCCATTAGCGGACCAGGTGCTGTCAATAAATCAGGTGCAGGAACACTGACTGTTAACGGCACGAACAATTATAGCGGGCGAACAGATATTAGTGGCGGTACATTTGAAGCTGGATCCACATCAGCGATTAGTCCCAGTTCTTCTGTTGGCTTGACAGGCTTATCCATTCTAGATCTCGATAGCAATAACAATTCCATTGTCAGTCTCAAAGGAGCTGTTGGAACATCGATCACTTTGGGTTCTGCGGCATTGACCCTTACAGGGGGTAGCGTAGATGACGCCTTTTATGGTGTTATTTCAGAAGCAGGAGACGTCGCAGCGACAGGTGGCACAGTGACCATGCTGAAAACGAATACCTACACGGGCACGACTACCATTTCAGGAGGCGCAACTTACAACACCCTCGATTTGGGCAGTACTTCAGGAGTGATCTTTAGTACAGGAGGCGGCAGTGTTGAATTTGGCAGTGGAGTGACTTCTTCAGCAACTCTTACGATCGATGGACCGGCCACCCTTGGATCCAATACTTTCAATAGCACACTCAGTGGTGCAATCAGCAATAGCGGCACTCCGAACGAATTGACTAAGCTCGGACTTGGAACTCTGAGTTTAACCGGAGCCAACACGAATAAGGCCCAGATTACTATCTCGGGCGGCGTATTGAATCTGAATGCTGCCAGCCTAGGAGTTGTTGCTACAGGACCTACAGCGATCTTATTCGACACCTTCGGAGGAGTTCTGCAGGCAGGTAGCCCATTGACAATTGATCGACCCATCACATTATCCGCAGCCGGCACCATCGATACGAATAGCCATGCTGTCAGTATCAGTGGTCCTATTTCCACAGCCAATCCTTTTACCAAAACAGGGACAGGCACACTCACCTTGACGGGAACAAACACCTACGCAGCTAAGACAACGGTCAAAGGGGGCATTTTAAACGTAAAGCGTATCTCTTATCCCACTGCATCACAACTCGTCTTTCAAGAAGGAACTGGTGGTATTTTTGGTACATTTCAAATAGATGAACCCTTTACTTCGACAAGTAAGATGACCAACTCCGTTGTGTTTATGGCAAACGGAACGATCGATACGTTTGGCAATGACATGGAAATCTCCGGAGTGGTTGCAGGTCTAGCTGCCAATTCGTTTACGAAGGCAGGAGTAGGGACGTTAACTCTAAGTGGGGCGAACATCTATAAAGGCCCGACAAATGTCACCGGAGGAACATTAAAAGCTGGGATTGCCACAGGCAATAGTGGAGCCTTCGGTGTCGATTCCGATGTTACAGTCAGTATAGGTGCCACTCTCGATTTTTCTACCTTTGCCAATTCCGTTGCTAGCCTTTCCAATGCAGGCACACTCTTGAGCAGTGCGACAATCACAACAGGAACCTTTACCCAAACGGCCGCTGGTGCGACTACATTCAATTTTCCAAGCACTACTGCCTCGCCTGTCGGAAATGTGGTTGCCACCGGTGCGATTACTCTCGGCTCAGCCACGCCTCTGACTGGTGGAACTCTGACTGTCACGAGTACAGGTGGATATTCTGGAGGACCTTCTGATGAGATTATTCTATTTCAATCTTCCGGAGCAGGCAAGAAGCTCATTGGCTCCTTCGCCTCGACAACAGTACCTTTTGGCAAGATCAGTTACGATTATAGTAACAACCAAGTCATATTGGGCGCATCTTCCACAGCTTGTAATGGCATTTGGTCAGCCGCCGCAAATGGAAACTGGGCGACCTTGGCTAACTGGGCTGCTTGCGTACCAGGACTCGGAACTACAGCCGATCATGACACAGCGACCTTTGGCGATACAGCCGCTGGCACTGTCGCAGTAGCCCTTGCCAACTCAGGCGGCACGGCAGCACAATCTGTGATTCTCCATAAACTAGACTTCAACTCAACAGCGACCTCCTATACAATCAATCAGTTCAGTGGAATGGGAACTATCACACTCGATAGCGTATCGGGATCTTCGGATCCACAGATCCACGTGATTTCGGGTACACATACAATCAATGCACCGATTGTGCTTGCAAAAGATTCAAATATTACTATCACCGCAGGAACTCTAACACTCGGTAGTGCATCTACGATCACTTCTCCCTCAGGAGTGTTTAAATTGAGTGAGGGGGCAGGAAGTGGGACCCTAATCAACAACGGAAGCATTACGCCATCAAGCTTGCTTCTTGAGGGAAATGCTATCACAAACAATTCCACGATTAGCCCAACGGGAGCCCTCACTATTAGGGGACTTACTGGTAGCTCTGGAGTCAGCCTCAATAATACAATGACACTCTCCTCTGGAGGCGCGTTTACAGTCGGAGCTGCAGGAGCTGCTAGCACGGCTCTGACCAATAGCGCTGCTGTGACTTCAGCCTCAACATTTGATATCAATTCAGGAACAGTGACAAACAACTCCCCAGGAACGATCTCGTCAACAGATACCTTCACAATCGCAGGTGGAACCGTCATCAACAATTCCGGAGCGACTCTTGGATCGAATGCAGCAGACCTATTATATACAAGTGGCTCACTTACCTCATCGGATCAGCTTTTGGCAAAGGATTATACGCAAAACTCAGCAGTCGGCATCACGCTCAATTTCCCCGCTGCAACAGCTACGCCTGTCGGCAATCTCTCAGCAACAGGTAAAATCACCCTGGCAGGAACTCTGACCGTCACAAACACAGGTGGATATTCTGGAGGGCCTTCAGAAGAGACTACACTGTTTCAATCTTCAGGAACAGGCAAACAACTCTTTGGCTCCTTCGCCACAACAACAGTACCTTTTGGCAAGATCAGTTACGATTATAGCCTCAACACAGTAACATTGAATGCTTCTTCTACAGCTTGTAATGGCATTTGGACAGCAGCTGCAAATGGGAACTGGGCGACCTTGGCTAACTGGGTGTCTTGCGTACCAGGACTTGGAGTGACAGCCGATCATGATACAGCGACCTTTGGCGACACGGCAGCTGGAACTGTCGCAGTGACTCTTGCCAATTCAGGCGGCACAGCAGCGCAATCTGTGATTCTCCATAAACTAGATTTTGATTCAACAGTAACCTCCTACACGATCAATCAGTTCAGTGGAATGGGAACCATCACCCTCGATAGCGTGCTAGGATCTTCAGATCCACAGATCCACGTAATTTCCGGTACACATACAATCAATGCACCGATTGTGCTCACAAAAGATTCAAATATTACTATCAGTGCAGGAACTCTAACTCTCGGCAGTGCATCTACGATCACTTCTCCATCAGGAACGTTTAAATTAAGTGAAGGTGCAGGCAGCGGTACCCTAATTAACAACGGCAGCATTACCCCATCGAGCTTGCTCCTTGAGGGAAACACTATAACGAACAATTCCACGATTAGCCCGACTGGAGCCCTCACAATTAGGGGACTTGCTGGTAGCGCTGGAGTAAGCCTCAATAACACGATGACACTCTCCTCTGGAGGTGCGTTTATTCTCGGAACTGCAGGATCTGCCACCACAACTCTGATTAACAGCGGCACTGTGACTTCAGCCTCAACATTTGATATCAATTCAGCAACAGTGACAAATAACTCCCCAGGAACGATCTCATCAACAGATACTTTCACAATCGCTGGCGGCACTGTCAACAATAACTCTGGAGCAATTTTAGGCTCTTCTACATCCGATCTGGTCTTTAGTGGAGGCACTCTTGTAACACAAGGGACCGTCTTAGCCGATAATTATACGCAGGGTGCCACAAGTATCTTACAAACAAATGTCTTTTCTACTACAAACTTTGGTAGTGTCAAAGCCAGCGGAGTAGCCACTCTTGACGGCATTCTTATTGTCAACGCCTCACCCAATTTTGCGATGACCAACGGGCAGTCCGTTGATCTCGTGACCTCGGCAGATATGCTAGTAACGAAATTTGCAAATATAAATTTTGAGAACTTCCCAAGCACTATCATTCCTACTATCATATACAATTCAAATACTGTGGAATTGGATATTCGTGAATTGAATCATGCACTCTCTCACGGAGCCCACACAAGCGTTGCTTTTAATATGATCCAGCAGCATAACCAATTCCTCAACTTAAGAAACTTTCAGATGCGTAGTCGCATGCCTCGCCCGCAAGTATCTGAGATTGCAGCAAATAATCCACTCTTTTTTGAAGATGAGCTTTTAGCTTCAAATAGCGAACTGATGGCGCTGCAATCTGATCCTGTTATCTTTCAAAAGCAGCAGCAGCAGACACAAAAAATGCAAAGCTCAACTTCCTTTTCGACAGATCCATGGAATGTCTATATCGGGCCGGTTGGCTCATTTGGAGACGTAAAGTCCAAAGGTGACCAAATTGGTATTCGCTACAAATCAATAGGGGGTCTAGCAGGATTTGACTATATCATTGAAGATGTAGAAGAAAGACGCTACCAATTAGGCTGGGGAGCAGCTTTTGAATACAGAAAAATCTGGAATACTTTGAAAGAAAATAATGGCTCAACAACCATCGACCGTGTACATGCAAGCTTATATGGCGTTGCCGTGCCAAAAGCGATTCCTGAGTTTGCAATTGAAGGGATTGCAGGATTTGGCTACAACTGGGATGATCTGGAACGCAAGACCGGCGTCAATCAAAAGGAAACAGCGACCGCTAATACCAATGAAAAGATTGGTACTTTATTCCTTGGCTTTGAATATTCTTTTTCTCAACCATCTTATGCTAAAATGCCAGAGAGATTCGCCTTCATCCCCTTTTTGACATGGCAATATATTTTGGATCGTATCAGCACCTACAAGGAAAAAGGCGCAGGCCAATTCAATCTGAAAGTCGATGGAGAAACACTACATTCATTCTCAAGCATGCTTGGAAGCAGGTTTACCTATCTTTTCGGGAATTCAAATTACAATACGTTAGCTCAATTAAATGCAGGTTGGGCCCATGAATACTTAAATCGAAGCTTGATTATCAACTACACAGCCTTCAACGCGAACAATGCTTCTTTTGGAGGAAGGACCGTCGCGCCAGGACGCAATAGTCTCGTTGTAGCTGGCGACCTCTTGTCAACCTTCCCGGGCGGATGGCAGATTGAAGCGAACTGCACCTATCAGCTCAATAGCCTCTACTATGATTTCTTCTTCTACCTAGGTTTCGGAAGAGTATTTTAACCCACCCCTCTGTATCAATAATCCTTGCTTAACCAAAAAATGCAGGCTTGAATCTCAAAAGTCAGGAATTGCTTTTGACAACAGCCGGAGGTAAGAACAGGTTAGAAATGTATAGACATTTCATAGACATGTTTGAACCCCAAGGTGTGGTAGACATAGCATTCAAAACTGACGAGGGCTTATCTGTCTAGAAACCCGGGTTAAAAGTCCTGAGACCCTTGCTAGTCAAACTTGTTGTTAAGATCTTTAGTTGTATTCAGATGTGATTGACTGAAAGTGCCACCTTCATCTATCCCTATCCAAATTGGCTGAGATTTACTTATCACGCTGCAGGTGTGCCACTCTCAAGTGGCTTATGTGGATATGCGGGCTGCCTTTTTTGGAACGATAAAATTTGAGGCAGTTGAATCACTCCCTTGTCTATTGCAATCGCGCGCTTAATCGTTTCATCACACTGCCAGCTAGAAGGGCCTTCTAGAATTGTTTGCAAATAGACAATTAGAGCGGCTGAAATTGATCGGGATGCACTTTCCCAAAGGTATGAAGGCGTGTGATCGACTCCATAGTAGTCGACGGTTCCAACTTTAAATATCGGCTCGTCAAATGATGTTGGTTTTGCAAAGAAAAACCCCATGTTCTCATCGCAACTTACGTCAATAATAAGACTATGTGGTTTTAAGTAAGATACTTCATCGGCAGTGATGAACATGTATGGGCTATCAGGATCTTGATAACTTCCATTCACTATAATATCCGCTTCCCTGACTAAATCATGAAAGGAGCCTTTCTTGCCGTTGTGCTCAAAAGCCCATAATCTAGGCTTGTTATCTTTCCCATCTTGCAGGCGAATATAATGACAATCCAAGACTTCTTCTCGAACTTCATGATCGGGTCTTTGAATGCATATCGTAATGTCTCTGAATCCTCTTGCCTTGAGAGCGTATATGGCACCTCTACTTACTGCACCAAAACTCAAGATGATCACTTTTCTCTGGTTTCCGTAATGCCCATCGATTCCCTTTAATTCGAGAGCGTGAAGAACTGCACAGTACCCAGCTAATTCGTTATTTTTATAGAATGTGTGGCGCCCAACCTGTCCTTTTGGTCCCCAAACAAACATCTCTTCAAATGAAATGAGCGTAAGCTTTCTTTCGATTGCTTCTTGAGTAATGGAACGTTGCTGGGTGCAGTGAGGGTAACCCCAAAGCATACCGCCTTTTCGAAGACTCTTGAGATCTGACAAAACCGGTTTGGCAATAATCACGTTGCCAATATCCTCGAGTAATTCTTCTCGTTTCATCGTGCTGCCACTTGATAATGCGGCAATCTCAGAGTCGGGAATATCAAAGGGCTTTCCGTAGCCTTTTTCAAATATCAATTGACGCCGTAGTTCTAGAGGAATGCGCTGGAGGTGAGCTGGATGAATCGGTATGCGCCGTTCGCTTCGTTTCTTTGATGTTCCGATGATGCCGAGCTTAATCATGATGATCCTGATAATTATTGGGTTATGTCAGTGAGTGTATCACAGTGATATATTAAAATATGTTTTTAATAATATTAAAAGATACCTACTCGAGATGGGCGTATATTGTCTGCGGTCCCAAATTCAGATTTTTATTTGAGGAACTTTTTTATAATTCGAAGTGTTTCTGTGGGTTTATCTCGATAGACGGGATCACCAGCATCTCGAATCAGGGCATATTCTGTTTCACAATTAGAAAGAGCAGTAACCATTTTTTTTGCTGATGTTGGCGGATGTTCTGGGTCTTCGGTACCAGCCAAGACTAGTGTTGGACAGTGGATTTTGTCTAGCTCGGGAAGGAAATCAAAGGTTCGGTACTCATTTTGGTCGAACCTGTTCCAAACCTGCGTGCGTCGAAAGCAGCGATTCAGTTCTTGATCTGTATAGGGATGTTCACAAAATAGGGGAATACAGTGTTCGATGTACTGCTGTTCCGTCTTCTCATCGGGTTCATAAGCAAGCTTTTCTACAATTGCTGCTACCTTAGCGCCCCCTTTTTTGCGGTAAGCTGCGATTCTTGCCTGAAAGTCTACCTTTGCTTCTGTATTGCACAAGATCAACTTACTTGGATGATCGGGGAATTGTATAGCATAGGACAGTGCTACCCATCCACCGAAAGAAAATCCAGCAATGATGGGGTTGTTAAGGCCTAGATTATCACAAAACTCCGCTACATCCCGCCCCCATTGTGTGAGAGTCCAGTTTGCGGCATTATTTAGGTCACTTCGTCCGTGACCCCGCATATCAAAAAAGATGATTTGAGCTATATCGGACAGCTGGGACCAGAAAGAGACATAAAGTGTATACCAATATATCATACTAAATAATAACCTACGAGTTTCAAGGAATCGCATAAGAATAAATTGTTTCTTTATCGACTTTATTGTATGTGTTTGGAGATAGGTATTGGTTTAAAAAAATAGGTGTAAAATGATTAAGAAGATAGTTTTATGTATTATCGGGTTTGGATCGGGGCTTTTCATGCTCTTGAATGGTATCGTGATATACAATAAGTATTTAGATGGAAGTTCATGGAGCATAACTCCTGGCGAAAGATTATATATTGCTTGTATTACTTTCATAGTCGGGCTTCTATTGGTTCTCTGGACTTATCTTTTAATAAAGAAAAAACGGTAACAATCTAACATGACAGAACAAAAAATCACTCTAAAGGGTAATGAAATCCATCTCTCTGGCGTAGTTCCGAGGGTTGGAGAAAAGGCTCCTGAATTTCAGCTAGTAAATCAAGACTTAAAAGAGATCTCTTTGTCGTCGTTTGGCGCTAGTAAGAAGGTTCTGAATATCTTTCCTAGCCTTGACACTAGCGTCTGTTCTACGGCGCTGCGTACTTTCTATGAAATGCTCTCAAAAAAGCAGGATGTTCAGCTTCTCAATATCAGCATGGACCTTCCTTTTGCTGCGACGCGTTTCTGTAAGCAAGAAAAGCTTTCGGGTGCTGCCACTTTATCCGCATTTAGAAGTGCCTTTCCGAGCGAGTATGGTGTCAGGATAAGCGACGGACCTCTTGAAGGATTATGTGCCAGAGTTGTACTGGTCCTTAACGAAGAAAATGTTATCGTTTATCGTGAGGTTGTCCCCGAAATCACGCAGGAACCCAACTACAAAGCTGCTCTAGCTGCAATCTGAAATACAATAAATTGTTTGTAAATATGGATTGCATAAAATAATATGAACCCGTCCAATGACTGGGAGGATTAATCGTTTGAGAAGTTGGCGAGTTCTTTTTCCTCTATTTATTTCTATTTGCGTGCTAAATGTTTATGCAAATATCATTCCACCGTATACGAGATGCCACACACCAGAAAATCAGTTTTTTGCAAGTGGTGATTTCATCTATTGGTCAGCTTGGCAAGATCAACTCGAATATACTTGGAAATTAACACCTGTTGGACCAAGCGATGCTTTTCAGCGCAGAGTGAATCGAAAGCTGATATCTTTAGAAAATTCCTGGGATATTGGATGTCGTCTTGCCGTTGGTATCCAGTTTGATAATGGATGGGATACCACTCTGACATGGTCTTATTTTCAAACACAACTCCATGGACGTACTGAGGAGTCATCTCCCATTCTCGCTACAGTTTACATTCAAAATCTAGAAAACATTCCTCTACGAAATGGAGGGTATCGTGCTGAGAAAGCTATAGGATCTTGGAACCTCGTTTATAATACTTTTGACTTCAGTGTTGGTTATGAATATTACATTAGTCCACATCTGCATTTCCATCCCCGCATTGGATTAAATGCTGCTAGTATAGATCAAACAAAAATCGGCAAATATCAGTCGGTATTCAAATTTGCTCCAAGTTTTGTTTCTGTGGGAGATCAGACAGGGATCCTTACGAATGATGCTTGGGGTATAGGTCCTAAGTTTGGTTTTGAAAGCTATTGGCACATCTTTTCCTATTTTCAACTGCTCGGAGAAGTCAGTGGATGCATTCCCTGGATGTGTGTCGATGAATCGATTATTCGAGATGTAAAAAATGATGCCTCGAAGCCCACAAGAGCAAATTATAAAGAGCAGATAGTGAATAATAACCAAACACAAATCTGGCCCTATGGGCAGTTGGCAATCGGAATCAATTGGAACCACTGTTTTTCCACCTCCCAGGTTGCCATCGATCTGCAATTGAAATATGAAGTGCTTTACTGGTGGATGACCTCGACGAATAACTTAGGTTTACAAGGAATAACATTTTCGGGGAGGGTACAGTTTTGAAACCCTATTGGATCGCTGTTTTCCTATTCACTTCAGTTCAGATTCTAATTGGACCGAAGCTTTGTAGTAACGAAATTACTCTTTCCACGCGTCCTGTTCCAAGCAACACAGGTCCATACGCCTATGGAGATTACCTTTACTTACAAGCTACAACGGAACCCATAATACAAGCAGCTAAAGTTACAAAGTTGGATCTCGATAATTTTATTATTGGTAAAATGGATACGAAAACCATTGACTTTTCCTGGGATCCTGGGTTTCGTATCGGGATAGGTTATAACATAGGATATAACGAGTGGAACATCGATCTTAGTTGGATGAGATTAAGATCACGCTCTATTACCACTCTTACAAGCTCTAATCCAGATTTACTATTTATTCCCGATAATCTTTTTTTTCCTCCAGAAGGAGATTATCTTGCAGCACCGTTCTCAAAAGGGGAGTGGAATCTCCATTTCGATTCCATAGATCTCGATCTTGGCAGAGAATTTTACTTCGGAAATCACTTTATAGTTCGACCTCACTTTGGGCTAAAAACTATTTGGGATAAGCAGGACCTTCATATTACTACTACAGATCTTTTCATTAAATTTGAATCCGTTAATCAACTTACTCATGCTGCTGATATAGCTCAGTTCATGATAAAAGGTAAATTTTGGGGGATTGGTCCAACTATTGGAATCTCAGGAAAGTGGAATTGGATTTACAATTTTGGCCTTTTTGGCAAATTAAAAGGAGGGCTATTGTGGGGATCATTTAGTGACCAGGAAGCAGTTTTCCAAGCAAATTTTGATTTAAGTAAAGTTTTTCCGATTCCTCCTTTTTCATTTACTGCTCCAAACACAGTTGACAAGCAAAATAGAGTTAAACCAGTGGTTGAAATGCAGCTTGGATTAGATTGGGAGCAGTACTTTTGCGAAAACCGAGTTTTTATGAGGTTATTTTTAGGGTTTGAGATGCAACATTATTGGAAACAAAATATCTTGGTAAATGAAAATTATCTTAATCTGAAAGGATTAGTTGTATCTGCTAAATTAGGGTTTTAAAAAATGAAGAAATTGTTCGGCTTGCTACTTTTTTCTGTCTCCTTCTCATGCCTTCAAGCTGAAGAAAGCAGTGAAAGGAAACCGAGCCATGTGGATTCTATCCACTCCTCATGGGAATGTATCACTCCTTCTGCACAGAAATGTCCTAGTAGCAACTCTCCATACGTCACTTTGGAATTCCTCTACTTGCAAACATATGAAGATGATTTAGTTTTTACTGAATCAAGAGCCTTTCTGGATATACCTCTTCCATTAAATATTTTTACAACGAATCTACCTGCTGTCGATTTCGATTGGAATCCTGCATTTCGGATTAGCATGGGTTACAATCTTCCTTATGATGGCTGGGACTGCCAATTAAATTGGATGTATCATCATACAAGTCCCGAAACAACTGTTGTCTCAAATCAACCGAATTTAGCTCTTCTCATAACAGCAGATCAAGGAAGTGATCCGGTAATTGAATCAGATCCATTAGCCACAAAAGCTGTAGAAAAATTCACTCTGAATTATAACGCTATTGTGGTTGAACTTGGTAGGCACTATTTCATTAGCTCTGCAATTTCACTGCGTCCTTGCTTTGGAATAAAAGGAGCATTTATCAATCAAAGCCTGCACGTTCGATATGATGATATGTTTATCGTTTCTCCTGCAGGTATTGGACCTTTTGCTGGGAATCAAACTTATAAAGGTAAAGGAAACTTCAGGGGAGTTGGTCCTCGTATTGGAATCCATACGAAGTGGTACATAGGTTGGGGGTTAAATCTTTTCGCCAATACATCTGGAACCTTGTTTGGAGGTAATTTTCATGCGAATGCCACCATTGTGAATTTTGACGATCCTAGATCCACGTCTGAGATCATTCAGAAAATCAAAAAAGATTCGAGATTTCTTGTTCGGCCAAATGTTGATGTTCAAGTAGGATTTGAATGGGGAAAATGCTATTTTGATAATTATACAGTCGATTTTTCGATTGGCTATGAACTCCAATATTTTTGGAATCAGATGCATATTCCTTACCCAGGTCTTCTATTTTCAACAGGAGATCTCTCCTTTCATGGGTTAAGTGCTGCTTTTCGTGTAGATTTTTGAATCCATATTGCGCGCGCGCATCTTTCACCTGATTCACATGCCGCTTCCATTGTCCCTCGAATATCTTCGTTAATCGTTGCATGCTCTCCTGCAAAATAAAGTTTTCCTTTAATTGGGGCGAATAGTGTCTTGAATGTTTCTCCATTTTCTTCATATGTAGGTGCCAACATCATTTCTTGTCCCGCTCCGATATAGGAGTATGAACCTTGAGCATATGGGTCATTTGGCCAGCTGTAGCCTACTGGAGAGTCATAATGTGCAAAAGCTATATCTTTAGCATAAACCGCTGCTTTAGAAGAAAAACATATATCCTCAAATGCGGTATCAAATGTAGGTCGAGATTGATTGTAAATATTTGCAACTTCATCATCAGAAAACTGACTTGCTTTGCCAATACGGTACATGGTTAATATAGATTCGTTACCAAAAAAATTAACAGTATGATCTTCTACAAGACCCATCAGGGGTGGGCGTATGCCACGAAAAGGAACTAATATTTTTGCATTGGTCCCATAAGATAAGCTTTTCATCGCACTGAGACGCTCTTTATCAATGATCTCATTTTGAAAAACTACCCGCTCCAGAACTGAACAAGGGATGGCCAGAATCAATATATCTGTGCTCACTTTTTCCCCATTTTCGAATGTAAGCATATACGTGCCATTTGGATCTTCTGACACTTGAACAAGTGGCATGTTCATATGCAGTTTGTTACCCAATGCTTTTGCAATTTTTTCAGGAAGCCTCGAATTTCCACCTTTAATGGAAACCAAATTTACCTGGTCATTTTGATGAACAGAACACACGCCTCCAGAAAGCATGTAAAATAAGGTTTCCACATACTCAGAGGATAATTTTTCAATAGCACCTCCTTCATAAGCAGCTAACCTGGCTGCAATATTTCTATAGAGAATGCTGTCTTTTTCAAACAACATATCCAGAACTTCTTTCATATTGTGACAACTGGATTTCAGGTTGTTCAACTGGGTTTTCAGCTTTTCTTGATCAAATGGTCTTTCATTTATTGAAATCAATTCGTTCCCATCAAAGAAATAATGGCTCAATGAAATGCGCAGTTCTGTGAGCTCTAGATTGAATTCCCGAATTAATTGGAGTATATTAGGTGCCTTTCCGCCATCCGTAATACTCTGCCCTCCAAGCTCTGCAGGACTTCCTGAAATATCGACAGTAAGCACTCTTCCACCAACGCGGCCACGAGCCTCATAAAGCTCAATATCCATCCCTTTTTGTTGCAAACGATAGGCGGCTGTCAAACCAGCAAGTCCTCCTCCAATAACAACGATCTTTGGGTTGTTTTTCTCTGCAAAAGCAGGACTTGATGAAAGGCAAATAGACATAAATAAATATATTTTACGAAAAAGCACGGTAACTCACTTTTAAAGGTAAGAAATTTTTGTATATAGAATACCTAAAATCTATAGATATATTCCAATTAAAACCTGGGTTGTACGGCAATCGATATTTCAGATAAAACTGTATTTTTTTTGGGTTAACTTAGTGTCCTCGATGTTTTTCCTTTTTCTTTTTCTGTTTGAGGACGAATTGCTCATCTTTATAAGCTTGCTTTTCGGCGCTGGAAATGCTTTTTTTTTCCTTCTTTTTCTTCTCGAGCTCTTCTCGCATATAATTTTGGGCTAAAGTTGAAGGTTGTGTTGTTTCTTTTATTCTCTCCATTTCACGGCGCACTTCCCGTTGAACTCTCTTTTGATTCTTTCGCTTAATTTGAATGTTAATTTCCTTGGCATTCCCAAATTTTAGTTCGTAATAATTATTAAGAACAAACTCGTAAACCTCAGGGTCAGACGGCTCGCTACCGAAAATATGTCGCGCAATTGCATATCCTTCTTTATCTATTCGCTCAAACGTTCCTACCCAAAAGTGCTTTTCAAAGAAAATTGTTGCTTTGATCGTAGCCATCTTAATCCATCGTTATATCGCTTAGGATAATAGCTTATCAACTCTGGTAGATTCAATGGATTTATTTATTGGGATTTTAAGCCCGAGCTTTAAGTTCTAAAAAAATAAACATATAAAAAAATATAGACATATGTAAAATTATTAAAATTTGGTTTATGCCTCACTAAGGAGTGTCCGATGCACAAGTTTTTCACTTCATTTTTCTCTGTTTGTGTGTTTTCACTTCAAATTGGGATCCTTCTACCATTTAACTCATCATTTGCTGTCTGTCCACCACCACTGCCCCCACTTACCCTGACGGACATCCCTCCACCAGCGCAACCAGCACCTAATTCGTGCCCTCTTGTAGGCGTTGATACGGTTGCTGACTATCTTCCCATTACATTACGCAATGACAGTACTCTCCCTGATAGTGATATCTATATATCTGTTCTTGTAAATTCTAAGTCGCAATATCTATCATTCACTCTATCAGGTGGCCATTATCTAGGTGCAGTGACTTCGTTTACTCCAGTGACATATCTTTCAGATCCATTATACTCGACCCCTTTAAGTAGTTTTGAGAGTACAGGTGTTGATCAATATACGTTTTATATTCCTAATACAGGGCGCAGTGGCGACCCATCCAGCAGCCCGTTGATTTCTTCTCAAATTATTATATCTATTGACGAACCATTGACATATTTCATCGACTCTACGGGTTCTTTAGGTGTTCCTGCCATCAATAATGCTGTCGATGACAATTATTTTATTTTGAATGATAAAATAGAATTTGATCTAGGAAGCAACGATTTCAATCGACTTAATTTAAATTTAACTGGAGTCGATTTCTTTGGTCTACCTCTATTCGTACAAGCTAACTATTTATTTTTCTTCGGCTCTTCGTATACTCCAAATTGTGCAGTTACAGGCTGGCCATCTGCTGTTAGTTTTGCAGATGTGTTTTCAGGATACCGAACAGCATTAGATTCTCTTACCGAACCTTTTAAGGGATACTGGGAGGGGTTAATTGCTACATATACTAATCCATCTGGCTCGGTTAGCGACCTACGTATCTTTTCGCCCAATTCAGCAATGACGCTTCCTGCTCAAACGCAGACAAATCCAAGTTTAGTAACGTTTCCTATAGCTTACTATCTAAGTTCGGCTTTTGGTAATCCACCTTGCACCTGGTTTAATGCTGTTTGGAGTGGACAGACCGAATCCGGTCAAACTGCCTTCTATCAACAAAAAACAACACCTCCCCATGCACTAATTCTCGATGCAACAACAACCCATGGTCCTGCCACTGCAACGGGAACCCTGCAGACTGATGGATCCTTTAGTTTTGTTATACATGGTAACAAGAGCAATCCTGATAAAGGGGCAACAGTGATTATCCCGACTCCGCAGAATTCGAAAGCCTTTTTTACTGGAGCTGTAAGCGACTATGTCCCTTCAATTACAGGATCTGCAACAACAGGAGCCAAAGCTCAGATCTTCAAAGTTTTTGCCACATCCGTCATTGCAGGGATTTTTCCCTTCGATTCCTTGGGACCCCCTCCAACGACAATCACTCAAGATTATTTGGAATCGCGTTCTGCGGATTACTTTGAAAACAATTCTGAACTCGAAAACTTACTTGCTGGATGTACGTGTGAATCAAATATCCCTTGGTTTGATTTTTACTCAAGGACTCTTTTAACACTTGGAACACCTAACCATTTTTATACATCAGCCTATTCAGATGAATTAGGTGCCGATGGGACGATTGTTATCGTATCTCTCAATGATGAAAATGCTGCTGCTACAATTTTGGTTGTTTTAAACAGTCTTAGTGGCGTCACGCTCCCAGATCCCTATACCGACGCCACAAACTTTTCAATTACTGTTGCCTTCAATCCACAAACAATGGCTGAATATGGAACTTCAGCAACGGGACCTTGGCTTCCAATTTCAAATCCTATCGCATCTAATGGAGACCCCTTTTTTTTAAGAGTCACTTACACAGAACCGCCCTATGACACATCTCCGTTCATTGTTCAGGTTGCACCTAGAGCAGAAATCACCCATCCCGTACTTCCGTTTCCAGCTGTTATTACTACAACTGGTGTCAATTCAACAGTAAGCTTAGGAGGGCCTTAAAGGGGACTGGACGAAAAGGGAGAAATAATAGAACTTATAAGAGAAATGTGAAACGTACATGATTCAAAAAAATCCGGAGAAAGAAAAGATGAAACAATTCAAATACTCAAAGTGGTTAATTCTCTCTTTATTTGCGACAACTCCTATTCTGGGTTTACAGAATGAGCGGCCACCTAAGACACCTGACGAAATGACCCCTCGAATGGAACCGGGATATAACGCATCCTCACGTTATGAAACATGTGATTCATATGATTTTTATTTCACTGGGAGTTTTATTTATTGGCAACCGATTCAAGAAAATATGGAATTAGGTTTAGTCTCAGATAACTCTGCAGATCTGGATTTAGTCAATGGCAAAATGGTCGATTTAGACTTCAAATTTAAACCAGGATTCAAGGTAGGTGTCGGCCTAGTTTTTGATTATGACAACTGGGATACATACCTCCAATATACTTGGTTTCGTGGGACTCATGATATTACTTCATCATTAGATCAAGCAAATGACAATCTCACTTTATGGCCTGCATGGCAAATAGTGCCAGGAGTATTGCAACCTCGATATAAGCAGGGAAAAGAATCCTGGAAACTCCGTATGGATATTATTGATTGGGATCTAGCAAGAAGCTATTATGTTGGAACAAAATTGACATTTCGTCCATTTTTTGGCCTGCGTGCCGCTTGGATTCAACAACATGTTAGAATTGATTACCGCAATTTTGCATCGAATTTTTTAGCGATTTGGCCAACGACTCATGTTTTTCAGCGCTCGAATTCGTTTGGAATAGGTCCAAGAGCAGGGATCATGTCAAACTGGCTGCTTGGCCGTGGATTTAGAATCTATGCCAATGGTGAAGCTGATATTCTTTATACCTGGTACTCAAAGTTGAGGGCTCATCAAGAATCAGATGTTTCTACAGCAAGCCACTATACAATACGTGATAATGATTCTGAATACCTAAGAGCACATATGGAAATGCTCATTGGGTTAGGATGGGGCACCTATTTTAGAAACAATAGTTGGCATATGGATCTCTCAGCGGACTATGGGTTCCAAGTGTTTTTCGACCAAAATATGTTTAGAAATTTTACAGGCGATCAGAATGTGGGTAAAAGTCATTCTCCTAATGGCAACCTCTATGTTCAGGGACTTACTATAACGCTTCGCTTCGATTTTTAGGTTTAGCCTTCTTATCTTCTCGGCAGGTTATTTTAACCTGCCGTCCCAGAACAGATTAATTGCTCTTTTTAACTAATTCCGACTTAAGTAACAGCGAACCAAATCCCTTAACCTTGACGTCAAGGTTATGACCATTTACTTCTTTGACTAAATGGATGTCTTTAATTTTGACCCCAACTTTGATTGCTGACGATGCTCCCTTAACTTTTATGTCTTTGATAACAGTTACATTGTCACCGTCTTTGAGGAGATTTCCGTGAGCATCTTTCACGATTAGCTCTTCTTCTTTCTCTTCATCTTCACTAGCCGCATCTTTTAACCATTCGTGAGCACAATCAGGGCAAATATACCACCCATTTGCTTCATAGGTATACTCAGAACCGCATTTACTGCATTTGGGTAAGTCATCCATATTAATCACCATATTATTTTTTAAGGGTATAGCTTTGGTTGAGGTGGGCAATCAGCTCTTCAGGATTCATGGGAGTTTGTCGATAGCTTATATAAGTATCTGGACGAATCACATAAGAGGCGCCTTGTTTAACCCCAAAGGCTTGATGCACTTTTCCCTTTGGATCATATAACCATTTCGAGTTTTTTGAAATAGGTGTTAGAGAAATAATTACCGTATGCAGGGGAATCGAAAGGCTTTTGAGCTTATTTTCCAGCTGCGTGATCTCTTCTATATTTTCATTTTCTCCTACAAATAAAAAGATAAAAAATGAGTTTGGTTTTTGTAATAAATCATAAATCTCTACCTCTCCACTTGCCGATTGCAGGTGATGATTCGGAATGCGCATTCCAACTTTTATACTACTTGTGAAATTCCCTTTCTCAGTAACGAAGGAACTTTTTGGATAACGAATACCTATTTGAGATACGGAGCGAATCAGTTCCTTTTGTAACGTGGGGATTTTGAGCAAGATGGATAAGATGAAATTGCGCATTGAAACTTGCCAAGGGCGTTTCAGTGTTGCAATTTGTGTGCCTCTTTCTGTTCCTTTGAGCAAACGCAAGGCGATGTGATGCCTTTCATTATGGTATGAATCGAGAATATGCGGAGAAATCTGCCCTTTATGTACGAGTGCCATTTTCCAGGATAAATTGAAGGCGTCTTGAAGGCCTGTGTTCATCCCTTGCCCTCCTATGGGGCTGTGAATATGCGCTGCATCACCGGCTAAAAAGAAATTTCCTTTTTGGTACCGATTGGCTAAACGACTGTTTACATGAAAATTCGCTAGCCATTTTGGGTTTGTGAGGGTTGCGTTTTGATCAGCATGTTTACAAACGGTATTTTTAACTTCTTCGAAAGTGGGCTCCGGAAGGCCTACTTGGAGATTATCTGCAGATGGGGACTGTGAAGGGTTTTTATTTTGACATCGATCCAATTGAAAAATTAGCCGGTAGTGTCTTTTTCCTGGAAGAGGGATCGCTGCTAAAACACCTCCTGTGCTAAAAAAAATAAACGCTTCGTTATGGGGATACTTCCAATCGATTTCTAGGTCTGCTAGGGAAAATACCTCTGGAAAGGCTTTTCCTTGAAAGGAACAATTTAGATGTTTCCGAACAAAGCTATGAGCTCCATCGCATCCAATAACCCATTTGGCTTGGATTTCGATTTTTTCTTTTGAGGGGCCTAGAAGTTCTGCAAGTGGCATGCCGCCAGATTCTTTTAAATTAACTAGTTCAAATCCTCTTTCCACAGAACCTTGAACGCTCTTTAGGTAGTCATTTAAGATTTCTTCGGTGATGCATTGTGGCAGGCTAAGGATAAAGGGAAAGGGGGAATCTAGTTGGGATAGGTCAATGTGTCCGATGGGATTGTGATTACTCATCGGATGCATGCCTTGCACCTTTTGCCCTTGGCTCAAAAATTGGGGACTGAGCCCTAATAGATGCAGAATTTCAAGGGTTCTCGGCTGAATGGCTAAGGCTCTTGATTTATCACTAAGGGTCAAGTTTTTATCGATGATTCTACACTTCAGTCCGTAGCGTATAAGTTCAGATGCCATCAACAGGCCAGTTGGTCCTGCCCCAACAACTAAAACATCACATGAATCCATTAGGGACTCCTCTTCTTACTAGCGCAGTGAAGGGGATACATCCAAATTTCTTTGCTCACCACTTAACTTCATGTCTTTGATGGTTTTTGCATTTAAATTAAATTGTCCTAGCTCTACGAATTTGATTGTTTGATCATCATAGGATCTGTAGTAATATCGCAGTTTATTAGCATCTTTAGCGGAGGTAAATAGGGTAGCGTCGAAGCTGGTTTTCCCGTGAGATTTTTGACGAACAACCCCGACAGGAATGTCAAATTGGTTGAGAATATGAAATACCTGATTTACGGTTTCATCTGAATTATCTGATGGGACTGAGGCTGTGGAGAAGATCGCTGCGCGCACAAATCTTGAAGGGGGAGTGAAATCACCTGGCAAACCTACCATACCTGAACCTTGACCAAATGGTGCTAATTTTAGGCCCCTTAAGTTGATGGGCTTTGCAGGAAAGGGGGATAAATTAATGTAATTGTTCAAATTTGTTAGATGCCAATCAAAAGTGGGAGAATTTGTGATAACGCCGATGTCATTATCATAAACGACTAGAGTTCCATTAAGTGGTTCGATGACAATGCTTTTTCCGTATTTGTCGTATACGATGTAATGCATGGGAGGGGGAGCCTCGCCCCATCCATCGACGATAGTTGGTGCGATTGCTACCGATGGGAGAGCAGCTTTTACTTCTTCAATGGTAGCGAATTGCGTGAGAATCCAATTTGGGAATTCAACTGGGGAAAGTGCTTTTGATTGGTTGTCTGAAGTGATATGTGCATAGTCTGCATAACCAGGGAAATAAAATGCCGCAGCAACAAGCCCTTTTTCATTTATGCCGTCCATTACCTTTTTGGCTTTGAAACAATAGATTCCAACCGTTGCGTATTTGGAGGTGTATTTCTTGCCTTTTCCTCTGGGTGTGTCTCCAACAAACTCAAAGTTTCTCGGGATGACTGCAACACTTGCTTCAATCGCAGTACCGAACTCAACAGTTCTTCCGGTTACTACTGAGCTATCTTTGGCTCTTAGTAGGATTCCAGTGCACGCTGTTAATTCAGTAAAGGAAATAAGACATATTAGAAAGGAAATGAATAGTGCTTTGAATTTCATAAAAAACCTGGGTTAAAAGTCATATCGCATATTATATAGGGCGCTATTATTGCCTGAACCACCTGCATTTCCAGTTGACACAAATATCCCTTTAAAAAGTTTTTTTCTCCAGAAATTTTTTATAAATTTTTTCAATGCATAGCAACCATTTAAGGTTGCGAAGTTTATGGTTTTAGTGATAATTGTAACTCGGTTGGTAGTCTTAGTTAGGAATCTTCATGATACGTCATATTAAAAAATATTTGATGCCATTTCCTGGGAAATGGAGCATCGATCTTCTCTCTGGTCTCACAGTTGCTATGGCACTTGTTCCTGAGGCCATTGCGTTTTCACTTGTTGCACACGTTGATCCGCTTGTTGGATTGTATTCAGCATTTTTCTTGTGTTTGATCACAGCTTTATTTGGTGGGAGGCCTGGGATGATCTCAGGTGCTACTGGTGCAATGGCAGTGGTGATCGTCTCTCTAGTTGTCCAGTATGGCGTCGAATATTTATTTGCGACCGTGGTTTTAACCGGCATCTTGGAAATATTAGTGGGCGTATTCCGTCTCGGAAAACTCATCCGAATTTTGCCTAAATCGGTGATGATTGGTTTTGTAAATGGTTTGGCGATTGTGATTTTTTTAGCGCAGTTGCAGCAATTTAAAGTCCATGCAGGTGCTGATACGTATTGGCTAACAGGATATGCACTCTATTTGATGATAGGACTTATTTTAGTTGCGATGGCAGTGACCCACTTTTTGCCGAAATTCACCAAAAGAATACCTGCAGCACTTGTAGCGATTCTCGTTGTTTCAGCAATCGTGCATCTTTTTCATATAGATACCCGTGTCGTCTCTGACATGATGGGTGGAAGCCAAGCTGCAGGACTGCCGACATTTGCCTGGCTGCATGTCCCCTGGAATTTTACAACCCTCAAAATCATCGTCCCATACGCGATTACGTTGTGTATTATCGCGCTATCAGAATCCTTAATGACCTTATCGCTCATTGATGAGATGACCCATACTCGAGGCCGTGCCAATAAAGAATGTATTGCACAAGGAATTGCAAATGTCGTATCTGGCTTTTTCAAAGGCATGGGTGGCTGTGCGATGCTGGGTCAAAGTATGATCAACACCAACTCTGGTGGGCGAGGTAGATTGTCAGGCATTGTTGCCGGGGTTTTCCTTTTTCTTTTCATTATGATCCTCTGGCCAGTTATTAAGATGATTCCTCTTGCAGCACTTGTAGGAGTGATGATGATGGTAGTAATGGAAACTTTTGAATGGGCGACATTTAAATTTATTCGCAAAATCCCCAAACATGATGCCCTTATCATTGTCGTTGTGACCGCCGTTACAGTCTTTACCGATCTTGCGATTGCTGTGGTTACAGGAGTAATTACTGCTGCCTTGGTGTTTGCGTGGCAGACGGCAAAAAACATCTATGTGGATAAGAAAATCAATGCCGATGGTGCCAAAGAATATAAGCTGCATGGCCCCTTGTTTTTTGGATCTGTGTCCAAGTTCAAAGAATTATTTGAAATGGAAGACGATCCGGATGAGGTGATCATCGATTTTATGCATTCACGCGTTACAGACCATTCGGCAATTGATGCCATCCAGTTTGTTACTGAGCGCTATGACGCACTGGGGAAAAATTTACTCCTGCGCCATCTTAGCCCAGAGTGTATACTATTGCTTGGTAAAGCAAGTGATTTAGTCGAGACCAACGCATCGGAAGATCCAGATTATCACGTAGCATCTAACAAACTCGGATAAACTTTGACCCAGTATGAATGACATCACCTTGCCAAAAATTCTTGATGGAGAAGATAAAAGCTCTCCTTTTAAAAATTGTATCCGAAAGAAGTATCGTCATATACGTAAATGGGCCAGACGTGCAGAGACAAATTGTTTTCGCATCTATAATCATGAAATCCACCAGTATCCCGTTGATATCGATTTTTATGCGGGGCGTTTTTGCATCCATTATTTATCTCGAGAGCGTGATGACAAGGAACTTCCTGAGGATCTGAGGCTCGAAGTTACCAAAGTTCTTCAAGAGCTTTTTGGAATAGCTGAAGGTTTAATTTTTTGGAGAACACGCTTTAAACGAAAAAAAACAGAGCAATATGAAAAAGTCAGTGCAACAGAAGATTTTTTTGTAGCTCTTGAGTATGGAGTAAAGTTTAAGATCAACCTGCTCGATTATCTCGACACAGGGCTTTTTTTAGATCACCGTGAAACGCGTAAGCTCGTTGCGTCTCTTGCCAAAAATAAGCGCATACTCAATCTTTTTGCATATACTTGTTCTTTTAGCATCCACGCTGCCGTTGCAGGCGCCCTTTTTACAAAAAGCGTAGACATGTCCAATACTTATCTCGCCTGGGGGAAAGACAACCTTGTCCTTAACTCTCTTTCACTTGAGAATAACCAACTCGTACGCGCTGATTGTTTAAAATTCTTAGATGAGGAGATTCGCGCGCAAGAAAAGTATGATATTATCATTATTGATCCGCCAACGATTTCTCGATCTAAAAAGATGGATCACATGTTTGATATTCAAGAAGATTACAGCACTCTAATTTTTAAAGCCTTGAAATTGCTTGCAAAAGATGGAGTCATCTTTTTTAGCACCAATTCTCGCAAGTTCACCTTTGATCAAAGTCTTTTCAACACCTGCTCTATTCAGGAAATTTCTCATAAAACCTTACCAATTGATTTTTCCGACCCTAAAATCCATCGCTGCTGGAAGATCGGTTAACTAAAACCCGGGTTAAAAAAGAGGCGCTTCCTTATTGAAAGCACCTCTTTTTATTCTAGGGAAATGGAGCTTACTGAGCTTCTGCTTCGTTTTCTCTTACATTAGCAGGAGTGCTCAGAAGATTGTAGCCAGCCACTCCAGCCTTTGCAGTTTGATATAGTGCAAAGGCTCCTGAGGTCATTAATACCGGCACTGTGAACAAATGAGCGAGGAAGAGGTCTTGTCTACAATGAGTTTTTGAGAAAAATGTGTAAGTGGCTGCACCGACGAGACCGGCAGCAGTTGCTCGTGCCGCATGCTCAATCAATTGACTGCGATAATCTAACAAGTTACCGACACCGGCTCGCAGTTGGGCTAGTTCTCTGTCGAGACGGGTAATGTTAGCCTGAGATTGCTGTTGGAGGTTTGCAATCTGAGTTTGCATATTAGCTATTGTCTGATCATGACCGTTAGCATGATTGGTTAAATTCACCACATCCTGATCGTGATCGTTAGCACGAACGTTTAGAGCAGCTACACTTTGATCATGGCCATTAGCACGATTAGTTAAAGCAGCTATACTCTGATCAAGACCATTAGCACGATTGGTTAAATTCACTACATCCTGATCATGACTGTTAGCACGAACGTCTAGAGCAGCTACACTTTGATCATGGGCATCTGCACGATTAGTTAAAGCAGCTACACTCTGATCAAGACCATTCACTCGACCGGTTAAAGCCGCTTCAGCTTGATCATGGGCATCTGCACGACCAGTCAAAGCCACTACAGCTTGATCATGACCATACGCGCGAACAGTTAAAGCTGTCACGCTCTGATCATGGGCATCTGCACGACTAGTCAAAGCCACTACAGCTTGATCGTGACCATTTGCTCGTTCATCTATAGCATTCATGCGTTGTCCTAGCGAATTCGCATGCTCGTTCTGAACAGTAAGTCTTTTTTGGAATCCAGCAATCTGTGATTCTATATCTACAACCCTATTAAAAGAAGTATCAGTTCGTCTCTCTTGACCCGCTACTTGTTCTATCAAATTATTTGCTTGTTCTCTTTGATCAGTGATTTGCGCTGCAACGGATTCTTCAAGGCTCAAGATCTGCGATCCAAGCTTCGAAAGCTCTTTAAGCGCATCTTTCAAGTTAGTGTGTAAGATTTCTTTTTCAGCAATCAGACTTTCAGAACGCGCTATATTCTCATTTACTTGGCCAAGCTCTTTCAACATTAAAACATCTTTTTCTGTCAGGTTTTGAGTTAATTCCTGAATTTGGGTTTCTACATGTGTGGTACGCTCTTTTAAGGATGCGATTCCTTCTCTTGTTTCTGATTGGAGTGTTGCTAATTGGGAAATGAGGTTCATTGCATCATCAGGTTGAAGCTGAACGTCATGACCTTGCGTGCCTTCCATTGCAGCGAGCCATCCAGTGGCTTCGGTTGCTAGATGATCTGAAGTGGTAGTAGTTGTCGTTGTCGTTAAAGCTAGTTCTGTTACTTCTTTAGGCATTATTACCCCCTTGAATGAAATTATTTATTTAAAAAATCGTCATGGATTATAAAGATATTAAGATTTTGTTTCAACAATATTAAGATATTTGTTACTCTTTTTCAGGAATATAAAAAACAGGGAAGACTTATGGCGGCAAATGCCCAGAATGTAAATCCTGCAGTGGCTGCTGTTATGGCTTATTTTCAGAATCCTCATAATGAAGGAGCTGGAAATGCTTTGCGTGCAGGTCTGCAAAATGGAACAATTAATGCGATGCATGTTGCATCAGTTTCACTTGCGGCTGCAAAGGATAATGCGGACAAACTAGCTATAGCACAGGATAGAGTAAATCGAGTTTTTGGCATTTTACATGATCATGTACTAGATGCCCGTGCAAAAAAGGTATATGATTCTATAAAAACGACGTGTTGGGGAGGTGTTAAAGGGGTAGTTACGTGGGAATTGTGGAAACGCAATTGGATTGGAGGTGGGACAGCATTTACGATAGCTGGTTATACATCTTATCAAACATATCAGGCTATTGTAGGGGCTGCTCCAAAAGTGCTCGATCATGATGTCATGGATCAAAATGGCGTTTATCAGGAAACCATCCCAGGTGAAAATATATTCAATAGGGCAGTAGAGAGAGTTTCTGGTGCAACTCGTGGTATGTTTGCTCCTAATGCGGAGAGGCCACCTGTTTTAGATCAGCCTGCAGAAGTTGATCAAGAGATATACGAGGTTCTTGAAGTAAATATCGCTCCTCTTGCAACAAGGGTTGTAGGGCAGTTTTGCGATCAAGTAAATAACATAGCAAGAACAATAGATAATGTTGGATCTCTAGCAACCGCTGTTCGTGACCTCGCATCGCGTACTTTCAGTGGCATTTGCACTTCTTTTTTGAATCACTTTCGTGCGCAATTGTACTTGGAATGATGCGTAAGATGATAATAAATGAGGGATTTTATTAAACACCATCCTGGTTGTCTAAATCGACTGGGAAAAAGGTATAGTGTATATTCTGTCGATCATTTGGAAATTTCATGCTGAGTGTATTGTCCTTATTTATTTCAAAAACAAGATCACCCTGCGTTGTCCATTCATCTTTTTCTTCATCATTTTGAAGAACTGCATTGGGTTGAAATTTAGCATGATATAAAAGATCATTAGATCCGATTATAACATGGACTTGTCCATCTGCTTTTACGATGACATCATTGCTGCCTTTGTAACTCACGGTTGCATTGAGGTGAAGATGTCTTTGTTCATCTTTATAAAATTCCCTGCAATACATCTCTTTAGTTTCTGGATTAGAAATGATTCGCTCAATTCCTGATAGATGATGGTAGGCTCGATGTCTGTCAATATCTGTGTCTGCATAATTTAAATAATACTGATTCACTCTTCCATTTTTTCTGTCCGTAAACTCTCGAATGTCAGCCCTGCTACTATTAAGCCATCTATAGACTCGTTTTGCAACTTTAGTCGTGGGCTTATTTGAAGGGCAATTAAGAACATCGCTGATTCGTGCTGCATCTGATATTTCCGTGGGGATAGAAGAGTTGAAAAGCTTTATATCTACAGGGCTTGAAGAGTCAAAAAATCTCTGATTTGTGGGGCTAGAAGAGTCAAAAAGCTCCGTATCTGAGGAATCAAAAGAGTCCATACTCCTTGTACTTGTGGAACTAGAAGAATAAAAAGTCTTTGATGCTACGGAACGAGTGGAATCCATATTTCTTATATTTATGGGGCTAGAAGAGGAAATAAGTCTTTTGTCTATAGGACTACGACAGAGCGTATGCCTTCCGGCTTTAGATTTTTTCTTCTTCTTTTTTTTCTTCTTCTTTTTAATTTTTGTAGTAGTTGCTGTCAGTTCTTTTTCATTTTTTTCAGCCATTTCTGTTCCAGCCTGTTCTTTAAGCCTAACAACATCGCTTTCCAAATCTCTCAAAACCTCTCGAGTCATATTTCCGAGTGGTTCCATTACCTGAGAGAAAAGAGCTTTGGTCTGCGCAAGAATTTTTGGGCTATAGGCTTTACTAAATTCCTTTCTGGATTGAATGGTCGGATTAGTAAACGTTTCATCCACCCACTTGAGATGAGGTGCATTTTTATTGTGTGACTTAGAGCGTGCTTTTTTAGGACCATAGGCTATTACCTGAAATACTTTTTGTAATGCCAGGTTATTCAAATAATTTTTAAATTTTGTGTATGAATATGTTTCCCCGTTATTGGGCATATCATCTTTTTTTATGAAAAACATACTTTTCAAAAAATTATTATCAATATTATTGAATATTTCGGCTATCGATTCTTGACAACGCATAATGTTGTCTGGAATTGACCTGCCATTTGGTTGAAATGGGGGGATAAAATTAACATCTTGTCTTGTATTGTTATTAACAGCCATAAACACAACTCTTTTTTATTAAATAGTAATTATTAATATATTGATTATACTATAAAAAATAATTAAATGAAATTTTTATTATAGTATAATCAATATTATAATAAACAACTAGCTGCTATTGGGTTATCTCTCTGATTTTAAAGGGAATATGTTTTAATACATCGGGGGCAGTAGAGAGAATTTCTGGTGCAACTCGAGGGATGTTTGCTCCTAATGCGGAGAGGCGACCTGTTTTAGATCAGCCTGCAAAAGTTGGTCAAGAGATATACGAGGTTCTTGAAGCAAATATCGCTCCTCTTGCAACAAGAGTTGTAGAGTAGTTTTGCGATCAAGTAAATAGCATAGCAAGAACAATAGATAATGTTGGATCTCTAGCAACTGCTGTTCATGACCTCGCATCGCGTACTTTCAGTAGCATTCGCACTTCTTTGTTGAACCATTTTCGTACGCACTTTTACTTGGAATGATGTGTAATATAATAATAAATGAAGGATTTTATCTAAAAACCCGGGTTGTGTGATATAGACATCCATCTAAAAAGTCTTTTTCACCAGGATCTTCTGCCTAAATTTTGCCTACTTTATCAAGTATGTCAAAAATTTGGGCAGAAGATCCTGATAAAAAATACAATTTTATCTGGAATATCTTTACCACACAACCCGGGTTAAAAATCATCCACGTTGTCTAAATCGACTGGAAAAAGGTATAGTGTATATTCTGTCGATCATTTGGAAATTTCATGCTGAGTGTATTGTTCTCATTTATCTCAAAAACAAGATCGCCTTGGGTTGTCCACTCATCTTCTCTAGTGTCATCCTTAAGGTGTGTGGGAGCTCCATTAGGTTGAAATTTAGCATGATACATGACATTATCAGCTCCAATCATAACATGGGCTTGCCCGTCTGCTCTTGCAATTAGATTATTGCTGTCCTTGTAACTCACTGTTGCATTAAGGAGTATACGTTTCTTTTTTCCTTCCAAAAATTCCATGCAGTATTCTTCCTTGATCTCCGGATTAGAGAGAATTCGCTCAATTCCTGATAGATGATGGTAGGCTCGATGTCTGTCAATATCTGTGTCTTTATAATTTAAATAATACCGATTCACCCTTCCGTTTTTTCTGTCCGTAAACTCTCGAATGTCAGCTCTACTACTATTAAGCCATCTATTTACTCGTTTTGCAACTTCAATCGTGGGCTTATTTGAAGGGCAATTAAGAACACCGCTGATGCGTGCCGCATCTGAGATTTTCTTGGAAATAGAAGCGTTGAAAAGCTTTATATCTATGGGGCTAGAAGAGTAAAAAAGCCTCGGATTTGTGAAATCAGAGGAATCCATACTTCTTTCATCTGCGGAGCTAGAGAAGTCAAAAGACCTTGTATCTGCGGGACTAAAGGAATCCATACTCATTGTACTTGTGGGACTAGAAGAATAATCAGTCCTTATGTTCATAGGACTAGAGGAGGAAATAAGCCTTTTGTCTATAGGACTACGACAGAGCGTATTCCTTCCGGCTTTAGATTTTTTTTTCTTCTTCTTCTTCTTCTTTTTAACTTTTGTAGTAACTGCTATCGGTTCAGCTGAATATGTTTTTATAAAAAACATATTCTTCAAAAATTTATTATTAATATTTTGGAATATTTTCATTGCCGAGCCTAGATAACTCGCAGGATTGTCTGGAATTGACTCGCCATTTGGTTGAAATGGGGGGATAAAATTAACATCTTGTCTTGTATTGTTATTAACAGCCATAAACACAACTTCTCTTATTAAATAGTAATTATTATAATATTGATTATACTATAAAAAATAATTAAATGAAATTTTTATTATAGTATAATCAATATTATAATAAACAACTAGCTGCTATTGATCTATCTCTCTGATTTTAAAGGGAATAAGTTTTAATACATCGGGTAATCTTCCAGAATATCCAATAAAATTGGATATTCTATTAGATTTATTGGGTTTTGAGATGTGAAATGAGGTCGAGAAAGAATGGCTGGGACCAGACATCCAGTACTTTAGGGTCATAGAGGAAAGCCCTGACATCGCTTTTCGCCTGCTCCCAATCTATTTTTTTGATTTTATCTTTTAAATGTGTTTGTAGTGTTTTAGGATTGAGACTTTCTTTTAGGGATAAATGTCCTGATTGTTGCATTCGACGGGTGAGATGGGAAAGATGAATGGGAATATCTTTTGTGATAAACCATATTAAATCATACCAATCGCGCCCTTTTACGCGTGTTTTCCAACTTCTACACAGAATGGCATGCATTTTGCCTGCAAAAAGATCGCTTGGATGATAGGTGAGCACATAAAACGGGGTGGGATTGAGAACGAGTTTGGTTTCTACTTCAAATCCTAAAGGAGGATTGGTGTCGATTTCTAGTTTCACTGCAATCTTTTCTTCGGGATGAATTCCTTTTTGAATAGTGTCTTCTTCAATTGTTAGTAACAATTTCAAGGTATTACTCTTTATAAAGGCTGATAGGATAGGGGATTCTTTTTTCTTGGCCTTGACATCAACATGAAAGCCGAGAGAACGCATTTCTTTTTGCAGAGCATCTAAAAAGGGTTGGAAATTAAATTCTGCATTTGGTTTGAGAAGGGAAAAACCCAGATCTTCGCTAAATCGGTCTAGTCCGTAGAGAATGCGTAGGGCTGTCCCTCCATAAAACGCTGCATGTTCAAAGAAATGCTGTCTAGCCAAACCGAGGAGTGCACTTTGTTGGAGGATTTCTCGTAAAATATCTTTCTTTTTGAGAGATGAATCGCGATATTTACTGATTAAATCTCGGATTGCGGGTTGTATCATAATTCCTTTAGAATGTTATATAAATATCTCACGGTTTCAGATTTATATTGATGGGAGATCTCTTTCAGCATTTCTTTATTGAGTAATTGTAGATTTTCTTTCTCCATCCTTTTTGCTTCCAAGATATCCAGTAGAAGCTCATCTTTATTCATGTTTTTGCATGTGAAAAAAAGCCAGTCTGCTAAGGCTTTTTCAGGAGTGGCTATAAGAAATCCTCCTATTTGTCCTTCGATTTCCTTGCGGTCGATCCCAATACTATATCGAGACTTGCTAAGATGATGATATGAGAAGGTGCCGATAGGAGTTGCAAATTCTTTATTGCTTCCGATGGTTACGTTTGTTACGACAGATACACGTTCGGGAATAAGACCATAAAAAGAGAGAGCCCATTCAAGGCTAATGTATGAAGGACCATAAAGGAGGTTTCCAATTTGCTCATAGGGATAGTTCACATTGCCTCTGCGGAACCGTGAAGCAATGAGGAAAAAGCCATTTTTTAACCGCAGTAACTCTTCCTTCTTAACCATACGGGCTATCCAATCACGGGGGTTCTGATAGCTAGAGAGATGGGCGAGTAATGTCTGGCAGTCTACATAGGATGTTTCTATTGTATCGAGTATGTTTCTCATAATTTTGACTCTAACAGAATATCCAATAAAAGTGGAGATTCTGTTAGAGTTTTAATCTATGAATTCACAACAGTCTAATATTAAACCAGATGGGCTGTATTAAATATTAATTGAATTGTAATAAAATAATAGTTTATAATGGTATCTGAAAGTGAACAGTTTTAACTAAAAGGAGGCAAAAAAATGTCTATTGATCATATTTCAAATCTACAAACTAATGTATCTGCTGCTTATCCTCATCTAGTCGAGTCCGTTCGGCGATAGTTCAACCTATCCTCAAATATCTTTAGATGTAAATCATCTAATTCAACAAAAAGAAAATCACAAACATGCTGCTAGTAAGAGCTTTTGGAATCGTTATAACCCAATTTTAATCGGCGGAGACCTATTTAACATGGGTTTCATGGGATTTCAAGGGGTTAGAGCGTTACTGCCAACACTATCTAAGGTTGCAGCCGTTACGATGGCCACATTTATCTGTGGAGAAGTTGCTGGTGTGATCAATATTGGGGTCGGTATCGTTTCTCTCAAGGAAGCTATCCAGGCTCTGCATAATGGTGATAAGCTTTTAGGGGTTAGATTGCTCTTAGATGGGATCTTTCTAATGCTGATTGGGATCGGGATGATTTTGATCTCAACTGGTCTGAAAGCTGTAGCTTTGGGCGCTGTGACTGCGTTTTTTGTGGCAAATCCATGGGTTTTACCGCTGCTGTTTTTTATCATCACCATTCCTCTCATGATCGAAATTTCAAAGCGTGTCATAGATATTTGGTCTGGTAATGATCTTGCATCTAAGCTGCCTTTAGAAGAAATAAAAGTGGAGCTACTTAGTGATGAGCTTGTTTGGGATAATATTACCAATTTGCTGAAGGATACGCCGTTTGATTTGCAGGAATTATCGCCTGCTGGATTGAGTGATAAAATGGAAACCTTTCAGGCGGATATGGGCGTATCGGCGGCGATAGAGGCGTTTAAGTTTTTAGAGGCACTTTTTAAAAAGGAGAAAGCGGGAGCTCTTGATGAACTTGAGAAACTGAAAAAGAAGATTACAGCGTGGAATAAGGCGCAACATGTGAGGTTATCTCAGCAGATTCTGTACATTGTCTCTTTTATCTTGAGTATGCTGGTTTTTTGTCCAAAGGTGCCAAAGAGGTCTTTGAATGCTTTGGTGAATTTTTCAATGGCAGGAGCTAATGCGATTCCTCTTTATATGGATGTTTTTTGGCCTTTTAAGAGAAATACAACACTTGTGGTTCCGAAGGTGGAAATGGATGTTGACCTTGACGTTACGTGATTGTTTAGAACTGACCTCAGCATGGATTGCTCATTGTGGAGACGGACTTGCGTAAACCGTATGAGGCTCATCACCCACAATTGCCAGAATTTCTTGTAAAAGCGATTCGGGTATTTGTAGAGCAGGAACTTGTCTAATTCAGATGGCCAGAATTTATTCTGGCTATTTTATTTTTGGAGGAGTTGATCACCAATGCATAGGGCATAGAGGTTATCAAGTTTATGGGTTTTTCACTAACTAGCATGCAGATGAATTATTTTCCTTTGAAGTGAGGTTTTCTTTTTTCTTCGAATGAACGAATTCCTTCCAAATAATCCTCACTGTTATAGATTTGCTCTCTTAAATTTGATAGCCTTTCATATTCTATAGGTGATAGCGCCATCGAACTGGAAAAGAGGGTTGTCAATTCCTTGACTAGTGCGATGCTTAGAGGAGCTTTAGAACAAATGAGTTTGGCCATGTCGAATGTGAAGGGCTCCAATTCATTTTCAGGCACGAGATGATTTAGAATTCCTATTTTTTCAGCTTTTTGAGCATCTACGACTCCGGCTGTAAAAAACATTTCTTTTGCCATATTAAGTGGCAAACGCTTTACAAACTGTAACACTCCAGAAATGTTGTATGGAATGCCAATATTTACAGGTGTAATTGCAAAACTGCATGATGAACTTCCAATAATAAGATCACATGAAAGAGCGAGATCGCACGCGCCACCCCATACAGATCCCTGAATCATGGCTATAATGGGTAATGGGAATTCTTTGATTTTTCTTAGGGCTTTTTCCAAACAATCATCGTATCCAAGTGGGTCTTGCCTTCCTCGAGGCAATTCAGAAATATCATGACCTGCTGACCAAACCTTACAACCTTGATTTGCACGCAAAATAACGACTCGCAGGCTCTCTTTTTGAAATTGATCTAATGCGTCTATCAATTGAATAAGAAGCCCAGAACTTAGGGCATTTCTTTTGGCTTCGTTTGTGAAGGTAATAATTCCGATTAGATCTTTTGTTTCTACTTTAATGAATTCCATCTCAGATCAACCTCACTGATTCAGCTTGTTTAACAAGTTCGTCTCTGAAATTTGGATGTGCTATCTCAATCAATGCTCTTGCTCGCTCACTATTGGATTTTCCTCTTAGCCGAACCATTCCATATTCTGTAACGATGTAATCAACATCCATGCGTGTGTCTGTAGCCAAACCCTGAAGTTTATTTACAATACGAGATGCTTGCCCCTTTTTAGCGGTAGACGGGAAAGCTACGAAGGATTTCCCTCCTTTAGAACGTATGCTTCCTCTAATAAAATCAAATTGCCCTCCAGAGCCGCTATACTGATGTCCCCCTATAAATTCTGCATTGATCTGTCCATATAGGTCTACTTCAATGGCTGAATTAACTGATATCAAGTTATCATTCTTTCCAATGATATAAGGATCGTTCACATAACTTGAGGGATAACTTTCAAATGAAGCGTTATCATCCATAAAATCATAAAGTTGCCGATCTCCAAGCGCTAATGTGAAAACATTTTTGTAGGGGTGCAATGTTTTTTTCTTATTGGTAATCACCCCTTGCTTGATCAAGTCGATAAATGCATTCGATAATAATTCAGTATGTACCCCCAAATCCTTATGGTTCTTTAGTTGGCCAACAATAGCAGCTGGTAGGGCCCCAATACCTAGCTGTAGGGTCGCTCCATCAGGTATTTCTTTGGCAATGACCATTGCAATTTTTTCCTCTTCTGCTGAAATGGGCTTTGGAGGGAATTCCATTAGGGGCTGGTCGTTTTCAATGATCGCATCAACTTCATCGATATGCACCTGCGACTGACCGAACACGCGTGGCATATTTTTATTAACTTCTACCATGACATACTTAGCTGATCTAAGTGCGGTGGAGGTATAATCATTATTGGTTCCTAAACTAAAAAAACCTCCTTTATCCATTGGTGAAACAGTAACCATGAAAGCATCGGGCTTAATGATGTCTGAAAAAACAGAGGGGAGTCGACTAAAGTGAGAAGGTACAAAATTGATGTATTTTCTTCCTTCTTCTAACCCTCTTTTAATAAGAGGTTTGTCAAAAGGACTGAGGAAAAAGCTATTTGCATTAATCTTTTCAATGACACCTTTTTGGTAAAGTGTGTCACTGATATGCTGAAAGGCCAATTTGTAATATACCTTTAAATTTTTTATATCATCGGATTGAATTCTATCGGCTAAAGCACGGAGTAATGCTGGGGGTTGCCCAATAGCCATTCCTATTGCAAGAATAGAGTCAGATTTTATCTTTGCGGTGGCTTCTTCTGGGGTGATGCATTTTTTTGAATAGTTATTAGCTATGGACATAGTATTAGCTCTTTAAATTGTGTCATAAAAAAATACTTATACATATTTTTTTATCTCGAGTCAATACCGTCCTGATATCTTTCTTATTTCATCTTTTGAAGGAGATGATCTCCCACACGAAGGGCATTAGCCATGGCGGTTAAGGAGGGGTTGACGGCTCCAATACTTGGAAAGAAGCTTGTGTCAACGACATAGAGGTTGTCTAGCTCGTGGGCTTTGCAATTGGTGTCGAGCACGGAGGTCTTGGGGTCTTTTCCAAAGCGACAGGTACCGGATTGGTGTGCTACGCCTGCAAGGGGGATATCGGTTTTGAGGTAGGCGTTTCGGGGAATGAGATGGTGTGGATGCATGCCGAGATGGTTTAGCATGGATTTGAGCTGTTCATAGAGCTTTTGCTTTGGGACTTGATTATTGGGTGTGTAACTTAAATGGACGTTGTTTTTGTTATCAAGGGTTACGCGGTTATTGGGGTCGGGAAGATCTTCGGTGGATAGCCAGAAATCGACGGCGTGATGTGCTACTTCATCGAGAGTTTTCATTGGCAAGAGGGCTGTTTCAACCGGTTTTTCTCCCTTGAACATGTGGCCTTGGGATTTCCCAAGCATTTGGATATTCCCCATGGGGTATTCAAATCCTTCCATTCCAAAATAGAAATCATTCATTGAGAGCGTTTTTTGGAACATGGTGAGGTTGGGCTCTTTGGATAGGGCAAGAACGGCTTGGCTGTTGTGAAACATATAATTGCGTCCGACTTGATCGGATCCATTGGCAAGACCTTGGGGATGCTTATCGTTGGCTGAGGCAAGGAGTAACTTGGCTGAGTTGGCAGCTCCACAGGAGACGACCACTATGTCTCCTTGAAAGGTTTGGGTTTTGCCATCGATTTGTACGACGACTTCTTTAATGGTTTTTCCATCTGGGCTTGTGTTGAGTTTTGTAACGTGGGCACCTGTTAGGAGTGTGACGTTGGATTGTTCCATAGCGGGTCTGACACCGATGATTTCGGCGTCGGCTTTGGCTTGCACAAGGCAGGGGAAGCCATCACAGGTTTGACAGCGTACGCACTTGCCGTGCGCCATGTCTTTTTCATTTAACATGATCCCGCAGGGGGCTGGAAAGGGATGATAGCCGGCTGATTTGAGATCTTCATAAATTTTCTGGATACGTGGTTCATGTGAGACGGGAGGAAAAGGGTAGGGATCGCTGGAAGGGGGGTCTGTGGGGTCGATGCCTCGCTCACCGTGGACTTGGTAGAGGTGTTCGGCTTTGGTGTAATAGGGCTCCATCTCATCGTATGTAACGGGCCAGGCAGGGGAGGTGCCGTCGTGGTGTTTTAATTCGCCAAAGTCTTCTTTTCGGAGTCGAAAGAGGGAGGCTCCGTAGAGTTTTGTGGCTCCGCCAACAAAATAGTGGACTTGGGGTTGGAATGGTTTTCCATTTTGATCATACCAGGTATCTTTAGAGACGTAGCGGTTATTAACGAAAACCTCTTCTGCGCTCCAATTTGCAGCTTCTCTTTTCAGCCAATCGCCTCTTTCAAGAAGAAGGATTTTTTTTCCGGATGCTGCCATGTGGCGGGCAAGTGTTCCGCCACCAGCTCCTGTTCCGATAATAATTAGATCAAAGTGATTCTGCATTCTTCTTCCTCAAGATAAACCGTCGTATATAATTTATATAAATAAATTATTTCATTTGCGCCATAAAAAAGTGGTGAGGTAAATCGACGAGATGATATTATTGGCGTCATGAAATTTCTTTCTTTAGATAGCTTGATGCTGTTTTTTCAAAATAATATTTTTACTACGAATTGTTTATTCCAACTAGTTGCTTTGGGAACGGGCTTTATTTTGGCATATGTCATAAGCTGTTTTTTAAAAAAATTGCCCGAAAATCGTTTTTTAAATGCAATTAGCTCGGACAGATTAAGGGCGATTGCAAGTGTAGCAACATTTCCTTTGTGCTGGAGTTTAATTCAATGGACAATTGTCGCGGTAAGCCGTGAACTCGACTGGCATAGTGGCTTAAGCTACGCTGCTGCAGAATTTATTACAGCATGGCTTGTGATACGCTGCATTTCTTTGGTGATTATTCAGCCGAGATTTAAAAAGTTGATTATTTTTTCAATCTACTCGATTACCACTTTAGATGTGTTTGGGCTCCTTTCTCATCTTCCTGTAATTACAGACAATTTTGCTTTGAACATAGGGGAGCTTCATATCTCATTTTTTTCTATTTTAAAGGGGGGATCCATCCTCTTTATTCTTATTTGGGGGACAACTGTTCTTTCAAGACGCATCGAGCGAAAATTAAAAGGAGTGGAGAAAATTGAACCGTCACTGCAAGAATTATTTGCTAAATTAGTCAAGGTGTCTCTGATCGCATTTTCTATCTTAATTGCGTTAAGCACTGCGGGGCTCAATTTATCGGCTTTCGCTGTCTTTGGTGGTGCCATTGCTGTGGGTATTGGTTTTGGATTGCAAAAGATCGTTTCTAATCTCATTTGCGGCATCATTCTTCTTCTTGATCGATCGATCAAATTGGGGGATGTTATCGCTTTGAAAGATGGGAAATCATATGGGGTGATTAATAGGCTGGGAGCTCGATGTGTTATCGTTCGAACGCGCTCGGGAAAGGAGCATTTAATTCCGAATGAAGAATTCATTATTCATAGATCAGAGAATTGGTCACTTACAGATAGTTTTATTCGGTTGAATCTTCCGATGCGGGCTGGACTGGAGTCAGATGTAAATCTTGTGATGAAACTATTGGTCGAGGCAACTGAAGGTGTGGAGCGTATCGCTTCTGATCGGGTGCCTGCAGCCCGATTGTGTGCTTTTAGCGAAAGTGCTATTGAGTTCGATTTGAGGGTATGGATTAAGGATCCTCGTAATGGTATTAGCAAGGTAAAAAGTGATATCTATATCAATATATGGAGTCTCTTTAAGAAGAATGGAATTAGAATTCCCTATCCTCATAGAAATTTACATATCTCAGGGATACCAAACGATATCTCGCCCACTGCAACAGATTCTTTAGAGGATTTGACGAGTTTAGGCAAGCAGTAGTTGATATCCTAGCAAACAGTGAATGGAATGGCTAGGCTTATCCCTATCACAACAACAAGGGAACAGGCGAACATTTTTCGTGCCCAAATTTTATCATTATTACATCTAAAGCCTTTGATGCAGAGCCAAAGCCACGCCAGACAAAGGGGCATGGCAACAGCGAGATAGGCGTTTCCTGTGTACTTAAAGACTGTAAGCAAGCTTGAAATGCCCGCAAAGACAATGATGTAGAGTAGCATTTGGATTTTTGTATTAAGCATTCCTCGTTTAATCGGCAAAACTGGGATGGATGCCGCTGCGTAGTCTTTCATCTGATTGATAGCAATGGCAAAAAAATGGGGCATTTGCCAGATGGTAATCATTGCAAATAGAATAAGCGCTCCGATGCTAAGATGCCCAGATACAGCACAGTATCCGATCACTGGAGGCATAGCCCCTGCAACGCTGCCTATGAGCGTTCCATGTACCGAGTAGTATTTAGAGAAGCTATATAGTAGTACGTACACGAGGAAACCAAAGAGGGCAAGCAGAGCGGTTAGGGGATTTGCAAAAAATGCCAGCAGAAAGATTCCTAGGGTTCCGAGAAAAATGGCAAAAAGGATTGCGCGCCTCGGTGAGATAAGACCTGCTGCAAGAGGACGGTTTTTTGTCCGTGCCATCTTTTTATCCGCATTTCGATCGATATAATTATTGAATACACAGGCGGATGCGATCACTAGAGATAAGCCTAGAAATGTGACTAGCAGCAAGAGGATGTTAAAAGACCCTCTGGAGGCTAGAGCAAATCCCGCACTGGCTGTGATAATATTGCCCATAATGATGCGGGGTTTGGTGAGTAAACAATACGTTTTGCTCCATGTATAGGAGGGTGTTGATATTCTTTCCATGTGAAATGCCCTTTAGTGTGGAAACTATATTTTGGAGATTGCGTAAAAATTATATTGAAAGCAAGCGAAAAAAAAGGGACAATACGGAAAAACTTTTGGGAGAATTTATATGAAAAAAGTCATTTGTATCTGTATTGCTTTAAGTACTTGTTTAGTTGCATGTTCAAAACCAAAAAACAATCCAAAATGCACAAAAGATCAATGTGCATGCATAGAGAATTGCAAGTGCGATTCAACTTGTCCTTGTAAGAGCAATTAGTTAGCTACGTCTACATACCCCTGCTTTGTAGGGGGCTTTAGATTGTAGCTTAAGTTGCTCATGATCCATACTGAGCCGCCAATGACGATGACAAGAACAAGTACCACAAACACGAACGAGATTGTGTTCCAAAGGGGCTTGGATTCCATTCCTACAAAGAGAAAAAATACCAGCTGGATGATCGCTTGAAAAATAGCAGATCCAAAGACAGTAAGGTATAAAATGCCGTTAGAAAGGTGGTCATTCCTGATGATTTCAAAGACGGCCACTGTTAGTAGGAGAGAGATCACGAATCCAATATAGAGGGGCTTAAAGCTTGCGTTCCAGCCATGATGCTGATCAATCATATATTAGCCTCCATTAAGTAAACCATTGAGTAGATAAAGATCCAAATGACATTTAAGAATTGCCAGAACATTTTCAAACATGTCAATCTTCTTAGACTTGTTTTTGAGATGCCTTCATAAAAAATTGGGATAATAAGAGCGACAATCCAAATAAGTCCAAAGATTACATGGGCTGCAAATGTGCCTGTTAGAGTAAAGAACGCAGACAAGAAGCCGCTTCTTGTCCAACTGTTTCCTGTCTCAATGAGATGATGAAACTCGAATAGTTGCATTCCCAAGAAGACAATTCCCAGCACAAAAGTGAAGAGAAAGAGGCCAATTGTCGCGCTTTTGTTGTTCCGATGCGCGCACGCACCGGCAAGTCCCACAACAAAACTCGTAGTTAACAAGACGAGCGTTTGAGAGAGTGTGAAGGGGAGATTTAATAGTTCCCGCTCAGGAAGCCCTCCGAATGTGTGCGTGTGCAGAACGGCGTAGACTGCAAAGAGCGCTCCAAAGAGGATAAAATCAGAGAGTAAAAATAGCCAAAATCCAAAAACGGTGTTTGAATAGGGATCATGGTGTGTGTCGGGAAAGCTTTCATCTGTGGTCATGCGTGATGTCTCCTGCTTTCAATTTCTTCAATTTCTTGTACAGATACGTAGTAATCGGTTTTTTTCTGGAAAAGTCGCCAGATAAGGCAAGTTAAAATCCCAAGTGAGCATATCCCTGCAATCAAGAACATGTGCCAAGTGAGTGCAAAACCGAAACTAAAGCTAAATAATCCAATAAAAAATCCAAGGCCTGAATTTTTGGGCATATGAATTTCTTCATAATTTCCCTTGGCAAGCGTTTGTTTTGATTGTTTCATCTCCCAAAAGGCATCGCGGGAGTGGACTTCTGGGATGTGAGCAAAGTTATAGAAGGGAGGTGGTGATGTTGTTGACCACTCTAAGTTTCTTCCATTCCAAGGGTCACCTGTCTCATCTTTATATTCTTCCCGTTTTTTAATGCTAACGAATAATTGCAGGACTAGCAAGCCAACACCAGCGAAGATGATAACCACACCAATGGCCGCAACGAGAAAGAGTGGTTGCCATTCGGCGACATCGTAGTAGTTTAAACGTCTTGTCGCGCCCATAAACCCTAGAATAAAGAGGGGCGTAAACGCGGTTAAGAAGCCAATAATCCAGCACCAAAAAGCTGCTTTACCAAGCGATTCATTGAGTTTAAAGCCTATGAATTTTGGGAACCAGTACATGTAGCCTGCAAAAAAGCCGAAGAGCACGCCTCCGATAATCACAAAGTGGAAGTGAGCAATCAAAAATAAGCTGTTGTGTACTTGGAAGTCCACGGCGGGGATAGACATGAGCACACCTGTCATGCCACCTACTGTGAAGACGATGATAAAACCTAAAAACCAATGCATAGCTGCTGTGAATTTCAGGCGCCCTCTAAACATTGTAAAGAGCCAGTTGAAAATTTTCACACCCGTTGGGACGGCAATGATCATCGTCATAATACCGAAGAAGGCGTTGACATTGGCACCTGCACCCATTGTAAAAAAGTGGTGAAGCCAGACGATAAATGAAAGAATGGCGATGGCAATAAGTGCCCATACCATTGAGGCATAACCAAAGAGTCTTTTGCTAGAAAAAACGGGGACGATTTCAGAGAAAATACCAAAAGCTGGTAGGACGAGAATATACACCTCCGGATGCCCCCATGCCCAAAACAGGTTGATATACATCATGGGGTTGCCGCCGAAATCTGCAGTAAATAGGTGCGTGCCTAGAAGGCGATCCGTTGTTAACATGGCAGCAGTTGCAGTGAGGATTGGAAAGGCGAATAAGACGAGGATGACTGTAATAAGTGTTGCCCAAACAAAAATAGGCATTTTCATAAGCGTCATTCCAGGGCAACGCATCTTCAAAATCGTGACAAGGAAGTTAATGCCTCCCAAGAGCGTCCCGGCCCCGGATATCTGCACAGTCCAGAGCCAATAATCCACCCCGGTTCCCGGGTTATATTTTATGCCAGAAAGTGGGGGATAAGCAGACCAGCCTGTTCCTGCAAAGAATCCAATCACAAGCGATACGAGAATGTATAGGGAGCCTGCAGAAAACAGCCAGAAGCTAATATTATTTAGAAAGGGGAAGGCAACATCGCGTGCGCCGATTTGCAGAGGCATCACTAAATTAATGATTCCAAACATCACGCCCATTCCCACGAAAAGAATCATTGTAATCCCGTGAGATGTGGCAATTTGTTGGAAGTGGGGGGCTGCTAAATATCCCATAGAATCGCCGACTGCGAACGCTTGCTGTCCGCGCATCATCGCCCCGTCAACGAGGCCTTTAAATAGCATGATCCCGGAGACCACAATGTACATGATACCGATTTTTTTATGGTCGACAGAAGTAAGCCATTCTCTCCAGAGCCATTTCCATCTGCGAGTGTAGGTCAGAACATACACGATAAAGACAAGACCTACGACCATCATCACTCCGGCTAGATATTCAATCCAGTCGTGTTTAAAAGCTTCTACAGTGAATCTTCCAAATATATCATTCATTATTTGTGCTCTCTTGCGGGGGTAAGTATTTCATGAGTATTTGATCAAATAAATCCTCTTGCGCCAAATTATAATAGGCGACAGGAACATATTCAGTTGGCTTGACTAATTGGTTGTATTTTTCAAGTTCCATGGAATTAGGAGATTGTTTGACAGAATCAACCCAAGCATCAAACTCTTCTTCAGTACTAGACCTGGCCTTGAAATACATACCAGCAAAACCAGTTCCACTAATGTTTGATGAGCAGCCTCTAAAGACACCTGTTTGATTTGCAATCAGATGCAGTTTTGATCGCATGGCAGGCATGGCATAAATTTGTCCACCTAGTTGTGGGATCCAGAATGAATTCATCGGCGCATCAGCTGTGATTTCAAAATTGAGAGGCGTTTTTTCTGGAAACTGGAGATAATTCACAACAGCAATACCTTGTTCTGGATAGATGAAAAGCCACTTCCACTGCAAAGCGACAGCTTGAATAGTGATAGGCTTTTTGTCTGACTCAAGCGGTTTAAAAGGATTGAGTTCATGAGATGATTTCCAAGTGATGATGGCGAGGATTACAATAATTACTAGAGGCACACCCCACCAGCAATATTCGGCGATGTAGTTATGTTCCCAATCGGGCTCATGTCTCGCGCTTTCATTGTTTTCCCGATATTTCCAGGCAAAAGCAAAGGTGAAAATAAACACAGGAATGACAACGATTAACATGAGAATCGAAGCTGTGATGAGTAGCCTGCGCTCTTTCAACCCAATCATACCATCGGGGTTAAGAACAGGAATGTTGTGCGTGCTAATATAGCCTACACAAGCGGCAAACATTCCGAGAAATAATAACGATAGGATGATGACTTTAAATTTTTTCTTCATTTTTCCACGATTTATTTGAGTCGGACTTTTTCAACTTTCTACATAATCATGATTCAATTGTCTAGATTAATTTTGAAAAAAAAAGGAAACAATCAGAAAAAAGTTCTCAATAAAGCCATCGGTATGTCAGAATCCGTTCATGTTTTAAAAAAATATGGAATATGACAAATGAAGAACTATTTCAGTGTTTTAATTGTTTTTCTTTCATTTCTCTTTCAAACCTCTGGTGAAGCATCAAAGCCTTTCGTCATAGGGTCTAGCGGGGGAGGTCTTGGAAATCAGATGTTTCAGGTTGCTACAACTTGTGCATTAGCTTGGGATAATGGCGCTGATCCCTATTTTCCAGATTTTACGCCTACTTTGCCTTATGCAGATAGTAGCGTACATCATGTATTCTATAGATGTTTACGAACCCCTCCTAACGAACCAACGTCAATTGATTGGCTTCTATCACCATTTGGATATGAGCCCATCTTTTTTCAAAACAGCATGAGGATTTATGGGTGTGCACACAATGAACTATATTTTGCGCATCATCGAAATCGACTCATCCAATTCTTTGCTCCCAGAGAAAGTGACATGAGTCACATTCGAAGAAGATATCAAAACATACTAGATCATCCAAATTCAGTTTGTGTACATGTTAGATATTACTATGCCGAACATCCCAATGATCCTGCTTTTAGGCAATATGATGAAGAATATTATGAAAAAGCACTGTCCCATTTTCCAGCTGAAGCTCTTATTGTTGTCATAAGTGATAACATGGACTTTGCAAAACGGATCATTTCTCAAGAAGATAGGAATGTCATTTTCATAGAAAATGAGCCTTATTTTATTGATTTTTTCCTTCAAACGCTCTGTAAACATAATATTATTGCTAATTCATCATTTAGTTGGTGGGGAGCATGGCTTAACCAAAATCCTGATAAAATTGTATTTAGGCCAAAGGAGTGGAGAGGGAGCCGCCCAGACATTGGGGGACCCCACAATTGGATTAAAATCACTGCGCAAAGCCTACAAGAGAAAATGTAGAAGCATTACAGCTCGTTTACTGAAAGTAATGTTTTAGATAGCTCAGTTATTTGCTTTAGGTTTTTGTTAAATACCCACCATCAACTGGGATATCGATGCCTGTGACATAAGAGGCTGACTCAGAGACTAAATAAATGACCGCGCTGCCGATTTCTTCTGGATCTGAGGTTCTTGATATAGGTAATTTCTCGAATGCCTCTTTCCATGATTCAGGATTTGCTTCTCGATTCGCACGGTTTAATTCTGTCGCAACGCCATAAGGACTTATGCTGTTTACTCGAATGTGATGTTTTCCAAGCTCGCGAGCCATGCATTTTGTGGCCATAAGTAGAGCAGCTTTTGCTGTGCAATACGCTAGGTTTCCTGTTTTGTGTGCACCAACAGAAAGGATATTAATAATTGAGCCGCTCCGCTTAGTTTCAATGAGTGAATTAGCAAATGCCTGTGCAAGAAATATGGGTGCATCAAGATTACATTTCATCACCTGTTGATAATCATCTTCTTTTATATCTAAAATCCGCCCTTTCCTAATGATTCCAGCATTATTTACAAGGATATCAAATCCACCAAAGTGATTACTAACCTCTGATAGGAGTCTTTCACGTTCATCATTTTGTGTAATGTCACCCTTAATACAAATGGCATCTTTTGAGGCTAATTCTTTTAGGGCTTTTTCTGCATTTTTATCATCCGAATGATAGTTTAGGGCTACCCTATAGCCCTCTTTCAAGCATGCAATTGCAATGCCTAAACCAATCCCTCGTGTACCACCCGTAATGATCACAACTTTTTTCATCATGGACCTCATTATTTTTTGGAAATTCTATCTTGATCTTCAATTGAATCCAATCTAAGATTTAAGTACGGATCAGGCAATTATTGACGGATATTCCCCAGAATACTGCCATTCGCTAGAAGAGGTTTATGGTGAAGGGATGATGTCTGGCGGCGGCGCAGAGAGCATCGAACATATGCGATGCTCTCTATACTGATAAGAAAGAGCAATTTATCGAGAAATATGGTACTAAAATTTATTATGATAATCTTTTAGGCTACGCAGCGATTGTTCGAGCATTCGATGAAGGAGAGCTTTTGACAACGCATTTCACAGCAACAAAAGAATAATTTTTATTAGATATCTATTAATCTAACTAATGTGATAGTCTTTAAGGGCTAAAAACACAAAAATATGCGGTTAGATAATGAGTTTTGATAATTTAAATTTGCACCCTAAAATCCTCCAGGCTATTTCTAAAGCTAAATACCCTGAACCAACAAAGATTCAATTAAAAGCTATACCAAAAATCTTGGATGGGTTCGACATCAGGGCATCGGCACAGACAGGAACTGGGAAAACGGCAGCATTTCTATTACCTGCTCTTAACCGTTTGGCTACGCCTTCAACGCTTCCTGGTAAAGGGGCACGCGTTCTTATTCTTGCTCCTACAAGAGAACTTGCCATGCAGATAGCTGTACAGGCAGAGAAGTATAGCGAATTTTTGAACCGAGTAAAAACTGTTTGTATCTTTGGCGGTGCTCCATATCATGCGCAGATGCGCCAACTTTCTCGTCCATATGACATCCTTATTGCAACACCCGGACGCCTAATTGACTATATCGAAAAACGTAAAATTAATTTTTCTCGTCTGGAAATGCTCGTCCTTGATGAAGCTGATCGCATGTTAGATATGGGATTTATTGAGCCTGTTGAACAGATTGTAGCTGCAACGCCAGCATCTAGGCAGACACTGCTTTTCTCAGCAACACTGCAAGGGAGCGTACTCAAGTTGTCAGAGCGACTTTTGAATAAGCCTCTGGAAATTGTTGTTCACGCTAAGCAAGAAAAGAATGAGAATATCGAACAGAAGCTTCATTATGTTGATGATTTGCACCACAAAAATCGCCTTCTTGACCACATTCTGAAAGAAGAAGAGATTGTCAACGCAATTGTATTTACTGCAACCAAGCGTCATGCTGATCAGCTGGTTGGTGAATTGCATGACAAAGGGTGTCAGGCTGCAGCATTGCATGGAGATATGAATCAGAGACAGCGTACACGTACGATAGCGCAGCTTAGAAGTGGAAAAGTCAAAATCTTGGTGGCAACCGATGTGGCTGCTCGAGGTATCGATGTTCAGTCGATCACGCACGTAATCAATTTTGATCTTCCAAATAGCGTTGAGGATTATGTTCACCGTATTGGACGAACAGGACGTGCAGGTGCTAAAGGAAAAGCTCTATCTTTTGCAGCAGGGCGTGATGCGTCCTTGGTGAGAAAAATTGAAGAATTTACTGGGCAAAAAATAAGTATTGAAGAAATCGCTGGCTTGGAACCTCGTCCACGTTCTTCACGGCCGAAACAACGACAACCCCGCTCTCGACGTGGTGGCGGTGGTGGTGGTGGTAACCGACGGTTTAACACGAACGAGAAATCGTCAAAGAGAAGGCCTTCTCGCACTCGAAATAAGTAACAATCAGGGGGTCAAACCCCAGATTCAATCTTTATTGTTTTTCTTGAACTCGTTTTCCCTTTAGTGATTGTAATATTGCTTTTAGGGACATTGTAGTACTTTGAAAGGAGGGTAATGACGGCTTCATTTGCTTTTCCCTTTTCAGGGACAGCTGTGCATTTGATTTTTAAGACATCACCCTCAAAACCAACAATGCAATTCTCAGATGACTTTGTCATCACCTTCACATGTAGTATCATATAACTGATGATAGCAATTGAATCTTTTACTCACATCAGATATCGTTTTTTCAAAATGAAAATATTTGGGGGTGTGATATGGCTGTACGTTTTGTAATGGGAGTTGGTGCAATTTCATATGGTTTAAAAGAGTTTTACAAAGTACGTCAAAAATCCATCGTTAGGCAATTAATTCAGGATCGAAATTTAAGAGTGATTCCTAGTGATGAAGAGTGCCATGTATCATGTTTTGGTATAAGATATATTTTTAAAAGAAGTGCTCTTAAGGTGCATGATCCATCTGGCAAAGTTCTAGCAGAAGTTTCAGTATCAAAAAATTTAACAAGCTCTGATTATGTTGAAAGATGTCGAGTAAATGATGATATGAAAGAAGTGGCGAGCTATTTTAGGAAATGTATAAAAAGTGCAAATGCTACTGAATGTGTACGCTCCTTAAATGAAAATTCCACTAAATGGTATGAGGCTCATCCATTTCAAATTTGAACCAAATATGTTTAATCTACTAAACAAGAAAGGAACGATTTTTATGAAACATGTTTTACTAGTTTTTTTGATGATCTTCACATTTCCTTTGTTTGCAGATATTGATTCTCATCTAATGTGTGACTTGCAGCATGTCCCATCTATTGTTAGAAGAATAGATGCAGTATTTTTGTTCAAAAATGCACGGGAAGATGTGATCGATCCTATGATGCAGCAACTTGAGCAAAATGCTGTGAATGCCTCTTGTAATGAAATGTTTACGACACATTCTTTACCTAATAAATCGATTACAAAATATTGCTCACAAAATATTTCACCTGAATTATTGGCACAGATTATCAATCATTTATCGATTTATAAATATTCTTTAGAGAAGGGGCTGTCTTCTGCTTTGATCGTAGAAGCGCGATCGACGTTAAGAGGGAAATTTCAAGAGATCGAAATTGCATTGGATGAATTATCGATAATCGATCCAGGTTGGGATATATTATTTGTGAATCAAGACTATTGCAGTGGAAAAAATGGAGAAGAGCATATTACTCCTCAAGTGATGCAAAACGGGGGGCTAATACCTAATAAGGAACCTATTAGCACTCATTTATCTAAGCTCTTATGTCGGTATGGATGTTCTTCTTATGTGATTTCATCACACGGTATGCGAAAGATTTTAAATTTCTTTCAGAAAAACTGGCTAAATCTTCCTTTAGATCAAGCGATATTCCAGGTTCCCGATTTGAACCTTTATACAGTCAATAAGGATATCATCATCAATGGTCTTTTTTTAGCGAAAAATATGGAGAAAAGGCCAGACAATTATATCACTCGAGAAAACTACTCATTAGGTGATGAATTTTGGATTGATCCTGCCAAACTATTAAGTGTTGATCGTTTTGATATTTTAATTAAATACCTTTATACCAAGCATTATTTAGAAAACACTGATTTGGAAAAATATCGCAATTATTATTTGGAACATATCAAGGGATGGAATAACTTTTATGAGGGATATCCTTTAAAGGTTGGTCCAAAAGCATTTTTAAACGATTTTCATAAGATGATTCATAGTCTTCAGTCCAAAGGTTATGATCCTACTGCTGAAGCTGTGCCTATTAACAATATGGGTGACATATTGAATGGCGCACACCGCGTTGGAATATGCCTTGCTTTGGGAATCCCTCTTAAAGTCAAAGTTGTGAGTGTTTTGCAGAATAAAATGAGAGAGAGTTTTGCTCATGATATGAGCCTTTACCATCAGGTTTCTGATGGCACGATGAACCATCTTGTTTGCGAATACGTTGCAATAAAATCAAACACATATGCTCTCATAAATGCTGGAAATTGTGAAGAAGGATATTTGGCTATTTCTCAGTATGTAGATGTGGTCTATTTCTATGAAGCTCTTCCCATGCTAGGTCAGGCAAAAAATCTGTATATCATCGAGGTTGAAGATCAGGCAATGATGGACAGGTTGGCTGAAGAAATGAAGGTGCTAAATCACGAAGAAACAATAGAAATATTACAAGAGATTACGGACGCAGGCTATTAATCAACTGCACATCGTTTTTATCTTTTGAGTTTCCTCTGTTTTCTTTCATGTTTTTGACGAGATCGAGGGATAAAAACTTCACACCATTGTAATAAAAATGATTATTCGGGTTCCATAGCATCTCATCAAGTGACAATTGATGATATTTGAGATATGCATTATGAGAATCAATGTTATCTTTTGGTGGAAGAGGGTAATTCGGGTCATGTAAGATATCTAAATCTTGGCAATCTCTCAATCCATAGACTGAAAGAACACCACTTGTATCGACGCAATAATGGTCAATAGGTAGATTTTTCTCAGCGACTAAGAGTTTGAAGTGAGGAAGTAGCCAGTTGAAGTTGGGGGTTTTATTGGACTGCCGATGGTTGAGAAAATAAATGCTCTCATTATTAAAAACTGCTGCTCCGACCATTTTTGCTTGATGGGGATAATCATTGATATGTATTGAATCATTAGAACATTGATAGAGCTCCCGTATTGAGGCTTTCACCATTTTAACCTCATCTAATGAAGGGCAATAATAAAGATAGACTCTCAAGGGACTTGTATCAAGTAAACGGGGTGGAAAACACTGATTAGCTTTTACATGACCTAATTTATAATTATTTTCTTCGTTCCCAACCCAACCCTCTCCATGATAGATGAGTTTTATAAATTCAAGTGATCCTAGTTTGTTCAATGTAAGCATCTTTTTATAGATAATGACCCCATGCTTCTGAAGAATTCGTTCTGTTAAATCATCCAAGCCTTCTGCTCGCGGGAAAAGGCAGACAATAAAGTGGTGCGGGAATAGTTGGAGATATTGATAGGCAAGGAAATCTTTTTGCTCTGATGAGAGTTTTTCGCAATTGTTCAAAGAAAATTGTGGATCCTTTTTATTTTGCTTGTCACTAACAAGCACTTCAACTGTATCCTGTGAAAAAAGAGCTTGAGCGGCGGTTTCATTTCCTGAAATGATGTGACCCATGGGATTTATCACAATCGTTTGATCTGAAAGATCAGGTGATAAGACGTTATCTAAGTCTCTTATCCAATTGTTTGTTTCGATGATATACTCAAACTTTTTTCGTACATAGGGCTTAATAAGTTCCCAATTATGGGGAATTAAAAGATCTTCAGAATGGATGATGTTTTTTCCAATAGGATAGGAACTTGTAAAAGAAAGTTCATCAGAAAATTTGGTTGAATTTGAAATGCGACTTGCTAGCCATCTATCATATTTTTTACATCGATGAACATTAGTAATGATGTCTTGATTTACTGAAAAAATCTTCAAATTAGGGATCTTAAAAAGAGCTTGATCGTAAGGGAGATCCAACCAGTAATTGCTGTAAAAATTAAGAATTTTTTTCATGCCTGATAGACTGATTAAAAAAGAGACAGTGCCATAGCGACAATTGACACGAGAAATATTCTCACTTAGCTTTGCATGCGTTGGAAGAATTCTTCCATTGATATTGAGTTGGGGTGCAGCTAGGGAACCATCTTTTGGCAAGTGATAATGAACATCTGTAAATAGGATATCCCAATTTGGATCAGTTTTTTCCAGTTCTTCCATATGAGTATATAAACAGGATGGATCAGAATAGATAAAAGCGTCTTTTTCAAGCATTAAAGCAAAAGGAATATTATTCACGATGCAATGTTTATAGGCATGTAAATGGGAAAGAATTTGCGCGATGAGGTATGGAGGGGTATTTCTTGAGCTATAATGTATTTTAAGATTTTTTGGGAGCTTTGTGTGATTGACCTGGTCGATAATTTGGATTTCTAGGTCATATTTTAAAAGATCTGATGCAATGAATGAAAAGTCAGCATTTGTGCTAAATTCAATGCCAAATGTTTTAAATGATCCATTTTGCAAAGTTGGTTGTTCTACGTCAACCTCGATAATATAATCTGTGAGAAGGCTACCTACGCAAGGGATAGTAAAAATGAGTAAGAAAAAATATATTAACGTATTCAAAGAAGCTTTCTCTCGTAAACTCCTTTATAATAGACCGTTTTAAGATAGAAGGCCGTTCCTTTGCCCCCCTGCTCATACCAATGAGTATACAATGTATATCCAGATCGTTCTAATAAACTATTGATAGAATTAAAAGACCCTTGTTCTCTCCAAAAAGAGCCATGGTATGTTGTAACAAAAATTGCAATTGCTGTATTTGCAATACCCATTGAAGATTGTAGAATTTCTAATTCATATCCGCACGCATCTAAATAAAGTAAATCGATCTTGTGAATATGATTGTTTTGGCACCATTCTTGCAAATTTTCACATTGAATATTTGTTCTTTGATATTTGTAGGAATTTTCCAGGTAGGTAGCTGGAGCTAAAATAGAACTCAACATTGAAGGGGTTTTATCTAAATCGTTTAAACGATTTTGGCTTATTAGCTCTATTGGAGTATAAAACGGATATGGGCCATTTCTAGCACCAATTCCGAATGGATAAATATAGACATTTTCAAATTTTTGCGTATTTTGTTCGAGCTTTTTGAAATTTTCGATATTGGATTCAAAACTATAGACTGTGCTCTTTTCTCTTATTGTAGCTAACTGTGCTGTGATTTTTCCTGAACCAGCACCTATTTCTATAATTATGGGGTTGTAAGGAAGGAAATAACAAGCACCTATCGGGTAGGGCGATCTCTGAGGTATACGGCCCGTTTTAATGTATTGATCATTACACCAAAGAAAAGATGAAATCGATAAAAAAACTAAAAAACATAAACGTTTGAGCATTGCATTCTCCTGATATAGTTAGCGTTCAGCGACGACTTGATTTGAATTGTTTCCATTATCTGACACAGCGTTTAAGCGATTCGTTACAACATCTTCTATCACACTGTAGAGTTTGATATTGGGTGGCAAATGCATATCCATATCAATCGGAAGAAACATTCCATGTTTTTCAATGTAATCGAGATACTTTTTCATCCCGGGGCGTGACCAAACCATTGAATGCGTTCCAAAGCGGGAGCCTATCTGTCGTACATGTGATGAAATTTTCTTATCGATATTATATTTCTCTTGGTTACGTGTATCAACATCTGGTCGGTAGTCCGTTCCATATGATAAAATATACCCTCCTTCGTTTGCTCTGTAATCACGATCTGTAAATAAGATATCCCAGTTATTTCTACCAACAGCTCTATCGAGTTCCTGAATACATGTAAGAACAATGGAAGGATCTTTAACAACTTCTACATCATCTTCTACAATCCAAATAATATTACACCCCGAATCAAATGCATCTCTTAATATGGAAACATGACTCATAAGACATCCAACAGCCCCTCTAGGCATGCAGTGGCAATAATATGTTGTTCCAACTTCTGTAATAAGTTCATGGCTAGAGTATTCTTTTCCGTCTATCCATCGAAAGGTTGTCCCCATCCCGTTTCCTCGCATGGAATTGTCATAGACCATGCCAATCTCTTGAAGGGCACTATTGGAAAGTTTCCAACCATATACGGCTGAAAAACGAAAAGGGTTGATTCCATATGCGGTAAGCTCAGCCATGGTTTCTTCATATTTTTCTGTGCGATGATCTAAATTGATCATATAGACAAAATCAATGGCTCCATATGAGTGTCCTTCAGTTTTGTTTTCGATCTTTTTGTAATGTTTTTCGATGCCAGAAAATAGTGGCATGCAAATACAAACAAGAAAGCTAAGGCAGCATAAAATACATCGATGCATGAAAGATCCCATATCTAAGGTTTATTGTCCCATGCATCCTAAACGATTTAGTACTATTTTCGTCAATCACTTTTGAAAAAATAGTGTTTCTTGCTATCCTCTGAGCATGAAAACGTTTGTATTCATATTTCTTCTTTCAAGGTGTATGGCTTTAGATAATTTTATCATCTCCGCCTATGCAATTGATACCCTAACAAATGAAGTTTTATTGGATTGTCATAGCGAGATACGATTGGTTCCATCTTCGTGCATGAAGATCGTGACGACAGGTGCAGCTCTAGCGCTTTTAGGTCCTGAGATGCGTTTTCAAACAGATTTAGAATATGATGGGATGATTGATGATAAGGGAACGCTTCACGGTAATCTATACGTTAGGGGAGGCGGTGATCCCTGTTTGGGATCAGATCGCGTAGCACTTTCATGGGAAAAGCAGGTCGACACATGGGTAAACGCTGTTTCTGAGATGGGAATCAAGAAAATCGAAGGAAATATCATTGGAGATGCTTCAAAATGGGAAAAAGCTCTTGCTGTACCCAGTTGGAGCTTTGAAGATATTGGCAATTATTATGGCGCCGGGGCGTCGGCTTTATCATTTCATGAAAATTCCTACACCCTAGTTTTTAAACCAGGCCGGAAAGTCAATGAAGAGGCGCACATTTTACGTGTCGATCCGCCGATTTCGAGAATTATCCACCTAAATGAAGTCAAGACAGGTCCAATTGGGTCAGGAGATCAGGCATGTATTTATGGACTGGAATACGCTTTCACTCAGTTTGTGAGGGGAACGATTCCAGCAGGAGTTGATGAATTTATTATCAGAGGTGCCATTCCGGATCCAGCCGTTGGTTGTAGCGATCTTTTATCAAACGCTCTCGAAAATAAGGGGATTTATGTGGGTCGTAAAGAGACTCAAAAACAGCCCAAGCGGGTGGCCTTTCATACAACACAATCACCACCTGTTAAAGACATTGTCTATTGGACGAACCAAAAGAGTGTCAATCTTTATGCTGAGCATCTTTTGAAGAAGTTAGGTGAGGTTGTCAATCATGAGGGTTCAACAGCTGCAGGTGTTAAGGCTGTTACAGATTTCTGGCGCACTCAGGGGATAAACCTAGAGGGTTTTAACATGGTGGATGGATCGGGTCTCTCGAGAAAAAACCTCATCTCAGCAAAACAACTCGTTTCGATGCTCATCAAGATGAAAGATTCTCCCCATTTTTCTTTTTTTTTGAAGTCATTACCTGAGAAAAATAATCGCAAAGCAAAATCGGGCTCGATGTCACTTATCAAAAGTTCTGCGGGATATATTGATCATATTGCCTTTGCTGTCATCATCAACAACGCATCGTTTAAGCAGGCTAAAAAGAAAATAGATACCATGCTAACAGAATTGAAGCCTTAAGTCGTATATTCATAATCTGTGCCGGATATGCGCTTGCTTTTTACGTATAAAACCAAAAAGTAAACTCCAAGTGCTGAGGATAGATGTTTAAGCGTATGGCCACTGATCGTATGATGCAAAAGAGAAAAAACCTCTCGATCATACATCTCAAAAAATTTTGAGAGAATGACAGAGGCAAACGCCCACACGAGATAAATACTTTTATTCTCAGGAGAGGGGAAAAAGATCACAAAATAGGGAAGAGCAATCCATGGGAAAAATTGTACGAATACATATAGCCTAAGATCTCCTCTTCCATGGATCTCGCCAATGATCCACAGAACCACGCTTGCAATTCCACAGATGATAAAAATGGGTGATAAGGTTGCCCCGAGTTTATATCCGGCCCTCTCGAGAAAGAGGATAGATAAAAAAGTCATGAAAGCAGTTGCCATGAAGAGGCGTTCTAAGGCGAGTCTGCGATTTGTAGGATCTAAATGGTAAAAAGCGGACGTAAAGCCCACGATGATGATGCATGAAAATAGAAATAACCAAAGAGTAGATTCATATTTTGTGGCATTCAGATATGTGGTGAGGACGATATAACAACCGTATACCCCAACAGGAATGAAAGCCAAACTTGAGATAACATCCCAAAAGTGAGGAATATAAAAAATCGTCCGCTTGTCAGCAAAGTGATGGTATGCTGGATCTTGAGGAATTGCAGGCCAGGCATAGATGACGATGAGTGAAATGATCGCCAAAATGAAGAGAATAAAAAGCTTTAGATTTTTTGATTTGTCCATTGAAATGGACTATAACAAATCAGCTATTAGAGGTTAGACTTTTTTTCAAGTATCGATTATCCTCCTGCGGAACATTGATTATCTGAGGAAAACTGTTTATGAAAATCAAAATATCTACCCTGTTTTTGTGCTTTGCTTTAAATCTCCTAGCAAATACTGATTCCCAGTTTGATGTTTTGAAAAATGATGTCTGTGAATATTTGAAGGAGAGCTGGTGCTCAGAGGAAAAGGCCAACTTGATCATGGATGTGATTTTCGAGACAAAACCAAAAGTATGTGTTGAAATTGGTGTATTTACTGGTTCTTCCTTTCTTCCTATTGCGGCAACGCTTGCTTATCTAAGACAAGGACATGCCTACGCTATTGATTCATGGTCAAATCAAGAGGCGATTAAGTTTATTCCGTATGCTGATCCAAATTATAAGTGGTGGGCTACAGTGGATATGCAGGAGATAAAAAACCAATTTTTGAGCATGCTAGATGTCTGGTCATTTAATTCGTATGTTAGCGTAATTCATGCGTCTTCCGAAAAAGCGATTTCTCAAATTGATTCGATCGATTTTCTTCATTTAGATGGAGATTTTTCAGAAGAAGGCTCTCTTCATGACCTGGACCTTTATCTACCAAAAGTCAAATCAGGTGGGTATATTCTTCTTTCGAACTTATTCTATGTCATCGATAATCAACTGACAAAAATGAAGACGTTATGGACTCTTTTTGATGCTTGTGAAATCGTTGCTGAAATCGATCAGAGTAATACGATTTTATTTCAAAAAAATTAATCCCTATTTCTTGATCACAGCGACGTATTGTCCATTCCCATATTCTTCTGTTCCTGGGATGAATGATTCATATAGAATATGATATCCTAATGTATCGAATGCTTTAAACGTGGGTTTTCGGATCCACGGGCATGCCCAATCATCGATGACGACAACAAAGACATCTGCAAATATATCATTGTAGTATGTCAAGGCCATTTTATGTGCCATGAGACAATGATCAGCATCATAAAAATAAATGTCGATAGGGATATCAAAGATAGACGTATCAACTTCAAAACAAGCTTCATTAAGAATGAGGCACTGCTTGAGATCGATATATTTTTCACAATTGGAACGGAATGTATTTTCAGGACATTCTTGAAACCAATCTACTCCAATTTGCGTTATTAGTAGATGTTGATTTCCATAAAGTGCGGCTATAAGGGAGTCTCCGGCAAGCAATCCGATATGTAAATGAGAGGTTCCAGTGCGGTCACATAAATTGTTCAATAGATGGCAAAATGGGATTGAAGAGATGTCTGTTAAAGTCGTGTAATCTAGGTTTTCAGCAGTCCTTTGTATGTAAGTCGCGGTATCATCAAAATGAGTTTTTTTGAGTTTAGATTCATATCTCATGGCTTTTTCCAAGCTTGATTGTACATGCGCGACTAATTGCTTTTCATAGGTATTAGAAGGTGCGATAGCGTTATGTTTGTATAACAAATCCATTTCAACTGCAACTACAGAAGAGAAATATATTATACATGTAATGAATGCATGTTTTATCATCTAGATCAACTCCAAGTCTTAGATATCAAAATTTTCTATTCTTTTGGCTGAGGCAACATAATCTGGTTTTTTTTTCCAATTATTCATTTTATATACAAAGATGTCGTTGCATAGAATATTCAGGTGCTTTTGAACAAGCTCAAAGACCGTTAGAACAGCGCCTGGATCGATTTGTTTTTTGTGATTCCCATAATTAATGACAATGCCTGTGACTTTGTGGATAAGTTTCCGGTGTCCAGTTTTTGTTTTTTGAGCACTCCAGACAGCTGGGGAGAAGAGATGGTCGAGATGTGCTTGTTTTACAGAATATTTACCTGAAAAATCATTTTCTTTTGTTCGAACTTGTTTTGTAAATTCGATCAAGCTCTTTGCGTCTTGATAACTTGCTTTTAGTAGTGCTTGCGTCTGAACACTCATGATAAGCCTCCATTTTTGAGAATGAAGGCTACATTAATACATGAATGCGATTAATTTGAAAAGGTTATAGAAAACTACCTGTGTCCATGCTATGCATAGATTTCCGGGTTTTAAAAGTGGATTATATCCGCGTCTATAGAAGTTGGACTTTGCCGGTTTCTAAGTCATAATATCCACCGACGATTTCGAGCTTCTTTTGCCGGACTAGGGGGGATAGCGATTTGGTTTGCTTCAGTTGTTTAACAATGAGTCTAACGTTTTCTTGGATGGCGTTCTCTAGGGTGTTCCCTTTTTCCTTTTTTGCGATCTTAACGGCTGGCTCAATACGTTTTGCGATAGCTGGAATGTCCTTTGTGTTTCCTTCTAGGACGGCATCCACGGCGCCGCAATTTTGATGGCCGAGAACCATGATAACGGATGATTTGAGATATAATGCGCCATAGTCGATGCTCTCAAGCTCAATTGGTCCTACGACATTTCCTGCAACGCGTACTACAAAGAGATCGCCAACGCCTTCATCGAATAATATTTCAGGGGACACGCGTGAATCTGAACATCCTAAGATAATAGCAAAGGGTTTTTGTTTGCTTATAATTGCTTCACGTCTTTCACTTGTGCGATTGGGATGGAGGAGTTTATCATTGACGTAGCGATTATTACCTTCGATTAGCCTGTCAAGAGCCTCATTGGCAAATATGGATGAACATAAAAAAGTGAGGAGAATGAATCTTGCTGCCATAATTACCTTAAGTTGTTATGAACAACAAGATTGCTCTTTTAGAAATCTTTTACAAGAAAAAATTATGCGGCTTTTTCGTATTGATCTTTGTCTTTATGACAGAAAATCTTTCTAGTCCAATGGTTTGCGCTCCATGAATCGTGTTTTGTTAGTCGTCCCAGTTTGTTTCTAATTCCTTCACTACGCTTTAGATAGCTTTCTTTGGCTTTTTTGCTGTAACTTTTGGTTTTTTTGGAACCAAAATGGATGAGCCTGACTCTTTTGGTGCCGTTAACCATTTTTGTGGCTAGAACCATCATTTTTTTGTTTTTGGATGTTGATTTGACTGGCTTATCAAGAATCCATAACTTCCCTCTATATAGGTATTTATGACCCTTTAGCTTTAATGTGGCTAGTTTAATACCTTTTATTCCCATAATTAATCCCCTTTTTATTATATAATTACAAAAATTTGAATATAATTTCAACCTGAATTGTATATTATAGACACTCCATCTAAAAAGTCTTTTTCACTAGGATCTTCTGCCTAAATTTTTCCTACTTTATCAAGTATGTCAAAAATTTTGGCAGAAGATCCTAGTAAAAAATACAATTTTATTTGGAATATCTCTAGCACACAATTCGGGTTTAGAGATCTAATGGCAGTCGGGTGCGTTTCCTGCGGATAAGATACCAAATTACAAGCCAGATAAGGGCGATTGCCCAGACAATAAGACGGCTAGCACTGAAGAGTGGATAGGGCACTTGGAATGGGAGTCCAAAGCGGGGCCCAGGTGGCCAGAAGATAAGAAGGGGGGCTCCTCGTAGATTTTCTTGGGGTACAAAGCCAAAATCGCGGCTGTCAGCACTCATTGCGTAGTTGTCCCCAAGGGCAAGATAGTGCTTTTCTGGGATGATTAGGCCATATTCTTTAATGAGTGTTGTGTTTAGGGATCCATCTGGGTTTAGGGGCGGGCCTTGATCGATAAATGGGTTATAGGGGTATAGGGGAACGCTTTTTTCTGCTTTATCATTTTCACGCTGAATGTATTGAGTGAGAACGGGGTCACTTGGGTCTAAAATGGGTTTTCCCATGAGATAGAGTGAATGATCTCGGAAATAGGCGTAGCGAGAGGGTACGAAGGGTTGATATTTATCTGTTGGTCGGAAGCGGATATCAAATTCGATGCCGAGATTGAAGAGGAGTTCAAGCCGCTTTCTATTAAATTGCATGAGAGGGTGTGTAGATGGCAATTCTTTGAGGACGCCTTGCCATTTCACTTCGTACCCTTTCCCGTGATAAAACTGGTAGGTGCCGTCTGGGACGCCAATGAGGCGGGGATAGATGAGTTTGGGGTTGACTGTAACGCGTTTTGATCCGTAGCGCCTTACAAATCCATTCTCTACAATGAAACGGGCGGTGTAAATATTCTCAAAAATTGCTCTTTGATGTTCTTCTTTTAGGGGAATGATTGATTTGCTTAAGTTGAGATTTGGGCGCATGCGGCCAAACATATCTTTTTCAATGGGGGCATTTTGGAGGCTAGGATGATGGGTGATTTCGAGATAGATGTCGGAGCGTTCGAGCTGTCCTGCTTGTTTTCGAAAGAGTTTGGAGAAGGTTTCAAAATCGAGCAGACGGGCCATGCCGTAGTTTTTAAAGCCCCAGAGATCGTAATAATCTTTCACAGGATAAATTCCTTTGAAATTTGGGGGTGGAAGCATCTCTCCTTGAACTTTGCCGTAGGAGTTGATGGTGAGTTTTGCTATGGGTTCATTCATCTGTTTAAAGACGACGGGATAAAAAATGCCTTGGATGGGATTTTTTGGGGTGAGCGCCTTTCCATCAAATTGAATGAAGGGGATGTGGTCGATGGAGGTAAGAAGGGGAGGATTGAGTTTGTCTGAGATGTCTTTTCCGTCTGTATCAAATCCGTAGATTTGTCCTCCATAAAAATATAGGGTGTCTCCAGGTTTGGCGATGAGTCGTTTAACGAACCGCTTTTTGCCAGGAAAGAGATAAAAGTAGGTGGTATCGACATCGTAGATATCCATATTTTCACCTGTGAAGACAACGATGCCTCCCCGCGTGACATCTTCTGGTTCGAAGATGAGATGTTTTGGGGTCAGGGGGATATTCAATCCAAAGGGGGTTTTGGTGACGAGTAGGCGATCCTTTTCCTGTAGCGTAGGCCGCATGGAGCCGGTTGGGATTTCATAGAGCTCAAACCACATTTGACGGACGAAGATGGCAATGATAAGTGCAATCACGATTCCAATGATAAGATCTCGAAATCGGTCAAAGGGTGTTTTTTTAAGGTGTTTTTTTGCGAGGGTTTCGAGGTTTTTTGCTGCGCTTTCTGCTTCGTCTTTTTCTTTATTTAAAATGTGGGTTTCGAGTCGTTTGATGTGGTTGTAAATTTCATTGCGCGCTGGATCTTCGAGCTTGTTTTTTTTGCGACGAAAACTCTTATAGACGTGTAGCAGGATGTGTTTTGATTTTCTGAGTGACACTGATCACCTTATGTTTTCAAAGTCCTATATTAAACCAAAGCAGATGAAATACCGCAATGTTTGAATTGTGTGGAAAAGTTGTTGATAAACCAGGAGTAGATAAGTCCTTCGACAGGAGTTATATATGCCGAAAGAGCAATTATAAGTATTTGAAAATGAGAGAGTTTAGAATTTTTAGTATAAAATGAATCGAAAATTAATGTTTGATGAAGATGAGGTTTAGTGTTTGTTCACAACCTTCCATGTAATGGGGTGTTCTAATTCAGTATACAAACTTGGATGGGTTTCTGGGCAGGCTATAAATAAGTATTCATGTCCGGGAATAAGTATATTTTCAAGGGTGTTTTGGGAAATATCGAGGGCGTATATATTTTCTTTGGAGTCATAGATTTGATTGAATTTCAAAGCGTGTGAAAGGCGGGGAGTTGTTGAAAGGTCAAGGGCGTAGAGTTCGAGCTTTTGATGGGAGCTTTTTATTTTTAATCGCATGCAATCATCATGCGGTTTTAGGGTGCCGATGAATTCGGGAGCACGTTTTGGCATTTGCTGATAGGGAGAGAGTAGGTTTTTACCTGAGTCAATGGTATGAATTTTAAAGGTGAGGTGGCTGTCGGCAATTTCGATCCAGTAGGGGAAGGGGAAGCTTGGACGCTTTTCATCGAAAAAGAGTTCGATTTTTTTGGAGGCAAGTTCTGTCCCGTCATTTGGCCAGTGACTTGTGTAGGAAGTGAATTCTGTGTTTTTTTGTTTTTGGCCGGAGAAATAGAGTGGAGGTTTCCATAGTTTTCGATAATCAGGACCCTCGGTCGGAGGAGGACCAATTTTTTTTTGGCTGTGTTTGGGAATGGGAGATAAGGGGAGTTTAAGTAGTGTTGGCAAAAAGGTATCAAGTGAGGAGTATGTCAAAAAGGCATTTTGGGAAAAGGAATAACATTCGAGGAGTTTTCCATGTTGCAGGTCGATTTCATACATAATCCATGAGCTATGTCCTGGGGCTCTATCTTCGACCCATTTTTTCCAATTGATTTTTCGTTTATTGATTTTATGGGCTGGGGCACTGATTTCTTCGAGGATGAGGGTCTGATTTTGAAGGCTATGTACGATGAGTATAGAAAATACTTTATTTTGTTTTGTGACAAAATAATCCCCCTTTTCTGCATGGACAAATTTATCTTTGAATGAAAAATCACCAAAGAAAAGGGTCGGAAGGATGAGAAAAAGTAAACACAGGATTCGTTTCATGGATCCATTTTAGACGATTTCGTGCATTGTTTCAAATGTTGTGTGGATAATCCCATCATTGATATTGATGAAAAAAGAGTTTTCGACAAAAGAATTCTCTCTTGCTATAGTGGGGATCAAAAGGAGATATCATGAAAAGATTAGGGCTTTTCTTTTGCACGCTTGCTCTTTGTCTATGTGTTTCTAGACCTCTTCATGCGTTTTCTATGCAATCTGAAAGCACGTGGCAAGATGAGGTTTCACAGCTTGATGCGGCAATTGCGAAGTTAACAAACTTGCGCAATCTAGAACTTGCAAAGGCGGCACGTGCTCAAGATCAAGGGGATCGATTGCAGTTTAATGCAAATAATGTCAGTGATGCCCGAAGATATTGGAATGAAGCGGATACGAGTCGAGAAATTGCTGCGCGCTATCAGGAAGAGATTGATAAATTAGAAGTGCGTCGGCAAACGATCTTGAAAGCACATGGTGTGGAAGAGACGAAAACAAAAGAATCATGAATATCCCATTTTATCACTCTTCTCTAGCTTTACTAACAGATCTGTATCAATTGACAATGGCCTATGGTTATTGGAAATTGGGGATTCATGATCGGCATGCTGCGTTTCATCTTTCTTTTCGTAGGAAGCCCTTTCAGGGGAGCTATGCGATTATGGCGGGACTCGAGACGCTCATCGAGTTCATCAAAAATTTCAAATATAATGAAAGTGATTTAGAGTATCTTTCAAGTCTAAAAAATTCTGCGGGAAATCCTCTTTTTGAGGGGGCTTTTCTCGATTATCTTAAAGATTTAGAATTCACTTGTGATCTCGATGCTGTTGTAGAGGGCACGCCAATTTTCCCCTATGAGCCGTTGCTACGTGTCAAGGGTCCTATTTTACAAGCTCAATTGCTTGAGAGCCCCCTTCTAAATCTGATCAACTTTCAAACATTGATCGCTACCAAGGCTTCTCGAATCTGTCAGGCAGCATATCCAAGCGAGGTGGTGGAGTTTGGCCTGCGTCGCGCTCAGGGGCCTGATGGTTCCCTCTCGGGGACGCGTGCATCATATGTAGGAGGATGCCATTCGACTTCGAGTGTGATCGCAGGGAAACATTTTGGAATTCCTGTGAAAGGCACACATGCTCATAGCTGGATTATGGCATTTTCTGACGAAGAAAAAGCTTTTGAGGCGTATGCAAAAGTTTTGCCGGATGATTGTGTTTTTTTAATCGATACTTACGATACGCGTAAGGGTACGCAGCGTGCGATAAATGTAGCAAAAAAGTTGAAAAATAAAGCTCTTGGTGTGCGTCTTGATTCAGGAGATTTAGCTCACTTGAGTATTGATGTGCGAAGAATGCTGGATGCTGCAGGTCTTTCTAAAATGAAGATCATGGCAAGCAATGAATTGGATGAAAATATCATCCGGGATCTCATGCAACAGGGCGCTAAAATCGATATTTGGGGTGTTGGAACAAATTTGATTACGGGGAAAGATCAACCCGCTCTCGATGGGGTTTATAAGCTTTCAGGTATCACAGATGAGAATGGCAAATGGATCTATAAGCTCAAAATCTCAGAACAGATTATCAAAACGACAAATCCCGGTATTTTGCAGATTCGGCGTTATTTCGATGAGAATGGGTATCTATTCGATATGATGTATGATACACAACTTGGTGCTTCTGAAAATGGATTGATCATCGACCCGTTAGATCAGAGCTCGCGTCGAGAAATTAAACGAGATATAAAAAGTTTGGATTTGCTGATTCCCATTTTTGAAAAGGGGGAATGTATTTATAAAAGTCCTTCTCTGCATGAGATGCGAGAAAATACGCTCTCGGAGCTTTCAAAATTCCATCCCGCTGTCAGACGCTTTCTTCATCCAGATCCTTATTTCGTAGGTTTAGAAAATAAACTCTATGATCTTAAAATGTCTTTGATTAGGGACTTGAAAAATGAACGCTGAAGCCCTTCTTATCATCGATATGCAAAATGATTTTATGCCTGGAGGGCCGCTTGGGGTTCCTGGCGGGGATGAAATTATCCCTCTTATCAACGATCTCATGGAACAATTCAGCCTCGTTGTGGCAACTCAAGATTGGCACCCTAAATCTCATATGAGTTTTGCTTCGACACATCAGAAGCAGATCGGGGAGGTCATCGAGGTTAAGGGCGTCTCCCAAATGCTATGGCCAGAGCATTGTATACAAAATAGTTTAGGAGCGCAGCTTGTAGATGGACTAAACCTGTCAAAGATAGACAAAATCATTCAAAAAGGTATGGATATTCAAATTGATAGTTATAGTGCGTTTTTTGACAATGCAAAATTACAATCTACAGGTTTAGAAAAGTTTTTTAATGATGCAAACATGAATAAAATTTTTATTGTTGGTGTTGCAACAGATTACTGTGTAAAATTTAGTGCCTTAGATGCTCTTGAATGTGGTTTTGAGACGGCTGTGATGCCTGATGCTTGCCGCGCAGTGAATGTCAAAGAAGGTGATGAAAATAAAGCTTTAAGTTTACTTTCTTCTAGAGGAATCGATTTATTGACAGCTAAAAGTTTTATTCGTAAGTAGTTAATCTTTAACATTGAATAAGCGCTAATTATCGTGTAAAATATAATTATGGCAACGATAGAAAACTATATATCAGAATTTTCAACTCCAGCAAGATTTGTAGAGACAGAGCAGCGTACTAAGCTCTTTGAAAACAACACACAAAATCAAGGGTGTTGTTTAAAAACTTCTGCGTACATGAAGACAAGAGGAGCTAAAATCCTTGCTGCACTCGCTTTAACTTTTGCAGTTGGAATTACAGGAGCAGTTGCTATTGGTTTTTTAGCAACGCCTCTTTTATCCGTTGGGGCTGTGTTGCTTGTTGTTGCTGGCACCTTGTTTTACGTCTCTTCCCGATATTATGAATACAATACGCACACCAAAATTCAATCCTATCGCGATGAAGCTCTGATAGAAGCTAATGAGAGTATCTATATCAATAAGCGCTTCCATGACAATGAAATCTCTGAAACTCCTATTCTCAAGCAGATAGCTGCAAAACATTCATATGAAAATATGTTTTACTATGGCATTCCACTTCCAGAAGAATTCAATGAAATTTATCAGAATGATATCGCCAGGATGAGTATTGCAAAGCTGATTCCTTTTTATGAAGAGATAACACAGGCTTATGAAGCTGTTTGCGCAAAATATCCTAATGATCATTTTATCTACCATATTCCACAGTTGAGTGAGCAGCGTGCGAAATTTCGTAAAGAAAGCGTTGACGTCGAGCTTAAGGAGTTTTTTAAGCTGTACGATCTTGACTCTCTTTTGCGCTATGATCTGATCACAAGCAAAGAGTGTGATAACCTCAAGATATTGAAAATGGATTTTCAATACCATTATGGGATTTTTAGAAAGAATACTTCTGAATTTGATCCAATGAGAGAAGATATGACACTTCTCATTGAAAGAAGCAAAAATGAATATATTCATGCACAAACAATGCTTGACCGATCGAGTGCCGCTCAGGAACTAGAAAAGCTCGAACATCTTGAAGCGAGAGACGTGATATATCTTTATCATGTGGATACAGAGAAGGAAAAATTAAAGGCTCAAAAACAAAGATTAGAGCTTCATCAACAGATGTTAGCTGGCAGTTACAACCTTTCTGACAGTACGCGTAAATTTATCCAGGGAGAAGAGAAGTCTTTTGATGATAGTCTGCAGATGGCCAATGATGAACGAGAAAGAGCAGAACAAATGTCTCAACAGCGTTTTGCTAAAGTAAGAGAAAAATATGAAGAACTTCTTTTGGAAAAAAAGAATTCCTATGCTGAGACTCTCGCAAAATACCAAACAAATATGGAAAATGTGAATGAGAGGCAAAAGCATTTTGAAAATGTGCTTACTCATTTTAAATCCCTCGATGGTTCATCTCCTAAAGCTGAGTATGATAAGCAATTATTAACTTTCAGACGTCGATTTGTTACTATCATCAGATAAGTATTGACACCCCCCACTAAATATATATAGTAAAATTTTGAAAATAGTAATGTTTGAGATGGCATTTGCATGGATCTCATTGGCTCATTTTTTCGTTTTGTTGCCGATACTGCACAAAAGTGTGAAGTGTCGAATTATAAAGAGATCGTTCCTGCGATTTCTTTAGAAGATCCGATACGCACTCCTTTTCACATAGTTTCCCTTGTCATTTTCGTCTTAGCTATTATCCATACCCTTCTAGCTTACAAATTTACCGAACTCTCTCGCAAAATTGCCAAGCGCCATCATGAAAAAATTAAAGCAGCAGGCTCACCTTTTGAAACGACGATTGCAGAAAATGGGTTGAATAAAGATCGAAGTTTTGCAGCTGAAATACTCCATTTTTTAGGGGAAGTTGAAGTGATTTTTGGGATTTGGGTCATCCCTCTGCTTATTGCGATTTTTTTATTTTATAATTGGGATACAGCAGTTTACTATATCGATAATCGTAATTATATCGAGCCAGTTTTTGTCGTTGTCATCATGTGTGTTGCCGCAACGCGTCCCATTGTCAGTTTTACTGAAAAATCACTGAAATGGTTTGCGAATCTCTTTGGAGGGAGTTTGTCTGCATGGTGGTTTTCAATTCTGACAATTGGCCCTATATTGGGCTCGTTTATCACCGAGGCTGGAGCCATGACAATTTCTGCAGTCATTTTGGCCCGCCAGTTTTATGAATATCGCCCGAGTAAAAAGCTCGCCTACGCAACGCTCGGTCTTCTCTTTGTAAACATCTCAGTTGGAGGGATCTTAACGAATTTTGCAGCGCCTCCAGTTCTCATTGTAGCACACTGCTGGCAATGGAGTTCCTGGTTCATGATGAGTAACTTTGGGTGGAAAGCAGTTTCAGGGATTTTAATTTCAAACGGCGTCTTTTTTGCAATATTTCGAAAAGAATTCAGAAAACTCAATGTCGTAAAAGAAAAGCTACATACGAAGTTGGAGAAACATGATCTCCAAATCGGAGTGCCACGCTGGATAACCCTTTGCCATATTCTCCTTCTGATTTGGCTTGTGATCAATTCTCATGATCCACCTATTTTTATTGGAAGTTTTCTTCTCTTTTTAGGATTTCATCAGGCGACGTCGCCCCATCAATATTCTCTCAATCTCAAGCGTCCCATTTTGGTTGGCTTTTTTTTGGCGGGACTTGTTATTCACGGGGGATTGCAGGGATGGTGGATCATACCACTTCTTGGGAGATTGCAAGAGGGATCGATTATGAGCGTTGGTGCAGTTCTCACAGCATTTAATGACAATGCGGCTGTGACATATCTATCTAGCCTTGTTCCAAATCTCACAGAGAGCTTAAAAAAAGCGATCGTGAGTGGTGTTGTTGTGGGAGGTGGTTTAACTGTGATTGCAAATGCCCCAAATCCAGCAGGACAAATGCTTCTGCGTAAATATTTCAAGAATGGTGTATCGCCGATTTACCTCTTTTTAGGCGCAATTATTCCGACGCTTATTTTCTTTTTGATTTTCTATTTTTCCCTCTTTATTTAAACTCCTCTATGAACTACATTTTTTCCTGAGGGAGGCCACATGGATGTCGTTACGCTATCGCGTATTCAATTTGCTTTTACAATATCATTTCATTACATATTCCCCCCAATGAGTATTGGTCTGGCTTTGATGATTGTGATTATGGAAGGGATCTATCTTAAGACGAAAAAACCTGAACACAGAGAGATGGCCAGATTTTGGGTGAGAATTTTTGCCCTTACATTTGCTCTAGGTGTAGCAACAGGTCTCGTTCAAGTTTTTGCTTTTGGAAATAATTGGGCGCAGTATTCCCGCTTTATTGGGGATGTATTTGGGAGTGCTCTTGGAGCTGAAGGGATCTTTGCCTTTTTCTTAGAAGCTGGCTTTATAGGACTTATGCTCTTTGGCTGGGATCGTGTAAAACCAGGGGTTCATTATTTTGCAACAATCTGTGTTGCCTGTGGAGCCCATTTTAGTGCTGTTTGGATTGTTATTGCGAATTCTTGGATGCAAACACCGGCTGGATTTAAAATCGTAGGAGAGGGAACGCAAGCACGTGCTGTAGTAACCGATTGGTGGAAGATGATTTTTAACCCCTCTTCTGTGGATCGTTTAGTCCATGTGATTTTGGGATGCTGGCTCACCGGAGTCTTTGTCGTTTTAAGTGTGTGTGCTTATTATTTTATTAGAAAGAGACATCGCAATTTTGCCTTCCTCTCAATGAAGGTGGCATTGATCGTTGGCGGAATTACGATCATCTTGCAACTGTTTTCAGCCGATTCAACAGCACGCGGTGTGGCAAAATATCAACCCGAAAAGCTTGCAGCAATTGAAGGCGTTTATAAAACGAGAGATTATACCCCATTAACTCTAATAGGTTGGGTTGATTCAAAGGAACAAACTGTTCATGGGATTAAGGTTCCAGCACTCTTAAGCCTATTGACGTACCGTAATCCTGAGACAGCCGTTGCAGGTCTTGATAATTTCCCCAAGAGTGATTGGGCAAATGTTCCTGTTGTGTTTCAAACGTACCATCTCATGATCTATATGTGGGGAGCCATGTTTCTGCTGCTGGTTGCTGCGATTATCTTGTGGTTTAGGAAGAAGGTCGATCGGGCAAAATGGCTTCTATGGCCTCTTGTCTTTGGTGTCATTTTACCTCCCATAGCAAACATAGCAGGATGGTTTACAGCAGAGATGGGAAGACAACCTTGGATTGTTTATCATCTATTGCGTACCTCACAAGGCGTTTCTAAATCCATTTCTTCAGGTAATGTGTTGGGGTCGCTGATCATGTTTTTTGTGATCTACACGCTTCTCTTTGTTCTCTTTATTTTCTTGCTCAATCAAAAAATTCAACATGGCCCAGAAGAATCAGAGGTTCCAGAGGATCAAATTTATCGAAATACATACCAACGTAGGACAGGGGAATAAAAAATGGAAATTTTCTCGTTAGAATTTTTTATGTACCTGGTCGCTGGATTTGCTGTGGTTGCCTATTGCATGCTTGATGGGTTCGATCTTGGCGTTGGGGCACTCCATCTTTTTGCCAAAGATGATAAGGATCGACGTATTTTTCTCAATGCAATTGGCCCTGTTTGGGATGGAAATGAGGTGTGGCTTGTCATTGTAGGAGGCGTTTTATTATCAGCGTTTACCGATGCCTATGCCACGATTTTTTCTGCATTTTATCTTCCAACGATGGGCCTTTTAGCCTGTCTGATTTTTCGGGCTGTTTCGATCGAGTTTCGCTCAAAACGCCCCTCTAAAAACTGGAGAAACACATGGGATACTGTGTTTTCAGTTGCAAGCATTCTCATTGCAATAGGTGTCGGAGTGCTCCTTGGCAACCTTGTTGAAGGAATTCCCTTGGATTCGGAGTACAATTTTACAGGCGTCTTTTTGAGCTTTTTAACTCCTTATCCTATCATTGTAGGGATTACCTCTTTATCTCTATTCACGATGCATGGATCCATTTTTCTTCTCATGAAAACGGAGGGAGATTTGCACGATCGTTTAAGATCTTGGGTGAAGTGGTCGATTGTTTTTTTCATCATCATGTATGTCATTTTGAGTGTCGTTACCCTAGGGCAAAAACCATATATGCTTGAGCGGATGGATAGGTACCCAGCATTTTATTTCTTCCCTCTTGGCACATTAATATCTATTCTCTGCATTCTCTATTTTGTAAGAAAAGGGTATGATGGTTTTAGCTTTATTTTTTCATGTATAAGCATATTTTTTCTTTTTACTTTGTATCTTGTGGGAACCTTTCCCTATCTAGTGCGTTCAACAGTCAATACCGCAGAAAATAGCGTAACATACTTCAATGCTGCATCATCTCATCTAACGCTTAAGGTGTTATCTATCATTGTGGTGATTGGAGTGCCGCTGGTCTTGGCGTATGGCTATTACATTTACCGTGTTTTCCGTGGCAAGGTAAGAGTCGATGAACATAGCTATTAATATCTCTGAATTTAGCCACATTTTTGTTTTGTGTAATTAATTGAAATTATCTCTAAATTGTAGATAATAAAAATTATAATGCAATGGAATGGGAAAATGAAAATACAACGCTTTGTTTTTTATGTTTTTTTATTACTTTTTCCGGCTACAAACTTTGCCTTTCATTTTCCAGTAGAACATTTCAAAGTCTTTGAAGACAAACCCTCTCTGGATTCGAAAGGGATCTTGAATTCCGATCTAAATGCGACTGGGGAGTTATTCTTTTTAAATTGCTGTTTAGAAAATGAAGATATCGTGTTTGCAACAGGTACCAATCTTCTCGATTTTTGCGCTTTCACACGGTATCCCTATCCCGACTTAAATCTCTATGCTTTTGATTCCGTGATTGATTCCTACTTTAACTTAGTCAGTAAAATTGTTGGGGGAAACTTTTTTCCCGAATTAAAATTTTTATCAGATCGCGAAGGATCAGAGGATACATTATTTGATGAGGTATCTGTTCCGAGCTGGGCTTTTTTTGAGTATTCAACTGAATTTAAAGCTTCAATCCTTACTTATTTCCAATTACCTTCCATCAAAAATGTACTGCATGATTCAATCGACAACTATGTAACAGTACACGCCTTGGATGCGATTGATATTTTGTATATTGGGCCAGGCAGGCTTCCATATACGATTCTAGAAGGCGCAGAAGATCTCGAAGATGGCCAGTTGAAAACGGTGATGTTTACATATATCCGAAACGATTCTGGGATGCAGGATTTTATAGAAGATGTCTATGATTTGCTTATCGAAAGAAACTATGTCGTTTATCGCATCATTCCAAATGCTTTAATCCATATCCCTTCTTGGCGAGCAGGGCTTACATTGCTTCCTTTTAGCGTTTATTTTGCAGTCCATAAAAGCTTAATTGAATCATGAAGACGCAATCTTTTTTTCTCATGTTGTTTTCGATACATGCGCTGGCTATTTCAAAAGAGCAAGATCTCAACAATTATCGCTTTGAACTCAAACACAAAGAAAGAGAAGGTGTTGGGTATAATGACGGGTATTCCACATTAGAATTCTTCTATGCCCCGCCCTCTGAATCAAAAGTGCACCCTCTTTTGGATGCACGCATCCATGTTTTTAATAATGGAAAATTTGCCTCGAATCTAGGGATTGGCCTCCGCATTCCTTCGCACAGAAAGAAAGTGATCTTTGGAGGCAATATCTACTATGACTATCGAGATGCAAGAAATATGTACATTAATCAATTTGGAGCAGGGATTGAACTTCTCAGTCGACAAATTGATGTCCGATTCAATGCGTATTTTCCAATTGGAAAGAGAGGATCTCTAGGTAAAATCAAGGAAGACGGATTTAAAAAACACAATTTTCTTTTTAAACGGCGATTATCGCGCTCCCTCACATCATGGAACTTTGAGCTTGGAAAGGAGTTTCGGGATCTTGTGAAATCCATTGATCTTTACATTGGGATTGGTCCCTATTACCTCAATCACCAAAAAACTGGGGGGAGA
>JAJFMF010000006.1 GCA_021772315.1 Chlamydiota bacterium
TCTACAGCCCCAGGATGCGATGAGCCGACATCGAGGTGCCAAACCGCCACGTCGATATGAACTCTTGGTGGCGATAAGCCTGTTATCCCCGGAGTACCTTTTATCCGTTAAGCGACGGCAATTCCACTTTCTACCGCCGGATCACTAAACCCTACTTTCGTACCTGCTTGACTCGTTGGTCTCGCAGTCAACTTGCCTTATACTTTTACGCTCTACTCGTGATTACCAACCACGATGAGGCAAGCTTTGGACTCCTCCGTTACTCTTTGGGAGGAAACCGCCCCAGTCAAACTGCCCATCTGACAGTGTCCATCTCCCGGATTCACGGGATAATGTTAGATTTTCAACTTGCCACGACCGGTATTTCAAGGATGGCTCTGGGAATCCTGACGAATCCCCTTCAATGCCTCCCGGCTATCCTACACATGACAAGTCAAAAGCCAATATCAGACTACAGTAAAGGTTCACGGGGTCTTTCCGTCTTGTTGCGGGTAAACGGCATCTTCACCGCTACTACAATTTCACCGAGTCTCTCGTTGAGACAGCGCCCAGATCGTTACGCCATTCGTGCAGGTCGGAACTTACCCGACAAGGAATTTCGCTACCTTAGGACCGTTATAGTTACGGCCGCCATTCACCAGGGCTTAAATTCAATGCTTCATCTTACGATTGACATCTCCTTTTGACCTTTTGGCATTGGGCAGGCATCACACCTTATACTTCGTCTTAGACGACTTTGCAAAGTGCTGTGTTTTTGTTAAACAGTCGCCTGGGCCATTTCTCTGCGGCCTTCTTATGCTTTTGACGCGAAGTCAATCACACAAAAAGGCTCCCCTTCTCCCGAAGTTACGGGGATAATTTGCCGAGTTCCTTAACGAGAGTTGTCTCGCGCGCCTGAGAATACTCTTCACACCCACCTGTGTCGGTTTTGGTACGGTCACCATCAACGATTAGAGACTATTTCTTGGAAGCCTAGCGCTACATCATCGGTTCCCCCGAAGGTTCCCCTTGTCTCCTACCTAGTATTATGTCAGCGGATTTACCTATCTGACCAACCTCATAGAAAAACGGACATCCAACAGTCCGCATGCTTAACATACTTCGTCATCCCATCATCATAGTTTTAGGTGGCGCAGGAATATTTAACCTGCTTCCCATCGCCTACGCTTTTCAGCCTCGACTTAGGGGCCGGCTAACCCAGGGAAGACGAGCTTTACCCTGGAAACCTTAGGTTTTCGGCGAGGAAGATTCTCACTTCCTTTATCGTGTACTTATGCCATGCATCCTCACTAGTATGCGCTCCAGCGCTCCTTACGGTACACCTTCATTGCACATACTACGCTCTCCTACCGCGTACACTCCCGAAGGAATATACACCCGTGATTTCGGCTCTATACTTAGTCCCGGATATTATCGGCGCAAAGTTTCTCGATTGGTGAGCTGTTACGCACTCTTTAAATGATGGCTGCCTCTAAGCCAACATCCCAACTGTCTGTGAAACTTCACATCCTTACTCACTTAGCATAGAATTTGGGGCCTTAATCGACGATCTGGGCTGTTCCCCTCTTGACAATGAAGCTTATCCCCCACTGTCTATCTCCTAGTTGACTTAATGGTATTCGGAGTTTGATTTCCGTCGGTAGGTCGGTAGACCCCCTTGGGAATTCAGTGCTCTACCCCCATCAAGCTCACAACTAAGGCTAACCCTAAAGTTATTTCGGAGAGAACAAGATATTTCCAAGTTTGATTGGCCTTTCACCCCTATCCACAACTCATCCAAATCTTTTTCAACAGATACTGGTTCGGACCTCCACAAGGTGTTACCCGTGCTTCATCCTGGTCATAGATAGATCACTTGGTTTCGTGTCTACACTAGACGACTAAACGCGCTTTTCACACTCGCTTTCGCTTCGGCTCCAGAACGGATGTCCCTTAACCTTGCCGTCTAACATAACTCGCTGGCTCATCATGCAAAAGGCACGCCATCAGCCATTTTCCTAAAAGGAACATAGGCCTCTGACCGCTTGTAAGCTACTGGTTTCAGGTTCTATTTCACTCCCTTAACAAGGGTTCTTTTCACCTTTCCATCACTGTACTGGTTCACTATCGGTCATCGACGAGTATTTAGCCTTGGAGGGTGGTCCCCCCAGATTCAGACCGGGTTTCACGTGTCCGGCCCTACTCAGGTACTAGCTAAGCGACTCCCATCTTTCGCATACGGGGCTATCACCCTGTATCGCCCATCTTCCCAAATGGTTCTGCTAGATGTTTGTCTGCTATATCGCTAGCCCTACAACCCCGTGAATAAATTCACGGTTTGGGCTCTTCCCATTTCGCTCGCCGCTACTCAGGGAATCTCGTTTGATTTACTTTCCTCCGCTTACTTAGATGTCTCAATTCAGCGGGTCTCGCCTCCCTAGCCTATGTATTCAGCTAGGGATCATGGAGCATTACCTCCACGGGGTTTCCCCATTCGGAAATCTCCGGGTCATAGCTTCTTTCCAGCTCGCCGGAGCTTATCGCAGGTATGCGCGTCCTTCATCGCCTGTCGATGCCAAGGCATCCACCAGTAGCTCTTAATAGCTTGATCACACTACCTTAGGTCCCAATCAATGATCAGAAACTTAGGTTGTGATCTTTTTTTTCGCTCTTTTCCTAAACCTAATTTATTTTGGTTTGTTTGTGACTATTCTCAAGCGCTGACTTATGTTTGTGAATATTGTATTTATCACATAATTTACTTCTTTTAATTAAAAAAGATATTATCAGCTTATACTTGATTTTTTTATCTTTCGAAATAACTATATTAACTTTAGCAGTTAAATGTTTTGCAATTTCAATAGCAAAAGTGAAGTGATGAAGAAGCCTCAAAGTAATATGGCTTGCTCAACCATAAGATGAGAACACTTTCATGCTCTCTCTTTGTCCTTAAAAAAGGAGGTGATCCAGCCCCACCTTCCGGTAGGGCTACCTTGTTACGACTTCATCCCAGTCATCAGCCTCACCTTCGGCACCTCTCCCCTTGCGGTTGAGTCGGTGACTTCGGGTGAAACCAACTTCCATGATGTGACGGGCGGTGTGTACAAGGCCCGGGAACGTATTCACGGCGTTATTGCTGACACGCCATTACTAGCAATTCCAACTTCATGTAGTCGAGTTGCAGACTACAATCCGAACTGAGATCGGTTTTTGGGATTTGCGCCACCTTTCGGCTTAGCTGCCTTTTGTACCGACCATTGTAGCACGTGTGTAGCCCCAGATATAAAGGCCATGCGGACTTGACGTCATCCTCACCTTCCTCCCAGTTAACCTGGGCAGTCTCGTTAGAGTCCCCGACATTACTCGCTGGTAACTAACGACAAGGGTTGCGCTCGTTGCGGGACTTAACCCAACACCTCACGGCACGAGCTGACGACAGCCATGCAGCACCTGTACAGAGACCCTTGCGGGAAAGTATATCTCTATACTCGTCCTCTGTATGTCAAACCTGGGTAAGGTTCTTCGCGTTGCATCGAATTAAACCACATGCTCCACTGCTTGTGCGGGCCCCCGTCAATTCTTTTGAGTTTCACTCTTGCGAGCGTACTCCCCAGGCGGTATACTTATCGCGTTAGCTACGGCACAGCTAGGGTTGAGCCCAGCTACACCAAGTATACATCGTTTACGGCAAGGACTACCAGGGTATCTAATCCTGTTTGCTCCCCTTGCTCTCGCGCCTCAGCGTCAGGAATAAGCTAGAAAATCGCTTTCGCCACAGGTGTTCTTCCACGTATCTACGCATTTCACCGCTACACGTGGAATTCCATTTTCTCCGCCTATCCTCAAGATCAGAAGTTTCAAATGCAGCTCCAAAGTTAAGCTTTGGAATTTCACATCTGACTTTCTGTTCCGCCTACGCGCCCTTTACGCCCAATAAATCCGATTAATGCTTGCACCCTCCGTATTACCGCAGCTGCTGGCACGGAGTTAGCCGGTGCTTCTTTACCTAGTACCCTCAAATCGGCTGGATATTAGCCAACCTCTCTTGTTCCTAAGCGAAAGAACTTTACAACCCTAAGGCCTTCATCGTTCACACGGCGTCGCATCGTCAGGCTTTCGCCCATTGCGAATGATTCTCGACTGCAGCCTCCCGTAAGAGTCTGGGCAGTGTCTCAGTCCCAGTGTTGGCGGTCAACCTCTCAGTCCGCCTAGACGTCTTAGCCTTGGTGCGCCATTACCACACCAACAAGCTGATATCCCATGAACTCCTCTAAAACCGTGAGGGCATAAATGCTCCCCCACTTTGATGATAGAAAGTTCCCTTTCTGCCACCTCATTCGGTATTAGCGATCGTTTCCAATCGTTATCCCCAGGTCAAAGGTAGATTATTCATGTATTACTAACCCTTTCGCCACTAAGTTGTAAGCAAGCTCACAACTCCGTTCGACTTGCATGCCTCATCCACGCCGTCAGCATTCAATCTGAACCAAGATCAAATTCTCTAGAAAGATAAATTCTGACATATTGATTATTTTCGGGGCGAATAAAATAATTGCTTACTTTACCCGCTCAAGCCATATTAAAAATTTGGCTTTTCATCACTTCACTATTGCTATCAAAATAACTTAACGGAGCTTACCTTTTCCGTTTTTCCCTTCAGTGAGATTCTCACTTTGAAAGAAATTAAAAAGATACTAGATCCGCTATTTACACGCAAACGTTTTTGTGCTTTTTTTTCATTGGGGGCGTATTGGGGCCTGATTGTGCCTTTAAACACGTGTAGAGCAGCAAAAACATTTAGGGTTAAAAAAGCACGTAAATGAGCATTCCCAACAAAAATCCGAGAAAGATGGGGAAAGATGCTTTTTTCAGATATGTGACAAAATCGATTCTCTCCATTCCCATTAACGCAACTCCTGCGGAAGAGCCAATAATCAGCATACTTCCTCCTGTTCCTGCTGCATATGCGATCATCATCCAAAGACTGGAATCAAGGGGATAGTTTTCAAGACTGTACATTCCTATCGATGCTGCAACAAGTGGCACGTTGTCTATAATTGATGACAAGAAACCCAAAACGGTTGCTAGCAAGGCATCACTTTTGATGTACGTTTTTGCAAATGTGGCTAAATCACTTAACATATGTGTCGCTTCAAGCGCTTCAACGGTAAGCAGGATGCCGAGAAAAAACATAATGGTTGAAACGTCTATTTTCGTAAGAATCGTAGTAACTCTTAGATGCTGACGTTTTTCGTGTTTGTGATGCATAAGATCTGTAATGACCCAAAGGATTGCAAGTGCAATGATCATTCCCATAAAGGGGGGCATTCCTGTGAGCCATTTAAATATGGGAACAAAAAGAAAAGCTCCAATCCCAAGCCCAAAAACTAGATGGGCCCCGGGTTCAAGTTCTTCTTTTTTACTCAACCTTTCTTCTCCGGTGAAATTCCCTTTCATTTTGCGACTAAAATAGAGAAAGGGGATGAGTATGGAGACAAAACTTGGGAAGAAGACATGCTTAATGACGTTTAGTGTAGAAATTTGACCATTGATCCATAGCATTGTTGTTGTGACATCTCCAATGGGCGTCCAGGCTCCTCCAGCATTGGCGGCAACAACGATCATGCATGCTAAATAAAAGCGTTCTTTTCTATGGGTCACCAATTTTCTAAGGAGCGTAATCATCAGAATGGTCGTTGTGAAGTTATCGAGTATTGCCGAAAGGAAAAACGCGATGACTGTGATCAGTATGAGCATCTTTTTTTGAGATCGGGTATGCAGCTGTTCTACTACGGTATTGAATCCTTTATGTGAATCGATGAGCTCAACAAGGGTCATCGCCCCAAGCAAAAAGAAGAGAATTTGTGACACCATACTGAGTTTAACTGAGAGAAAAGATAAAGATGTTTGCAAAGGCTGGGGATCTGCGATAAAATAGATCGTCCAGCAGACGACTGCGGTTAAAAGTGCTACGGCTGATTTGTTAACTTTGATCCAAAATTCGAAAATAATAGCAACATAGCCAACTGCAAAAAAGATAAGTAAAATAAGATTTGGTGTTGACAATCCGCTCATAATTTTCATCCTATATGATTAATAGTAAAATTTCATCACTGTTAAAAAAAAGACGTTTATTAAGGGGTTCTCTTATTGCAACTCCTGGGATTTTAGTTCTTTTAATTGTAGGCTCTTTTGCCCCATTAGCAATTTTAGAAAGATTTGGCATTCTCTCTTTTTGTGTCGGTATCTTCCTCATCTCTTTAGGATTGATTCCATATAGGCGTCTTTGCCAACTTGAATTAAAACCTCATTATATTGATGCAGATGCCTCAAACCTTAAGGTTCTTCTGCATCAAAGATATGCCCTGGATATTCCCATGCAGTTGATCACTGCGTGTGAGTGGATCGAGAAAAAAGAAATTTACGGAATTGGACTTCATGTGAAGACCGCGGAGATCCCAAAACGCTTCTCCCGTTTTGGCTACGCGTGCTTTTTACCATTTTTTAAGCGGGATGCGCTTGATAAGCTTAACGAATGCCTTGCTCAACAATGTCGTGCATCCGAATAAGGCCGATGAGCTGCTCTTTGTGCAATACGGGAAGAACTGTAACTTTTTGATGCATTACGGATAATGCTTCATAGGCAAGCTTCTCTTGTTCAATCGAAAGATAGATGGGGTTCATTAGCACTTCCATTTTCTCTGTAAGAATGGATGAAGACTTTTTTTGAAAGGCTCTTCTAAGGTCGCCATCTGTAAAAATTCCTCGTAGTCGCTCTTTCTCATCTGTAATGAGGATGCAACCACACCGTTTTTTTGTCAGCTCAATGAGTGCTTCTTTAAGAGGTGTTCCGGACCTGCATATTGGGATTTCTTCTCCGGAAATCATCAGATCTTTGACACGCAGCGTCACTTTTTTGCCAATATTTCCAGCGGGATGGTTGAGAGCGTATTCATCAATACTAAATTGTTTTTTTTCCATGAGTGCTACAGAAAGGACGTCTCCAAATATGAGCTGAACGGCTGTAGATGTTGTCGGAGCAAGATCAAAAGGACAAAGTTCTTGTCTGATCGGAAGTGTAATTGAATAATCGGCTTCTTTTGAGAGGCGTGAGTTTCCAGATGAAACCCATGTCATGATCTTAGCATTCCTTTTCCGTATATATGGAAGAAGATCTATGAGTTCCTGTGTTTCTCCACTTTTACTAATGAGGATGCAGAGGTCTTCGGCGGAAAGAATCCCGATATCTCCATGCAGAGCGCTTGATGCTGGTAAATAGAGTGCTTTGGTTCCTGTGGAAATGAGTGTTTTTGCGAGTTTTTCTGCAATGATTCCACTTTTTCCAACACCTGTAAAGATTAATGTACCCGAGCAGGCTGCTATCACATCAAGGAGTTCATGTGCGCGTTTGTGATCAATATGCTCGAAAAAATAATTTAAATTTTGGGCGTGTTCTTTAAAAAGTCTATCTATCATGACTCTATTTTGCTTGATCTCAGATTAAATTTCATATAGAACATTGTATATGACTAAACAGACTCCTATTACAGTTGCTTACGGTGATGGCATTGGGCCTGAAATCATGAAGGAAACGCTTAAGGTATTAGATGCTGCTGGCGCCCAACTTGATATCGAGGTCGTAGAAATCGGCGAAAAAGTTTACAAAAGCGGGCATTTAACGGGCATTGAACCTAAAACATGGGATTCTTTGCTCCGAACAAAGGTTTTTTTGAAAGCGCCTATTACTACACCGCAAGGTGGGGGGTTTAGGAGTTTAAATGTTACCATTAGAGCCATGCTTGGACTTTATGCAAATGTGAGACCTTGCGTTTCTTACGCTCCATTTGTGGAAACGAAACATCCAAACATGGATGTTGTGATCGTCAGAGAAAATGTTGAAGATCTTTATGCTGGTATTGAATATCAGCAATCGCCGCAAGTCTGTCATTCGATTAAATTGATTTCACGCCCGGGAAGTGAAAAAATTGTCCGCTACGCTTTCGAATATGCTAAAACATTTAATCGCAAAAAGGTGACCTGTTTTTCTAAAGATAATATTTTAAAGTTTGCTGATGGCTTATTTCATAAAGTTTATGATGAAGTGGGTAGTGAGTATCCTGTATTTGAAAAAGAGCACTGGATTATTGATATTGGAACGGCGAAGTTAGCTGATACTCCCGAAAATTTTGATGTGATCGTCTTAGCGAACCTTTATGGTGATATTTTATCTGATATTGCTGCGCAAATTAGTGGTTCTTTAGGGCTTGCTGGCTCAGCAAATATTGGTGAGCAGGGTGCGATGTTTGAAGCAATTCATGGATCTGCTCCTAGAAGGGCGGGGCAAAATGTAGCCAACCCTTCTGGGCTCATGCAAGGTGCAATCCTCATGCTCATACATATTGGGCAATATGAAGCAGCTACTACGCTGCACAATGCCTGGCTAAAAACTCTTGAGGATGGCATCCATACCTATGATGTCTTTAAAGAAGGTATTAGCCACAAGCAAGTGAGTACTTCTGAGTTTGGTGATGCTGTTTGCGCGCGTATGGGGCAAAGGCCATCTCAACTTAAGGCTGCTGCCTATGGAGAGGTGAAGAAAAAGACGTCCCATGCATCGATGTCAAAAGCGACTCCAAAAAAACGAGAACTCGTTGGTGTCGATGTCTACATTTTTGCTGAAGAAACTGCAGCAAGCTTTCCAGAAAGGCTTACTTCGAAAGATTTTGGTGAAATGAAACTCGAATTCATCTTTAATCGCGGAGCACGTATCTATCCAGAGGGTCTAAAGGAAACAATTTGCATTGATCAGTGGCGCTGTCGTTTCAAGCCAACATCCGGTTCGTGCTCGCATGAACAAATTGTGGCTCTTCTCTCATCATTGACTAAGCAGGGATTCGATGCGATCAAAACTGAGAATCTCTATACATTCGATGGGAAGCCGGGCTATACAAACCATGACGGTTAAAAATCTACCCGCACCTTAACTGTTAATCCATAAAACATGACATCTTCTGCTAGACGCTCAAATTTATAGGTAGGACTGCCATCATCTGGCACGATCATCTGGTTTTGACGCCAGTAATATTCAACGTCATATCCAAGGGCTAAAAAGATGTGGCAACGATCAGAGGCGCAAAGGCGATCCCAACCCAAACCTAAAAAGAGATGCGCTTGGGGTGAAAAAGCATTCACACTCCCCTTGACTGTGATATGCATCGCATCGTTCATCACTTCGACTAAATTTTCACGATGAGTCGTATCAAAATTTCCATATAGAAGCGCGGCAGAAGCATTCGCTATGAAATTAAATCCATAACAAAGATCCCACTTTGTATTAAATCCCGCTTTGGGACCAGCTCCCCAAAAGGTAACTGTGTCGACAACGCGCAGCTGGGCATTGGGCATTCCAAGGTGTGCTGGATCAATGAGTGATCTGATTCTTTGCGTTTCATCAATCCAGGCTCCTTTGGCTCCAATAAAAGGACGAATTGATAGTTGTGAACCCATAAAGGTACGCCTGCCCATTTCAAAATCACCGGCTTGATAGTTGAGTTCAAAGTCAGATTTTGCTTGATGGAACCCTCCAAGGATCAAAAAGCTATCACGTAATGGGATAAGGCGTGCTGGAAGCACTTGCGAGGTTACGTCATTACTATTGGTTTGATACCAGGTATATCTTCCAACAATATCCCACCCACTTGGCGAAAAGTCATAACCGAGGTTGGCGCGCAACCCAAAATCCCAACCGAAGCGGTTTTCTTTATTTCTTCCTTTAAGAGGAACGCTCGGACCTATATTGGGATTGCCTTCTGAATCTGAATATGCGTAATCTGTTCCACCCACTTTAGCATGCCAATAGAGCATGTCGCCTTGAACAAAGAGTCCTACTCCACATGCGCGTGGACTCCCCGGCGCGAAATTTCCACCTACTGCTTTATATGGCATTTCTAAATAGATCTCTTTCATCTGAACTTCGAGCTCGGTGAGCCTATCTTCGGGCTCGATTGCAGAGAGACTACTAAAAATCAAAACGAGTGGAACTAATTTCTTCATGCTAAATACACCTCTAGTTGAAGTAGAGGTATATAGCAGTTGAAATTTCATTAATCAATAGAAAGATCTTCTTCGAGATGCTTTTTTACTGCACTGAGATAACTACAACCATACATGCCATCAAGAACGCGATGATCAAAGGTTAGAGAAAGATTCATCATAGAACGGACGCCCATCGAATCATCTTCAAGTGCTACGACCCGTTTTTGAATGGCTCCAATTCCAATGATTGCAACTTGTGGATAGGGAATAATGGGTATGCCTATGAGTACTCCAGACATGCCAAAGTTGGTCATTGTAATGGTTCCATTTTGCACATCGTCTGGATTCAGGGTGTTATTTCTCGCTTTTACAGCAAGTTCACCAACTGATTTAGCAATTTCGGGAATGGTCTGGGTATGACAATTTTGGATTACGGGGACGAGAATTCCTTGCTCGACGCTTACAGCAATGCCTAGGTTGACATGGGGTTTGAGCACAATGGTATCGCCATCAAGTGTTGAGTTGATAAAGGGAAATTCTTTGATGGCGCGTGCTATAGCGCGTGCCACAAAACTAGTAATGGTGAGTTTTACGCCCCATTTTTTGAAAAAGGGTTCTTTTTGCTTCTGAATGAGTTCTTTGATCGCGGTGACATCTACTTCTGTGATCAAACTTGCATGAGGGGCTTCATAAAATGAACGGACAAGATTCTCAGAAATTGCTTTCCGCATGCCTGTCATTTTGACTCTTTCGAATTTTTCTGAGCATGTAGATGTTTTATTTTGGAGATAGGCGTCGATATCTTTTTTTGTAAGACGGCCTCCGCCCCCACTACCCGGAATTTTCTCAAGCTCTTCATACGAAATGCCCTTTTCGCGTGCAATTCGTAAAACGGCAGGGGAAAGAAAATGCTTCATTTCGCTTTCTTCACTTGGAGCTGCGGAGGTTTTTTCTATTTCTTGCTCGGGAGTTGTTTTGCGCTGCTCTGCACCAGATTCGATGAGAGCTAACGTCTCGCCTACTTGAAGTTCTTGGTCTGGTTTTGCAAGAATTTTTTTTAGGGTCCCAGCAACGGGCGACGGAATTTCGCTATTGACTTTATCGGTAGAAACTTCAAGAAGGGGTTCATCTTCCTGAATGTAATCGCCTTCTTTTTTGAACCATTCTACGACAACGGCGCTTACAATACTTTCACCTAGTTTAGGCAGGGCAATTTTAACTTCTTCACTCATCAGTCAAGCCATGTTGTTCGATGATATTTTTTTAAGTCGATTTGATTTTCTTTTTTTGCAACATATACGGCGGTTACAGCATCCCCAAGGATGTTCACAACGGCTGACATCATTTCACGGATACGATCAACTCCTGCGACGAGCACAATCCCTTCAACGGGTAGTCCCATGGCTGTAAGTACGACAGAGAGCATGATGAGTCCCGTGCCAGGAATTCCTGCTGCTCCAATTGCCGAAACAAGCGCTGTCATAAAGAGAATTGCAATTTTAACCCATGTGACTTCAATTCCGTAGGCCTGCGCAATAAAGATGGCTGATATCGCCTGGCCAATCGCTGCTCCATTCATATTTACAGTGGAACCGAGCGAAAGAACAAATCCTGAAATGTCAGCTGATATTCCAAGATGATCACGTGCACATTCTAAGGATACGGGAAGGGTTGCTGAACTACTCGAAGTGGTAAAAGCTAAGACGACTGCGTCTTTCATCCCTTTGAAAAAAGGGATGACTTTCACTTTTGCAATAAATCTTAGAGCAAGAGAGAAAATCACGACAATCTGAAGAATGCATGCTAAATAGGTACAGGCTAAAAATTTCACTAGTGGAAGAAGTACTTCAAGTCCAATCGAGCCCACAGTAGATGCAATAAGAGCAAAGACTCCATAGGGTGCCAGTTTCATAATGAAATGCGTCAGTGAATACATCACTTCGCTGATGGATTCGATGACTTTTAGAATAGGCTTCCCTTTTTCCCCACTTAGGGTAATAGCGAAAGCAAAAAATGCCGCAAACACAATGATTTGTAAGACTTTTCCTTGAGCAAAGGAGGCAAAAGGATTTGAAGGAATATTATTGAAGATAAAATCCATCAGATTCGTCTCTGCCAGTACAGAACCGCTGGTTTGTGCGACTGAAAGATTCAAACCAATACCTGGTTTAAATGCGTAAACCACTACTAAACCAATGGCAATCGCGACAAGTGTTGTGATTGCATATACTGCTAGGGTACGAAAACCAATCCGTCCTAACTTTTTTGGATCATTGATGTGACAGATCCCTGTGACAAGGGATGTGAAGACAATTAAACCCACGAGCATTTTTAAGAGGTCAATGAAAGCTTGACCACATAGCCTGATAATTTCGATCTCTCTTCCGAGAATCAGACCGAATATCACACCAGCAACAAGGCCAATTAAGATTTTAATCCACAGCTTCATATTTCCTACTTATTTCTGAAATTTTAGAGGGTATGAGCTCAATGATTTAGAGCTTCACTCAATAACTTATTAAAATGCGAATGCCCATAAACTACTTTTAATCTAGCTGCAACATACGCGATGGGCAACTTGCATTCTAACGATATAGGAAATTTAATCCAATCTTTTTCTGTACATATTAGGAGCGTAGCCCCTCTTTCTGCTGAGTTTTTTTGGAATTCTTGCCACATATTTAATGTCGGCGGGAGGTGGTCGGGTAGAGACAGTGTATTGACAATTTCACACCCTAATGTTTTCATTTGTTTAAAAAATGTTTGGGGAGATCCAATGCCGCAGAACAGAGCAACTCTGCGGTTTTTGATTTCTTTCTCACCTTTTACACCAAGCATTTGATATTGTGTTCCAATGATAGGCGCAGATGAATATTTTGAGATCTGGTTAACATAAGAATTTAATTGCTCTTCTTGAAAGTGATTGATGATGATAAAATCGGCTTTTGAAAGGCGTTTCGGATGATCTCGCAGATAACCTCGCGGCAAAAAATGTCCTTTACCGAAGAGATCGTCTCCATGCAACAACACGACTTCAATATCACGAGATAAGGAGCGATGTTGAAACCCATCATCTAATAAAAGAAGTTTTGATGCATCGCCAACTGCTTTTTTTGCACTTTGATACCGATTTTTTTCCACATATACGGGCACACTCAGGTGTTTTGCTAGAAGGTAAGGCTCATCACCGCAATATTCAGGGGAAATGAGTAAGCTTTCTAAATTTGAAATTTTTATCCCCTCACCTTTGATGCGTGAGCGGTAGCCTCGTGTAAGAATGGAAAGGGATTGTTTTTCTTTTAAATTCTCTGCTAGCAGCTCAACAACAGCTGTCTTCCCTGTTCCTCCGGCAACAAGATTTCCAATGCTAATGACTGTAGCGTCTACCTTATGTGTTTTAAGGTGGCCCTTGTCATAAAGTGTATTTTTAATTTTTGAAATAAAGGAAAAAATCCAGCTAAAAAACAAAAGAACTTTTTCAAAAAAAAGATTTTTTCGTCTTCCTTCAATTATATCGATGATGAAGCTTTCAATTTGCATACGCTGAAGAGTTCTTTTTCAATAATTTCGATGATAATGTGGATGGCGGTCATATGGGCTTCTTGGATCCGATCTGAATATTTAAATCCTTTGACAATCCACTCATAGTCACAAAGACCTTTTAGAGCGCCCCCTGTTTTCCCAAGGAAAGCGACGGTCTCCATTTTCTTTTCTTTGGCCATTTCCACGGCTCTGAGTAGATTGATGGAATTGCCGCTCGTTGTTAAAGCGATAAATATATCCCCTTCTTTCCCATGAGCTTCAACGCCGCGAGAGAAAATTTCATCGAATCCTACATCATTTCCAACACAGCTCATATGTCCTGGGTCTGCTAACGCAATTGCAGGCAAGGCTGGGCGTTTTTCCCGAAAAAACCCTGTCAATTCTTCGGCAAAATGCATCGCATCGCACAAGCTTCCACCATTGCCTGCAATGAGGATTTTTCCCTCATTTTTGTAGCAATTTGCGATCGTTTTTGCGACAGTTTCAATAAAGTCTAATGAATGCGCCTCAAGCATCTGCTCGAGTGCTGCAATTCCTTTTTGGATTGATTCAATAATTTGCTCTTTCATAATAGTAGTAATGATATACAATATTCCATTATTTATGAATGATTTTCGCATAGGCATCGTTGGAAGTAGGGGCATTGTCGCCCAAGAATTGATCCATCTTTTAGAGCAAAGAAATTTCTCAAAAGATGCATTATTTTTATTTCAAAGGGGGGATCTTCACCCTAAAGTTTTTGAAGGGCTCGACCTGGTCTTTTTTTGTTCTAGCAATGAAGTCTCGAGAAAATATATCCCATATGCTTCCGATGCTCTTGTAATTGATAGTAGTAGCGCGTTTCGCAGTGATCCAAATGTTCCCCTGATTATTCCTGAAATTAATGCTGATGAGATGCGTAACCACAAGGGCGTCATCGCCTCCCCTAATTGCACAGCAACGTTGATGTTACTCGCCGTTGCTCCACTTTATCGCACTTTTGGCATCGAGCGGCTGCTTGTCACAACATATCAAGCGGCTAGTGGCGGCGGGAAAAAGCTTCTTTCTCGGCTCAAAGAGGAATCTACAGATCTTTTGCAAGATCGCACGCCTACAAGTTCACTCCCCTATGGCTTTAATCTTTTTCTTCATGAGTCCCCTGATGAAGAAATCAAAATGGTTGAAGAATCGCGTAAAATCTTAAAAGATCCACATCTTCGCATGCATGCAACCTGCGTACGCGTTCCTGTCATGCGTGCTCATAGCATGGTTGTCAATGTCACTTTCACAGAAAAAACCAATGTTCAAACCATTGAAACAATTTTGGCGTCTGCACCTGGGATTACGCTGCATCCCAACCCGACGCCAGCAATGGCATCGGGAAAACTTGATGTGTATGTTGGTAGAATCCGCACTGACCCTACTTTTGATAACAGTTTCGACTTTTGGATTGTTGGTGATCAGCTTCTTAAAGGGGCTGCGCTCAATGCATTGCAAATTGCCATTGACAATTTCAAAAAATTTTCTGTTAATGGGGTGTTATGAAACGGTTATTATTTGTTTTTCTTTTTCCTCTCTTTATTTTTGCCTCGCAAGAAGAATGCGATCTTGCCATTGCTTCAAACGTGACTTTAAAACACCGCGAACAGAAAGGGATTGGATATCGCAAGGGATATTCTACTCTCGGGGTTTTTTTGACCCCTACTTGGGATCGGGTCATACAACCTTTCTTTGATGGAAGACTGCATGTTTTTAACAATGGTCGGCTCGATGTCAATTTAGGTGCAGGATTTCGCTATGGTTCTGCCAATGGAAAATGGGCTGCTGGCCCAAACCTTTATTATGATTTTCGTGAATCTAGGAACTTACGTACGCACCAAATTGCTGGTGGTCTTGAAATTCTCAGTAAGTATTTCGACATGCGATTCAATGGATACCTCCCTATTGGAGGCCTATGGGATGAGCGCTCTGTAAAAACGTCGGATATCGCTGCGCGGCGGGCAAAGATCTCACTTCCAAATGCAAATTTTGAATTTGGTGTGCCGCTGGGCAATTTTTTATATGTCGGCGTGGGGCCTTATTACCTTTTTCGGCAGAGTTCACCCCATTTTAAAACAGGTAAGGCGTGGGGCGGTAAGGCTCGCATGACAGCTCGTCTGTGGAAGTGGCTTTCCCTTGGCATCGAAGGATCATATGATCGTTTATTCCATGGAATATTCCAAGGCTATGTTGCTATCGATCTTCTTCCGGGGCCGAATACGATTCGAAAAAACAGCAAGACATGGAATCAGCGTTTTAAGACCAAATTGTGCCGAAAACAGGCCAATAGAGCTGCGATGTTAACTCAAAGCGTTGAACGCTTCGAGATCATCCCCATGATCCGCAAACGGCGGGAGTTCCGTCTTGATTGACATCCTCTTCTTAAGTGTTGGATGCTCAAACGCAATATAAAAATGGTGCAGTGCGATTTTTCTTTTTTCATATGGGGTAACGCTCCCATATTTTTCATCCCCCACAATCGGGCATCCCATGTGTGCTAATTGCGCGCGAATTTGGTGGTATCTTCCTGTATGAAGGCGCACTGAGAGAAGCCTGTCTCGCAGGACTTCATAATCTAAGATGGCAACCTTCGCCTCTTTTATTTGCTGATCGAAAATTTTAGCACGAAAATCCCCCTTAAGATGGAAATTCTCACAGCGCCCTTTTTTCTTTTTAGGGGCCTTTTCAACCAGTGCAAGATATACCCGCTCAATTTGCTTTGCACGCATTGCTTCTTGCATTCGGGATAGGGCCTTACTCGTTCTTGCAAAAAGGACAATTCCTGAAACTGGGCGGTCCAGTCGATGAAGCGGCGTGAGAAAGACTCGATGGGGCTTTTGAAACTTCTCCTTGAGATAAGCTTTCGCTAGATCTTCGAGATTTGGGGCCTCTGTCTCATTTGGTTGCGTCAATAGATTGGCATGTTTATTGACAATGAGTAGATGGTTATCGAGATAGAGAACGTCGTTGTCTGAGAACTTCATAAAGCAAGAGTGTGGCTGCTGCTGTGACATTGAGTGAATCTGCCGCACCAAGCATGGGTATTTTAATTTTTTCTGCGGCGCATTCAAGCCACTTTGCACTCAAACCTAACTGTTCAGTGCCGACTGCAATGGCAGTGGGTTTTGTCAAATCGATATCGGTATATTCCAGGTCTGTATCAGGGGTTGTTGCAACGAGCTTTATCTGGTGCTCTTTTAAATACGCTATCATCTCATCGCTCGTTGTTTCTATGACGGGAACGGTAAAGAGCGTACCTACACTTGAGCGTACGACGTTGGGATTATGCACATCGGTGCATCGGTCACAGATGATGAGGGCATCGACGTTTGCAGCGTCGGCTGATCTAAGCATGGAACCGAGATTACCCGGCTTTTCTATCGCCTCAGCAATGAGCAGGAAGGGGTTTTTTCCGAGTTTGAGTTCACTGAGCGACATGTGCACTTGAGGAGCAATGGCTAGAAGTCCATCTGGACGGTCGCGATATGAAATTTTTTGAAAAATCAAGGATGGCACTTCATAAAGAACGGCTCCTGCTTCATAGGCTTCTGTGAGGAGCGCATCTTCATTGGATCCCAAGAAAAGATCTTCGCAGTAAAAGATGTGTTGTATGTCCCGCTTTCCTTTAAGCGCGCGTGATATTTCACGGTACCCTTCGATAAGAAAGAGGTTGGTTTTGTCGCGCTGCCTTCTGTCTCGCAATTTGACGGCTTCTTTGATCTTTGAATTTTGCAATGAGGTGATTTCAGACATACCACCTCGCATAGGTTCCACATGGAAGGGGGTAGGTGTTTTCGCCTTCTAAAAGCGTTTCGCCCGACTCGACATGCCCATTAAATAGTTCTTTGAGGAGGTTTTTTTGAATCATAGGTGTGAGTCCTGGTGTGTGGGAGGTTAAGAGCAAAAACTTCGCATTTTTAGATAGCACGCCTTTGCAAAGCAGAAGGAGCTCTTTCAAATCTCTTTCAATTTTGAAGACTTGGCCCTGACTTCCCCTTCCAAAACTTGGTGGATCGAGAATGATTCCATCATATTTCGTGCCACGTTTGAGCTCCCGTTTTAAAAACTTGATCGCATCATCGACAATCCAACGAATAGGGGCTTTATCGAGGCCATTTAAGGCAGCGTTTTCTCTGCCCCAAGCAACCATCCCCTTGGCGCTGTCGAGATGGCATACCTTTGCCCCTGTTTGAGCTGCGGCAAGGGTCATTCCACCTGAATAAGCAAATAGGTTAAGAATGTTCATTTCTTTTGAGACGTTTTCTCGAACCCACTTCCAGTGAATGTGGTGTTCTGGGAAAAGTCCTAGATGTCCAAATTCTGTTGGAGAAACTTTGAACGTGATATTTTCGAGAGTGACTTGCCAAGAAGATGGGAACTTTGCATTCCATCCTCCTTCACGCGTGAAGGTGGCATTGATTTTATCCCAACTTTTTTTCGGTGCCCATAGCGCTTGTGCAGATGGGCGTACAAAGTTGTATTTCCCAAAACGTTCGAGTTTTTTGCCATTGCCACTATCTAGAAATTCGTAATCGTTCATAGGGATGAAAAGGGGGTGATATTATGGGATAGATAGCGACAAAGATTGCTAAAGGCATAGGTCGCGGTAAATTCAATGATCAGTGTGCGGCTATTCCATTTTTTAAAGGGAAGCTGACCTACGATGGGCTTTTCTCCTTTTTTTCCAATGGCTAGCCACACGGTCCCAACGGGCTTTTCTTGCGTGCCACCTGTTGGTCCTGCAATCCCTGTGACTGCAATGCCATAATCAGCATTTGTACTTTCAATAATACCGGTAACCATCTCGCAGGCTGTTTCAGGGCTGACAGCCCCGTGCTTTTCAAGCGTTGCGTGAGATACGCCCAAGGCTTTTTCCTTTAATTGATTTGAATAGGATACGACGCTCCCAAGAAAATAATCGGAAGAGCCTGCACGCGCTGTTAATCGAGCTGCCATTTTCCCGCCTGAACATGATTCCGCAAGGGCTAGTGTTTTCTTTTTGGACACAAAAAGTTCATGCAAGGCCTCTTCAATTTTACCTGATTCGGCTTCATAGAGATATGTCTGGAATTGCTTTTCAATTTCTTTTGCAACAACTGTGATGCTTTCTTGATTTTTGGATAACAGGTAGATGGAAAGGGTGCCATAGGATGGGCAAATACCAAGTTCTACTTCGGGATACTTGCTTTTCAGAGTTTCTAAAAAGGGAGCTACTTGATTCTCATTGAATAGATAGAGATAGAGGGCTTTATGATGATAACGGTTGAGTGAAGCTTGCTGATCAAGATGTGAAAGGACGTGATCACAAAGCATCTGTTCCATCTGATGTGGAACTCCAGGGAGAACGATCATCTGTCCTAAGTCCTCTTGAAAAAAATATCCGGAGGCCGTCCCATGTTTATTGGGAATGATTTGAGCTTTTGTCGGAATGGTCGCTTGGTGCTCTATCGAACTTAAATCTGGTCCAAAACGCTCGATTAAATCTTTTTTTATTGCTGCATCGAGTTTGAGTGGCGATTGAAAAATTTCAGCGACAATATCTCTTGTTAAATCATCGTGGGTGGGTCCGAGACCACCTGTTGTAATAACAATTTTGGAACGCTTCAGGGCTGTAGTGAGCTCTCGTCGCATTTCATCGGGTTCATCTCCGATAGTCGTTACGCGGTCAATTTTAAAACCGTGTTTCAAGAGAATCGAGGCGATTTGGGTGGCATTTGTATTGAGCGTCTTCCCTGACAGAAGCTCATTGCCTATACAAACTATTTCAATATCCATGCAGATATTATCTCAAGGAAGGAGGTTTGAGTCAATGCTTAGCTTAGTAGCTGGCGACGAGGGAGAAATAGATGCGGCTATAGTCGTTTTCGCTAAAGCTCGCACTTCTATGGAGTTTAAATCCCCAATCAACGCGTGCTGTAAGATAGGGTTCTACCGTATAGCGCATACCTGGTCCTGCACCAAGTAGGTACTGTGTTTTTGGCTCGCCTGGAATTGCATTATGATTTGTTCCCCAACCATAATCCATGAAAACGAGAAATTGCAAAGCATCATTGAGGCTGGTTCCTCTCATCAGTCTAAAGGCGGGTGTGCGGAGCTCACCACTTAGGTTGATCGCTGAATCTTTATTCGTCTCACGTTCAACGTAACCACGTACTGTCGCGTATCCCCCAAGACCATACTGCTCGCTTGGAAGAAGGTTTTGTGATGAAATTTGCCCTTTTGCCAAAAGCGATAGGGAAAAGGCTTTGGGAAGTCTTTGCAGATAAACAAAGGATCCTTTGAAATAAACCCAATGGTTGACAGCTCCAGGACGCAAGCTATTATAATCGGCGTCGGTTTGATCGCTAATCCACTTTCCTGGTGACCAGAATATCTCTCCGTTAAAGTCGATGCGATATGTGTCTCTTTCGTAGTTTCCTGTGTAACCAAATACTGCTTGTGTCAGGTTTACATTTTTTCCAAATGTGGGAATATCTTCAGTAAATTCGAAGGTGTTGTTTGTGCGTTTGTAATCAAATCCAGCTTTTACTTCATGTTCGAGATATTCATACACTTGAAGTGGAACGGTGTAACGCAAACTACCTTGTGCACTCCATCCTGAGTTTCTCATCATTGGCGTGGTTAGCTTCGGCCGAACTTTAGAATATCCACCATAAATATCGAGTATATGTTGCCATGGCAGAGGTGCGATGTATTGGGCGGTATGCGCTTGAAAACGGTTGATATTATAAGCTGCTGTGTATTGATAGGAGAAGATATGACCGGCATTCCAAAGATTACCAAAATTAATCCCACCAAACCAACGCTCTTCGCCGATGAGTTCGACACCATCATTATCCGTTCCCATATAGGCGCGCCATGTGCGGCGATCTTCTGTTGAAAGGATGACGTCTGTTGTCATTGGCTCTTCACCGGGGGCATAGATGATACCCACACGTCTGAAGGGGTTGCGATTGAGAAAATTCACATCATTTAAAAGAACGCCTTGATCAATGGGCTCACCCGGTTGAAGTGAAATATACTCTTTTAAGTGTTCGCTTTTAAACCATTTGTTTCCTTCGACTTTAACTTCTCCCAGGCAGCTTTCTAAAACAAGAAGTTGCAATATACCTGAGGTAACATCTTGTACTGGAACTTCAACGACCATCAAAGGATGTTTATAATCTTGGTAGAAGTTATTGATCACATTTTTGATTTCGATAATCGTGTCTCTTGTGATCGGCTTATCGAGATACAATGGTGAGAGTCTACTCTCCAACTTGTTTGCAGGGCCAGGAAGATTCAAGCCAACAACTGCAAAACCATCAAAGCTGCGCAATTGACTTCCTTCTAAAAAGTCATGAGGACTTCCCGCTAAAATTAGACCTCTGCACTCTTCAATGAGTATGGGTGCCTTTTTTTCGATTTGTTGCTCAGGAAGTTTTGGCAAATCCCTTTCAGCAACTGCGATCTCTTCTTGCTCGTTTGCTTGAAGAGAAAGTGCACCAAATTGAAGACTACATAAGAGTAGAAATTTTGAAATTTTCATATTTTTAAACTTATCAAACATTTCCAATATTAATCAAGATTCATTCCACTTCAACCCAACCCAATAGATATAATCTTCAAAAATGAAGGATCCATAGGGTGAAAAACCTGGTTCGGTAATCGTAACTTCTTCTTCAAAGATCAAACTCGTTATTGGTAACATGTCATATTCAAACACTTTCCCTACATAGGTAGTTTTAAGATGATAGGAGGGAATTCCGATATCTAAACGTGGTCTCTGCAATACTGGAAGTAGATTATTCAGCGCTGTCAGGTTTGCCATAATATTCTCAAAGATACTATTGGGGATCCCAAATGGAACTTTGTAATAGAAAGTGAATTCTGGCCCGCCGTATGTCCCATCTGGAAAATAAATACTCCATTTATGGGTTGCATTATCGACACCTACAATTCCTTGCGAAAATGTGGCCCCATTGATACCTGAATCGATCATGTTCTGATCTTGTTTTGCTGTATAAATGCGTAATTCTCCAGTTGCTGTAAGCGTTGATCCAATATTGAATTCACCAAGACCAATGCCCTGGGAGAAAGGGAATAAGTTATCCACTACAAGAGTGAGGTTGCCGCTATCTACTGTCGATGCAAGATTTTGTATCACAGCATCCCCTATTGAAGCTGTGATATTGACATCAAGATTTGCAATGAGTTGCATTGTAGATGTCGAGACTGTACCTACAGATGGCTTTCCATGACCAATGATGGCGTATGCCGTAGCTGCTGCAGACCCTCCCACGACTGTAATAGATCTTTCGCTTAGAATGGTAATATTCCCACTAAGGATGTCAATGTTTGTATTAACATGTCCTATCTGTGAAAAACCTTGGGTTCCAGCAGCTGCTGTGTTGGCTCCTTGTAGGAGTGTGTCACCACCAGTGCGTGTAATCGTGATATCTCCAGAATGAGCTCCACCACTGACTGGGCTTCCATGTCCGATCATGGCATGGCTATTTGTGGATGTTCCATTTAGTGTGATGTTGCCACTGACATCAAAAATCATATTAGCTGTGGCGACAAGCCCTTGAGAACCAATTTGTGCATGGGATCCCAAACCAGTTCCTCCAGTGATGAGAAGGTCACGTCCTATTGTAAAGGATCCATCTCCATCGATGAGACCAATGAAAGAGGCTGCACCCCCTCCAGAACCGCCACTAATAGAAAGATCTCTTGTGATCTTGAATGCAACAGCTCCTGTGCCTGTTGAACTTATGCTTCCTCCATCCTGAATCATCATATCGCTTTGGGTTGCAACTGAAAGAGGCCCTGAGCCAAATGAAGTAATCGTTCCTCCAGTGTCAATTAGTATCCCTTCTTCATTAGTGCCTTGTCCGATTCCTGTAATACTTAGAGCACCAGTAGAAATAGACGTAATAGCTCCCGTTGACACCTCAATTCCCCAGCTATTGGGCCCTACAGTGGCACTTCGTCCTGTCATGGTAATTGTACCAGAGCCAGAAGAAGAGATAACTCCAGAACCATCTAGAAAAATTCCAACATTATCGCCACCTGTTCCACTACCTGTTCCATCAAATGTGAAATCACCCGTTGCCGTTGTCAGAGTGACTCCCGTGATATGAATTCCATTATTGCCAGTGGTTCCTGGCCCACCTGTTCCTGTAAACGCGATTCCACTTGGAGCAGTGACAGCTGCAGAGCTTGTAATGAGCACACCTTCATTGTCAGTTGTTGTACCGCCTCCCGTTCCCGTTAGGCTTATCGATCCACCTGCAGAGGAGACGGCTGTTGTAACATCAGTGATGTTGATGCCAAGGTTTGTGCTTGTTCCAGTAGAGGATCCGGTTCCGGTAAATGTCAGAATTCCAGCGCCAGACGAACTCACTGTGGATGCCGTATCAATGTTAATGCCATGATTAAGAGTTCCTGTTCCGCCTCCGGTTCCTGTAAAGCTGATTGCGCCACCTGTTCCTACTGATGAAGCACCTGTGATGTGGATACCACGACTTGTACCCGTTCCTGTAGTTGATCCCGTTCCTGTAAAAGCCACTGTCCCAGTACCAGACGAGCTCACAGTGGATGCAAATTCAATCTGAATCCCATGATTAAGTGTCCCTGTGCCGCCTCCGGTTCCTGTAAAACTAATGGGGCCAGAAGCTGTTGTGACACTGGTTCCAGAGATGTTGATCCCATTATTTAAAGAAAGGCCTGCTGTACCCCCATTTCCTACCATGGCAACGCCTGCTGTTCCTGTTCCAGTCACTGTGCCAAAAGAGGTTACCAAGATTCCATCATTGCCTCCAAATGTTGCTGTTCCACCTCCAGTTCCCGTCATACTGATGTCTCCATTGACGGATGATATGCTCGAGAAAAAAAAGATGCTTATCCCATTGTTTGAAGATGTCCCACTTGTCGATCCAGTCCCGTTTAGAGTAATGGTCCCACCTGGAGTGATTCCTGTTGACGTGACTGAAGCTGATGAATCGATTGCAATTCCATGATTGAGTGTGGTCGTTCCACCTCCGACTCCTGTCAGGCTGATATTTCCATCAGCTGATGTGACTACAGTGCTTGCTCCGGTTATCTGGATTCCTTGGTTTGTTGTTGTTCCAACGATTGAACCCGTTCCATTCATGGTAATGTTGCCACTTGTTGTGGTTACAGCAGCTGCCGCTTCTAAAAGGATGCCTTGATTTGACCCTGCTGCAATACCAAACCCGACTCCGGTAAGTGATAAATTTCCACCACCAGAGGCTGTTATATTCGAACCTGCTCCAGAAATGAAAATCCCTTGACAATCGCTTGATCCAGTTGATCCTGTTCCATTAAGCGTTAAAGTTCCTCCACTTCCTGTTGATGAAATCGTTCCGCCCGCAGTAATGATAACGCCTTGATTTGATGTGTCTGACCCCGTACTCATTCCTGTAATAGTCATGTTGCCACTTATCGTTCCGATTCTGGAGGACGCTCCTGTCACTCGAACGCCTGCATTGTCTGCTATCACTGAACCGCTGATTCCAGTGATGCTCGCCATACCTGTTGTCGTTGTGATCGTACTTCCCCCTTCGATATGAATTCCATCATTGGTCGTTGATGAACCACGACCTGTTCCCATCAAATTTACGCTTCCACTTGTTGAAGCTATTGTACTTGCCCCAAGCAGCTCAATTCCATGACTCCCTCCCCCGACTCCACCTCCAGTTCCGGTTAATGTAATATTTCCTGAAGTTGATGAAAGAGCCGCTGAACTGGATAGCGAAATCCCAGAAATTGTGGCAAAGGAATCGGCAATCATATTCGTAATTGAAATGTTCCCTACGCCGGTTGTGATTGACCCGGATATTGCAGCTCTAGTTACAACCGAACCCCCAAATGTCCCTCCTGTAACCGTGACATCCCCGCCGCCTGTTGTAATGGAAGATCCAACTGGCATCGAAAATACAGCTGTTCCGGGGTCCCGATCGGCACCTATGGCAAGAGCATCATTAATTGTCACAGTTAAATCCCCACCAGTTAAGGTAAGAATCCCTGTAACTGTAAAGACAACTGAACGTCCCGCATTCAAAGTTAAGTTATTACCACCCACTCCTGCAGGAACGGTATCATCAATCGTAACATCTGTATTAGCTTCAAGTGTAACTGACGCGCTGCCAAGAAGGGTCCCAAGACTTCCTCCATCCATCGTTATTGTTCCGCCAGCGGGAGCAAAAGTAGTACTTGATGCAGCCCCTCCTCCCGATACAACCGTAACAAATTTTGGATCAAGAACGATATGACCACACTTTCCATTAGATGCCGATAAATCAACTGTGCCGCGATAGACTAAATTTTCATGACCCGAGATCTCAACAAACCCTCCATCACCGCTAGTTTCTCCACCTAGACTTTGGATATATCCATGATAAAATGTATCTCCATCAGACCAAATAATGACTTTTCCACCATCACCTTCATCGATGGCATTAGCCACGATTGTCACGCCAGGTTCAATTTTCGTGATTTGAGAATTCACGAGATTGGAATCTTTTCCTTGGAAACCACCACCAATATATACTTCACCTTGCAGCGCTTCGATATGCGCCTCATCGGCTAGGTGTACGTCATCCGCAATGAGATAAACGCGCCCGTTTTCTTCTTTCGTTGCAAAAGCCTTGATGGTGCCGGAATGGTTGATCGCTTTTTCATAAGGGTTGTCAAAATCGGTATCCTGACTCCGAATGAGAATACGCTGCTCACCTCTCGGTCGAATGTGCATTTCATCTGCCGCTGCAAGGGCTACAAAGTTTCCCTCAAGTGTCCCCTCATTTTCGATTGTTTTAGCAATGAAAATGATATCCCCTTTAGGGCAGCGGATGATCCCCTTATTGATGATCTTTCCGTCACCTGGATTGGTAAATGTTAAGAGGTCAGCATCCAAAATATCAGCCGTCGATGCGATAAATCCGGCTGTTTGAATGAGAGCGTTGGGTCCGATGTAGAGTCCATTCGGATTGATGACATAAACGGCGCCGTTGGATTGCAGCGCACCCAAAAGTTGACTGCTATCTGGCCCAATGACACGATTAATCGCAGTAGAGTGGGAACTTTCTTGGATGAATTTAAGACATTCGCCTTGCGCGATTGAAAAATCTTGCCAGTTCAAAATAGCATGAGGTGAGGATTCGATGACACAAGTGTGTCCATTGATCATCTGCATTGCCGCCTGGCCTAACTGCACCTCTAGCCCTGTTGGGTTGGCAAAAAGTGCTCCCTGCAAGCAGAGAAATGTTATGACTTTATGGTGACTCGCTCTCATTCCACTTTAATCCTATCCAATAAATGTAATCCTCAAAAATAAATGACCCATAGGGTGCAAAATTCGGCTCTGTTATTATACCATTTTCCTCAAGAATCATCAGATTAGGACTCATAAGAGGTTGATGCACGAAGCCACTATCTCCATAACTTATTTTCAAATGATAGGATGGAATCCCAATGTCTAAACGGGGTCTTTGGAAGAGCGGAAGTAGGTTGTTGAGAGCTGTTAGGTTTGCTGCAATGTTATCAAAAATATCATTGGGGATATCAAAAGGAACCTTGTAATAGAAGGTGAATTCTGGCCCGCCATATGTCCCTCCTGGAAAATAAACGCTCCATTTGTGTGTTGCGTCATCATCACCAACTGTGCCTTCTGTAAAGCTCGCTCCATTGATAGCCGAACCAATTGAGTTCTGCTTTTGTCTTGCTGTATAAATGCGCAGCTCACCTGTTGCTGTGAGTGTTGATCCAATATTGAATTCACCAAAGCCGATGCCTTCAGGAAAAGGAAATGAATTATCGACTACAAGTGTGAGGTTGCCACTACCTGCTGCCATCGCAAGATTTTGTATCACTGCATCTCCTGTTGAACCTGTGATGTTGATATCGAGGTTGGCAATAAGTTGCATTGTAGATGTCGATACGGTACCTGCAGATGGTTTACCATGACCAATAATTGCATAGGCTGTGGCTGCTACAGAGCCTCCCCTGAGCGTAATGGACTGCTCGCCAAGCATGGTAATATCTCCACTAAGAATGTCCACGTTTGTGTTGACATGTCCGATTTGTGCAAAGCCTTCCACTCCAGCAAAGGCAATATTCGCTCCTTGAAGAAGAATGTCATCGGAAGCACTTGTAACGGTGATATCTCCAGAGTGGGCAGATCCAACTGTCGGGCTTCCATGACCAATCATCGCGTAACTGTTCGTTGAGGTTCCATTCAATGTGAGGTTGCCATTGATATCGAGAGTCATATTTGCTGTGGCAGCAGGTCCTTGTGACCCGATTTGTGCATGCGATCCTAACCCGATACCTCCTGTGATCAGTAAATCACGTCCTGTTGTGATAGATCCATCTCCGCCAATGAGGTTGATAAAGGAGGCTTCAGCAGCTCCTGTACCGCCGGTAATTAAAAGGTCTCTTGCTATAGATAATGTCACTGAACCTGTTCCTGATGAATTTACACTCCCTCCATCTTTAATGATCATATCGCTTAATGTCGTTATCGATATGAGTCCTGAACTGCTTGAGGTAATGGCTCCGCCGCTATCAACAAGGATGGCTTCTTCTGCAGCATTTAGTGCAATTCCTGTAATAGTGATGGCTCCTGTCGAGATTGAAGTGATAGCCCCTGACCCTGAAACTTCAACACCCCAACTTCCCGTTCCCGCAGTTCCACCGCGGCCTGTCATCGTGATTGGTGCGGCTCCTGTACTCGAGACAATTCCAGAACTATCGAGAAAAATACCGATATTATCTCCGCCTGTTCCAATTCCTCTTCCATCAAACGTAATACTACCTGTTGCGGTTGTAAGCGTAGTCCCTGTGATATGAATTCCATTATTACCTGTCGTTCCAGGTCCACCTGTGCCTGTTAGGGTGATTCCAGCTGGCGCAGTGACAGATGCAGAACTTTCAAGACGTACACCTTCATTTCCAGTTGTTGTACCACCACCTGCTCCTGTAAAGTCGATTGGTCCACCAGCTGTTGAAATAGTTGTCGTTACGCCGGTGATATTGATACCACGATTTGTACTTGTCCCAGTAGATGATCCTGTTCCAATAAAAGTCATTGTTCCAGCTACTGATGAACTCACAGTGGATGCTGCCTCAATGTTAATTCCATGATTCGTCGTTCCTGTTCCAGCACCTGTGCCTGTAAAATCGATTGTTCCTCCTGTTGATACAGCAGTTGTTGCGCCAGTGATATTGATGCCTTGACACGTCCCTGTTCCAGCAGTTGATCCTATTCCTGTAAAAGTCACTGTTCCAGATCCTGTGGAACTCACTGTTGCCGCTGTGTCTATCTGAATTCCATGATTCAGCGTTCCTGTACCAGCGCCTGTTCCTGTAAAGCCGATTGATCCACTAGCAGTTGAAACAGCGGTTGTTGCTCCGGTGATATTGATCCCACGACATGTTCCTATTCCAGTGGATGATCCTATTCCTGTAAAGGTCACTGTTCCGGCACCTGAGGAACTCACTGTTGCTGCTGTATCAATATTAATTCCATGATTTGTCGTTCCGGTTCCACCACCCGTTCCTATAAAGGTCACTGTTCCAGCTCCTGAGGAACTCACTGCTGCTGCTGTGTCAATATTAATACCATGATTTGTCGTTCCAGCTCCTCCGCCCGTTCCCGTAAAGCCGATTGCTCCACTAGCAGTTGAAACAGCTGTTGTTGCTCCAGTGATATTGATGCCTCGACACGTCCCGGTCCCGGTAGTTGACCCTGTTCCAGTAAAGGTTACTGTTCCTGCTGACGCTGAACTTACTGTGGCGGTTGATTCAATCTGTATCCCATGATTTGTCGCACCTGTGCCTCCTGCGATTCCCGTCATACCAATATCGCCTGAGGTTGAGCTTACAGACACGCTTGCTCCAGTTAAATGAATTCCATGGTTTGTCGTTGTTCCGCTTGCTGACCCCGTTCCACTCATGGTAATGTTACCACTTGTTGTCGTTGCGGTCCCTGCGCTACTTAGAAGAATTCCTTGATTAGTTGCAGCTGCTACACCAGATCCAATTCCTGTAAGCGATAAGTTGACACCGACTCCAGTTACGTTTGAGCCTGCTCCTGAAATCAGAATCCCTTGGCAATCGCTTGTTCCGGCTGATCCTGTTCCATTAAGCGTTAGGGTTCCACTACCACCTGTTGATGAAATGGTTCCACTTGAAAGAACGCTAATTCCTCGGTTTGAGCTGGTTGTTCCTGTACCGGTTCCAGTGAGCGTCATATTACCGCTTGTGGTTCCAATCCTTGATGTCGCTCCAGTAACTATAATTCCATCACAGCTAGATGCCCCTGTCCCTCCAATTCCAGTGATACTACCTGATCCCGTCGTAGTTGTGACTGTTGATGAGCTTTCAACACGAATTCCATTCGACGAAGTGACCCCGCCGCCGGTACCCATCATGGTCAGGGTTCCACTTGTTGTAGAAATATCACCAAAACCCGTCAGATGAATTCCATGATTTGTCGTTGTTGTACCGCCTCCAACACCTGTGAGTGATAAGACTCCACCTCCTGTTGCTGATACGTTCGATCCTGCTCCTGAAACCAGAATCCCTTGGCAATCGCTTGTTCCTGCTGACCCTGTTCCATTAAGCGTTAGGGTTCCACTACCACCTGTGGATGAAATAGTACCACTTGAAAAAACGTTAATTCCTCGGTTTGAGCTGGTTGTTCCTGTACTGGTTCCAGTGAGCGTCACATTACCGCTTGTGGTTCCAATCCTTGATGTCGCTCCAGTGACTATAATTCCATCGCAGCTAGACGTCCCCGTCCCTCCAACACCTGTAATAGTCCCAGTGCCTGTTGTAGTCGTCGCCGTGCTTCCCCCTTCAATACGGATTCCATTATTCGTAGCTGCCGTAGCAGCCGCACTACCTGTACCCATCATTGTTAAGCTACCACTTGTCGAAGATACTGTAGCAGATGTGAGAAGATGAATGCCATGCCTACCACCACCTGTTCCTGTGGCAGTCCCTGTAAGTGAAACATCTCCTGCAACACTACTCATGCTCACACTAGAAAGTTGGGTGCCGAATGTTGCTCCAGTTCCATTTAAAGTAATATTCCCTGTCCCTGCGGTTCCCGTTGAACTGATTGACGATGAGGCGAATAATCCTATCCCAATTCCGACCGGGGATGTTCCTGTACAAGATACAGCTCCATCGACAGTTGTGATACTGGTCGAACTCGTTAGAGAAATTCCAGTTCCTGTTCCAGAGCTGCTAGCTGTTCCATTCATTGTAATTGCTGCAGCTCCTGCGCCAACGCCAGTCGATGCAATCGTAGCACCAAATGTCGCGATCCCTGATGAACTCGACGACGTACCAATGCCAATTCCAGTAATGCTAATATCCCCTGTTACTGATGAAATGCTTGATGGTGAATTCATTTGAAAACTGTTTCCATTTCCACCCGTTGCCATCAAGGTCATAACTCCTGAACTTGTCGTAATACTCCCATTCAACAACACGATGCCATTTGTTAAAACTGTAGTAGGACCTGCTGATCCTGTAAGAGAAATGTCTCCTGATGTTGTGGAAATTGATGCGCTGGATTCGAAGGAAATCCCCCTACTAAGGAATCCTAAACCAGTCCCAGTAAATGAAATTGTTCCTGATGTCGAGGAAATTGATGAGGATGTTAAACAGGAAATACCATGACCTGCTCCTGTGGCAGTTCCTGTCACAGAAATATCTGATGTACTACTAGTTGCTGCTGCACTTGTATCAATATTGACCCCTAGGGTGCTGCCTGTTCCCGTTAGAATAATTGTCCCTGTTCCAGTCGAACTGATTGACGCTCCGCTTCTGAAACTTGATCCAGTTCCAACTGTGGATGTTCCAATGCAAGATACAGCTCCATCAACAGTTGTAATAGTAGACCCACTTATTAGGAGTCCTTCGATTGTTCCAGATGGCCCAGCTATTCCATTCATTGTAATTGCTGCGGCTCCTGCGCCTACACCCGTTGATTCAATGGTTCCACCAAACATTCCTATCCCTCTTGAACTTGATGTCCCAGCCCCGGTTCCTGTAATGCTGATATCACCTGTTGATGATGAAATAGTTGATGGTGAGTTCAGTTGAAAACTATTCGAATTATTACCATTTCCAACTAACGTTATGAGTCCTGATGTTGTGGTGATACTTCCACTTGGTATGGATATTCCAATTGATGCAAATGGAGAAACACCGCTTCCAGTAAGCGAAATGGCTCCTGATGTCGTTGTAATAGACGCGACGCTTTGCAAGACAATTCCTCCTGAAACACTCCCACTTGTACCTGTCAATGTGACAGAACCTGAGGTTGTTGTGATACTCCCGCCCGAAAGATTTATTCCTATAACTGAGGCATCGGGCACGGACATTCCTGTAATAGAGACATCTCCTGCTCCAGTGAGGATCGATCCACTAATAAGGGCGCTTCGCAGTGTATCTGCTGTTGCCCCTGTCTCCCCAGTTACAGTAACATTCCCACCACCTGTAGTAATCACCGCTCCAGTTGCCACAGAAAATAGAGCACTCCCTAGATCTCGGTTAGCAGGTATTGCGCTAGTATCATTGATAAATGCTATTAAATCTCCACCAACGAGTGTCAAGTCTCCTGCTGCTGCAAATGTGATTGAACGCCCCGCGCGCAATGTTAAATCGTTGGTGCCTGTTGTTACTGTCACGGCGGCACTGAATAAAATATCGGTATTTGCTTCAAGCGTGATTGCTGCTCCTTCAAGTGCTACGCCAAGTCCAGAACCACCAGCAGCAAAAATTGTAACATCAGTAGCTGGTGTCGTCGTAAAGAACAAATCTGTTGCAGGGGTAGGTCCACCAACAGCAACTGTAATATCGTGCGGATCTAAAAGCAGATTCCCACATTCTCCGTTAGGTGCTTTAAGATCAATCGTTCCGCGATAGATTAAATTTTCTCGACCTGAAATCTCAACAAACCCTCCATCACCCCCATTTTCTCCGCCTCGACTTTGGGTATGTCCATGATAGAAGGTATTGCCATCTGACCAGATGATAACTTTTCCGCCGTCACCTTCATCAATGGCATCGGCAACGATTGTCACGCCAGGCTCAATTTTTGTGATTTGTGAATTCACAAGATTGGAATCTTTCCCTTGAAAGCCGCCTCCAATATAAATTTCACCTTGCAGCGCTTCAATATGTGCTTCATCGGCTAGGTGTACGTCATCTGCAATAAGATAGACGCGCCCGTTTTCCTCTTTCGCAGCAAAGGCTTTGATCGTGCCGGAATGGTTGATCGCTTTTTCATAGGGGTTGTCAAAATCGGTATCGTTACTTCGTATGAGAATACGCTGCTCACCTCTTGGTCGAATGTGCACTTCATCTGCTGCTGCAAGGGCCACAAAGTTCCCTTCAAGGGTCCCCTCATTTTCGATTGTTTTGGCAATGAAAATGATATCACCTTTTGGGCAACGGATGATCCCCTTATTGATGATCTTTCCACCACTTGGATTGGTAAATTGTAATAAATCAGCTTCTAAAATATCAGCTGTCGATGCGATAAAACCTGCTGTTTGAATGAGAGCGTTTGGCCCGATATAGAGTCCATTCGGATTGATGACATAAACGGCGCCGTTGGATTGCAGCGTACCCAAAAGTTGACTGGTATCCGGTCCGATGACACGATTAATTGCGGCACTGTTGGAGCTTTCTTGGATGAACTTTAGGCATTCACCTTGCGCAATAGAAAAATCTTGCCAGTTCAAAATGGCATGAGGGGATGATTCGATGACACAAGTGTGGCCATCGATAGCCTGCATTGCTACCTGTCCTGACTGCACCTCAAGCCCGGTTGGGCTTGCTAAAAGAGCTCCCTGCAAGCAAAGAAATGTAATGACTTTATATCGCATCTTTTTCATTCCACTTTAATCCTATCCAATAAATGTAATCTTCAAAAATAAAGGATCCATAGGGCGCAAAACTCGGTTCAATATTCAAAATTTTCTCATCAAGATCCAAATACATTTTTGATAAAATTTCATACTCAAAACCTTCTCCAATGTGAGCAATTTTTAGATGATAACTTGAAATGCCAATGTCTAAACGGGGTCTTTGGAAGATTGGAAGAAGATTGTTAAGTGACGTTAAATTTGCCATGATGTTATCAAAAATATCCGTGGGAATACTAACGGGAATTTTATAATAAAAGGTAAATGCTGGCCCACCAAAACTTCCTCCTGGAAAGTAGGTGCTCCATTGATGTGTCGCATCATCAACTCCAACAATTCCTTCACTAAAGACAGCGCCGTTAATTAAGGAGTTGATATTGTTTTGAGCTTGCCGCGCTGTATAAATACGAAGTTCACCCGTTGCGGTAAGTGTCGACCCAATACTAAATGCTCCATCACCTACTTTAGGGGGGGCTGGAAAAAAATTGTCAACTACGAGTGTTAAATCACCGCTTCCAGCTGTTGTCGCTGCGTTTGTGATAATGGCATCTCCAACTAATCCCACAATATTAATATCAAAATTTGCAATGAGTTGCATCGCAGATGTTGATACGACGCCAGCACCCTGCCCTCCATGTCCAATGATTGCGTAGGCTGTTGCTGCTGCTGTGCCACCCCTAACAGTGATCGATCTCTCTGCAAGCACAACAATATTTCCACTAAGATCACCCACGGAATTAAGGTGTCCAATTTGCGCAAAGCCTTGAATTCCACCACCACTAGCGGCGCCTTCTACAAGAATGTCCCCACCTGCGCGTGTGATGATGATATTTCCTGAGTGCGTGGCTCCAACTGTTGGACTGCCGTGGCCAATCATCGCGTAATTTTCTGTCACATTTCCATTTAAGATAATGCTTCCGTTGATATTACAATTGATATTTGCTGTAGAGGCAGGTCCTTGTGATCCAATTTGCGCATGCGATCCTACTCCAGTCCCTCCTGTTATGAGAAGATCACGTCCTGTTGTAAAGAAGCCATCTCCAGTTATGAGGTTGATAAAGGAGGCTTCAGCTGCTCCTGCCCCTCCAAGAATTGAAAGGTCTCTATCAATATTGAGTGTGACCAGGCCGGCGCCTGATGAGTTAACGCTAGCTCCGTTTTGAATGATCATATCACTTAATGTGATCATTGAGATCGGCCCCGAACTGGTTGAACTGACAACCCCGCCCATATCAAGAAGGATACCCTCTTCTGTCGTGCCCATTCCAATTCCTGTAATGCTAATGGCTCCAGTGGATGTTGAAGAAATGACCGATCCAACTCCAGTGACTTCCACACCCCAACTGCTCGGGCCAATTGCTGCGCCGCGACCTGTCATAGTGATGATGGCAGCTCCTGAAGTAGTCACTACACCTGAGCTATCAAGAAAGATCCCCACATTATCTCCACCTGATCCATTCCCTCTTCCATCAAAACTGAAATCTCCTGTTGTTCCCGTGATCGTGGTTCCTGTGATATGAATTCCATTGTTGCCTGTCGTTCCAGATCCGCCTATTCCTGTAAAGATAGCGGTTCCACTTGCCGTGGATACAGTCGCACTTGACGCGATGCGTATACCTTCGTTACCAGATGTGGTGCCTCCACCGGTCCCATCTAGAGTCACGTTTGCCGCTGTAGCACCTACACCTGTTGAGGTAACAGCTCCGCTACTGTCGAGCAAAATTCCAAAGTTACTAGATGTTGTGCCGCCACCTGACCCTGTTAAACTAATATCACCATCAACAGCTGATATACTACTTCCAGCATCGGTGATATTGATTCCGTGGTTGAGTGTAGTGCCTCCGCTTCCTCCTGCGCCTGTTAGACCAATTGTTCCTGTTCCAGTGGTTGATATTGATCCGGTGCTATCAATTACGATTCCATGGTTTAGAGTTGCCAGACCGCCCCCAGTTCCCACCATTGTAATGGCTGCATCTCCAGTTGTGACTTCACTACTCCCGCCTGTGATACTGATTCCATAATTCAATGTTGTTCCAGCGACACTCCCTGTTCCCGTAAGGCTTACTGTTCCCATTCCTGTTGAAGCGACTCTTCCTGCACTATCAATTACTATGCCATTGTTCGTTGCTGCTATGCCACCGCCTGTACCATTGATACCTAGCGTTCCATCAACTGTTGTGACTTCACTACCAGCAGCTGAAATACGCACGCCATGTCCATCTGTCATTCCAGAAGTGGGATGCGTTCCTGTTAGGGTGATTCCCGCAGCAGTAGATCCTATTCCGGTTGATGTAATTTTGCCTATTCCATCAATCAAGATACCCGTGTTACCTGAAGAGGCAATACCTCCTCCAGCACTTCCATTTAACGTGATATCACCTGTATCTGATGTTACAATGCCACTTCCCGTAGTTCGGATGCCATGACTAGCAGTTGTTCCTGTTGCAGCTCCAATTCCTGTTAAACTCACGGTGCCCACTCCTGTAGAGCTCACCGTCCCACTACTTTCTATGAGAATCCCCATATTATCAGTTGTAGCACCCTGGCCATTACCAGTTATTGATAGGGCTCCATCCACTGTCGTAACTGTTGATAAAGCTCCCGTAACCGTGACTCCTTGATTACCACTTGTTCCGTTTGGAGATCCTGTTCCTATTAATGTTACTGTTCCAGTACTTGTTGATGCAATAGTTCCACCAGCTTCAATTCTAATTCCTTGATTGTCAATCAGAAATCCGGTGCCTGTTCCTGTCAATGTCATGCTTCCACTTGTTGTTCCCACATCAGTAAATATCCCTATTACACGAATCCCCACATTGGAGGAGGTTCCTGCACCTCCAATTCCTGTGAGACTTCCTACGCCTGTTGTGGTTGTCACTGCGCCTTCTATATGAATTCCATTACAATCTGTGATCCCACCACCTGTTCCCATCATTGTTAAATTGCCACTTGTTGTAGAAATTGTGCTACCAAATGGAGAATAAATTCCGTGGTTTGAAGAAGTTATACCTCCTCCTGATCCGGTAATATTTATAGGTGCACTTGTTGAAGTGATAGATCCAGCAAGAAGAAAGCCAACACCATGATTATCCGTTGTTCCAGTTGCCGATCCAGTCCCAACTAATGAGATTCCTCCTGTGCCAGATGAGCTGATCGTCCCAGAATCGATCAAAACTCCACTATTAAATGATGATGATCCCTTTCCAATTCCAGTAATACTAATATCTCCATCAGTAGTAGAAACAGCACCCGAAATATTAACTCCATTATTAAAAGCTACACCAGTTCCTCCTGTTCCATTTATGGTAATTGTCGCTGCTGTTGCACCCGTTCCTGTTGAAGTGATAGATGAAGTAGAGGCTATAATAACTCCATAATGAACGCCTCCTCCTGCTCCTCCTTCCCCTCCAATTCCAGTTAATTTGATGGGACCTGAGAGTGAAGTTATCGAGCCCGAGCTAGACAGCTCAATACCAACAGATTGATCAGGTGCACTTGCACCTGTTCCCATCAAAGTGATCGTTCCCCCTGATGAACTAATTGATCCCCCTACCAGTCGAATGCCTTTATTTCGTACGGATACTCCGTTTCCAAATCCTGTGAGCAGGATATCTCCATCAACTGTCATCACCCCAGATCCGACAGCGTTTATGAAAATTCCATTATTATCAGTCCCGCTTAAATCCCCACCTCTCCCCGTCATTGTAATGGTCGCTGCTGTAGCTCCTGTTCCAGTTGAGGTGACTTTTGCTCCAGAATCGATCAGAATTCCATTATCCTCAACTGATGCACTACTTATTCCACCTCCTGTTCCATTCATCTCAATCTTACCTGAGACTGAAGTAATTAAAGTCCCAGCCCCTGAAAGGGCGATCCCTCGATTATTATCATTTCCAGTAGAAGCTCCCGTCCCGTTAATCACCAATGTTCCCGTTCCAGTTGATGCTATAGACGCAGTGGACGCAATATTGATTCCATCATTAAACGATAATGTTCCATTTCCCGTTCCAGTCAGTGTCATGTTTCCACTTACAGTCCCAATGTTGGAAAGTGCTCCTGTTACAAGGATACCGACATTCAAAGAAGTTCCTGCTCCCCCAACTCCTACGATATTTCCCAAACCTGATGTCGTTGTGATCGTGCTACCACCTTCAACTCGAATTCCATTATTCGTCGTCAAAGCGCCTCCACCTGTCCCCATCATGATTAGCGTTCCACTTGTCGTAGATACACTGCTCGAGGATATAAGATGTATGCCATGACTCGTACCTGTCGTTCCAGCACCGATTCCTGTCATGTTTATCGTTCCTATTGTCGAAGAAATTGTCGAGCTTGTTTCATGAGAAATACCGGCTGCAAGGTCTCCACCCGTACCCGATAAGGTGATTGAACCTGTCGTTGTCGCGATGCTTCCACCTACAAGACGGATTCCATTTGTACTAGGTACAGTACTTGCATCTATGCTTGTAATTGAAACAGCTCCTGCTCCTGTAGAAATCGATCCGCTAATGAGTGTTGTTGCAATAACCGATCCCCCAAAAGTCCCTCCAGTTACTGTGACATCCCCGCCGCTTGTTATAATGGAAGATCCAGCAGCCATCGAAAATGTCGCTGTTCCTGCATCTCGATCGCCAGCATCAGCTCCACTATCATTAACTGTCACATTTAAATCTCCCCCAGTTAAGGAGAGTATGCCTAAACTTGTAAAGAGAACTGAACTGCCTGCTCGCAGAATTAAATCATTTCCACCAGCTCCTGCAGAAACTGTATCATCGATCGTAACATCTGTATTGGCTCGAAGTGTGACCGTTGCGCTGCCAAGGAGCGTACCAAGACTTCCACCATCCATCGTTATTGTTCCACCTGGAGGTAGAAAGGTCGTATCCGCTGCAACCCCTCCCCCCGATACAACCGTAACAAATTTTGGATCAAGAACGATATGACCACACTTTCCATTAGGTGCCGATAAATCAACTGTGCCGCGATAGGCTAAATTTTCATGACCCGAGATCTCAACAAATCCTCCATCGCCGCTAGTTTCCCCGCCTAGACTTTGGATATGCCCATGATAGAAGGTTTGTCCATCTGACCAGATGATGACGCGTCCGCCGTCACCTTCATCGATAGCATCAGCGACAATTGTCACGCCAGGCTCAATTTTCGTGATTTGAGAATTCACAAGA
>JAJFMF010000007.1 GCA_021772315.1 Chlamydiota bacterium
TCTTGTGAATTCTCAAATCACGAAAATTGAGCCTGGCGTGACAATTGTCGCTGATGCTATCGATGAAGGTGACGGCGGACGCGTCATCATCTGGTCAGATGGACAAACCTTCTATCATGGGCATATCCAAAGTCTAGGCGGAGAAAATGGGGGTGATGGAGGGTTTGTTGAGATTTCAGGTCATGATAATTTAGCTTACCGTGGCACAGTTGATCTTAGAGCACCCAATGGAAAATGTGGACATATCCTTCTTGATCCAACAAATGTGACAGTTGTCTCGGGAGGAGGGGCTGCAACAAGTACTACCTATTTACCTGCTGGTGGAACAACGACAATGGATGGAGGAAGTCTTGGTACGCTCCTTGGCAGCTCAACAGTTACACTTCAAGCCAATACAGATGTGACGATCGCTGATACCGTTTCTGCAGGAGCTGGTGGAAATGATTTAATTCTGGATGCAGGGCGTTCAGTTCTCTTCACAGCTTTAGGAGATCTCACCTTAACTGGGGGGGATTTGACCGTGACAGTTAATGGGAATGGTCTTGTCGATGCTGGTGATCGAGCTGTAGGAAATGCTGTCTTTTCAGTGGCTTCTGGGTCTGTTATTGTAACAGGTGGTGGAGATGTGACTGTTACAGGAGGGATACTAGTTCCAGTAAATGCAAATGCTTCAATTGCTGGATCAATTACGACGGGCGCTGGATCTATATCGATCACTGGCATGGATGCAACTTTAGCTCCAGTCCCAGTTGGTGGAATTACGCTTATAGGTACAGGGGTTCTTTCATCAACTACAGGCAGTATTACATTAACAGGTGTAGGTAGTACAAGTAATGGAATTACTAATGGTGGATCGATTTCTTCGACATCTGGCGGAATTACGATGACGGCATCGATGCTTGCTGGAGCAACCGGAAATGGGATTACTAATTCTGGTTCAAGTTTAGTATCCTCCACATCTGGACCAATTATGATGACGGGTACTAGCGGTAACACTGGTGTTGGAATAACAGCAAGTGGACTGATTACTTCAGATACGGGATCAATAGATATGATAGGAATAGGCGGTAGTGCTGCAACTGCGAGTTCAGGAGTCAATGGCACCGGTACAATTTCATCAACAGATACCGCCACTATTTCTATTACTGGTACTGCAGGACCTGTATCAGGTGGAGGAGGATTGTTTTTTACAGGCATAACACTCACAACAGTCGACGGGTCAGTAACTCTAGAGGGGACAGGGAATGGATTTATTGGAGTAGATTTAATTGGTACAACCTCGGTTACTTCAACGGGTACAGTTGGGACAGGGACTATTGATATTACAGGTACAGGAACAAGTGGTTTAGAAATAACAACTTCTATGCCAGTCAGTAGCGTAAATGGTGATATTACTATAATGGGAACAGCAGATGGAACGAGTTCAACCGAGGGGATTTTCATAGGCGCCTCCGCGAGTGTATTATCAACGGGAACAGGTGTAAGTGCTGCTGATATTAGTATGACTGGAATTGGGAGCAGTGGGACGAGCTCAAATATTGGATTGTTATTAATTGGAGATGTGACAAGTGTTGATGGAAATATCTTAATGACAGGAACAGCGAATGGCACAACAGGAAGTAATTCAGGACTTGTTGTAAGTGGTGGATCCACAATATCGAGTAGTGACTCAGGAGATATTACATTGGTAGGTACCGGTTCTAGTTCTGGAACAACATCCGTAAATCGAGGGATTCAGATACTAAGTTCAGTCACATCAGTGGATGGAAATATCACGCTTACAGGAGTGGGAGGGGCTGGAACAAGTAGCAATCAAGGCATGCTTTTTTCCAATGCATCTTCAATAGCTTCTTCATCAGGCTTAGGAAATGTGAGTTTAACGGGTACTGGAGGAGGTGCTGGAACATCTGGCCATGGAATTCAACTCTTTGGTGGAAGTGCAGTATCTTCAACTAGTGGCTCTTTGATGATGATGGGAACAGGAAGTGCAGCTGCAACAACAGCTTCGAATAATGGGGTGCGTATTGAAGGTGGAAGCACAGCAACAACCACTACGGGTATGGCAACTATTACAGGAGCTGGAGGCTCAGGAACATCAAGCTGTGATGGCATTATAGTCACTGGAGCAACATCAAGAATTGGAACGACAAGTGGCGATATAACGCTTACAGGGATAGGTACAGGAACAACGACGACCAATCGAGGGATTAGCGTTCTTTCAAGTGGAACCATTTCATCAACAGGAGGCAGTGGAACTCTTACAGTGAATGGAACAGGGTCAGCAGGCACAAGTGATTGCCAAGGGATCATCATCTCAGGAGCAGGTTCAAATGTAACAGCCTCCGGTGGCGGGAATTTATCACTGACAGGAGTTGGATCTGGAGTAGCTGCTGGAACCAATCAAGGCATTTTAATGAGTAGTGCTGGGACTACAAGTACTACAAGTGGCAGCATTACCATGAGTGGAACGGGGTCGACAAGTGGGACAACAACAAATCATGGAATC